>JBPOHS010000190.1:0-19000 GCA_052035295.1 Pseudomonadota bacterium
CCGGGGACAAGCAATTCACCCTGGCCGCCATGGGTGACTTGATGCGCATGCCTGCCCAACAGCAGCACTCGATCAGCCCGGCCACCCTGCAATTCCTGTCGCAATTCGACCTGATCACAGCCAATCTTGAAACGCTGATATCGCCACGCTATTCCTTGCCCCCCGACAGCCTGTTCATGATGAATTCGACACCGGAAATCCTGAACGGGTTTCGCGATGACAATGGACGCAACCTGCTCTCCATCGTGTCCCTCGCCAACAATCACATCGTCGACTATCCCGACGACGCCATTGAAGACACCTTTGAAGCACTGAATCAGCAAGCCATCGCCTACCACGGCATTCATCGGCCAGGCAATCATCCCTCTTTTGCAACCCTGGAGCGATCGGGAATTCGTGTCGGCTATTTCGCAGCCACCAGTTTCGTGAACAACCCGGCGAAACTTGAATCCAGCCACATGCAGTTAACGCCCATGCTGGAGGGCGTTGCATCTGTACCTTTTGCGCGCTTGAAAACGTTTGAGGATATCGATCTTGCCCCCTTCAGGAAGGTGCTCTCTGACATGGAGGCCGCCAATGTAGACCTCAAGGTCATTAGCCTGCACTGGGGGCGGGAACACGTCATGTATCCTGATGCAGTACAAATCGACATTGCGCATGCACTGGTCGCTGCCGGTGCAGACATCATCATTGGTGCACACACGCATGTGCCTCAACCCGCCGAAATTTGCTTCATCAATGGTTACGAGCAATCCCTCGGTAGCGAGTTGTCCACTTTGATAGACGCACGGGGATGCAAGCTGACGGCGGAGGGGGCCCTCAGAAAGGGCATTATTTTCTATTCGCTCGGAAATTTCCGTGGTTATTCGGCCTCGTTCTGGCAACAGTTGGGCACCATCGCCCAATTACAAATAGCCAGACAAGGGGACGTCACAGATTGGCAATTCAAGGGCTTTACCTTCACTCAGGATCAACAGGTCGCCCCACCCAACGGACCCCGTCAGTTAATGCTGCTTGACGAGTACATCCATGACTTTTGTCTGCAACACCGTTGCCCACTGGCCCAGAACGCCCTGGCATCCCAGGCCGAAAGGCATTTGTCGGGTTCCAGCCTTTGCAGCCTCGAAGAAGCCTGGATTGCCTGCTTGAGCCTGATAGACAGTGCAGGACGACTCCTGGGAATATTCTGGTAACCCTGAACGCGAGTACTATGCGAGTAAATTTATGATTTAAAGTCCAGCTCCTGCCTATCAGGGAAAAGCCGGAGTTGGATCATGTCAATCAGGTTACGTGCGAGCCCAGCCTCTCTGACAATGGGCTTGTTATTGATGCAAACCAGCCATCATGCCTGGGCACAACTCGCACAGAATCTCACGGTCGGCAATGCCAAGGCGCTGGGCCTTGCCAATGCTGTGACAGCAGACCCTCCTGCCATTGATTCCATTCATTTCAATCCTGCCGGATTGACACAGCTCAAAGGCCGACAGTATCAACTGAAAATCATTGGCAGCCGCTATTCCGTGAGCGGTGAGCTCGAACGATCCGATGAATATCAGGCGGCGTTGGATCAAAGTGGCATGCAAGATCCTGTTGCCAGCGGATCGTCAAATACGAGCGACGTATCTGCCATGCTGCCCTGGCTTGGACTCACTGACATTCCACTGATGATTGCACCGGTCGGGGGTGTTTCAATAACGTCACCAGAAGGCCGCCTGACGTTTGCCAATGCATTGTTTGCGCCCATGATGGTTGGCTACAGGCGTGACGAGGATGATCCGCTGCGCTATCAGGGAACCGCCCTCGGATTGACGCATCTCACGCTGTTTTCACCCACGGTCGCCTGGAAGATCAATAACGAGTGGTCTGTGGGGGGCGGTATCAGTTTCAATTACACCGGCATGGGCATGAGCATGTATTTCCGTACACCGAGTACCGTTTTGGCAGCGGTCAATCAACTGGCAGGAGACCAGTGCGCCGTCGATCCGGACGATAATTTTTTCAACTATCTGGTTAACCTTTGCGACGGTGAGCTCGGCCCATTCACTGATGTAGGAAAACTTGAACTCGAACTGGACACGTTCTGGTCGCCTTCTTTCAACCTGGGAGTACTCTGGCAAGCCACGCCGTGGTTAACCTGGGGTGCGGCTATTCAAAGTGGCACCAACGCCAGGATGGAGGGTGACTACCACATGATTTACGGAAACGACTGGCAGGCATTCTTCAACGGTTTGGAGAATTCACCCGGGGGTAATTTGCTGATCGAGGCAATGGGGCTACCAAGGGGTATTCCTGAAGAGGATGGCACCGCCACACTGGAACTGCCCATACCCGCGCATTTTGCCACGGGCATCAGCGCCCGGGTAACGCCGCAGCTGAAGGTGAATCTGGATGCCAAATTCACCCAAACCTCATCCTGGGATGAATTGAAAATCGTCTTTGATCGCCAGGTAGATTTCCTTGGCATTCTTGCCAGCATGGCACCAGAGCAAGTGGCCGATACGTACATTGCGTTCCCTCGCCATTATGAAGACACCTGGAGCTGGGCGGTCGGGCTGGAATATCAGCATACCCCGCAATGGGCATTCCGTGTCGGTTATGAGGATCGCCCGTCAGCCATTCCGTCAGACAAATCGGATTTTCTTGCCCCTTTTGGCGATGCATTCCTGGTGGGAACAGGCGTGTCTTTCCGCCCGGAAAAAGACGTGGAAACGGACTTGAGCATTGGTTTCATGAGTTCGAAAAATTCGGCTCGCAACAACACCAGCAGCAACGTCAACTATATGGGCCCAGACAACGCGGTCTACAACCCCTACGCTGGATATCATACCCAATCTGAAGTGAATGCCCTGCTGGTGGAGTACAGTTACCGCACGTATTTCTGAGGAATTCGAAAGATAAGTCGGCGGCGAGGATTTGCTCCCCGCCCACCGAAATCAGCATCAATCACACGCGCTGCAAATTCATGTCTGCAAGCGTGACATCGCGACGGGAACGCTCGCTCAGGGCAAGCGGGTAATACGAATGGCGGCGGCCGACAGTGCCTCCTCCACTTTTTTCTTGTTCATCAGGTGACTGATCACCGAGCCCGGATTGTAAAACGCCAACTTCAACGTGTACATCGGATTGGGGCGCTTCACCGTCTTGAAAAAAGCCTGCGTTTCCGCCGTCCAGCAGTGGCCACCCCGGCTGATCCACTCAAAGTCGAACCCTTTTTGCTTGAGTTCATCCCACAAGGCCAGCATCTCGTTTTCCAGGCCCATGTCGCCGAGGATTTCATCGAAAACGATGACCGTACCCACCTGCAGTCTGTCCTTCGTGTTGATCAAGATATCTTTCGTCGAATCATAGGTGTCACAATCGATGTGCATCAGTGCCACCTTGTCATTCCGCGTCTGGAAGAACTGCGGCAAGGAATCACCGAAAAAGCCTTTGACCAATCGTACATTCGGCTCGAATTTGAGTTTGGTTTGATCGATGGCCAGCATGTCCTTTGGCACGCGCACGTCACCGATAATCCAGTCCGTCGGAAACCCTTCGAAAGAGTCGAAACCATAGACTTCGCGCGAAGACAGGCTCTTGGCGATGGCGTTGGTGGACGTTCCGGTACACACCCCGAACTCGCATACCAATCCCTCCGGAATCTCGACCTTGCTCAGCGTATCGACGAGTACAGCGTCCCAAACAGGGAGCGCCTCCAGAATTTCGTATTGCTTGTCAGCCCAACCACAGAACGACGGCTCAAGCCTCTCTTTCATGCGACTGAAGGCCTTCACTTGCCGCTCATCGAGGCAGCCTTCTATAAATGCACGCGTATTTATCAGATCACCCACGTCATGGTACCTCTTTCAATTAACCCGGAATTCAATGTATCAAGCGACCAGCCCTTTCCACCCGGTTGAGCGGGAATGGCTCAACTTTCGACGCCTACCCTTTCAATGCCATCATGATGTTTTGGCAAATAAAAGGTGCCAAAAACGATGTCCCACACACTCAGGATCTTGCCGCAGTTCTTCTTCGAAATATCGATGGTCGTGGAATGATGCCAGCGATGCAGCTCTGCGGTGTTGAAAACATAGTTCAGCACACCCGCCCGGAAATTCACATTTGCATGTTCCAGAACGCCCGTCGTCATGGTCAGGGTCAGGAAGATCAGGAACACTTCCTGATCAACACCAATCACGATAATCGGGAAAAAATACACAAAGAAATCAAGCATGGCATCGACAGGATGCAGTCGCCCACTATTAAGCCAATACACGCGTTTGGCCCTGTGGTGAACCACATGAAAGCGCCAAAGAAGGGCAACTTCGTGGCTTGCGCGATGCGCCCAATAAAAGAAGAATTCAGCAATCAATACAGCGAGCACCACCCGTGCGAACAGGGGAGCATCCTCGGGCCACAGATCGACGTGGGGCACCAGGGTTTTCCAGAAGTATTCGGACGCAGTCATCACGATTGGCAGGAGCACAAGCGTTGACGCAGCATCCAGCATGACTTCATTTGGCGCCTTCGGAGTGAGCCAATCCTCACGGAAAGGCAGCTTCCTTTCTGCATAGAAAACAAAGCCAAGCACAAACGTGGCGACAAGCGATGGCACCAGCATGGGTAGCAAACCTGACGCTATTATCGCAAAATGCAACAACAACGCCCCCAATACCACGGAGGGATAAAATGCAACCTGTATGAGATTGGAGCGATTCATGAATGGAAACATGGGAAAAATAAACATCCTTTTAGTCTAGCACGCCGGCGAAAAACCACGCCGGCTCCCTGAAAAAAGCGTCTGTCGCGTACCAAGTATTTGTTGCCAATAAAATAAAACCTGACGGTTCCGAATCCTCACCAAAACAGTGATGATTTGCCACCGCTGTGTCATAGGCCCCCGACGGTCCATGAAAAACTCCACAGCATCAGTTCAGGAGCCTACTAGTCTTAACGAATGGGTTTCCTGCGCATCATCGCTTACGGAATGGAAATTTTCCGATGAATCAAAGAATTGCCGAATTATTGGTCAAACACAGGGTATTACTCTTCATTGCCAGTCTGGTCATGCTGGGCATCACCGCGCTGGGGTTCGCAAGATTACACTATGTTTCAGACTATAAAGTGTTTTTTTCACCCGATGATCCTCATTTGGCAGCATTCGAAAACCTTGAAAAGACCTTTAGCAAGGTAGAAAACGTCGTTTTTTTCGTTGCGCCGAAAAGCAAGGACATTTTCACAAAAGAGGGCTTGTCGTCACTGGTTTGGCTGACTGACAAGTCGTGGAAAATGCCCTACTCCATACGTGTTGATTCCTTGAGCAACTATCAGCACACGCATGCCAGCGAAGATGAATTGATCGTCGAAAACCTGGTCCCCGATGACTACGCCGGCGATGATGCCAACACCAAGCGTATCCGCGACATCGCATTGAATGAACCCATGCTGGTGAAACAGCTCATCAGCCCCAATGGGGATGCGTCCCTGGTGTCAATAACGCTGGAACTACCCGGCGACCCGACCATTGCCCTGCCAGAGCTGGTGAAAGGGAAAAACGGTGTTGACGAGATCATGGCGGAGTTCAGGACACGGTTTCCCGGCATGGAAATTCATGTGGCCGGCGTTGCCTTGTTCAACTACTACATGAGCGTGGTGGCCAGCGAAGATTTTGGTACGTTGATACCTGGTGTGCTTGGTGTGATTCTGGTGCTCACGGGCCTGATGACACGTTCCGCATCGAATACCGTGGTGACGTTGATAGTCATCATCCTCTCGATCGTGCTGACGATTGGCTCTGTCGGTCTGCTGGGTGTCACGCTGGACAATATCAGTGCCATGTCGCCCCTGATCATCATGACGCTGGCGGTGGCAGAGAGCGTGCACTTGCTGGGCGTATATTCGATCAAGCTGCGCGAGGGACTGAGCAAGCAAGACGCCATGGTGGCCAGCTTGAGCAGCAACCTGCGGGCTATTTTCCTGACCAGTTTCACCACTGCCGTCGGGTTCCTGGGTATGTGCACCAGCGACTCGCCACCCTTTGTCAAATTCGGCTACATCTCCGCGATGGGCATCGTGTTTGCCTATGTGCTGGCGCATACATTGCTGCCGGCATTGGCGATCTGGCTGGCCAGGCCACACAAGGGGCAACCCGAACAGCACGAAGACAAATTCCACGCGTCGGCGGCAAACTGGGTGATCGCGCGCCCCCGCAAGGTTTTCTTTGGCACCCTGGCTGTCTCAAGCGTGTTGAGTGGATGCATTTTCCTGAACGAACTCAATGACGACAGCGTTGGTTATTTCGGCAAGGAAATCCCGCTGCGCATCACCACTGAAACGGCGGAAGCCCATGGCTTTGGCATGAACTTCATCGAATACAAGCTGGAATCCGGCAACGAATACGGTATCACCGACCCCGCCTTCCTCGAAGAAGTCGACCGGTTTGTCAGCTGGTACCGCACCCAACCGGAAGTCGTGCACGTTGCCTCGTTCACCGACATCATGAAACGCCTGAACCAGAACATGCACGGTGATGATCCGGCCTATTACAAACTGCCGGAAAGCCGGGAGCTGGCCGCCCAGTATCTGCTACTTTACGAAATGTCTCTTCCGCAAGGGAAGGATCTCAACAATCAGATCAGCATGCACAAATCGGCGCTGCGCATTACGGTCAGCACGCCGATGATGAAAGCCAAACAAAACATTGCACTGGATGACCGTGCACAAGCATGGTTGCGCCAGAACACACCACACCTGTGGACACATGGCGCCAGCCCGACCATTATGTTTTCCCATATTGGACAGTCGAATGTGATCAGCATCATGTGGGGCACGTTCAGTTCGATCGCCGTCATTTGTTTGTGCATGATTTTCGGTCTAGGTTCCATTCAACTCGGCCTGATGGCCTTGCTGCCGAATATTTTTCCCTCAGCCATTGTGCTCGGCATCTGGGGATTGGTGGTCGGCGAAGTGAACATGGGCGTCGCCGTGATATTTACTGTGACGTCGGGCATTATCGTGGATGACACCATCCATTTGTTCACGAAATTTGGCGACGGATTGCGCAAGGGTTTATCCGTTGATGACAGCATACATTACACCTTTGCCCAGGCCGGTCACGGCGTCATCGTAACGACCATCGTACTGTGCGCGGGTTTTGCCATGCTGGCCTTTTCCGATTTCATGGTGAATCTGACGCTGGGGATCATGGTCTCTGCCACCATTGCCGTGGCCATACTCTTCGATCTGCTGTTCCTGCCGTCGGTATTGAAGGTGTTTCCCATCGATACTGCAAAATTCCGCAAGAACTGAGGGAGTCAAGAACTGAGGGAGTACAAACGCAATTACGCCATGTGGGCAGCCACATTTTCGGGGGAACCAACCTGCCTGCCGTATTGTCATCTGAGTAGGCGCATCAATGCTTCGTTGATGTGGCGAGGACAACCACGACAGGGAGGTCGAGTTCATGCGTTATTCGCGCAGCCACTCCGGTATATTTTTATTCTTCATTTTGGCCCTGGGAACAACACAAACCCAAGCCGCCAAGTCTGTACACGAAAAAACGCGCATTCCGAAAGACGTCGATCTGGTACACGAAACCTACCTCCCTGTGGTCGACAAACTTCCTTTTGACGACACGCGCAAGCAAGACATCAGGAACAAACCGGATACTGTCACCGCACAAAAGACCCTTCTGCAAACGCGCTATGATCTGAGCGACAACCCTTCTGACATAAAAATGTCTGGCGGGCGTAAATCGGTTCAGCAAGGCATTCGAGTCAAGCTGGCCAAAGGCACCACCTGGGACAGCCTGGCCGCCATGACGCCGGCGGAAATCAAGCAGAGAAAATTGTTTCCCGCCGGTTTCTTGCCCTTGCCACATGTGAAGCATGCGGCGGGTGGGCAGGTATTTCCCCAGCGTCAAATCGATCGCATCCGCGACCAGGAGAAACGGTCGCTGGAGCGCTTTGATGCGGAATTCGATCTTCCCGAGCATATGACGCCGGAATTTCCACCACCCCTATTCCTGACCACGCACCCGGATCTGGGCGACGTATCGCAGGGGCAATTGCTGACGGTGAAAAATTTTTACGACATCCTGTACGGTCTCGTTACGCCCGTACAAATGGAAGGGCTACGATTGCTGCTGACACCTTTTCCGCAGCAACAGTTCAATGAAACGGCTGACCGCAAGGTGGATGAACCCAGCCTGGGCGTAGCCTGCCTCGACTGTCATGCCAATGGACATACCAATGCAGCCTTTCATCTCACGCCGGATGTCAGGCCCCATGTCGCCCGTTTCCGTATTGACACGCCCAGCCTGCGTGGCATGTTCAACCAGCAGATTCATGGATCCAAGCGGTCACTGCGCTCGGTCGAGGATTTTACGGAATTTGAACAACGCACTGCCTACTTTGACGGCGATCACGTGATTGCCAACAAAAAAGGTGTTCATCTTCCCAACCGGCCAGATCAAGTGGCCATGATGGCGCAAATGCAGAACATCCTCGATTTCCCGCCCGCACCGAAGCTTGATGCGTTCGGGCGTCTGCAGGCAGATCGTGCGACTGAACAGGAACTCGCCGGCGAAAATCTGTTTTTTGGCAAGGGCAAGTGCGGCAATTGTCATCTGCCACCGGCCTACCTCGATCACCAGATGCACGATTTACAGGTGGGGCGGTTCTACAGTCCGTCGCTTATCCGTAGCCAGTGGAACACGCCAGAAGGCCCCATCAAAACGTTCACCCTCAGGGGCATCAAGGACACGCCGCCCTATTTGCATGACGGTCGGTTAATGACGCTGGAAGATACCGTCGAGTTCTTCAACCTGATTACCGGCGTGCAACTCTCCACCGACGAAAAGGGCGCCGTGGTGGCGTTCCTGCGAACCCTCTGATCCACCGCCGGGTGTCCGCCCGACCAGGCCCATCCCCGCTGCACCAGTCGGCGCGGCGACAGCTACCCCATTGTTTTTGCAGCGGTTGGCGGCTTGAATATTCCCGGAAATGGGACATAATGCGTGTTCAAAAAATAATACACGCATCGCAAGCGGCAATCTGGATCACGTAACCCCGGTATGACACGAGCCTCTCCGCGTGCAAGCCTGAACACTTCAAGACTCGTTCGCTTTCTGACAGAAGTCGCCGTCACGAACGTTGACGTCTCACACCAACAATTTACCGACAAGTTGGGGCAGCTGCTCGGCTTTTCCGACGCCATTACCCTGTCGGCCGCGCTCGACAAGATGGTCAGAAAGCCGTTTGAACCGGGCGACAAGCCTGTTTCTGTGCTGGAAGACGAATTCCTGCAGGGTCGCAGCCAATTGGTCGCCAACATCGTGAAGAGCTGCACGCCAAACGCCGGCACCAGCCGCATCAAGCTGCCGACACCACGCATCGACGCAACGGGCGAGAGCAAGGCGGTTTACGAACCCTACCACCGTTTCTATGTCGCCCATCAGCAACATCTTGAAGCCTCGATCCGCACGCTGCGAGCCAACATCCGTGACGGCGTGGCGGGCACCTCGCCGCAGATGCAGCAACTCAGCGTGCTCGATGCCTGCTTTGACGACATTCTCGCCGACAAATCCCGACGCATATTTTCCGCCGTGCCCCGCTTGCTCGAACAACGTTTTGAACACCATTACAAGGCCCACCTGCAGCGCCTTGCCGCCAGCCAGCAGCCAGACAATCCCGCGCAATGGCTGCAACCTGGCAGTTGGCTGGACAGATACTGCAAGGATATGCAGACCGCCCTGCTGGCCGAGCTCGACGTTCGCCTGCAACCTGTACTGGGCCTGATAGAAGCATTCCGCAAAGAGGTAAGCAAAACCGCATGAACAAACTCCTTTCCGCTATCGCCTTTGCCCTCGGCGCCGTGGCCATCGCCTGGGTCGGATCGGGCTTTCTGGCCTCGCACAACCTGGCCCTCGCCGTCACAGCGCTCATCGGTGTGGTCTATCTCATTGGCGGCGTCGAAATGCTGGTATTCCGGCGTGCCACCGGCACGCTGAGCCGCATCCTGGGCGATGGCAGCAGCGTCACGACGCTCGAGAACTTGCTGGATCGTCTGCACCCATCACTGCAAAGTGCCGTGCGCCTGCGCATCGAAGGCGAGCGCGTGGCCCTGCCCGGTCCGTCCCTGACACCGTATCTGGTGGGACTATTGGTCATGCTGGGCATGCTCGGCACCTTCATCGGGATGGTGGCCACCCTGAACGGCGCCGTGTTTGCGCTCGAGGGCACCACGGATCTGGAGGCCATTCGGACAGGACTGGCCGCGCCCATTCGTGGACTGGGACTGGCTTTCGGTACCTCGGTGGCGGGTGTCGCTGCCTCGGCCATGTTGGGACTGGTTTCCACCCTTGCCCGCCGCGAGCGGCTGATAACGGCGCAACTGCTGGACCGCAAGATCGCCAGTGACCTGCGGGGGTTTTCGCTTTCCCATCAGCGTCAGGAAACCTTCCGGGCCATGCAAACCCAGGCCGAGGCATTGCCCGCCGTGGTCGACAAACTGCATGCCATGGCACAGGTCATGGAACGTATGGGGCAACAGCTCAATGATCGCCTGACAACAAACCAGGAAAGCTTCCATGCCAGCACCCGGGATATTTATGCCGGGCTGGCGCAATCGGTCGAGAAATCACTGAAAGAAACGCTGAGCGAAAGTGGCCGTCTGGCAGCGGAAAGCCTCAAACCCGTGCTGGCCGACGCGATGAGCGCCATCCACACCGAGGCGCAGGCAACACAACGATCACTCGCGCAAGCCGTACATGGTCAAATGGAGGGTTTCGCCGCCCGTTTCGACGACATCACGGGTTCGGTTGCCGATTCCCTGACCAAGGCGCTTGGGCAACACGAGAAAACCAGCCATGCCCTGATCGATGACCTGCGCTCATCACTGTCAGGATTCAACGACAAATTCGACACGACGGCCTCGTCACTGATTTCCACCTATGATCAAACATCGCGCGCGCTGCGGAATGACCAGGCCGCCGAAGAGCAAAAGCGCCTCTCGGAATGGGCAGCCGCACTGGAAACGGTAACGTCATCCATCAGCCGCACACTGCAGGCATCAGGCGAACAAACGTTGTCGCAGCAGCAGCAGATGCTGGCCGCCATCGAACAGGCAGCCGCCGCACTGGCGGAACGGCATCACCAGCAAGCGACGGGCATGCTGGAGGCAATGACGCACCTGCTTGGACAATCCGAAACCTTGCTGCGCGAGCGCATGCAGGCAGAAACGCAATGGACGCAAGATGCGCAGAACACCCACGCCGCCATGGTGGCCACCACCCAACAGCAACTGGATGGGATCGCCGCCAGCTTCCGGCAGAACGTGACGGAAGTGTCCGGCCAGTGGTACACAGCGCTGTCAACACAAACCAGCACGCAGGAAGCCCTCATTGAGGCCCTGCAACGCTCGCTGGCAGGTTTCCACCAGCAATTGGGCGACACAAGCAACTCCCTGCTGGAAAACTTCCAAAGATCTGCAGCCGATGCGCAACACGGCCAACAGCAGGCCGATCTTGCGCGACTCCAGCAATGGCAATCCGTTCTGCAGCAATGGGCCGACGGACTCAAGCAGGATTGGCAAGCCACGGGCCAGCAAGCCGCGACGCAACAGAATGCCATCACGGCTGCCCTGCAGGTCACCGCGGATCGCATGGCGGAAAGCGCCGAAGCCCATTCCACCCGCACGCTGGAGAAAATAACGCAGCTCCTGGGGGCCTCGGAACAACTGATACAAACCCGGATTGCCGCAGAAGACGCCTGGCTGACACAACAACGGGATCGCATGGACCAGCTGACTCAAACGCTGCGCAGCGAACTCTCTCAGTTGCGCGAAGAAGAAGCCACGCGCGGCCAATCGGCGGTGGATCGACTGGGGGCACTGCAGGCCGCCGTTACTACCCATTTGGCCACCCTGGGCTCAGCCCTCGAAACCCCGATGACAAATCTCATCAACACCGCCTCCGAAGCCCCCCGCGCCGCTGCCGACGTCATTACGCAGCTGCGTCAGGAAATCACGAACAATATGGTGCGCGACAACCAGTTGCTCGAAGAGCGCACCCGCATCATGGAAGGTCTTGATGCGCTGCTCACCTCCCTGAATACCTCTGCTGCCGAGCAACGCGCCGCCATCGACACACTGGTGAATGGCTCGGCGCTGCAGCTGGGCCAGGTCGGCGAGCAATTTACCGCGCAACTCGGCGCAGAAGCGGGCAAGCTGACGGACATCGCCGCCCAGGTCACTGGCAGCGCCATCGAAGTCTCCAGTCTGAGCGAAGCGTTTGGCGTTGCCGTGCAGCGCTTCAACGAGTCGAACGAGAAGCTCATCGATAACCTGCTGCGCATCGAATCCTCAATGGAAAAATCCTCTACCCGCAGCGATGAGCAACTCGCTTACTATGTTGCCCAGGCACGCGAGATCATCGACCTGAGCCTGTTGTCGCAACGCGAAATATTTGAAGGTTTGCGTCAGCTGCAAGACAATAAAGATGCTGCCATGGCCGAGGTCGGCTGATGGATGATATCGAATCAGGCGTCGATCAATCGACGCCGGTCTGGGCGGTTTTCGGCGATTTGATGTCAGGCCTGTTGGGCGCGTTCGTGCTCATCCTAGTCTGGGTGCTGGGCATACAGCTTGAACTCGCCAAGAATCTTCAGGATGAAACCAGCAAGCGCCAGGTTGAAGAGCAACGACGAATCGCGCTTGAACATTCGCTGGAAGACGCGCTCGCCGATCCTCTTGCCAGCGGTCGTATAACGCTGATCGACGGCCGCATCGGCATCAGCGGCAGCGTTTTGTTCGCCCTGAATTCCGACGACCTGCAACCGGAAGGCCGGCAGCTGCTGCAGACACTGGTACAGCCGTTGCGCGACTACCTGTCGAAACGCGAGCAGCTGCTGATGGTCAGTGGTTTTACCGACGATCTGCCCATTCAGAAAGGCAACAGCCATTTCGAGGATAACTGGGAACTCTCAGCCGAGCGCGCCCTGACCGTAACCCGCGCGCTTATCGACGAAGGCATGCCCTCAACGCTGGTGTTTGCGGCAGCGTTTGGCGCCGAACAACCCATTGCGACCAATGCCGATGAAAATGGCCGCGCGCAAAATCGGCGCGTCGAAATGGCTCCCGTGCCCAAAGTCGCTGCTGAAAAGGCACGCCAGACCTCCCCGGAAGAGCAATGAGCCCGCGTCGATGAACACTCCTGACCTGCCGAACACCGGGACCTATGCAGCATTCAGTCAACGTCTGGATACGTTGCTCATGCTGGGTGCCAACCGGTTCGATCCGTCGGGCTACCATTATGTCGAATCCCTGCTGCACCGGGCGCAAGCGCAAGCCGCTTCGGTGCAGCGTTATTTGCAGGCCCGCATCGAAAGCGCCCTGCAGGTTTTCGAACAGCGTTTCGAATCAGCCCGCAGCGAGGCGATGTCCCAAGTCAACACGATCGAGACTAGGTTTCCACATGCGACCGAGCAGGCCAGGCACTATTTCATGGAGTGCGATTTTGCAGCACTGAGACATTTTTGCGAGCGCCTGTCCCAACAAGAGAAAGCGCAAGGGTTGTCAGCGCTGACCGACGCCATCCAGAACAACGTGCTGGGTGACGACGACGCACTGGAAGAGAATATTGCGGCCGGATCGCTGGATGCCTTGTTGAAACAGCAGGAAAAAGAAGTACTGCAAGCGTTGGGGCAGACGGTGACACCCACCACGGCTTCACGCACCGAATTGAAAGCGATGCAGTTGTTTCGGGAAACCTGGGCCAAGGCCAGCGGCGAACGGCGGGTAACCACAGTGGTGGAACAGGCACCCCGCGATCTTGGCCCCCTGAATTCACAAACCCTGGTGGTGCGTTCACTCACGACCATGCGCGAACTCTCGCCCGATTATGCCAACCGCTTCGTATCCTACATCGATACCTTGTTATGGCTGGAAAAAAGCAGTCCGCGCATCGAAACGCCTGCGGACAAGGGCGCTGTCGGCAGGGGCTTGCCAGCAAAATCCGGCACTGGCAAAGCTCCCGCCCCCACAAGAAAATCCCGAACGCGCGCCGCTCCCCGCAAACGGACCAAATAAACTCAGGCGCTCAAGGCATTCACCGCATCCGGCTTGCGCAAACGCACCGGCACGTATTTGTGCAGCGGCGTGCGTATCAGCGGATCGCAATGCGCGGCCGCCGTGAGGCGATTGATTTGCGGGCCCAGGGGCGCACTACCGTTGTAGCGCATGCCGTATCCATGCGGCAACACAACCACGCCTTCACGCATGGCATCATCGATATCGACGACCACCTCAATCGCACCGGTGCGGGATTCACACACGAGCGTCTCGCCATTGCTGACACCCAGACGTTCCGCGTCGGCGGGATGCAAGCGCATGGCCCCCTGCGGATCGACTTTACGCCACGCGGGACTACGGTAAATCTGGTTGGCGTTGTAACTGCGGCGCTCCCCCGCCGCCAGTATGAACGGATATTCCTCATCGACGGGTGAGGTGTCGGCCAGGTTGCGCCATTCCTGCAGCATTTCAGGCACCACCAGATGCACACGTTTGTCCTTGTTCGCGATCAACGACCACACGTCGTCCATTTTGTGCTTGCTGAAAATGATGCCGGAACGCCCGTCGAGAATAGCCTTGAACAGCGCAATGCCCAGCGTCAGTCGATTGCCCTTGTACCCCGCACGTCGAACGGCTTCCGGATGCTTGTTGGCATAGGCCATCGCCAGCGGAAAAATCAACGCTGCGGCACCGGCATTGGCTGGTAACGTCGGCCCCAGGGTGCGATACAGGATTGATGCAGCGTAAGCCGCCAGTTTTTTGTTGCGCGCCAGCGTCGCAGCAAACGCGGCCATGTAGCCCAAATGCCCGGACAGGTCGGGTTCGTAATGCGCAATTCGCTCCAGCCACGGGAACTCTTGTGGTATCACGCCCATTTTTTCGAGCAGACGCGTGTAAATCTCCGGTTCGGGCAAGGACTCTGCCAACGGTGGCAGCAAGGGGTGACGCAGATGAAAGCCATTCTCCGGAAATTCCAGATTGAAGCCCGTGCACTCCCATTTTTCGAATTGCGAGGCCGCCGGCAGCACGTAATGGGCCAAACGCGCGGTTTCAGTCATCGCCACATCGACGACGACCAACAATTCGAGTGAGTGAAAGGCTTGCTCCATCCTTTCCGTGTCGGGCCAGGTCAGAGCCGGATTGCTGCTGTCGACAATCAAGGCGCGAATGCGTTTGTCGCCTGCCAGCAGGATTTCATCGGGCAAGATATTGGGCGGCATGATGCCCGCCACCGGAAACATGTTGTGATGAACACTGCGCAATATTTTCGGTTTTCGTTCATCGGTGTGACTCAAGATCGGAATCAAAAAGCTGTGCAGGTTATTGCCACCTTTTTTGCCGAACTGCCCTGTCACCAGAAACAGCAGTTTTTCGAAATAGCTGTTGAGCGTGGAATTCAGCGTGTGCTGAATGCCCAGATCCACACGCAAACACGCCGACGCTGCGGTGGCAAAACCGCGTGCCACCCGTTCGACATCGGCCAGCGGCACATCGGCCAGCGCGACGTATTTTTCCACCGGCACGCGGCGCAGCATGGCTTCAATGTCGGCGAAGCCGGTGCTGTGCTCCGCCAGGAAAGCCTTGTTGTGCAGATTTTCACGCATAATAATTGCCAGTATCGCGCTTAACAGATAGGCGTCGGTTCCCGGCTTCAACTGAAGATGAATATCGGCCTGTTTCGCTGTCTCGGTACGGCGGGGATCGATCACCACGACGGTGCGTTTCGCATCTTTTTTCAATTCGCGCAGCGTATCGCGGGCGTTGGGAATGCCATGCGACTGAAACGGATTGCAACCGAGGAAGATAACGAAATCGGCGTGTTCGACATCTTCGGTGGTGTGGCACATCTGACTGCCAAACATGCGCCCATTCAACCAGAAATCCCCGGTTTTTTCTTGCCCGAGCGAATTGTAGTTGTAACGACTCTTCATGGCGGCACGCAGCTGCGCAAGATAGGCACCACCCAGGTGATTGCCCTGCCCGCCTCCCCCTGCCGTCGCAAAGGCCTTTCCACCGTGCTGATCACGAATGCGCACCAGCCGCGCAGCAATGTCAGTCAACGCCTCCTCCCAGCTGACCTGCACGTAACGCCCATCCGGCTCGCGCCGCAGTGGATGACGCAGACGATCGGCATGATTCTGGTAATGCTCCAGCCGCGCGGCCTTCTGGCAAATGTATCCTTTGGACATCGGGTGGTCGTCATCACCGCGAATGCGGGTGAACTTGCCGTCCTCAATGTCGACGACCAAACCGCAATTGCGGGAACACAGAATGCAGGCTGTTTTTTCGGTGGTCATGACGTGTCCTTGCCGGGTATTTCCGGATGGCTGGCTATGGGATAACGAACGTTACGATAACGAAGGTTATGCTATACTGATCCTGACGTCAATCGACCGTCGTCGACACTTGGCCGCAGCCAGACGGTCAGAGACTCACGTGTTTTCGGAGCAGAGCCAGATCCACATGCGCTATTCCCCTGATTACAAAGCCAAGGCCCGCGCCAAGCTGATCGCCACCGCCAGCGCCCTGTCCAAGGAAAAAGGTTTTGGCACCAGCGGCGTGGACGCGCTCACGGCAGCCGCCGGCATGACATCCGGCGCGTTCTACTCGCATTTCAAATCGAAACCAGAATTGCTGCGCGCCATCGTCGACCATGAACTGAAGCGTACGCTGGGGATTTTTGAGGGGGCAAGCCCGCAGGCGCTGCGCGGTGCGCTGGGCTTCTATCTCAGCGAGACCCATGTCGCTCACCCGGAAATGGGCTGCATGCTGCCATCACTGAGCACCGAAGTAGCCCGCGCCGATGAGGACACGAAAACCGCCTTTGAGAGCCACCTGACCCATCTCAGGGACAGCCTGCAAGCACACGTCAACGAAGGGGAAGACGCTTGGGCGCTGATTGCCCAGGCGGTCGGCGCTGTCATGCTTTCACGCGCAATGGCGCAGCCGGAAACACGGCGGGCCTTGTTGGGCGCGTCGTTGCAAAGCATTGAAGGGAAACTGAAAAAATAGGGGCAGGCCGCGCGTCATCTCAGACGATGGCGCGTGCCTCGATCTCGCGGGACAGGCGTTGCAACTGGATCTGGTTGAGCAGGTCTTCGCGGGCTTCCAGCATCTGGCTGTAAACGCGCTGGGTTTCGGCGCGGGTCAGACTGCTGGCATCCTTGCTGATCCGGGAAAGCAGCAGCTGCAGTCGCTTGATATCAAGCTCCAGGCGCTGCTCGATGCTGTCGAGCTGTTGGGGGCTCGAGAGACTGACTTCTCTCTCTTGGTTTTGCTCAAGCATGACGTCATCCCTACTTCCGCAACCAGAAACCTGCATACTGGCTGTGTGTTTTTTACTCACATAGCCACAAGTCTTACAGGTTCTGTGAGGTTATTCAACCTGATGAAGGACGGACTGTAGGATTTTCAACGACCAACGGTAAAAAACCTGTCGGGCATCATTCCTTGGGGGGCGTCCTGCCTCGCCCGGGGCCTTGGGGCATCAGCGGGAAGGGCGTGACTTTCTCACCTTTGAATTCGGTGATCTTGCTGAGGCCTTCCTGCTCCACTTCATCAATGCGCACAATGGCATGCATGGGGATGTAGCTACGCTTCACCCCTCCGAACAAGGTCTTGAGGCGTTCTTCCGCGGGATCAACCACCAGCTTGGAACGCTCACCGAACACCAGCTCGGCGACTTCAATGAAGCCATACATGTCACTTTGCGCGACTTGCTTGACGTAAATTTCAAAAAGTTCCGATTGATTCAGAAAGACAACGCGGTACAGGGGCTCAGACATGGACAAGGCTCGAACAATGATACTATTCCCCTAGTATACGGCTTTTTTGCGCCTGACCCGGAAGCCAGTGCGCGCCCCCATTGTTCCCGAGGAGACTGAGTGAAACCGACCCTGCCCCCGCGTCTGCTCGCCCTGGCACTTGCTTTGATGCCGGCAGCTGCCCTGGCGGAAGCGCCCGGCAGCCACGAGATCTCCTGGCACGACATTTCCCAGCCATTGTTGTGGTGGGCCGGCGCCCTGCTGGTACTGGTACTCACCTTTGCCATCGCCGGTGGATGGCGGCCCCGTCGCGACCAGCCCTCCTCATCGCGCGCACTGCCCTGGATCGTATTTACCTTGCTGGTAGCGCTGGGGGTGCCGGTTTGGGAGGCGCTGAACGATACCCCTTCCTCGCCGACAGACCTGCAGATCACCTGCACCGCCTCGCAGTGGAAATGGCACTTTGACTATACGGATTACGAGGGCGCCAACATCGACGGTCCGAGTTTTGTCAGCGCCATGCGCACTCCTCCCAGCATCGACAGCGACACCCTGGCGCGACAGCTTTTCAGTACAGATGCGAAGGTGGCCAATCCCGACGATCTGCTTGAAGTGGACCAGCCCATGGTGCTGCCTGCAGGGCGACGGGTGCGCTTTACCATCACGTCGGACGATTCCGTGCATGCCTGGTGGATTCCCGGCCTGGCCATCAAGAAGGACGCCATCCCGGGGTTTGTGCAGAGTGTGGACGTTCAGCTGCCGGCGCAAACCGGGCTGTTCCGAGGCATGTGTTCGCAGATGTGCGGGCAGGACCACGCTTTCATGCCCATCGTGGTGAAGATCGTTTCCCCGGCAGAATTCACTGCGTGGCTGGCGCAAACACGAACCCGCCTGGCCAGCGAGGCACAACGCCAGATCCCGCAGACGCTGACAGACGATCGACTTTTTGCACTCGGTGCCGAGGTCTACCGGGATCGTTGCGCCCTTTGTCACCTGTCTTCAGGGGATGGCGCCACCTCACGCGTTCCCCCGCTCACGAAGAGTCCGGCAGTGCACGACGACAGCAAGGCGCTGGTCGAGCTGATTGCCCAAGGTCGCAACGTCATGCCCGGTATGAACGGCATCCTTGCCCGCGATGAGATAGCCGCCGTCGCCACCTTTGTGCGCGTGCAGTTCGGCAATGTCCC
>JBPOHS010000003.1:0-57739 GCA_052035295.1 Pseudomonadota bacterium
GCCACACAGCCTTGGGCAGACACGACTCGGTGGCGCGTACCGGGCGGTTGCACGGTCAGGTCCCCCAGGGCGTATTCCCGTTGCTCATCGGCCTGTGCGCCGGCCAGAATCAGGATGTGTTCGTAGCCTTCGTGCTGGTGGGCATCCACCACGGCGCCGGGCAAGTAATGCAGGAACGCCGCGCGCGCACCTCCCTCGCCATGCTCATAAATCGGTGACATGTTGACGCCTTCACGCAGGGGCTCCCATGCCCGTGTGTTCAGCAAGTGTTCCACATTGAACAGGTCATGTATCACCACTGTCTCGCTGAGCTTAGGCATACGCTTGCTCCAAGGCTGCAATAATGCTTTTGGTGTCGGAGACCCAGCCGACTATTCCGCCCTGGGCAACAATCATCTCCAGGGTGGCCTGCTTGAACGCGGGGAAATAGCTCTCGGTAGCATCTTCTGCCAGCAGGCATTCATAGCCTCGATCGTTGGCTTCGCGCATGCTGGTTTGAACACACACTTCGGTCGTTACACCACCAAAGATCAGGTGTGTTATTCCCTGCGCCTGCAACACCGAATGCAGTTCCGTGGCATAAAAGGCGCCTTTGCCTGGCTTGGTCAGTTCCAGTTCGCCCGCTAGGGGAGCAAGCGCCTCAATAATGGCGTTACCCGGTTCACCGTCCACAAGAATTCGTCCCATGGGGCCCGGGTCACCGATGCGCAGACTGGCCTGGCCGCGCAATCTTTTGCCGGGAGGGCAATCACTCAGGTCTGGCAGGTGCGCTTCACGCGTATGGATAACAGGAAGGCTGAGTCGCCGGAACGTTTCCAGCAGCGCGAGCGTCGCCGGGATAATCGCACTCAACAGTGATACGTCATTACCAAGCGACTCACCGAAGCCGCCAGGTTCAATGAAGTCGCGTTGCATGTCGATCAGGATCAGACAGGGGCGCGTTTGACCCAGTGTATACGGGTAGGGCCTGGCCGGAATGTGTATTGTCATGACATCAATGTCCCGCCATATGTTGACCAATCGAATTGAGATCCGCCGCTTGCGGCGTAGTTTCGTGCACGAAACGGCCGCCCGACATCACCAGCACCCGATCCGAGAGCTCCAGCACTTCATCGAGATCTTCACTGAACAACAGTACTGCAGCGCCTTTGTTTCTGGCTTCAATGATACGATGACGAATTTCCGACACTGCCTTGAAATCAAGGCCAAAACACGGGTTGGAGACGATGAGCACGTTAATGGCCTGATGCAGCTCGCGGGCAAGAATCACACGTTGCACGTTACCGCCAGAAAGATCGCCAAGGGCCTGTGTCGGGCCAAAGGTGCGCACCTTGTATTCAGCAATCTGACGTTGCGCCTGGGCCTTCATTGCGCGACGATTCAACAGCCAGCGCCATCGGGTAAACGGAAACTGGTCGAAACTGCGTAGCGCCAGATTGTCCGCAATGCTCATGCCGGGAACCCCCGCGTTACGAAGAGGCTCCTCGGGGAGACAAAAAAATCCGGCTTTGCGCATTTGTTGCCGGCGCGCGTTGAACGCCTGGTCGTTGATGAAAATCTGTCCTGACTCCAGGTTGCGCTGCCCGGCAAGCGCTTCAACGAACTCGCGTTGCCCATTGCCTGAAACGCCAGCCACGCCCACGATTTCACCTGCGTTCACTGTCACGCCTGCTGCGTTGACCGCAAGAAAGCCGGAATCGTCGCGCACAACGAGGTCGTGAATTTTCAATACCGAGCGGGCAGAGGCCGTGGTTGCACGGAAAGGAATCTCCTGTTTGATCTCGCTTCCCACCATCATCTCTGCCAATTGTTTCGGGTCGGTATCTGCAATGGACGTGCTGCCCACCCATTTGCCTTTGCGCAATACGGTCGCGTGATCGGCGTATTGCATGACCTCACGGAATTTGTGTGTGATCATCAGTACCGTCAGATGGTTGCTGCGGGTGAGGCCGTGAATCTTGCCAAGCACTTCATCAGCTTCGTTGGGTGTCAGTACCGATGTAGGTTCGTCAAGAAACAGAATGCGTGTGTCCAGCAATAGCTGTTTGACGATTTCAACTTTCTGTTTTTCTCCCGCTGACAGATGGCTGACATTTTTTTCCAGTGGAACAGCAAAGGGCATCTCCTGAATTTTTGACTTCAGACGGGCGATTTCCTGTTTCCAGCGGATGCGGGCAGGCAGGCGAGGGCGAGCGAGCACAAGATTTTCCGCCACACTCATGTTCGGAATCAGGGTGAAGTGTTGATACACCATGCCGATGCCCATCGCCGTCGCCTGTTCCGGGTTGTCGATGGCAACTTCGCGACCGTTGTAAAGCATGCTGCCTTCCTCGGGTTGGTAATACCCCATCAGGCATTTCACCAACGTGCTTTTACCAGCACCATTTTCTCCCAGCAAGGCGTGAAAACTGCCTGCTTTCAACTGCAGCGACACATTTTCCAGAGCCTTTACATCACCAAAGGTTTTGCAAATATTGATGGCTTCGAGAATCGTGGATTCTTTCATGGCGAATCCAGGCAAGCGATCAACGCGCTTGAGCTTGATACTGCACCAAACACTCCACCCTGCATTTTCACCATGTTGAGTGCGGCGTGATGATTGTTGATATCGGTCGCGCCACAGCAGTCCGCAAGAACGACACATTCGTAGCCACGATCATTGGCTTCCCGCATGGTTGTGGACACACATACATCGGTCGTGATGCCGGTAATGACGAGATTGGCAATACCGCGCTGGCGTAAAATCAAATCCAGATCGGTAGCGCAGAAGGAGCCTTTTCCCGGTTTATCGATAATGGGTTCGCCCGGTAGAGGCGCCAATTCGGGGATGATATCCCAGCCTGGCTCCCCGCGAACAAGAATGCGCCCACAGGGACCGGCATCGCCAATGCCTGCGCCAATTTGCTGGCTTCTCCAACGCTTGTTGGCCGGCAAGTCAGCGAGGTCGGGGCGATGACCTTCACGTGTGTGAATGATCATGAAACCCCGCTTTCGCATGACGGCCAACAGCCCGCGAATAGGCTCGATAGGGGCTCGTGTCAGCGAGAGATCATATCCCATCTTGTCGACATAGCCGCCTTTGCCGCAAAAATCGGTCTGCATGTCGATGATGATCAGCGCGGTATTGTCCGGACGCAGATCGCCGTTGTAAGGCCAGGCATAAGGGGCGGAGTCAATGAAAGGCATGTGGGTCTCCTATTTGGCAAATTCGCCGGGCATACCCGGAAGTTTTTGTTTGGCCGAAGAAGTCATGATCATGATCGCCAGCGTGAGCACGTAAGGCGCGGCGTTAAAGAGGTAGTATCCCCAGGTGATTCCTGCGGATTGCAATGCGGGCCCGAGGGCAGCAGCCCCGCCGAAGAGCAGGCTTGCGTAGAGACAGTTCACCGGGTTCCATCGTGCGAAGATGACCAATACGACGGCCATCAAACCTTGTCCGCTCGACAATCCTTCGCTCCAGCTGCCCGGATAGTAAAGCGACAGATACGAGCCGCCGATACTCGCCAGTGCTCCACCCAGCATGGTGCTGAACAATCGCACGTGTTTGAGATTGATCCCCAGGGCCAGTGCCGCGTTGGCGCTCTCGCCACTAACGCGAACCCTGAGACCCCAGCGCGAATTCTGCAGCAACCAGTGCACGCCAAAGACACTGGCGATGCCGATGAAAAACAGGGCATTGATATTCAGGGCTGCCTGTAGTGTTGGCGAATCGCTCCAGTCACCCAGGGCGATGGAAGGCAGGTGAGGGGCTTGTGGCTGGATATAGGGTTTGCCAAGAAAAAAGGCGACGCCCGTGCCAAACAGCATCAGTGCGATGCCAACAGCCATGTCGTTGACCCGTGGATGCTGGCAAAGCAAGGCATGCAGTGTGCCGAGTAGTGCGCCCGATCCAGCGGCTGCCAACACGCCGAGCCAGGCCGAGCCGCTCAGGTAAGACGTTGCATAGGCCACCATGGCGCCCATGACCAGATTGCCTTCCAGACCGAGGTTGATGCGGCCACTTTTTTCAGTGAGGCATTCCCCCAGGCTCACAAAAATGAACGGCGTCCCTATGCGGATGGCGCCCCCCAGTACGGCAATCAGGATGCTCAGTGCATTGCTGTCCCATTCCATCAGTGTGCTCCTTCGGGTTTGAATATCCGAAATTTGCCGTACAGCATGTCTGCCGCGAGAATAACGACGAAAATGATTCCCTGCATTACCAGCACGGTAGCGTCCGGCAAGTCATGTGCGCGTTGCAGCAGTCCGCCGCTGGCACGAATGCCTCCGAGCAAAATGGCAAAGGGAATGATGGCAATCGGGTTGTGACGGGCGAGAAAGGCGATCAGGATGCCGGCATAGCCGTACCCGGCATTGAGGGATGCGTTGGCGCGTCCATGCACCGCAGCGACTTCTATGACGCCCGCCATGCCGGCTGCAGCGCCTCCAATGGCGCAGGCGCCGATCAGAAGCTGGCCGACCGGAAGCCCCACCAGCCGTGCAGCCCTGACATTACCTCCGACAACATCGCCGGCAAATCCCAACGGCGTGAGACGCACCACCAGCCAGAGCAGCGCACAGGTAATGACCCCGAAGGCCAATCCCCAATGAATCGAGCTGTCACCCAGGGCGCCCATCATGTTGCCGTCGCCAATGGAAAAGGTGGAGGGCTTGTTCATCGTGGCCGGGTCCTTGAGTGGCCCCACGACGAGAAACATCAGTATGGCGACGGTAATGTAATTGAGCAGCAGCGAGCTGATCGTTTCATTGACGCCACGATAATAGCGCAGCGCTCCTGCACACCCAACCAGCAAACCACCGGCAATACATCCGCCCATCAGCATGGCCGGTAATACACACCAGGGACCCAGCGCCTGCAGTTCGATACCGATGAGAGCCGACACCAGCCCCCCGACGACGACCGCGCCTTCGCCGCCAATCACAATCAATCCAAGTCGTGCCGGTATGGCGGTGCACAGGGCAGTCAGCATGAGTGGTGCTGCGCGCACGAGAGTATTTTGCCACGAAAACCAATTGCCAAACGCGCCCCTGTAGATACTTTGGAATACCTCAGTCGGGGCGTTACCAGTGATCATGATAAAAAACGCTATCAGTACACCGGCAACGAGCAGGGCCCCTAGTGACAGTGTGATGGCTTCCAGTGTGCGCAGCATGATGGGGCTCCGAGAAATGAAAACCTAGCCCTTGGTTGACCCAATGACACCTTCGACGAGCCAGTCCATGCTCTCCAGCCAGATATCTGTCTGACCGTGCGAGGCGCCCTTGTCAATGACGGTATTGCCCTGGTTGTCCTTGATCGGACCCTGATAGACGACCATGTTGCCGGCCATGAATTTCTCCAATACGCCATCGGCAGCAGCCTTTGCCTGAGTGGTAACGGCAGCCCCATAGGGCGAGAGTTTCACGATACCTTCCTTGATGCCGCCCCTGACCAGATTGGGAATGGTTTCCTTGTTGCGAATTTTTTCTGCATACATTGTATAAACAGTGCTCCAGTTCCATTCGGCACCGGTGAGGAATCCTTTCGGTGCAAGTGCGGCGTTATTGGTGTGATAACCGCAGGAATAGACGCCGCGTTTTTCGGCTGTTTCCACAACGACTTTGGGGCTGTCAACATGGCAGGTAAGTACATCAATGCCCTGGTCCACCATGCTGTTGGCGGCTTCGGCTTCCTTGACCGGATTTGACCAGCCACCGGTGAACACGACCTGGGTGGTAATGGATGGGTTCACCGAGCGCGCACCCAGGGTAAAACTATTGATGTTGCGCAGTACCTGAGGAATGGGGATGGCAGCGATATAGCCGAGTTTTCCGGATTTGCTCATGTGACCTGCGACGACACCGGCGATGTAAACGGGTTCGTCGATATAGCCGAAATAACTGCCGACGTTCTTGGGGTGTTTATTTTCGTCCCACAAACCGCCGCAATGCAAAAACATGACGTCTGGATATTGTTTCGCAATTTTCAGGATGTGCGGGTCGAAATAGCCGAACGATGTAGGAAACAGGATTTGTGCGCCGTCGAGGTTGATCATGCTTTCCATTGTTTTCTGCACTTCAATGGTTTCCGGCACGTTTTCCTCATCGACCGCTTTTACCCAGCTCATGTTGGCAACAGCGGTTTTTCCTTCGAAATGTGCCTGGTTGTAGCCATAGTCGTCGCGTGGTCCGACATATACGAATCCCATGCGTACTTTGCTTTCCGCAAAAACATTTGGCATGTAGACACCCATGCCTGCGGCTAGTGCGCCCATGCTCATGCCCTTGAGCATTTTTCTCCGGTTGATGTTGCATTGGTTACGATGTGATGCCGTAGTCTTTTTCATATGATCCCCCGATTGTATTCCCCAGGTGCAATGGCACCCACCATGATTGAATGGACTACCAGATCCACTTCATCATCAGCTGGGTGACGTCTTCATCGATTCCGTCGATGCCAAATTTATTGCGCCAGATTTGGTGCTCCACGCCCGCTTGCAAAGCGCCGGGAGATCCAAAGGCTTTCCCGACATCCAGCAGCAGTCTTGGTCCTGCAATAATGTTGTCTTGTGCGTCGTTGGTGTCGCTTTCCAGGTCAAACGCATAATCGAGGAAGCCTTCGAAGCTGAAGGCGGCACTGCCTATGCTGAACGGATAGAGCCACACCAGAGTGACCTGGCTGCCAACGTCGGTATCCGCTTCGATCTCGTTGCGCACGTAGTAATTGATCTGGAACACAGGAACATCCGGTATGTTCAGGTCCACCGCGAGCCCATACAGATAGTTGTGGAATCCGTCCCCTAGTTCGGCCGTTGTAGTTATCAGTACGTCCTTGATAAGACCTGCACTGAGGGAGGCACCAGTCAATTTCGATAAACTCAGTCGTGGCGATATCTCCCCATATAGACTGGTCGGAGAGGCGCCATCGTTCCGGTCCGCATTGGTGATATCGACGAAAAAGAAATTGTCGCCGTATTTCCACCCGTTGACGTGCTCCAGGGTAATCACCGAGCGGGAATCGTCAACGCCCACCAGCTTGCCCTGTTCTTCGTCAAAGGTGATGCCCTGGTAATTGTCACCGTAGAGATACTGGATGTTGGTTGAACTCCACTCTGCAGAGCCTGCATGGGCCAATGTACCGAGTGTCAATGATGCAAGGAGTGCGCCTGCTCGAGGCATCCATGATGTGGATCGGCATTGTTTGCTGATAAATACGCTGTTCTTTTCTTGATGGGGATAATGGGTTGCCTTGGTCCGGTCTCTCATGTTCGATCTCCCGAGATTGATGAATCCTACGTTGTATACAACGATGAGCACAAAGCGTGCCAAGCGATGGCTGCCTGTAGGCTCGGGGGCGCGGTGGCGGGAAACAGTGCACGAAATGGTGTTGCCACCCGATTTGAATTGCGTTTGCGGGCGGGATGAGGGGGCCTGAACGTAATGTATCGGTGACGTTGCTTTGAAAGGTGTATTATTTGATGGATTTTTTTTGTGCACGAAAGACGTTGTTGCACTGCTTTCGCTCAGTCTTGGTGGCGTTCATAGTGACGTGATTTGGTGAATTGTTGTCCAGGCGCATTGACTTTCACGGCTTTGCGTTCCATTAATGTGATGAACGAATAAATATTGCTGGTAGCTGATGGAAACAAAGAAAAGTACGCAGGAAATTTACGAAACCTTGCGGGACATGATCATGGATTTCGACATCATGCCGGGTTCGCGCCTGACGGAATCGCAACTGGCAGATTATTTCGGTGTGAGTCGCACGCCGGTGCGCGCAGTATTGCAGCGGTTGGAGAGTGAAGGGCAGCTTACCGTCAAGCCGAAGCAGGGCTGTTTTGTGCGCAGTCTGGATATGGTACAGATCAGCCACTATTACGATGTCCGCGTGGCGCTCGAAAACATGTCGATCGATGAAGTCCTCAAATGCAAGAACAAAGAGGCCATCCAGTCGCTCGCAGACAAGTGGCATCCCGACACACAGCTGTTTGGCACGCAAATTACCGAAGCCTTGAAACTCGCAGAAGAAAATTTTCATATCGAACTCGCGATGGCGAGTCGCAATCCCGTATTGGTAGGATACCTGCAAGACGTCAATGCAAATATCCGCGCGGTGCGGCGCCTCGGTTGGCCTGACGCGGCCAGCGTTGCGGACACTTATGAAGAGCATTACCTTATCTGCAGGTTGATGCTGGAACGGAAATCGGCACGCGCGAAGGATGAAATGGAACGCCATATCCGCAAGAGTCAGGAGCGCGCAAACCGGATCACGCTTCAGCAGATCTACAATGAGCGTGGCAGGGTGGTGTTTGAATAGTGGGGGGCAAACTTTTGCGGGGCGAGGCGATTGGCGATGCACGCCAACGTTCATGTACGCGATTTGCTGACCGTTGCGGTAACAGTGTTGCCGTAACCTGCACGCGTTGGTTCAGGATGTACCAGAGAGTGGACGACAACAGGAGTGTCGACCAGCTCTATGGTAGATAGTGCGACAGATTCGGATACGTATCAGACATTAAAGCGGAAATGCATGACGTCGCCGTCCTGCACTATGTATTCCTTGCCTTCCAGACGCCATTTGCCTGCGTCCTTGGCGCCTTGCTCGCCCTTGTACTTCACGAAGTCCTCATACGCCACCACTTCAGCGCGAATGAAGCCTTTTTCGAAATCGGTATGAATGACGGCGGCTGCTTGTGGCCCAGTGGCGCCCACTGCG
Organism: Pseudomonadota bacterium; assembly: GCA_052035295.1. Taxonomy (GTDB): domain Bacteria; phylum Pseudomonadota; class Gammaproteobacteria; order Pseudomonadales; family Ketobacteraceae; genus HdN1. Next base: position 8,696 of record JBPOHS010000003.1, read on the forward strand.
ACGGTCCAGGCGCGCACTTCCTTGACGCCAGCGGTAAAGTAAGTCTGCAAACCTAGCAAGGAATAGCCTGCACGAATGACGCGATTCAGACCGGGCTCGTCCATGCCCAGATCAGCGAGAAAATCCGCTTTGTCGGCATCGTCCAGCTCGGCAATTTCTGCTTCGATTTTCGCGCAAATCGGCACAACCATGGAGCCTTCGCTGGCTGCCAGTGCACGTACCTTGTCAAGCAGCGGGTTGTTCTCAAAACCATCTTCTTCGACATTGGCGATGTACATCGTGGGCTTGATGGTCAGCAGATTCTGGCTCTTGATGAGTTTCAGCTCTTCGGCATTCAGCTTCGCTGCGCGCGCTGGGCGGCCTTCGTTCAGCAAGGGCAGAACTTTCTCCAGAACTTCCTTGCGAGCCTGCGATTCCTTGTCGCCCCCTTTGGCGAGTTTGCTGAGTCGGTGCAGGCTCTTTTCGACAGAATCCATGTCTGCGAGCGCAAGTTCCGTATTGATGGTTTCAATGTCGGCAAGCGGATCCACTTTGCCGGCGACGTGGATAACGTTCTCGTCATCGAAGCAGCGTACGACGTGGGCGATGGCATCGGTTTCCCTGATGTTGGCAAGAAACTGGTTGCCCAGTCCTTCGCCCTTGGATGCGCCTGCCACCAGGCCGGCGATATCCACGAACTCCATGGTCGTCGGAACGGTTTTCTGCGGTTTCACGATGACTGAAAGGGCGTCCATGCGCGGATCCGGAATGGGCACAATGCCAGTATTTGGCTCAATGGTGCAGAACGGGAAGTTCTCAGCCGCAATGCCTGCTTTGGTCAGTGCGTTGAAAAGGGTGGATTTGCCGACGTTCGGAAGCCCGACGATACCGCATTTAATGCCCATAAAATATTCTCGTAACGTAGAAGTTAAGCTTTGAATGCATTCAGCCGGTTCATAGCCCGGCTCATCTCACCCGCAGCGATACTGGGGAAGACGGCAAGCGCCTCATCGATCGCTGCATCAATCATTTGTTGTTCGGCAGCGGGGGCCTTGCTCAACACATATCCCGATACCTTGTCGCTGCTGCCCGGGTGTCCGATGCCGATTCGCAGCCGATGAAATCCGTTGTTGTTGGCCAGTTTGGCCACGATATCACGCAAACCATTATGGCCTCCGTGTCCTCCGCCTGTTTTCAGCTTGATGGTGCCCGGGGGCAAATCCAGCTCGTCGTGCGCAACGACGATGGCTGCAGGGGGAACACGATAAAAATTGGCCAGCGCGGAAACCGATTGACCGCTCAAATTCATGAATGTCGAAGGGATGAGCAGCCTGATTTCGTTGCCATCGACTATGAGGCGTGATGTGCTGCCGCTGAATTTGGCGTCGTGTTTAAGCGGGGTGTTGAAGCGTGCAGCCAGTTTTTCAACCAGCCATGCGCCGGCGTTGTGCCGGGTGTTTTGATATTGTTGGCCTGGATTTCCCAGGCCAACAATGAGCTGAACATTCGAAGACAAGAGCGTTGTCCCGGAAATTATTCAGCTGCGGGTGCTTCTTCGCTGCTGCCGCCACGTGGAGCGTGAACGTTGACGACCGGTTGATCGTGTTCAGGACCGTGGCTCAATTCGACCAGCGAAACGCCAGCTGGCAGTGCCAGGTCTGACAGGTGGATGGTTTGACCCAGCGCCACGTTGGCCATGTCGACTTCCAGGTACTCAGGAAGATCTTTCGCAAGACAGCTCACAACCACTTCAACCAATTGGTGAGAGATTACGCCGCCTTGAGCTTTGACACCAACGCACTTGTCTTCGTTGATGAAGTGAACAGGTACGTGCATGTGGATTTTGTGCGTTTCATCGACGCGCAGAAAATCGGCATGAGTCGGAACGCTCTTGGCTGGATGGCGTTGCAGATCTTTCAGAACGGCCTTGACGGGTTTCCCGTCGAGCTCAATGGTCAGAACGTGCGAATAGAACGCTTCGTTTTCAAGCGCCTTGCAAAGTTCTTTCAGGCCAACGGCGATGGTGACGGGCGCAGCATCTGCACCGTACAGGATACCTGGAATGCGTGCTTCGTTACGACGCAGGCGGCGGCTCGCACCTTTCCCCAGATCGTTACGGGTAGTAGCAGCAAGAGTGAAGTTATCAGCCATGATGGCCTCCTTTGGTTATGAATCCGCGCCGCTTTGCGACCAAGACAGCGCAGGGTTTTGAAGCTCAGAATGATTTTGGCGCAAACATCGCGCTAAGAGACTCTTCATTGTTGATACGGCGTACGCACTCGGCCAGCATCGGCGCCAGCGTCAACTGCCGAATACGGCTGCAGGCCTGCGCGGGCCCACTCAGCGGAATAGTGTCTGTGACGATCAGCTCATCCAGCTGCGAAGCATTGATGTTATCGATGGCACCGCCAGAGAGAACAGCATGCGTACAGTAGGCGACTACTTTGGCAGCGCCGTGTTGCTTGAGTGCTCCCGCCGCCTTGCAAAGCGTGCCGGCTGTGTCGACCATGTCATCCACCAGGATGCAGGTGCGACCCTCGACATCCCCGATAATGTGCATGACCTGGGACTCATTGGCCTTGGGTCGTCTCTTGTCGATGATGGCCAGGTCGGCGTCATCCAGTTGCTTGGCAACCGCGCGAGCGCGAACCACGCCTCCTACGTCTGGCGACACAATCATGAGGTTCGGGTAGTTGCGCTTCTCAATGTCGGCGAGCAATACCGGTGAGCCATATACGTTGTCGACCGGAATATCAAAAAAGCCCTGAATCTGGTCTGCATGCAGATCTACAGTCAGTACACGGTCAATGCCTACCGTGGTAATCATGTCAGCGACTACTTTGGCCGTAATGGGAACGCGTGCAGAGCGTACCCGTCTGTCTTGGCGTGCGTATCCAAAGTAGGGGATAACCGCCGTGATGCGACCTGCAGATGCGCGACGCAGCGCGTCTGCCATGACGATCAGCTCTACAAGGCTGTCATTGGTCGGGTTGCAGGTCGACTGGATAATGAAAACGTCACTTCCCCGCACGTTTTCGTTGATCTCAATGGCAATTTCCCCATCACTGAACTTGCCGACGTCTGCTTTACCCATGGGGATATGCAGGTAGTCGACCACTTTTTGGGCCAATAAGGGAGTGGCATTACCGCTGAAAACGATAAGATTCGACACCTTTCGATACCTTTGATCTTATTTCGGGGAGAAGATTGGGAAGATGGCTGGGCTGCTAGGATTCGAACCTAGGTATGCTGGAATCAAAATCCAGTGCCTTACCGCTTGGCGACAGCCCATCAGGGAGACCCAAATTTAGGGGGCGAATGTTACCCCAAAACTTGGAGAAGTTGTAGTGAAATCGCACACTAAGTTTAGATTTGTCTGCCCGGCTTTCCAGTATAAAGAGGTGAAATATTCATACCTCTTACCACTTTCGACGCAAAACCGCTGAGGCCTTGGGCTTCCAGAATCCTGCTTAGCGAACTTTCCGCGGCTTCGGCTGAAAGCCGGCTCTGGAATGTAGCGAAAACACAGGCACCTGTTCCAGTCATGCGGGCTTCGCCCACTTGACTCAGTGCTTGCAGCGCTGAGTCAACGTCCGGAAACAAGCTTCTTGTCACTGGCTCGAAATCATTGCGACCTTCACCATTCAAGAAGGCGCATAATTTAATGAGCGGGGAATTTCTTGTCAATTGTTTTTGTTGGAAAAGCAAGGCGGTGGGGACGTGGCAGGGCGGCAGTACCAGCAGGAACCACGGCTCCGGCAGCTCCACATCGTCAAATATATCCCCAACGCCTTCGGCCATGGCAGCGTGGCCATGAACAAAGATCGGCACATCGGCACCCAGTTTGGCGCCAAGAGTAGCGAGTGCCTGTCGGGAAAGACCGGTGTTCCAGAGTTCGTTGAGTGTGACCAGCGTGGTGGCCGCATTGGAGGAGCCACCACCCAGGCCGCCGCCCATGGGGATGCGCTTGCAGACGTGTATCGATGCGCCTTTGGTGCAGCCGGTTTCCTGCTGGAGCAGCAGGGCTGCGCGCGTGATGAGGTTGTCAGCTGTGTCGACGGACTTGTCGGGAAAATCGACCTGGATTGTCGCGTCACTGCTGGAGGTAAAGGTCAACTCATCGCAGAGGTCAATGAATTGGAAAAGCGTCTGCAAATTGTGGTAGCCGTCCTCTCTGCGTCCGGTGATGTGCAGAAAAAGATTTAGCTTGGCCGGGGACTGTGCCGTGAGAGTGGTCATGCCGGATCCGTTACTCGTCTTCCGGCAGGTTTTCCCAGGCCTTGATTACCAGGGTGATTTTGACGTCATGCCCGCGCAGCTTCATGCGCGTGGGGAGTAAATTGCCCAAGTGAGGTTGATAGCCGGAGTAGTCGATGATCCATGCTCCCTGTTCGAGGCGCGCCAGGGTGTTGTTTTCCGTCAGTGCTATTTTCTGGTTGCTTGTGGCCGTCGGCATTCCCTTTACCCAGTGATACATCTCGCTGACGGGTAGCGTCATGCCGGTGTGGTTGGCCAGCAATTCTTCTGGAGAGCTCGCGTGGAAGGTGCCTTCGCTGTTGGAGTCAAGCCGGGCACCCTGCGCGTTGCCGCTGATGATGGTCGTTCCCTGGCCCAAGGGTCCACTCAGGGTGATATGGAAAGAATCTCGTGACTGGACCCAGTCGATGTAGGCGCTGCCAGAATCATCCTTGCCTACGTAGCCGATCTTGCCGCGGATGCGCCAGTCTTCAAGGGCGCCCAGATGCTCAAGTTGCTCTGGCCAGCTTCTGCTCTCAACGGGTGTTGTCGGTGCAGGATGCATGGGCAGAATCTGGCAGCCGCTCAGCGCGACCGATAATGCTGTCAGCAGCCACAACAGCAAGGACTGCAGGGGGCGCGTTACACGGAATATCAGGGGGGCTGGCAGTCGCTGGATCATTTGGGTGGTGTCGTGGGTGCTGGTGCAAGCCGTTGCATGGCCTCCCTGATCAGTTTGCTGTTGGGGGATTTCTTGAGCCCTTCGGTCCAGATAAGAGTGGCTTCCTCTTTCTGTCCGGTGATCCAGAGTACCTCGCCAAGGTGGGCTGCCACTTCGTGATCAGGGAATTCCTTGTAAGCGGCGCGCAGCAATTCAAGCGCCGCTACTGTATCGCCACGGCGGTATTTTAGCCAGCCCATGCTGTCGATAATGGCAGGATTTTTTGGGGCGAGGGAAAGCGCCTGGGTGATCAGCTTTTCAGCTTCGTCGAGGCGCACGTTGCGGTCAGCCAGGGTGTAGCCCAATGCATTGAGGGCGTCGGTATTTTTGGGGTCCCGTTCAATGATGGTGCGCATGACGCGCTCCATGTCATCCCAGCGCTTTAGCTCGCCGAGCATCATCCCGCGTGCATAGAGGATATTCAGGTCGCCAGGGTTCTTGCCGGTGGCTTCATCAAGTACTGTTAGCGCCTCGGTAGTGCGGCCGGCATCCGCAAGCAGTTCACTCTCCATCATGTAGTACTGGAGGGCGTCCTGAGGGGCGCGTTGTCTGGCCTGTGCCAGTGTTTGGCGTGCTGAATCGATCTGGTTTTGCGCGGCTTGCAGGGCTGCCATTTGAATGCGGGCAGCCGTGAAATGGGGCCCGACTTCGACCATGCGGAAATGCTCAATCGCATTTTCACGATCGTTGCGGGCGGCGGCGATACGCCCCAGATAACTGTGTGCTTCACTGGCGCGATCCGTCTCCACCAGTTTTTCCAGTTGTTCTATGGCGACTTCTTCCTGATCGTTTTCCCAGGCCACCAGTGCCAGCGACAGCACCAGATCGGAATCATCGGGGAAAGCGTCTACCAGGCGTGCAAACTCTTTGTGCGCGTCGCCAATGCGTTTCTGCCGCAACAGCAGCCGTGCGTATGCCAGTCCCAGACGCTTGCTGCCGGGTGACGCCTGTGTTGCTTCTGAAAGAATGTTGCGTGCCTGCTTGGGTTGGTTGCGCTCCTCAAGCAGTCGCGCTTTTGCGATCAGGGCATTCGCGTAGGTTGGTTGGAGCGTCAGCGACTGCTCGATATCTTCCAGTCCCTGCGTCTTGTCCTGTTCATGCTTGAGCAGGCCGCGGGTAAACCATAACTGATAGTTTTCCGGATACTTCTGCAAGAATCCATCCAGTCTGCCGACAAGCTGGGTAATGGTGCGTTGGTCAGCATTGCGTGTCGCATTCAAAAGGAAATCGAAATTCAGCTCAATGTTGTTCTCAAGCAGGATTTCGATATGGTTCATGGCCTCATCAAGGCGATTGAACCGGATCAGCAGTGTGGCGGCCGCTTCGTGGGCCGCGGGATTCTTGGGGTCGACCTCGGACCACAGCAGTGAGGCATCCAGTGCAGCCTGGTTGGCACCCATGTAACGCGCTATGGCGGTGGCGCGTTCCGCGACGAGCGGGTCGCGAGTTTTGTGTGCCGCTTTCAGGTAAGTGCCCAGTGCCAGATCCGGACGATCGCGCTTGCCGGCAAATTCGGCCACCAGCAATTCGAACAAGGTTTCCCGGTCGAATGGACGCGACTTCGTCAGCGTTTCTACTGGTTCGGTCAAGTCTGTCGCGGTTGGCATTTCGGCAGGAGTGGTTGTCGGCGATGGTTGCGGTGCGGTTGGCGTTTGCGTGGCGCATCCGGCGGCAAGCGCGAGACTGAGTGGTAAACCGTAAGCAAACAGACGAAATGGATTCATTAGGTGACCGCGAAGGCAGAGCAGGATTGGCAATCAAAACAAGAAATTGGGCCATTCGCAAGAGCGGTTGCCACCGGATCGCGGGCTTTCCTGCGTTTGGGTGGCTGGCCGCGTCTTGCAAGACTGCGGACATGATCAGTTTAGTGGGTTTTTTGGCGCTTGGCTTGTTGCTGTCAATCCATTTTTTATGAGCTTTCAGCGATTTGGGTCAGCCTGCAGCCTCCTTTTTGCGAATGCCCTGCATGCAGCCTGTGTGCTTGCACATGTTATACTCCCGCGTTTGTTATCCTATGTTTCGGGGATTCCGGGTAAGTACCGAATGGCTTTTCTTGCTTTGGGCATCAATCATCGTACTGCTTCCGTGGATGTGCGCGAACGCGTGGCGTTTGCGGCTGACCGTTTGCAAAATGCCTTGCGGGAGGCGTGCGAGCAAGCCGGTTTGCAGGAGGTCGCGATCCTGTCTACCTGCAATCGGATGGAACTCTATTGTGTTGCCGAACCCGGTGCCTCGTCAGACTTGTTCGGTTGGTTGGGGCGCTATCACCATCTGGCGACAGAGCAATTGGCTGGCGCGGCCTACGAGTTTTGGGATGAACAGGCCGTGCGGCATATCATGCGTGTTGCCAGCGGGCTGGATTCCATGGTCCTGGGTGAGCCCCAGGTGTTGGGTCAGCTGAAGGACGCTTTTTCCAGTGCGCGTGAAGCCCAAACCCTCGGGCCGTATCTGGGGCGTCTGTTTCAGCAGGCATTTTCGGTGGCTAAGCAAGTCCGTACCGATACCGATATCGGCAGCAACCCGGTTTCTGTTGCCTATGCGGCCGTCTCTCTGGCCCGCCACATATTCTCCGATCTGGCAAAGTCCTCGGCCCTGCTTATCGGCGCAGGGGAAACCATAGAACTCGTTGCCCGTCATTTGCATGAGCAGGGTGTACGAAAAATCGTGGTTGCAAATCGTACCGCCGAACGTGCGAGCGCACTTGCCGAAACCTTCAATGGTTCCGCCATCGCCTTGCAGGATATCCCGGCTGCGCTTGCAGACGCCGATATTGTCATCGCCTCGACTGCGAGTCCGCTTCCCATCATAGGCAAGGGCATGGTGGAAAAAGCCATGCGCAAACGGCGACATAAGCCGGTGTTCATGATGGACATTGCCGTGCCTCGGGACATCGAGGAGGCGGTGGGTGAGTTGCCCGACGTTTACCTTTATACCGTCGACGATCTGCAGCAGGTGGTTGAGGAAAATCGCAAGCAGCGGCAAGTGGCAGCGTCGCAAGCTGAGCATATCGTTCTGCGGCGAGCTGCCGATTTCATGGAATCCCTGCGAGGGTTGGATGCAGCGGCAACCATTCGGGAATACCGGGCACGTGTCGAACAAATCCGTGATGCCGAGTTGGAAAAAGCCTTGGCCCAGATCCAGCAGGGCGGCGAACCTGGTGAAGTCCTGCAGCGCCTGGGGCATGTGCTCATCAATAAAATCATGCATCAACCCAGTATTGCCCTGAAACGGGCCGCCGAAGAAGGTCGTATCGATCGCCTGGAGTGGGCGCGCGACCTGCTCGGCCTCACTGAAGCCGAAGGCATTCGGCAGCCAAAACATAAATAAGGCTGAATCCGTTCATGAAAGAATCTCTCAAGCGCAAGCTTGAATCCATCACCGAGCGCCACGAAGAAGTGGCGGCCTTGCTGTCTGATGCCGGCGTCATTTCTGATCAGAACAAATTTCGCAAACTCTCCCAGGAGTTCGCCGAGCTGGAGCCCGTCGTCAAGTGTTTTGGCGATTACCGTCGGGTGTTGCACGATATCGAGGCGGCCAGCCTCCTGATGGATGATGCTGATCCAGACATGCGGGCGATGGGCGAGGAGGAGTTCAAGGCGGGTCAGGTGCGTCGGGATGCATTGGAAATCGATCTGCAGCGACTCATGTTGCCTAAAGATCCCAATGATACGCGTAACGTCTACCTCGAGGTGCGTGCGGGGACCGGTGGCGACGAGGCGGCCATTTTCGCCGGTGATCTGTTCCGCATGTATTCCCGTTACGCCGAAACGCAAGGCTGGCGGGTGGAAATCATCAGCGAGAACCCTGGTGAGCACGGCGGTTACAAGGAAATCATCAGCCGCATTTCCGGTCAGAACGTGTATTCGCGACTGAAATTCGAGTCCGGTGCGCACCGCGTGCAGCGTGTTCCTGCCACCGAGGCGCAAGGGCGAATTCATACGTCTGCCTGTACCGTGGCCATTCTGCCTGAAGCCGATGAGATAGAGGACATCAATATACGTCCGGAAGATATCAAGCTCGATACGTTCCGTTCCTCCGGTGCTGGAGGTCAGCACGTCAATACTACCGACTCGGCGGTTCGCCTGACCCACATTCCGACCGGCACCGTGGTGGAATGTCAGGATGAGCGTTCACAGCACAAAAACCGGGCCAAGGCGATGGCGTTGCTCAAGGCGCGGCTGCTCAATAACGCTCAGGATGCGCAGGCAAAGCAGACCAGCGAAACCCGCCGCCTGCTTGTCGGTAGCGGCGACCGCTCCGAGCGAATTCGTACATACAACTTTCCGCAAGGTCGGTTGACGGATCATCGCATCAACCTGACGCTGTACCGGCTCAATGAGGTGGTGGAGGGCAACATGGATGAGGTGCTCAATGCGCTGCAAAGCGAGTACCAGGCGGATCAGCTCGCGGCCTTGGCTGACAGCGTTTGACGGTGGCTCAATGGCAGGTGTCTGCCGCCATCCTTTGGGGGGCGGGGCAGCTATCAGCGCAGTCCGCTACGCCGCGCCTCGACGCAGAGCTTATGCTGGCGAGTGTGCTTTCCCGGTCGCGTGCATGGTTGCGCGCCCATGACGATAGTTGTCTCGATGCGACTCAGGCTGAACTCTATACCCGTTTGATCGAGCGTCGCTCAGCTGGCGAGCCTGTTGCCTATCTGCTGGGCTCGCAGGAATTCTGGTCTCTTCCTTTGCGGGTTGCCGCGCATACACTGATTCCCCGCCCGGAGACCGAGTTGCTTGTCGATGCCGTGTTGCAGAATGCCCCGGTGGGCACCGTTGATGTGCTCGATCTGGGGACAGGAACCGGCGCCATTGCGCTTGCTCTTAAAAAGGAGCATCCGGAATGGCGCGTTATGGCTGTCGATCGTATTCCTGAAGCGGTAGCGTTGGCCCTTGAAAATGCGGCTTTGTTGGGACTCTCACTGGATGTGTTGGCGTCGTTCTGGTTCGAAGCCGTTTCCGGCAGGAAATTCCATGCTATTGTGTCCAATCCTCCGTATATAGATGAAGCAGATGTTCATCTTGGGGGGGATGGCGTCAAACATGAGCCCCTGAGTGCTCTCGTTGCAAACGAGGGTGGCATTGCCGATTTGCGGCACATCGTCCAGGCGGGTCCGGCGTATCTCGTGCCGGGTGGGTTGCTGGCGGTCGAGCATGGCTGGACCCAGGGTGAAACGGTGGCCGCCTTGTTTAGGCAAACGGGCTATGATCGCGTGCAGTCGTTGCGTGATCTGTCGGGTCAGCCGCGCGTTACCCTCGGCTTTTGGAATTCCTGAGAAACAAAACGTGAACGACCAGCAATTACTGCGTTATAGCCGGCAGATCATGCTGCCCCAAATCGATATCGCCGGGCAGGAGCGAATTTGTGCAAGTACCGCTCTCGTGGTCGGGTTGGGTGGCCTTGGCAGTCCGGTTGCCATGTATCTTGCTGCGGCGGGTGTTGGGCGCCTCATTCTGGTGGATTTTGACGACGTGGATCTCAGCAATTTGCAGCGCCAGATTGCGCATGTAGAAGCTCGTGTCGGCGCCAACAAGGCCGAGTCGGCCGCCAAAACCATTGCTGCGCTGAGCGATTCCACACAATTGGAAGTCATCCAGAGCAGGCTGGACGAGCGTGTGGCTGCGGAAGTATTTTCCCGGATTGATATTTGCATTGATTGTTCGGACAACTTTACCACGCGGTTTTTGCTGAACCGGATGAGTGTCCAATATGGGAAGCCTCTTGTGTCGGGGGCGGCGATTCGCATGGAAGGGCAGCTCACGGTTTTTCATCCGGGGCTTGCTGACAGTCCTTGTTATCGCTGCCTTTATGATGAAACGGGGCAGGAGGATTTGCGTTGCTCGACCAACGGCATCCTGGCGCCCGTGGTAGGTGTAATGGGTTCCCTGCAGGCGGTAGAGACCCTCAAGGTGCTTGCCGGAATTCCCAGTGCTTATGTAGGGCAATTATTGCTGTGGGACGCATTGGCGTGCGAATTTCGTACGATGAGGATACGAAAAGACCCGGAATGTGTTGTGTGTGCTCGTACATTGAGCTGAAGGCTACACAAGGAATATTTTCATTTACATTTGAAGGGTATGCGTTTGGTGTCTACCATCAAAACTTGATGCGATGGACCCATTTCTTCGTGCAATTTGTTTTTGGGTGTATATAATCTGCATCCGTTTTAGCCAAGGTCGCTGCCTTTAAGCCCCACTGAAAACGACGTCTGGGGTGGCTTGGACAGCTTGGGTTCCACTACGTTTTCAGGTAAGGAACAGCCCGTGTCTTCCATTGAATCCCTTGCACAGCATTGGTCGCTAGGTGTGTTCCTCGGCGGCGTCATATTTATTGTGTGCGTCATGCTGTTCATACCAGTCTGGCTGGGTGGCCGCAATTGGGGGCGTGCCAAGAACGAACCCTTTGAGTCCGGGGTCGTCTCTGTCGGGGGCGCTCGCCTTCGTCTTTCTACCAAGTTCTATCTTGTCGCCATGTTCTTTGTGATTTTTGATGTAGAGGCCTTGTTCCTCTATGCATGGGCAGTTTGCGTCCGCGAGGCCGGATGGACAGGCCTGATCGAGGTTTTCATTTTTGTAGCGGTTCTCCTTGTTGGCTTGGTGTATGTCTGGCGGATGGGGGCACTCGATTGGGCTCCTGAAGGGCGCCAGCGCAAGAAGGTCGTCAAGGAATAACCGCTCTCCTGAGAGAGGGGCAAGTCATGAAGTATACGTTAACGCGTGTTAATCCCGATGGGCCGCACGACCGTTATCCGATCGAGCAGAGCCAGACTGTGAGTGATCCGCTCGAGGATCAGGTTCACAAGAACGTGTTTGTCGGCAAGCTCGAAGAGATGCTGCACGGTGCGGTGAACTGGGGTCGCAAGAATTCCATTTGGCCCTATAATTTCGGCCTTTCGTGTTGCTATGTCGAAGTGTCGACGGCATTCACTTCCCCCCATGACCTCGCCCGTTTCGGTTCAGAGGTTTTGCGTGCGTCTCCCCGTCAGGCAGATTTGATGATCGTTGCAGGCACCTGCTTCGTCAAAATGGCCCCTGTTGTCCAGCGACTTTATGAGCAAATGCTCGAGCCGCGTTGGGTTATTTCCATGGGCGCATGCGCCAACTCCGGTGGCATGTACGACATTTATTCTGTGGTGCAGGGTGTTGACAAGTTTTTGCCGGTCGACGTCTACGTCCCGGGTTGCCCGCCGCGCCCAGAGGCATTTTTGCAGGCGCTGATGTTGTTGCAGGATTCCATCGGCAAGGAACGTCGCCCCCTGTCCTGGGTGGTTGGAGATCAAGGCGTTTACAAGGCTGAAATGCCTTCCGAACGTGAAGCGCGTCGTGACCAGCGCATTGCCGTTACGAATCTGCGTAGCCCCGACGAAGTGTAATCGAGCCTTGTCGGCAACACTCCTTTTGTAGAAAGCGACGCAAACTCTTGGTAACGAAAGACATGGCTGATACTGCTAATGCAACGTCGAACGCACCCGGTACGGAACACCTCGTGGTGCGCGAACTATACGAGCGTTTTGGCGAGGGATCGTTTGTATTCCAGACCAACCGCGACAACCTGCCTACGCTTTGGGTTGAACGGCACCAGTTGGTTGACGTACTGAAATTTCTGCGTGGGTTGCCAAAACCCTACGTCATGTTGCTTGATCTCAGCGCCATTGACGAACGTCTGCGCACCCAGCGTGACGGGCAGCCCAATTCAGATTTCACGGTGTTCTATCACCTGTTGTCCATCGAGAGGAACAGCGATGTTCGCATCAAGGTGGCGCTTTCCGAAAATGACCTGAGCCTGCCGACCGTTCTGGGCATCTGGCCCAATGCCAATTGGTATGAGCGCGAAGTTTACGACCTGTTCGGTGTGAACTTCGATGGCCATCCACACCTGTATCGTATTTTGCTGCCGAGATACTGGACGGGGCATCCCTTGCGCAAGGATTATCCGGCGCGCGCGACCGAGTTCGATCCCTTTGTCCTCACTGCCGCCCGCCAGGACGAACAGCAGGAATCGCTGCGCTTCAATCCTGAAGAATGGGGAATGAAACGCAGCAACAAGGATGAGGATTACATGTTCCTCAACCTGGGTCCCAACCACCCCAGTGCGCATGGTGCGTTCCGTATTGTTCTGCAACTGGATGGCGAAGAAATCGTCGATTGCGTTCCCGAAATCGGCTACCACCATCGTGGTGCCGAGAAAATGGCCGAGCGTCAGTCCTGGCACAGTTATATTCCTTATACCGACCGGGTGGATTACCTCGGTGGTGTCATGAACAACCTGCCGTATGTGCTAGGCGTCGAGAAACTCGCCGGCATTGAAGTGCCCGAGCGGGTGAAGTGTATTCGCGTCATGTTGGCCGAACTTTTCCGCATCAACAGTCACTTGTTGTTCCTGGGCACCTACATCATCGACGTTGGCGCAATGACGCCGATTTTCTTCATGTTCACCGATCGCCAGAAGGTGTACGACATCGTCGAGGCCATCACCGGATTCCGCATGCATCCGGCGTGGTTCCGCATTGGTGGTGTTGCACACGACCTGCCGAAAGGATGGGAACGTCTGGTGCGTGAATTGCTTGACTGGATGCCCAAGCGTCTTGATGGCTATGAAAAGGCAGCCATCCAGAACGGTATTCTGCGGTCCCGCACCATCGGCGTTGCGCAATATAACGCCGAAGAAGCGCTGGCGTGGGGAACCACGGGGCCTGGCCTGCGCGCCACCGGTGTTGACTACGACCTTCGTAAGGCGCGCCCTTACTCGGGCTACGAGAACTATGAATTCGACGTGGCTGTTCGTCAGAACGGTGATGCCTACGACCGCTGCCTGGTGCGCATCGAAGAAATGCGGCAAAGCCTGCGTATCATCAGGCAGTGCCTCGAGAATATGCCGGAAGGACCTTACAAGGCAGACCACCCGCTGACCTGTCCGCCACCCAAAGAGCGCACATTGCAAGATATCGAAACCCTCATAACGCACTTCCTGAGTGTGACGTGGGGTCCTGTCATGCCTGCCGGTGAAGCCTGTCAGTTGATCGAGGCCACCAAGGGCATCAACAGTTATTACTTGATCAGTGATCGCAGCACGATGAGCTATCGCACGCGTATCCGTACGCCCAGCTTCGCACATCTGCAGCAAATTCCTTCGGTGATTCGTGGCAGCATGATTCCCGACCTGATCGCCTATTTGGCAAGCATTGACTTTGTGATGGCCGATGTCGACCGTTAACCACTCTGCGAACTACAGCATGAACAAGATTATCGTCACCGACCGGGGCGAACCCTACGCGCTGACCGCTGAAGACCGTGAAGAGATGGAGCAATGCCTCCATCACTATGACGATCCGCGCGCGGCCAGCATCGATGCCCTCAAGATTGTTCAGCGTCGTCACGGCTGGGTGCCTGATGGTGCAATCAGTGTCATCGGGGCAGTGCTTGGCATTCCAGGGTCGGATGTGGAAGGTGTTGCAACCTTCTATAACCGCATTTACCGCCGACCCGTGGGGCGTCATGTTATTGCCGTGTGCGACAGCATTGGATGTTTCCTGACCGGATACGAAGAAATCTACCAGGCATTGCAATCGCGCTTGGGGATCAAGCCGGGCCAAACCACGGCAGACGATCGTTTTACCTTGTTGCCGATTTGCTGTCTGGGCGCTTGTGATCGCGGACCTGTGCTCATGATCAATGACGATACCCATTTTAATCTGTCGGTCGATACACTCGACAACGTGCTGGAGCAGTACAAATGAGCTCTCTGGTCAACGGTTCTCTGGTAAATCATGGCTTGACCAATATCGGTCCGGAAACGCACCCGCTTACCTGGCGTTATTGCACGGCGGGCAAACCGGTACTTGATATCAAGACCTACGAGTCCATGGAAGGCTACCTTGCTCTGCGCAAGGCGCTCACCGAGATGAAGCCGACTGACGTGCAGCAGGTGGTGAAGGAATCATCGCTGCGTGGTCGGGGTGGTGCGGGCTTCCCGACCGGGGTGAAATGGTCGTTGATTCCGATGGGCCCCGACGCTGGTCCCAAGTATCTCGTCTGCAATGCCGATGAGATGGAACCTGGCACCTTCAAAGACCGCATGTTGATGGAGAACATGCCGCATCAACTGGTTGAAGCAATGATTGTCGCTGCCTGGGCGATACAGGCGACACGCGCCTACATCTTCCTGCGTGGAGAGTATGTGGTGGCGGCGGAGCGACTCAATGCTGCCATTGACGAAGCCAAGGCTGCAGGTTACCTGGGCGACAATATTCTTGGAACAGGCTGGAGCCTGGACCTGAACGTGCACACCGGGGCAGGGCGTTATATCTGCGGTGAAGAAACAGCGCTGATCAATTCACTGGAGGGGCGTCGCGCCAATCCCAGATCCAAGCCGCCGTTTCCACAAATTGCGGGGCTGTGGGGCAAGCCTACGATCGTCAACAACGTGGAAACGCTTTCCAATATTCCCGCGATTATCGTGCGCGGGGCAGACTGGTTCAAAGGACTGTCGCAAGGCAAGAGCACTGACGCAGGCACCAAACTTTACGGTGTCTCTGGTCGTGCCAAGCGTACGGGACTGTGGGAACTTCCCATTGGCACCACCTGCCGCGAGCTGCTTTACGAGCACGCGGGTGGCATGCGTGACGGCTATGAAATGGTCACGTGGCTTCCGGGCGGCGCCTCGACCGATTTCCTGATGCCGCAACACATCGATTTGCCCATGGATTACGACACCATCATGAAGGCCGGGAGTCGTATGGGCACCGGTTTGATCATGGTTGTCGATAACCAGCACAACATTGTGTCGGTCGTTCGCAATCTGGAGCAATTTTTCGCTCGCGAATCGTGCGGCTGGTGCACGCCTTGCCGTGATGGCCTGCCGTGGGTCGTCAAAGTGCTGCAGGCCATTGAATCCGGCCAGGGCGAGACAGGCGATATCGAGTTTCTTGAGCAAATGACGCGCAATCTCTGGATTGGCAAGACGTTCTGTGCGCACGCACCGGGAGCCATGGAACCGTTGATGAGCGCAATCAAGTATTTCCGACCGGCGTTTGAACAGGGTATTACTGCACCGTCCGCTGATGCAGTGACAAGCCAGCAGCCTGTTCATCACCAGCAGACAGTGGGTAAGTGACGCATGGCCACCATACATGTAGATGGCAAACAATACGAAGTTGATGGCGCCGACAACCTGTTGCAGGCGTGTCTGTCCCTGGGCTTGGACATTCCCTACTTTTGCTGGCACCCGGCGCTGGGTAGTGTGGGTGCCTGCCGTCAGTGTGCCGTCAAGCAGTACGCCAACGCCGATGACAAGCGCGGACGCCTGGTAATGTCCTGCATGACGCCGTCTGCGGATGGCACCATCATTTCGGTGACCGACGAGGAAGCCAAGGCGTTTCGTGAAAACGTGGTTGAGTGGTTGATGACCAACCACCCGCACGATTGCCCGGTATGTGAAGAGGGCGGTGCCTGTCATTTGCAGGACATGACGGTCATGACGGGGCACAGCCGTCGCCGTTATCGCTTTACCAAACGCACGCACCAGAATCAGGACTTGGGTCCGTTCGTCAACCATGAGATGAATCGCTGCATCGCCTGTTACCGCTGCGTCCGTTATTACAAGGACTACGCTGGCGGCACTGATCTCGGCGTCTATGGCGCCCACGACAACGTGTACTTCGGTCGCGAAAGAGATGGTGTTCTGGAAAGCGAATTCTCGGGCAACCTGGTAGAGGTTTGCCCGACGGGTGTGTTTACCGATCGCACTCACTCTTCGCGTTACAACCGCAAATGGGACATGCAGTTTGCGCCCAGCGTCTGCCATCAGTGCAGCGTTGGCTGCAACATCTCTCCGGGCGAACGTTACGGTGAACTGAGACGTATCGAGAACCGTTATAACGGCACGGTAAACCACTATTTCCTGTGTGACCGTGGCCGTTTCGGTTATGGCTATGTCAATCGCAAGGATCGTTTGCGCCGTCCTTTCAGAAAGAGTGGGCATGACTGGGCATTGATGTCGGTAGATGACGCTGTCGATACGGTGATCAGCCAGATCAAGTCCAGCAAGCGTATGATAGGCATTGGATCTCCCCGCGCCAGCCTTGAAAGCAATTTCGCCCTGCGTGCATTGGTGGGCGAGCAGAATTTCTTCAGTGGCGTTTCCACCCTGGAAAACCAGCTGACACAGAAAGCGATCAGGATTCTCGGTGAGGGCCCTGCAACGATCCCCAGTCTGCGTGATATCGAGTCTTACGATGCGGTGCTCGTTCTGGGTGAGGACGTTACCCAAACCGCCCCCCGCATTGCCTTGGCGTTGCGTCAGGCAGCGAAAAACAAAGCCAAACAAATGGCGGCGAATCGCAAGGTATTCGACTGGCAAGCAGAAGCGATCCAGAATATTGGTCAGCGCGAGAAAAGCCCGGTATTCATCGCTTCAACCGCTGCGACCCGCCTGGATGACATTGCGCAATCCACCTACCGTGGCACTCCGGAAGACATTGCGCGATTGGGCTTTGCCATCGCACATTGCCTGAATGCTGATGCGCCCGCCGTGGCCGATGCGGATCCTGCAATGCTTGCCTTGGCTGAAACGATTGCCGCAACACTTCAATCTGCTTCCAAGCCACTGATCGTGACGGGAACCAGTTTGTTCTGCGAGCCGGTCATCAACGCAGCCGCCAACGTGTCGCGTGCATTGTTTACCCAAAATGCCAACGCGGGATTGAGTATTGCGTTTCCGGAAGTCAACAGTGTTGGTTTAGGGCTGTTTGGCGCTCCTTCCCTGGATGAAGCCTTCTCGTTGCTGGCCACCTGGGGCGCAGATACCCTGGTGGTGCTTGAGAACGATCTTTATCGCCGCGCACCCAATGAAATCGTCAATAACGCCTTTGCACAATGCAAGAGTGTGATCGTGCTGGATCATCAGCGCACCGACACGACAGCCAAGGCGTCGATTGTGTTGCCTGCGGCGGCGTTTACCGAAACCGATGGGACCGTCGTCAGCCAGGAAGGGCGCGCGCAGCGCTTCTACCAGGTTTATGATCCGACCTACTATTTTCCGGACTGCCTCACACGTGATAGCTG
The DNA here is from genome assembly GCA_052035295.1 of Pseudomonadota bacterium. Classification (GTDB taxonomy): domain Bacteria; phylum Pseudomonadota; class Gammaproteobacteria; order Pseudomonadales; family Ketobacteraceae; genus HdN1. The sequence continues at coordinate 26,693 of JBPOHS010000003.1, forward strand.
GAAATGGTTGCACGGCATTGAAACCGGTCTCAATGGCCAGGAGTTCAGCTGGGGTTGTCTTGATGACGCCACCGAAACCTGTGCCAAGGCATTGCCCCAGCTGGCGGGCATTGTCGAGGCCGCACCCGAATCCGATTTTCGTATCAAAGGTTTGAAAATCGCCCGTTCGCCACGTCGTTACAGCGGTCGTACGGCACAGCGTGCAAATCTGAACGTGCACGAGCCCCGTGCACCGCAGGATTCCGACAGTCCCTTGGCCTTCTCGATGGAAGGCTATATAGGGCCTGAAGGCCCAGGACCTTTGATTCCGTTTGCATGGTCACCCGGTTGGAACTCGCCGCAAGCCTGGAACAAATTCCAGGATGAAGTGGGTGGGCATCTGCGCAAGGGGGATTCCGGCGTGCGACTGTTCAAGCCGGCCGCTGAACCCGGAAGTTACTTTACGCCGTGTGCACCTTTCGTGATCAAGGCAGGTGATTGGCGCGTGGTGCCTGCATACCACCTCTTTGGCAGTGAAGAGCTTTCTTCCAGAGCCGAAGTGACCGAGACGGTGCAGGCCAAAGCCTACGTCGGCTTGTCGCAAGGCGATGCCGACGCCCTGCAGGTGGGTGAGGGCGCACCCTTGTTGCTGACCTTCGGAACCCGTCACACCACGCTGGCTGTGAAAATCATCGAAGGGCTTCCCTCGGGCGTGCTGGCGCTTCCGCATGGCGTCAAGGGTGTTCCCGTCGTGGCTGAAACCGACAAAGTGTGCGTAGCCGGAGGTGCTGCATGACCGAAGAATCGATCAGTACCTTCATGGTGGTCGGCGCTGCGGCGCTCAAGGCCTTCGTTATTCTTCTGGTCACGGTGGCGGTCTCCGCGTTCACCATTTTTGTCGAGCGCCGTCTGCTGGCCCTTTGGCAGGATCGTTACGGCCCAAACCGTGTAGGCCCTTTTGGCATCCTGCAGCTCGTCGCCGACATGCTGAAGATGTTCTTCAAAGAAGACTGGACGCCGCCTTTCGTTGACAAGTTGACTTTCTGGCTGGCCCCTGCGATCGCCATGAGCGCACTGTTGATCGCGTTTGCGGTGGTGCCCATTACCCCTACCTGGGGCGTTGCAGACCTGGATATCGGTCTGCTTTTCTTCCTTGCGATGGCGGGCCTTGCTGTATACGCGGTCATGTTTGCCGGTTGGTCGAGCAACAACAAGTTTTCCTTGTTGGGGGGGATTCGTTCTGCAGCACAAACGCTGAGCTACGAAGTCTTCATGGGGATTTCCTTGATGGGGGTCGTCGCTGTTACCGGGTCATTCAATCTGCGCGAAATTGTTGAAGCACAGAAAGACATGTGGTTCATCATTCCCCAGTTTTTAGGGTTTCTCACCTTTGCGGTGGCGGGTGTCGCGGTGGCGCATCGTAGCCCGTTCGACTTGCCTGAAGCCGAGCAGGAATTGGCCGCTGGCTACCAGACGGAATATTCCGGGCTGAAATGGGGGATGTTTTATATCGGTGAATACGTCGGCGTTGTTCTGGTGTCGGCGTTGCTCACAGTATTGTTTTGTGGTGGGTGGTACGGGCCGTTTGTGGATCAGTTGCCGTGGTTGGCGTTTTTCTATTTCGCCATCAAAACCGCCTTCTTTATCTGCCTCTTCATTTTGCTGCGCGCAGCGCTGCCACGTCCGCGTTACGATCATGTCATGGCCGCGGGCTGGAAGTTCATGTTGCCGCTCACCCTGATTAACCTGCTCGTCACGGGAGCGGTTGTGCTTATGCGCATGCCGGCTGCCTGAGGTGAATATGATGAAAGCTATTTTGGTCGGTATCTGGAGCCAACTTCGCAGCATGTACCTGGTGTTCATGCATGCATTTGCCAAGCGTGATACGGTGCAGTACCCGGAGCAGCCGGTGTATTTGCCTCCCCGCTATCGTGGTCGTATCGTGCTGACGCGTGACCCTGATGGCGAGGAACGTTGCGTTGCCTGTAACCTGTGTGCGGCAGCGTGTCCGGCACAATGCATATCATTGCAGAAAGCCGAGCGTGATGACGGTCGCTGGTATCCGGAATTCTTCCGGATCAACTTTTCGCGCTGCATTTTTTGTGGAATGTGCGAGGAAGCTTGCCCGACCACCGCCATCCAGCTAACGCCGGATTTCGAGATGGCAGAGTTTCGTCGTCAGGACCTGGTTTACGAGAAAGATGATCTGTTGATCTCCGGCCCGGGCAAGAATCCTGATTACAACTTTTATCGCGTTGCAGGCATGGCGATCGCTGGCAAGCCGAAGGGCACTGCCCAGAAAGAAACCGCACCTGTCGATGTCAAAGGCCTGTTGCCCTAAGGAGAGAGAACGTGGAAATTGCTTTTTACTCCTGCGGCTTTGTGGCGTTGCTCTCGACCATGGCAATGCTGTTCAGCAAGAATCCCGTGCATGGTTTGCTGTACATGATTATTTCGCTGCTTGCCGTCGCCATGATTTTTTTCGCGGCAGGTGCACCGTTTGCCGGCGCACTTGAAATGATTGTTTATGCGGGCGCCATTTTGGTGCTGTTCGTGTTTGTCGTGATGATGCTGAACCTGGGCGATTCGGTGGAAGCCATTGAGCGGGCTTGGCTGCAACCGAAAAATTGGGTGTTGCCGACCATCCTCGCCGCTATTTTGTTGGTGCAGGCAAGTTCCTATCTGCTCGGTTCCGTGCCTCATCCCATGGGGCAGGATGTGTCCCCCAAACAGGTGGGTATCGCCTTGTTCGGGCCTTACATCCTGATGGTGGAATTGGCATCGTTGATTTTGTTGGCTGCATTGGTGACGGCGTTCCATCTTGGCCGTCGTGATGATGCTGAATAGGGGGTGGTGAATGGGTGGTGTACCTTTGGAACACGGGTTGGTCCTGGCGAGCATGTTGTTTCTGCTCGGCCTCGTGGGAGTGATGATTCGCCGCAACATCCTGTTCGTATTGATGAGCCTTGAAGTGATGATGAATGCCGCTGCATTGGCGTTCGTGCTGGCCGGAAGCCGTTGGGGTCAGCCTGATGGACAGATCATGTTTATCATGATTCTGACGCTGGCAGCGGCAGAGGCCAGTATTGGTCTCGCCATAGTGTTTCAACTTTATCGTCGGTTCCATACAGTGGATGTCGATGCAGCCAGTGAGATGCGCGGATGAACCTGCTCTTTTTAACTGTTCTATTTCCCTTTGTTGGCTGGTTGATCCTGTCGGTGTCGCGTGGTCGCCTGTCTGAAAATCTGGCTGCTGTCGTCGGTGTCGGCAGTTTGTTCCTGGCCGCTTTCACTACTGCCTTTGTCGGATACCATTTTCTGACGGAAGTAGAGACGGGTGGCGTTTATACGCAGGTGCTCTGGACCTGGTTCAACGTGGAAGGTTTTGCGCCCCGCATTGCTTTCCATCTCGATGGCCTGTCCTTGACCATGCTCGGTGTCATCACCGGTGTCGGTGCGCTCATTCACTTGTTTGCTTCGTGGTATATGCGTGGAGAAGAAGGTTACAGCCGTTTCTTCTCCTACATGAATCTGTTCGTGGCGAGCATGGTAGTGCTGGTGCTGGCGGACAACCTGCTGCTCCTCTATCTCGGATGGGAAGGCGTCGGCCTCTGTTCCTACCTGCTGATTGGCTTCTATTACAGTGAACGCGCCAATGGCGCTGCCGCACAGAAAGCGTTCATTGTGACCCGTATCGGCGACGTATTCATGGCGCTGGGCTTGTTCATGCTTTACCGTGCAGCGGGTACCCTGGACATTGCGGAATTGACCAAACTGGCACCGCAGTTGTTTGTGGTCGGTTCCACCACCATTACCTTGATAACGCTGCTGCTGCTCGGCGGCGCAGTCGGCAAGTCGGCACAGCTTCCGCTGCAAACCTGGTTGGCGGATGCAATGGCCGGTCCGACGCCGGTTTCTGCCCTGATACACGCCGCCACCATGGTGACAGCCGGTGTCTATTTGATTGCGCGCACGCATCCATTATTCCTGATGTCGCCCGATGTGCTTCAACTGGTGGCCGTCGTGGGTGCCGTCACCTTGTTGCTCGCCGGTTTCTCTGCACTGGTTCAGACCGACATCAAGCGCATACTTGCTTATTCCACCATGAGCCAGATTGGTTACATGTTCCTGGCCTTGGGTGTGGGGGCATGGATTCCGGCCATATTCCACCTGATGACGCATGCGTTCTTCAAGGCACTGTTGTTCCTGTCATCGGGGGCAGTGATTCTTGCCTGCCATCATGAGCAGGACATTTTCAAAATGGGTGGATTGCGCAAACAGTTACCCTTGGTGTACTGGTGCTTTGTGATCGGTGGGGCTGCCCTGGCGGCATTGCCACTCACCGTAGGCATTGCAAGCAAGGATGAAATTCTGTGGGAAACCTTTGCCTCCGGGCACGAGGTTCTCTTGACGATGGGGTGCATTGGCGCGTTCATGACCTCCCTGTACACGTTCCGTCTGATCTTCATCGTGTTCCATGGTCCGGCGAAAACCGATGCGCACAAAGGGCATGGTATCTCATATGGTCTACCGCTGCTTGTGTTGCTGGTCCTGTCGACCTTCGTCGGTGCGATGATACATCCCCCGTTGGCGGGTGTGCTGCCTGGCATCGAGGCCCATGGGCAGGAAGACGCGAAGACACCGTTTGAAATCTTCCTGGTAGTGATGACCTTTGTCGGCGTCGGACTCTCGGCCCTGTTGTTTGCCGGTGAGCGTCAGCTGGTGTCGAAAATGGCAGCCAGCCCGGTGGGTAAATCCCTGCATGCACTTTGGTTTCAAGCCTGGGGATTCGACAAGCTTTACGATCTCGTATTCACCAAGCCGTTCAACGCAGTTTCGCAGTTATTGGCGTTTGATCTTATCGATCGTTTGTCATACCTGGTGTCCGGATTCGCCAAGGCAGTGAGTTGGGTCGCTGCTGGTGCCGAGAATGGCAAAGTGCGTTCCTATGCGTTGTCGATTGCAGTCGGTGCACTTCTGGTACTGATGATTTTGATTGCCCTTTAACACGACAGCTCCTGAACAGACTGTCTCTTAAAACGACTACGACATGACCATGCCAAACACAATTTTACCGTGGCTTATATTTGTACCTGTGCTGGCCGGCCTCTTGGCCTGGTTGAGTGAGCGCGTGCACCAGCAGGCGCCTCGTTGGGTTGCATTGGGGGGAATGCTCCTGGTCGCAGTCTTGTTGTTGGGCGGCTGGCCAGCTTCGTACCCACAGGCAGGAACTTGGTGGGCTGACTACCGTGCGCAGTGGGTTCCGGCGTGGGGCATCAGTTTTCACCTGGCCATTGATGGACTGTCTGCATTGATGGTGCTGCTGGCTGCCGCGCTGGGCGTCATTGCTGTTGCCGCTTCCTGGAAAGAAGTCGAGAAGAACGTCGGCCTGTTCCATCTCCATTTGTCCTTCATGTTGGCAGGCGTCATCGGAGTTTTTCTGGCCGTTGATTTGTTCCTGTTCTTCATCTGCTGGGAAATCATGCTGCTTCCTATGTACTTCCTGATCACCTTGTGGGGAACTGAAGTCGTGGGCGGCGTGGGTCGCGCACATGCAGCCACCAAATTTTTCATCTACGGGCAGGGCAGCGGTTTGTTGATGCTGCTGGCGATTCTTGGTCTGGTGTTCTTTCACCATGCCAATACGCAGGTGCTGACATTTGATTACGAAGCGTTGAAAGGGACGACCTTGTCACCCCTTGCCGCATGGTTCCTGATGTTGGGCTTTTTTATCGCCTTTGCCGTGAAGCTGCCTGCGGTGCCTTTCCACGGCTGGCTGCCCGATGCACACATGCACGCGCCGACGGGGGCAAGCGTGGACATCACGGGGTTGCTACTGAAAACGTCTGCCTACGGTATTTTGCGTTTTTGCTTGCCGTTGTTCCCCGAAGCTTCGCGCGAATTCGCCGAAGTGGCCATGACGCTGGGCGTTATCAGCGTGATTTATGGCGGTGTGCTGGCGTATGGACAAACCAACATCAAGCGGTTGGTTGCATACACCTCGATTTCGCACATGGGATTCATCCTGATTGGCATCTACGCGTTCAATGAGCTTGCGCTGCAGGGTGTGGTTGTCATGATGGTGGCCGGTGCATTGTCGACAGCGGCATTGTTTGTACTTTGCGGCCAGTTGTATGAGCGTCTTGGAACCTTCGACACCCAGCAGATGGGTGGGCTTTGGTCACGCCTGCCAACCTTGCCGCCGATTATCCTGTTTTTCGCTGCGGCGACCCTGGGTTTGCCAGGTCTCGGCAATTTTGTTGGCGAGTTCATGGTGCTGCTGGGCGCGTTCAAGGTGGCACCAGCGCTTACGACGATTTCGACGGTGGGACTGGTGCTGGCCGCTGTATTTTCGCTGGCATTGGTGCACAGAACGATTTACGGGCCGGCACTTTCCGACGCCAAGCTGGCAGGGCCTTCGTTGCGTGAACAGCTTCTGCTGGTAGCCATGATGCTTGCGTTACTGGTGATTGGTCTTTATCCACAGCCTCTGCTGGATTCTTCTGCCGGTGCCGTTGCACACGTTAAACAGGCGCTGACGCCCATCGCGGCGACAGCCTCGTTACTCGGGGAATAAGGTTTCCATGAATACGCTTACTTTTGCCAGCTTGCTCCCCATTCTGCCGATACTGGTAATGAGCAGTGCCGCCGTCCTGTTGATGCTGCTTGTCTCGTTTTATCGATCGCACGGAACAGCGTTGCTGTTCAGCCTGGCCGCCGTTGTGATCTCACTGGTGTGTGCCTTGCCGGTGGAAAATAACGTTCCCGTGGAAGTGACCGGGCTGTTGAGTGTCGGCGTCAGCACACATTTCTACTGGGCATTGATACTGCTGAGTACGCTGGTCTGCATCGGCATTTCCTATGATTACATCAAGCCCGCCGCCAGCCTGCGTGAGGAGTGGTATCTACTGCTGATGATCGCTGCGACAGGGGGCATGGTCCTGGTCTCCAGCCAGCATTTGGTTGCGCTCTTCATCGGCCTGGAACTGATGTCTGTTCCGCTTTACGGTTTGGTTGCCTTCTCGCTCAAGAACAAGCGCTCGCTCGAGGCAGGAATAAAATACCTCGTGTTGTCGGGTGCCGCGTCGGCCTTCCTTGCGTTCGGTATGGCGCTTGTCTATGCCGACACGGGCAGCCTGCTTATGGCTGACTGGGCAATAAAAGCATCGGTAGAATCACCGCTGGTGGTGTTGGGGTGCGCGCTCATTCTGATCGGGCTGGGTTTCAAGCTGTCGTGGGTGCCTTTCCACACCTGGACGCCTGATGTTTATCAGGGCGCTCCCATGCCAGTGACTGCGTTTCTTGCAACCGCCAGCAAAGTGGCGGTAGTGGCAGCGCTGGTAAAATTGTTCGAGATGCTTCCCATCTGGAAACAGCATGAATTTTCCATGCTGCTGTCCATTATTGCGGGCGCCTCGATTCTGCTCGGCAACTTGCTGGCCATTGGTCAGGAGTCACTCAAACGGTTGCTGGCGTATTCATCGATTGCGCATTTCGGTTACTTGATGATTGCCCTGATCGCTGTTCCGGAACGAGGCAGCGAAGCCGTCTGGATTTATCTGGCGACCTACGTCATTACCTCGCTGGGGGCGTTTGCGGTGCTTTCGTCGTTAACGACCATTCACTGTGATGACAAGGCGGACGCTTTTGATGCACTGCGCGGCTTGAACAAGCGCAGTCCGTTTCTGGCGGTGGTGCTGGCGCTGAACCTGGTGTCGATGGCGGGCATACCGTTGACGGCTGGCTTCATCGGGAAATTTGCGGTATTTGCAGCGGGCGTCAATATGGCGCAATGGGCGCTGCTGGTGATAGCGGTGGTGGGTAGCGCCATTGGCGTTTATTACTATTTGCGAGCGGTTTCCGTGTTGTTCCAGAGCAATGTCGAAAGCACCGAAAGAGTTGCGGTTGCTCCCCTGAATGGCGCACTGATTGCGGTGCTGGCGATTGCCACGGTACTCATCGGTGTGTGGCCGGACGTATTGATCTGAACGGCTCCCAGAGCATAAAAAAAGGCGGCTGTGGCCGCCTTTTTTTATGGGGAAATACATCCGTTTTATTAACGTTGATGGCTGCACCAGTCACTCCAGCTGCCGGCATATAATTTCGCATCATTCCTGCCGATCAGGGCCAACGAGAACAGATTGACGCAGGCGGTGACACCCGATCCACAGTAGATTACCGGTTCATCATCGTCTTGCAGGATTGGCTTCCAGCGCACCCGCTGTTTTTCCACCGGCAGAAACACACCCTGTTCATCAAGTGCGTTCATCCAGGGCAGATTGCAGGCACCCGGGATATGTCCTGCAATGGGATCAATCGGCTCCACGTGCCCGAGATAACGTGCTTCTTCACGCGAGTCGACCAAAACGATACGCTCGGGGTGCTTCTCGCTGAGGGCCTTCATTTCCTGATAGCCAATGATGTTTCCGGATGGCGGGACGAGACCAATAATGCCTTGTTGCGCGGTGGGCACTTCGATATTGATGGGCAGGTTTGCGCGCTTCCAGGCAGAAAGACCACCATTGAGTATCTTTACCCGCACATGACCAATATGATGGCAGAGATACCAGAGACGCGAGGCGAATGCGGACTTGTTGTCATCATAGGCAATCACGGTGGTATCGTCGTTTACACCGCAATTGGCGAGTTTCTCGACGAAGGATTGCAGATCCGGGAACGGGTGGCGACCACCATGCAGTGACACCGGAGACGACAGATCCTGGTTGAGATCAAGAAAATACGCACCGGGAATGTGTCCTTCATTGTAAAGTTTTCGGCCTGCGTCCGGATTCATGAGGTCAAAACGACAGTCAAAAATGACGGTGTTATTTGCTGACGCGTGCAGGGCTTCTGCCTCGATCAGGTGTTGTGTCCACGGATTATTCATCAACGACGCTCCTGCAGTGTCCAAATAGCTCGACCTTGGCCAATCCTCTTTATAAAATGGTCTGAATCCTGCTTTCAAGCCTTTGGTCGAAAGAATGGTAACGATCAGGTTGTGGCTGACCGGTGGTCTTGCAAAAACATAACAACACACAAGGATTTTACGATGAAACACGCTATGCGTTCTGTTGGTCGTTCACTGGGGATTGCTGCCGCAGCAATGGCGCTCGGTGCCTGTGGCGATGACAAATCGGCTGCTGAAAACGCAGCGAATTGGGTGGTGAAGATTGGTCACGCGGCCCCCATGACCGGCCCGCAAGCCCATCTCGGCAAGGACAATGAAAACGGCGTGCGTCTGGCCATTGATGAATTGAATGCTGCACCGCCGACGATTGCCGGCAAGCCCGTAAAGTTTGAACTTCTTTCAGAAGACGATCAGGCGGATCCACGCCAGGCAACGACCGTTGCACAGAAGTTTGTCGATGAGAAGGTCAATGCAGTGATTGGCCACCTCAACTCCGGTACGACGATTCCATCGTCCACGATTTATGCAAGTGCCGGTATCCCGCAGATTTCACCTTCCGCCACCAACGTTAAATACACCCAGCAGGGTTTCAAGACGGCGTTCCGGGTCATGGCCAATGATGCTCAACAGGGCAGCGTGCTCGGTCAGTATGCCGTGAACGAAATGAAAGCCAAGAACATTGCCATCATCGATGATCGTACCGCTTATGGTCAGGGGCTTGCCGACGAGTTTGAAAAAGCAGCTCAAGCGGCGGGGGCAACCATCGTGGGGCACGAATTCACCTCGGACAAGGCAACGGACTTCACCGCCATTCTGACCAAGATCAAGGGGCTCAATGCCGATCTGTTGTTCTTTGGTGGCATGGATGCGCAGGGCGCACCGATGGTGAAGCAAATGCGCACGTTGGGCGTTTCCGTGCCGTTACTGGGGGGAGATGGTATTCACACGGCGGAATTCATGAGCCTTGCTGGTGATGCGGCGGAAGGTGTAACGGCGTCGTTGCCGGGTGTCCCGCTGGAATCCATGCCGGGCGGCCCAGCGTTCGCACAGAAGTTCGAGGGCAAATACGGCAAGATCCAGCTGTACGCACCGTATTGTTATGATGCCGTGATGGTGCTGGCGGAAGCCATGAAAAAAGCGGACTCCGTTGAACCCCAGAAATATATGCCGGCGCTTGCGGCTGCCGCATACGACGGTGTAACGGCCAATATCAGCTTTGATGACAAGGGTGACCTCAAGGGCGGTGCCATCACCTTGTACCGCATTGAAGGCGGTCAGTGGAAAGCCTTGTCGACCATTCACTGATACTGGTTCGGTCAGTGGATATTTTTCTGCAGCAACTCGTCAACGGGATCATTCTGGGCAGTATTTATGCCCTGATCGCGTTGGGCTACACGATGGTGTATGGCATTCTGGGTCTGATCAACTTTGCCCATGGCGAAGTCGTAATGATCGGTGCCATGACCACCATCACCTTCCTGAAAATACTGGTCGAAATGAACACCGGCTTGCCGCCCGCAGCGCTGGTGTTATTTGCCACGGCAGCGGCATTACCGGTATGCGCTGCGCTGGGCTATACGCTGGAACGTGTCGCCTATCGACCGCTGCGTAACGCACCGCGACTTTCGCCGTTGATAACGGCCATTGGCTTGTCGATCATTCTGCAGAATCTGGCGATGATCGTTTGGGGGCGAAATTATGCGGCGTTTCCGGCGATTCTCGATGCAGAACCCATGCATATCGGCGGGGCGGCCATCACCTCCTTGCAGGTTAGCCTGGTGGTACTCGCATTTGTGACCATGGCAGCGCTCTGGTTGTTGATCGATCGTACGCGCATCGGGCGCGCGATGCGGGCCGTGTCGCAGAACCCAAATGCCGCGCGTCTCATGGGAGTGAGTGTGGACGCGGTGATTTCCATCACGTTTGTGTTGGGGTCGATGCTGGGCTGTCTGGCGGGTGTCATGGTTAGCGCCAATTACGGGCAGGCCCATGCATCGATGGGCTTCATGCTGGGTCTGAAAGCATTTTCGGCGGCGGTGCTCGGTGGCATTGGCAATCTGGTCGGTGCCATGGTCGGCGGTCTGACGCTGGGCCTCATCGAGAGTTTCGGTGCCGGCTACATTGGCGATTTGACCGGTGGTTTCCTCGGTAGCCAATATCAGGATGTCTTTGCCTTCATGGTGTTGATTTTGGTGTTGATTTTCCGGCCTTCCGGCCTGATGGGTGAGCGTGTGGCGGAGCGTCCCTGACATGAGCAGCTACGAAACGTTTCAGGAGAAGATGTCGAAATTCACCGCCAAACGCTGGCTGGGTGCCTGTCTTCTTGCGCTGGTCTTATTGGCGGCCCCGTTTGTGATTGGCAGTGTCGGTGGGAACGCCTGGGTGCGTATTCTGGATTTTGCTCTGCTCTATATCATGTTGGCGCTGGGTCTTAATATCGTGGTCGGTTTTGCCGGCTTGCTGGATCTTGGTTACATCGCCTTTTATGCGGTGGGCGCCTATCTCTACGCGTTATTGGCTTCCAGTCATTTTGATCTGCACCTTTCACCCTGGATCATTTTCCCGATGGGAGCCTTGCTGGCGTGTTTCTTTGGCGCGTTGCTGGGAGCGCCAACCCTGAAACTGCGGGGGGATTATCTGGCGATTGTCACCCTCGGATTCGGGGAAATCGTGCGATTGTTCATGAACAATCTCGATCGACCGGTCAATATAACGAACGGCCCACAGGGCATCAGCCTGATCGATCCTGTCCGTGTGGGCGAAGCAAAACTGTCGCAGGGGTTCAGCCTGTTGGGTCAACATTTTTCGGGCGCCTATGCCTATTACTACCTGTTTCTGGTGTGCATGCTGCTGGTGGTGTTTGTCTGCATGCGGCTCGAAAATTCGCGCCTGGGGCGTGCCTGGGTGGCCATTCGCGAAGATGAGGTGGCTGCCAAGGCGATGGGGATCAATACGCGCAATGTCAAACTGCTGGCATTTGCACTCGGCGCCAGTTTTGGCGGCGTTGCTGGTGGCTTGTTTGCCAGTTTTCAGGGATTTATCAGCCCCGAGAGTTTCACCCTCATGGAATCCGTCATGGTGCTGTGCATGGTGGTACTGGGCGGAATGGGCCACATTCCGGGCGTTATTCTGGGCGCGGTGTTGCTGACGGTCACGCCGGAACTGTTGCGTGACGTGATCACTCCACTGCAGCAAGGCCTGTTCGGGCGTGCCGTGGTGGACCCGGAAAACCTGCGCATGGTGTTGTTCGGTTTGGCTCTGGTCTTGGTCATGCTTTATCGACCGGCAGGCTTGTGGCCGAGTGAGCGACGCCGCGAAGAGCTGGAGGGCCACTAGTGGAAAATCGCATCTTTCCTGAGTTGCTGTGCGCTGAAGGTATCTGCAAAGTATTTGGTGGCTTGAAGGCCTTGAACAATGTCAGCCTTGCCATCCCGCAGGGCGGGATTTACGGGCTTATTGGCCCTAATGGTGCGGGCAAGACGACGTTGTTTAACGTGATCACCGGTCTCTACGTCGCGGAACAGGGGCATCTGGTTTTTGCCGGCAGGAAAATTGAAAAAGTGGTGCCGCATGAAATGGTGCAAACGGGTATTGCCCGCACGTTCCAGAATATTCGTTTGTTTGGCCACATGACGGCCCTCGAAAACGTGATGGTCGCCCGTCACAGTCGCATGAAAGCGGGCGTGTTCGGCGCGATTTTCCGCACGGCGGCGGTGCGCGAAGAAGAACGTCAATGCCGCGAGAAAGCGCTGCAATTGCTCGACTACGTGGGAATCGGACATCAGGCGTTGCGGGTATCCAAGGAGCTGAGTTACGGCGATCAGCGGCGCCTGGAGATTGCCCGTGCCCTGGCCACCGAACCGCGTTTGCTCGCCCTGGATGAACCCGCCGCCGGCATGAACCCGACCGAGCGGGAAGCCCTCAAGGCCTTGCTGCTCAAAATTCGCAGCGATGGCGTGACAATATTGTTGATCGAACATGATGTGAAGCTTGTGCTGGGTATTTGCGATCGTTTGGCCGTGCTCAACTTCGGCGAGAAAATTGCGGAGGGCACGCCTGAAGAAGTGCGCCGCAATCCTGCCGTTATCAAGGCTTATCTCGGGACGCATGCCGCATGAGATTGTTGACAGTAGAACAACTGGGCGTCGCCTACGGCGGTATTCATGCTGTGCAGGGCGTCAGTTTCCATGTCGGGCAAGGTGAACTCGTCGCGCTGATTGGTGCCAACGGTGCAGGCAAGACCACGACCCTCAACTGTATTGCCGGTTTGTTGCCTGCCGCCTCGGGCGTTGTCCGCTTGGATGGCGCGCCATTGACGGGTGTGGCTGCGCATGAGCGGGTTGGGCGCGGGTTGTCACTGGTACCGGAAGGGCGCGGCATTTTTCCGCGTCTGACGGTGATGGAAAACCTGCAAATGGGTGCTTATGTCCGTCGCGATGCTGCACAAGTGCAGTTGGACCTGGAACGCATGTTGGCGCTGTTTCCGCGCTTGCGTGAGCGTTGCGAGCAGGTGGCAGGCACCTTGTCCGGGGGTGAGCAGCAGATGCTGGCCATGGGGCGTGCCTTGATGGCGCGTCCACGCTTGTTGTTGCTGGATGAGCCTTCCATGGGGTTGGCGCCGATGCTGGTGGAACAGATCTTCGAGATTGTCGTTAAGGTGGCAGGCGAAGGCGTCGCGATCTTGCTGGTCGAGCAGAATGCCCACCTCGCGCTGCAGGTCAGCCAGCGAGCCTATGTCATGGAAAGTGGGCGCATTTCCCTGCACGGCAGTGCCTCGGAACTCCTCTCCGACAGTCGTGTTCAGGCCGCTTATCTGGGGGCTTGATCGTCGAATACGCAGGCATGTTGCCTCGAAATGCGGTTACCCTGTTTGGACTACGACAGGGTGGCGGCCCGCCTTTTAGAATTCCCCCATCACCTTTGACAGATGTTCTGGCGCAGCCGTGATGGCTGTTGTGTGCCGGACGAACAGGAGCGAGCAATGGCAGGACAAGCGCAACGGCAGTGGAAGCTGGTAAAAGAAGACCACGGAATCAAGGTTTACCAGGCGTCCGTGGCCGGTTCGGATTATGACGACTACAAGCTTGAAACCACCATGGATGCGACGTTGTCGGCGCTGGTGGCGATCAACAGTGACGCACCCTACATGCACAACTGGATGGATTCAATGGAATCCAATCTCAAGGTCAGCGGTGACGAACAGCGCTATATCACCCACACCAAAACCAAGGTTCCCTGGCCCGCGAAAAATCGTGATGCCGTGGTCGAGACCTGGATCGAGCAGAATCCGGAGACCTTGCAGGTCACCATGACCTTTCATTCCCGGGACAATGTTGTGCCGGTTTCCAAGGACTATGAGCGGGTCAACCTGGTGGAAGGCGTCTGGACGTTTACACCTCAAGGCTCCGGGCGTTCGCATGTCGTGTATCAGAACCATGCCGAAGCGGGCGGCAAGATTCCGGGGTGGATCGCCAACATGTTTGGTGTCGATGTGCCCCTGAAATCAATGAAAAACATGATCAAGGAACTGAAAAAAGACCGCTATCGCAATGTCACCAAGGCCTTTATCAAGGAACCGGGCTGAATCGCCCAATAACGCCTGGTGTGAGGGTGCCAGGGCTGACGGTCATGCCTTCTGCACGATGTAAGGGGTGATCACGTTGGCCAGGTGCCACGCCAGTTGTTGGTGGCTGAACGTCAGTCGCGCGGGATTGGTATCACCAAAAAACCATAGTTGCTGAAAGCTGGAGGACAGCAGTCGCACGACAATGTCGACACGCTCTTCCAGCCCCTCGGGATTGATGCCCGGCACCTGGCTCAGGAAGGCATAACCGAGGCTGGATGCGCGGTGATTCTGGGTGATGATGCGGTCGTAGGCAAACTGGTGATTGGACAGCATCACGGCACGATAGATATGTTTGTTGTCGTGTGCAAATGACAAATAACGTTCGAGTAAAGGGGCGATCAGCGCCACCGGATCTTCGCTCTGGCGGATGTTGGCAGAAAGTTCGGTGACCAGATCACTGACCAATTGTACGGATTTGCTGGTGATCGTTTCATGCAGCGCAACCAGCATCGCGTCCTTGCCGTCGAAACGCGCATAAATGGAACTGATGGCCGCTTTCGATTCCTGCGAGAGTTCCTGCATCGTGATTTCATCGAGGCTCTTTTTTCGCAGTAATGCATCAAATGCCTCCAGCACGCGTTCAGCAGTTTGCTGACTGCGTTTTTGCAGGGGTTTGCGAATGCCGTCGTAATCGTTCACCAAGGGTTCCTCTTGTCGCGTGTGTAACCGGTAGGGGATTCGCCTGTCATTGAAATTTTCAATTGCCGCGTTGTCTGACGCTGGTTTCAGTATTCTCGTATGACTGCCAGGAATTCGCCACCGTAACGTTCGAGTTTGGTGTGGCCGACACCGCTGATCGACAACATTTCTGTCAGTGTCTGCGGGCGCAATTCCATCATGCCTGCCAGTGTGGCGTCACTGAATATTACATAAGGTGGCACCTTTTGTTCTTCCGCAAGGCGACGTCGGCAGGCGCGCAGGGCTTCCCACAAGGGCTGGTCGTCATTCTGGATGCCGGAACGCGAAAAGGCCACGCGGGTGCTGCGGCTTTTTCGGTGCGGGGTGATTTCCTTGGCTTCGTAGCGCAGCTGGATGCTTTCTTCCCCTCGCAACAGCGGTCGGCATTGTTCCGTGAGCTGCAGGGCGCCGAAGCCTTCCATATCCACATGCAGAAAGCCTCTGGCAACCAGTTGGCGCAGGACGGAGCGCCACTGGGTGGCATCGAGTTCCTTGCCAATGCCAAACGTCGTGAGTTGGTCGTGCTGGAATTGTTTGATCTTGTCGGAGGTGTCACCGCGCAGGACATCAATCAGATGTTGTGCACCAAAGCGCTGCCCCGTGCGATAAATGCAGGAAAGCAGTTTGCGTGAGGCATCGGTACCATCGAAGGTCTTGACCGGCGTGAGGCAGTTGTCGCAGTTGCCGCAGGGCCGGGTGCCTTGCTCGCCGAAATAGTGCAGCAGTGCTTGCCGACGGCAGGTAGTGATTTCACACAGGCCGAGCATGGCATCGAGCTTGTGGCGTTCGGCGCGCTTGTGTTGTTCACTGCCCTGGGACTCGTCGAGCATTTGCCGCAGTTTGATCACGTCCTGCAGACCATAGGCCATCCACGCCGTCGCGGGCAGGCCATCCCGCCCGGCGCGCCCGGTTTCCTGATAATACGCTTCCAGACTTTTGGGCAGATCGAGATGGGCGACAAAACGCACGTCGGGTTTGTTGATGCCCATGCCAAAAGCGATCGTGGCCACCACGATGATATTGTCCTCGCGCAGGAACCGCTGCTGGTGACGCTGGCGGGTATCGGCGGGTTGCCCGGCATGGTAGGGCAGGGCAGTAAAGCCTTCCTCGGACAGCCAGCCGGCCACGGCGTCGACCTTGTTGCGTGACAGGCAATACACGATGCCGGAATCGCCCTGATGCTCGTCCCGCAGGAAACGTAATAACTGCGCGCGGGGGTTGGTTTTGGGGGTGATCCTGTACTGGATGTTGGGACGATCAAAGCCGCTGACAAACTGTTGCGCTTGCTGCAGTTGCAGTCTTTGCACGATCTCGTTGCGGGTGCGGGCATCGGCAGTGGCCGTCAACGCCACCCGTGGCACGTTCGGAAAGCGTTCGTGCAATAAACTGAGCTGGAGATAATCGGCGCGGAAATCATGGCCCCATTGCGACACGCAATGCGCTTCATCGATGGCGAAGAGGGAAATGTCGATCTGTTGGAACAGTTGCAGGGTGCGTTCCTGCGTCAGTCGCTCGGGCGCGATGTAGAGCAGATCGATGCCGCCGCTGACCAGCGCGCGTTCGGTGGCGTAGACCTCATCCCGGCTCAGGCTGGAATTGAGAAATCGGGCGCGGATGCCGAGCTGGGTGAGGGCGTCTACCTGATCCTGCATGAGCGCGATCAACGGCGAAATGACGATGCCCACCCCTGGCCGCAACAGGGCCGGAATCTGGTAGCAAAGTGATTTGCCGCCACCCGTGGGCATGAGTACCAACGCATCGTGGCCGGCCAGCAGCTCTTCGATGATGGCCTGCTGGTGGCCGCGAAAATGGTCGTAGCCAAAGGTGTGCTTGAGAATGTGATGTGGAGTCGTCATGCCTTTCCGCCGCAGGGAGGTCCTTCTCCGGATGCGTAAAAGGGCGAATGTTAGAGCAATCCGTCGTCAGACGCTATTGGCCCTGGCGCGAGGCAATGTCGAAATCGGTGACGGGCGGATGCAATCACTGTCCGCTATCTGGGCACCTATTCGCTATTGAAGTCATAGTTCATCTGCTCGGTCGGTGTCTGCAGGTAGTAGCCCTGGATGTAGTTGACCCCGATCTGCCAGAGCGAGGACAGTACGGCGGCGCTTTCAACAAAGGACGCGATGGTCAGCTTGCCGAGGGAGTGTGCCTGGGTAACGACATCCTTGAGTGCCTCGCGGCTCTCGGGTGTCGACAGATCCTTGGTGAAGCTGCCGTCGAGCTTGAGATAGTCGACTTCCACGTGTTTCAGGGTATTGAAAGGATTGAGCGCACAACCAAAGCGCGAGATGGAAATCCGACAATGCAGTTCCTTGAGCTCGCGGGTGAATTCGCGCGCCTGTTTCAGATAGGTCGTGGCATCGGTTTCACTGAACTGGAAAATAAGGGCATCGCCAGGCATGCGGGCTGCCTTGAGGGCAACGCCCAACCAGGGCAGCAATGTCTGGTCGCGCATGGACTCACTGGTGATGTTGATGATCAGCTTGGTTTCATGGCCTTTGGCGCGATGATCCGCCAGGGTCTTGACCGATTGCAGGATGACCCAGCGATCGATTTTTTCGCAGACTTCCTGTGCCTGCGCCACGCCCATGAATTCCCCGGGGGTAATTTCCTTGCCGTTCTCATCCATCATGCGAACAAATACTTCGTAGAGCTCGCCGCCACCACCGCGTAAATCGATGACTGCCTGGAACAGAATCTTGAACAGGCCTTTGTCGATGGCTTCCTGCACGCGTTCGGCAATGCCGACGTCGCCCGCCTTGCGTTCCAGGGCAGGATCGAATATCGCCACGCCGTTACCGCTGGGTGAGCGCTCGCGCACCCGTTCGATGGCGGTGGCTGCGCGGCTGAGCACATCGTGCACATTGCCGGCGTCTTCGGACATCATGGTAACGCCAATACTGGTGGTCACGCGCACCGTGCGTTCATTGACCTCGGCGAGATGATCCTCGATCTGGGCGCGTAACGCTTCGGCCTGCTGGTTGGCATCTTCGAGGCGGGTGTCGCGCAGGACGGCGGTGAATATGTCATCACCAAACCGCGCCAGTAACGCGTTGGGCAAACTGACGCGTAGCAGGCTGGCAATATCGCTCAGTACGATATCGCCACCGCCCATGCCGATATCCGGATTGGATTTCACGGCATTGAAATTGTCGAGTTGCAGATACAACAGGGCTGCCACCTTGCTTTGCGACATCGCCCATTCCAGGGTTTGTTCCATTTCCTGGATAAAGTAACTGCGATTGAAGAGTCCCGTGATCAGGTCCTGGCTGCTGATCTCCTTCAGCTTCTCCTGCAATTCGGCGTCGGCCTGGTTGGTGCGTATCACGATCTGGGTGCAGGGCTCGCCGTCATAGGTCGCCGAGCTGAACACCATGCTGCACTGGATGGCATTGCCATCAGTGGTGAGGCCCCGGCAGGCGAATTCGTTGGTCTTGTGTTCGCCGCTCGCGTAAGCCCGCAAGAATTGCTTGAAGGCATCGTGATGCTCGGGGGCCACCATGTCCATGATGGGGATGCCTTCGAGTTCTTCCGGATCTTCGTAGCCGAACAGGTCCAGATAGGCCTGATTGCCGTACGTGTGCATGCCGTCGGTGACGTAGGTGATCGCGTCACGCGAGGTGGCAAGCAGGGCGCTGCAGCGTTTTTCGGCTTCTTTCAGACTGAGTTCGGCCTGGCGGCGAAGACGGCGTTCCTTGAGGCTTTTCAGTTCGCGGTTGATCACCAGCAGCAGGCGTTCCCGCTCGGTGTAGGGCACGACGTCCTGAAAACCCTCACGCAATCCTTCTGCAATCAATTCACTGTCATTTTCATCGATCAGCAGAATGGCCGGAATGTCCTTGGAAATGCGGGCCGCTTGTATCAGGCATTCGCCGGCGGTCAGGCCCTCGGTTTCCGGGCGCAACAGCATCAGGTCCCAGTGCGAGGTATTGAGAGCGTTGGCGAGGGCTTCATCGCTATCGATCAGTTGCCCGCGCGCCGCACGGCCGGAATTGCGCAACAAATTCAGCAGATGCTCTGCTTCATCGCGCGATTCATGCAAGATCAATACTTTGGTCGTTTCTGATTTGATGGCCATTGTACTACTGTTGGATTGGTTCCTGATCCGGTTGGACGCTGCCAACACCCTGTTGTTCCATGTAGATTGTTCTATGTAAATGGTTCGAGTCAGCGGCAGATCGCTACATCACAGACTCGACCAGATCGAATCAAAGTCATCGTCCGTCGAAGCCGGCCCGCTGCTTTGCAACGGCTTGCTGGTGGGCGGCGATTCGGTTCCTGACTGGGTCAGCATTTTGTACTGGAACTGACAGAAACTGGCCGTGGATGCGACTTGCTTCACCAGTTGTGCCTTATTGACCGCGCCATCGATATTGATGTTGATTTTACAGCCAACCGCGAAAGAAATATTCGGCGTGATCAACGTTGCCGGCTGACCGACGGCTTTCAGCTCGGGCAGGATCAGGGTTCGCATGAACTCCGTAATGCCACCTTTTTTCTGTATCACCTGTGTGCCGCATGATTCCGCTTTGGGTGCCAGCAACTCGATACCCATTCGGGCGCCTTCGTTGCGGAACTGTTTGACCCAGCGGATAACGCCTATGCTCCACGGCTGCCCGTCTTGTTCCTTGATGCCGATGATTTCGCCGGTTCTGACCTGTGGCGGCACATCCTGCTTCCAGCTGATGCAAAAGCCGCCGGGGCTGGTGTTGACGATATCGCAAACATAGGATGGATATTTGTCGGAGTCCACCGTTGGCGGCTGATTTTGATGCGCGCGCACTTTTTCTTCGATGGAAAGCTCCTTGCCACCGAGACTCACTTTACGGTCTACCTGTAGCCCCCACACATCATGGCTTTCGATAACGTCGCGTCGGTGGGTCGGCCCGCTGGCCAGGAAGCGGTTACTATCATCGAGATGCAGCAGGGTCTCGGACATGCCACGAACGTGCTTGTTAAAGTCCTGGCGATCCGACACAAAGTAATGGGTGGCCGAGAGACCGATGCACATTTTGATCTGCCCGTTTTCCTCGATGCGGGTGAAGGCGCGCTCGGTCAGCACCCCCCACGCCTGAATCAGAATCCGTATCAGATCTGCCTGCATATCGACCGGTACAACGAAGTCGCGTTCCGGATGGGGTTGGCCGGCGGCGAGTTGCAAATGCACACGCAATAGTTCGGAAATACGGGAGGCATCGAAGAAGCGCGCAAAGTGAGCGTTATCGGGACGCTTTTGCAGGGCGGGATAAACGGGATGCGAGTCTGCGGTCAAATTCAGGGTGTACAGGCCCTTGTTGATATTGGCCGGGGCGACTTCGCAAAAGCGAAACCAGTTGGCACTGGCGGTATAGACCTGTTCGATCTGCGCCTGCCGCAGC
Organism: Pseudomonadota bacterium; assembly: GCA_052035295.1. GTDB lineage: Bacteria > Pseudomonadota > Gammaproteobacteria > Pseudomonadales > Ketobacteraceae > HdN1. The sequence goes on from JBPOHS010000003.1 coordinate 47,265, forward strand.
TGATTGGGTTTGGCCGTGGAGATCAGCAGGCTGCGACGATAAGCGTCGTACAGCGTGGTGTTGAGGCCGGCTTCTTCGGCGTCATCAATCGGCGTCGTCAGCAGGTCGCTGGATTCTCCCACCAGAAAAATCTGGTGCAGCTCGCGCCAGTACCCGGGGGGCGCCGGAAAATACAGTTGGAAACTGCGCAGCAGCACGAGATTCATTTCAGTAATGGCGCGGTGCAGTGCGCGCGTGCACATGCGACGGGCTTCCTTGTCACCCGCCTTGCAGCGCGCCAGCACCTGACTGGCCACGACCTTGTAGCCAGTGGCCAGATGATTTTGCAATGCTTGCGCCAGGTTGGCGATCTTGGCTTCTTTTGCCGGCAGTACTACCGGCTTGTTGAGGAAGTGTTTGCTGAGGGCGTTGCAGACAAAATGAATGGGGCCACGCATGGCCTCCAGCATCTGGAAGCGGGATTCCGAATCGGTACGCAGGCGGGAAATTTCCTGTACGGCGGCGTAAATACGCTTGGCGGTCTCGCCAACATTCATTTGTGGCAAGCCTTCCACCCATTCCCGTACACGCTTGGGATTGGGCTGCGCAAAACTCAGGATGTCGAGATCCTGAGGCGGAATCTTGAGTGGCGAGCCTTCAACTGATGATGACATTCCCGAACCTTTTTCTCAGCCAGAGCAAACAGGGATGGTCATCAGATGAACATACCTCCCCCTCATGGTCAGTATAGACGGCGAATCAGGTTTCACTCGGGAATTGTACTGGTGTGTTTTCAAGCAGTTGGAGCACAGCATTGCCGTGCTGTCACAGCTCGGGAGCAAGCACCTGTTTGGCTGGGGCACCCGGGACTTCCCGGGTCAAGCGGGGTAGCAGAAAGCCCGGCAGGCGGGCAGCCACGGCGCGGTAAAGGGAGAATGCATCGTTGTCGTCGACCTGAAAGCCGTGCGCGCCAGCGACTTGGTCGAGCAGGTGCAGGTAGTAAGGCAGGATGCCCGCGTCGAACAAGGTTTCGGACAGGGCGACCAGCGCATCGGCATTATCGTTGACGCCTTTCAGCAAGACGGTCTGGTTGAGCAGGGTCACGCCGATATCCTTGAGGTGCCCCATGGCGCGAGCAAAGGTGTCATCGACTTCGTTGGCATGATTGCAATGCACCACCATGATGATTTTCAGGCGTGACTGCCGCAACAATTGCAGTAGCCCGGCGTCGATACGCTCGGGAATCACGACCGGCGTTCGCGTGTGCAAACGCAGGCGCTTGAGTTGCGGCAGGGATTCGAGGGCCTCCACCCAACGCTGAAGCCGCGCGTTACTGGTAACCAGCGGATCACCGCCGCTCAGAATGACTTCATTGACCTCGGGGTGTTCGCGCAGGTAATCGAGCAGGGCGTCGAATTGGGGTTGGCTGAGCTGGTTGTCCTGATAGGGAAAATGGCGCCGGAAACAATAGCGGCAATGCACGGCGCAGGCACTTCCGGCGATGACCAGCACCCGGCTCTGGTACTTGTGCAGCAATCCCTGATGGGGGTTGCTGTCGCGCTCGGCCAGCGGATCCGTGACAAAACCGGGGGGTGGGGACAGCTCGTCGCCGAGCGGAAGCACCTGACGCAACAGCGGGTCGTGGATGTCGCCCTTGCGCATCCTGGCCACAAAGGCGCGGGGAATGCGCAAGGGGAACTGTTGTGCTGCCTGCCGGGCGCCGGGCAGCGCCTCGGCGGGAAGGTCGAGCAATGGCCAGAGTTCGTCAACCGAGCTGACGACCTGGGAGAGCTGTCGCTGCCAATCTTCCGTGTGCCAAGTGACCGCAGTTCGGGTTATCATGTGCGCCTTTTCCTCAAACCATCGGTCACAAAACAGGAATCAAACCATGGCCAGCTATTCTACCAACGATTTCAAAGGTGGTCTCAAGGTAATGCTTGATGGCGATCCTTGCTCCATCATGGAAAACGAGTACGTCAAACCCGGTAAAGGCCAGGCTTTCAACCGCGTGAAACTGCGTAACCTCAAGAACGGCCGTGTGCTCGAGAAGACCTTCAAGTCTGGTGACACGCTGGAAGGCGCTGACGTGGTCGACGTTGAAATGCAATACCTGTACAACGATGGTGAGTTCTATCACTTCATGAACCCGACGTCGTTTGATCAGCTGGCGGCTGACCCGGCGGCGGTCGAAGACACTGCAAAATGGCTCAAGGAGCAGGATAACTGCACGGTAACGCTGTGGAACGGCGTGCCTTTGTCAGTGACTCCGGCGAACTTTGTAACGCTCGAGGTGGTGGAAACCGATCCGGGTGTGAAAGGTGATACGGCTTCGGGCGGTGGCAAACCGGCAAGATTGGCGGGCGGTGCAGTGGTCAAGGTGCCGTTGTTCATTTGTGTCGGGGATGTGCTGAAGGTCGATACGCGTACAGGTGAGTACGTCGGCCGCGCTTGATTCAGTGCCCTCTCTGGTGAGCCAGTGGGTGAGAGAATCGCTTTGTAAATTGCCGTTGTAGGTCGCCCGTTCATACCTCCTTGTACCCTCAAGGGGGATAAACAGGCTCGACGCCGCCCTTCTTGGCGGCAACGTTTCCGAAGCCATACTCCCACCCTTTGCCTTTTGAAAATCCCGATATTTCCCTCCTTTTTTAATGAAAACGACTCCTTCTGATTTGTGGCGACCGACGGCGTCGTTGGCGGCCTTGCAGGCGCGTGCGCGCTTGAATCGTGCCATTCGCGAATTTTTTGCCGTGCGTGAGGTGATGGAGGTAGAAACACCTTTGTTGTGTGCATCGACGGCGACGGATCCGCATCTGGCGAGTTTTTCGGTCGAGCTGCAGCAGCGGCGTTATTTTTTGCAGACATCCCCTGAGTTTTGCATGAAGCGTCTGCTGGCGGCAGGGGCCGGGGCGATTTATCAGCTGGGCAAGGCGTTTCGCGCCGACGAGGTCGGGCGTTGTCATAATCCTGAATTTACGCTGCTGGAGTGGTATCGACCCGCGTTTGATCTGACGCAATTGATGGATGAGACCGAGGCGTTGGTGCGGGCAATGGCAGCGGTGTTCGGGCGGGCGGAGGGGCTGGTTGCACGGCGGCTGAGTTATCGGCAGGTGTTTCTGGCAGCGGTGGGGTTGGATCCGATGCTGGCATCGGAGGAGGCTTTGGCAGCGGTCGCGAGGGCGCGGGTGCCTGGCGCGCCGGAGGTTTGGGATCGGGATGGTTGGCTGAATTTGTTGATGAGCGCGGTGGTGGAGCCCGCCTTGCCCGAAGGAATGACGTTTGTGTTCGGGTTTCCGCCCAGCCAGGCGTCGTTGTCAGTGTGCGAGCCGGATGCCGATGGGGTGATGGTGGCGCGGCGGGTGGAACTATATTTGGGTGGCATGGAGTTGGCGAACGGATATCAGGAGCTGACGGATGCCGGTGAACAACGGCGGCGGTGTGCGGCGGATATTGCAGCGCGGGAGGCGATGGGCGGGGATACGGTTCCCATGCCGGTCGCGTTGGTCGACGCGCTGGCGTCGGGAATGCCCCCCTGTGCCGGTATTGCGCTGGGTGTCGATCGGCTGCTGATGTGGTTGGCCGGCGCTGGTGCGCTGGCGGAGGTGTGTGCGTTTCCGGCGGATCGGGCGTAGAGGGTTACGGTCGCCCGGTTCGCTGTCTTGTCATGCCATTGTCTTATTTCTGTCATGGTTTTCCTCGTATGCAGTAATCCCAAGTGAGGCCGGCGCTTATCTGCGGCGTTGTCCTTGCTGCCGAAAGGCGATCAACTAGACTCTTTTCGTATCGATTTGGTTTTACACGTCTTGGCCACGTTATGAAGAGTTTTTTTGAAAAAACGTATCTGTCCGGGATCTTTTTTCTGACTGTAAGCATGGGCTTAACATCAAGTGCCAGTGCCTTTTCCGTGTGGACTGTCGATAGTTATGATCCCGGTGGCTTTGAGTGGACACGGGAAGCACGGCAAGGCTTCATTGAGGGGCTTTCCAGGCAGGGCTTGAAGGAGAGTGTCGATTATGACGTCCGTTACGACACTCTGGACGCACTGGTGAACGCGAGTTCGTATGCCAAGCAGCATGCTGCAGACAGGATTGTTACCGCTATCCACAAGGCACCTCCCGACTTCGTGATCTGCAACGATGACGATGCCATTCAGTGGGTGTGTTTGCGGCTGGAGGTTCCGAGCGTCATCATCCTTAGCGGTATCAGCGGGGATCCCGGCAAATATCTCCTTCAGAATAAAATCGACAGTCTTACCCTGCCCGGGCACAACATCACCGGGGTCTACCGCACTAGCTATTTCGCGCAAAGTTTGTCGTTGCTCAAGCAGGCATTGCCCCAGGCAGAGTCGTTTGCTGTTGTCACGGATACTTCTACCTCAGGGCTTACGTTACTGAACAGCTTGAAATCCATGGATCAGTCGTTACTGCCCATGGAGTGGAAACGCACGCTCATGTCACCGGATATCGTGGAATGGGAAGCAAGACTGACGGAGTGGGGGGAGCAGGTCGATGCTGTTTTGATTCTTTCTGCCAATTCCCTGCACGATGAAAATGGGAAAATACTTTCCGCAGAGTCAGCAGCCCGTCGACTGGCATCAAAAAGCCGAATTCCGGAAGCAGTTTCCTGGGCATTCCAGGTCAGGTCAGGGTTATTCATTTCAGCGACCGACGATGCCAGGATGCAGGGTCAATATACGGCCATGCAACTGGCCAAAGTGCTCCGGGGTGAAACACCCGCGCTTATTCCTTTTGTAACGCCTCCCAATGGCCTGCCTGCCATCAATATATCGCGTGCTGGTCAGCTCAATCTGACGTTACCGCAGGAGGTCGTCAACTTGATGATTGATACCGGCAAGGTGTATCAATGAAAGCCAGAACAAGCGTCAAGCTGAAAATAGGGATGGTTGTTGCCTTCTCGTACCTTGCGATAGCCGTAACGGTGTTATTGATCAACAGCCACAAAATTCGGGAAATTTTCTCGGTGGAAATGGATGCGGTGTATCAGGGCGAGCTGTCGCTCATTCACGCGTTTCTCACCCAGCAGAGCGAACGACTGAGTGCGTCCGGATTGCAGGATTTATACGGGGGCGGCTACAAAACTACACAGCTGTCTACGTTGGCCCGACTTTCTGATGAAACGAAAGGCAAGGGTTATCCGTTGATCCTGACGACGCAGGGGCAGGTGCTTTTGCATGACACGTTGAAGGAAGGGTACACACTCGATACCCAAAGCAGTTTACTGCAGCGGGCGGAAAACCAGAGATCTGGAATTGTTACTGATACGATTGCGGGACGATCCTACTGGGTGACCTTTCAGCGATTCGAGCCCTGGAACTGGATCACCGCCTATGCTGTCACCGAAGAGGAACGCTACTCGCGCATTAACCAGATCGTCTATTTCATCGCGGTGGTCATTGGTGTGTCTTCTCTGCTTTTTCTGTTTGTTTTGATGTAATTATTCAGCACGAACCAGCGAAAAATATTTCAAAAATATATTGACAGTGTTTTTGTGAAGTTTTTTGTTTTTCGCTGGTCATCCCGACGCCCCTTCAAACATACAATTAAAGCCCTACAAATCGCCCTACGCACAGCTCGTTTGGCTTCAACGTGGCAGGCTGTGATCGTACCATCAGCACCGCTCACAGGCGCTTACAGGGGTCAAATTTGGAGATATAAAATCCGTGAGACAATAGCAGTCATCAGCAACGATAAGCAGATACGACTTACGGATATGACTCTGGACAAAATTGACATCAAGGCAGCTGTCGCTGATGCCGAGCGCGTGCTTGCAAACGATCCCAGTATCAGTGCGTCAGCCAAATCCGTCCTGAGTCTTTTGCTGCTGATCATCAAGTTGATGATCAGCAAGACTGGAAAAAATAGCAGCAACAGCAGTATTCCGCCTTCCCAGGATCCTCATCGAAAGCGGGAGCGCAAGGCAAACGGTAGGCTTAAGCCCGGTGGCCAGCCGGGTCGTATCGGCACCACGCTGCTGCCGGTCGATAACCCGGATGAAATCAAGACCATCAAGTGTAATCGGCGCGGTTTGCCACCGGGTACATGGAAGGAGGCGGGCTTCGAGAAGCGGCAGATCTTCGATTTGCGTATCTCCCGCCATGTCACCGAATACCGCGCCCAGATTCTGGAAAACGAGCAGGGGCAGCGTTATGTGGCCGACTTTCCCGAGGGGGTGACGCGTCCTGCCCAATATGGTGTCACGGTCAAGGCGCATGCAGTCTATCTATCGATATATCAATTGCTACCCTATGAACGCGGCCAGTCGATGTTTGTGGAGCAGTACGGCATTCCCCTGCGTGTCGGCAGTATCGCCAATTTCAACCGTGAAGCCGGAGAGCTGGCCTTACCGTTTGAGGCCGTGGCCAAGAAAAGCCTCATTGCCGAGGCCGTTCTCCACGCCGACGAAACCAGCATCAACCTTGGCGGGACCAAACACTGGTTGCATGCCGTCTCTTGTGGGACGTTCACGCTGCTCAGCCTGGCGGTACAGCGAGGCAAGGACGCGATGGATGCCGTTGGCGTGCTGCCCGAATTCAAGGGCACATTGGTCCACGACCACTGGAAGCCCTATTATGGCTATCACTGCACCCATGCGCTGTGCAATGCTCATCACTTGCGTGAACTGGTCTTCGCCTTCGAGCAGGACAGCCAGCGATGGGCAAAAAACATGCACGCCATGTTGTTGGAATTAAACGATGCGGTCATTGCGGCCGGGGCCGCTCTGTCGCCGGATGAGGCCAAGGCCTGGCGCACGCGCTACCGCAAGATACTCGGGCATGGAAATACCGAATGCCCGCCACCGCCGGAATCGGACAAGCCAAAACGCGGAAAAACAAAGCGCAGCAAGTCACGCAACTTGCTGGAGCGGCTTCGTGATTACGAGGATGATGTGTTGCGCTTCATGGAAGTTGCCGACGTGCCGTTTACCAACAATCAGGGGGAACGGGATATCCGCATGGCCAAACTGCACCAGAAAATATCGGGGTGCTTCAGATCGGAGGAAAGTGCACACGCCTTCTGCCGTGTCCGCTCCTATTTGTCTACGTGTCGTAAAAACAGTGTCGATGCTGGCGAGGCCTTGATGCACCTTTTTAGCGGAAAATGGCCGACGTTCATTCAGGAAAAAATGCAGTGTTTTGCTGAAGGGGCTGAATAGTTACGTTTTGATATTGGTGATGAACCGTATCTTGTCGCCCATGAGTGAGCTTGCCAAGGCGACAGATGCCATTGCCGACGGTGATTTTTCAAAGTCGATAGTTGTCAGGTCCAATGATGAAATCGGCTATGTGGCGAAAAGGTTCAACGAAATGGCCAGGGCGCTGCAGCAGTCCTTTAACAGCTTGAAACAAAAGGAAGAACACCTGCAGGAAGCGTTACGGATGGCCGAAAAGGCAAATGCAGCCAAAAACCAGTTCATGGCGAACATGTCACACGAACTGAGAACCCCCCTTGCCTGTATTACATCGGCAGCTGAGTCCATGAAGGAAGATTCTCAGGTTTTTGCCGCGAAGTCCGAAGACATTCAGTTCGTGTTATCGGCAAGTGAGCGTCTGTTGAATATAATCAACGATATCCTGGACTATTCTCATATTGAGCAGGGTAGCCTGGCAGTTCACTTTCACCGGGTGGATTTGAGAGGGGTGCTGAGCCCACTTTTACTGCAGAAAAAGCGGGAGGCAGAAAACAAGGGATTGATCATGCGGATAGTGTATGAATATCCGTTGCCGGTCGTCGTTAACACAGATGAAAAGCGGCTCCGTCAGATTCTTAATCATCTCTGCGATAATGCGATCAAATTTACCGAAAAGGGCATGATAAATGTTTGCATCCGCTTTGATGTGACAGAAAAGCGTCTGCAGTGCATGATTTCCGATTCCGGCATTGGAATGACGGAAGAACAACTGGCCAATGCCTATTGTCTGTTCAACCAGGTCGACATGTCTGATACTCGTCGTTACGGTGGAACAGGAATCGGGCTGGCGATTTCTCAGCGGCTAGCAAATTTGCTTGGTGGATCGATCAGTGCGACCAGCAAGAAGGGGCAGGGAAGTACGTTCCTGCTGACTATTGCTGCCGGGGATATTGCCACCCACGCTTTGACACATGAGGGATTTGACGTGGTCTCGCCTGTGCCTGCTTCTGCAGACACAAACACTGTTTCGACGGTCATTCCACAAGCAAATGTTCTCCTGGTGGAAGATACCTCTCCTTTACAGTTGTTGTATTCGAAAATGCTTTCCAAGCTGGGATTCACGGTAACAGTCGCAGGTCATGGAGAAGACGCGCTAAAGCAGATGAAGTCACAGACGTTTGCGTTGGTGTTGATGGACATTCAAATGCCGGTCATGGATGGTATAGAAGCGACGCGACGAATTCGGGAATTCAATACCCGCATACCTGTTATCGCTCTGACCGCCAACGCGACGGCAGAGAATCAGGCCAATTGCCTGGCGGTTGGTTTTTCTGATTTTGCTACCAAGCCAATATCGATGGATGCCATGAAAAAATTGATGGCGAAACATCTGGCTTGAGAGGGTTTGTTGATGAGCGTGTTGGCCAAGCGCTTTGGTTGCCAAGCGCTAGTTAGACTCGATGCGCTAGCAAGAGGGCACACCAGGGTGTGCCCTGACGGCGCGATATTACTTCAGGCCCATGCAATTCGCGTAGTATGTTACGGTGCCAGGCCAATCCGAGAATATACCCTTGATTCCTACGTCTTTTGCGAGCACATGCAATAGTTCGTAGGTGTCGCCTTCGTTGTTCAGCGCAGGATTGATTGACTGGTAATACCAACCGCCATCACCGTCTGCCAGAATACCGGATCTTTCCAGCGTCCAGGTGATGATCTCCATTCCCGCCGCCTTTGCATCGAGTGCATATTGAGATGGCACGATTTTGTTTTGTGGATTAAGCGTGACCAGTGCCCACGTGGGTGGAGCGACGATATTCACACCCTGCGCATGCAGTGCATGTAATTCAGTAAGGCTCGGGGCTGTATCGTTCGTCGGATTGGCATCGGTGGGATCGATGTCGTCCAGGTAAACCGCTTGTTTGCCAAATGCTGGTTCGTGATTGATCCAGTACAAGACGTCATTCAAATCAAAGGACTGCGGCCATACCTTGCGTGGTGACACGCCGGCGGCGCGATATTCATTGATTAACTGCTGTGCGTACTGTGCCTGCGTGTAGTCACCTATACCGTCGCCGTTACTATCGAAGGGCATGGGAACACTTGCCGATTTCAGCTCGGGCGTCATTTGCGTTCCCAGTGCTTTGAACAGCGCGATGCTTTCCTTGTGAGAAAGCAGCGTGCCGCTGGTCGGGCCGGCATACAGGTCAGTACGGAAGTTCGCGGTGCCGCCGAGGTATTCATTGACCGTGCGCGCACCCGAGTTGGATGCATCCATTTTTCCGCGCAGGGTTTTGAATTCCTCCAGGGTGATATCGCTGGTGCAGCAAACGGCCGAGGCGGGTTTGATCAGGTTGCCATTGGCGTCATATTCGGCGGGCGAGAAGGGCGTGCTGCACTTCTGTGCCAACGGGGTTGCCAGAATGTTGGTGGTGGTATGCAGATCGCATTGAGAGTGGCGGCAAACCAGCTGTTTGTCCTTGGTAAAGGTGACATCACACTCCAGGATGCCCGCTCCCATGCGCGCTGCAGCAACGTAAGACTCTTTGGTATGTTCAGGAAATTGCAATGGCGCCCCCCGGTGGCCAATGGAAAAGGTCGAGGATTTGAGCTCCCGTGATTCGCAACGTTCGAGTTTTGACTTGAGCGGACTGGCATCCATGTCATCCACCAGGAAATAGGGGCGTGGGCCAACCTGAACGTTCGCCACGGCATTGCTTTGTTGACCGTGTTCTGTCCGTAGATCGCTCGCATGGATCGTGAAAGTATGTAAGCTGGCGAAAGCCAGTAGTGTCACTGCAGTCAATTTCTTCAGCATGATAATCTCCTTTTTGAAATAACTTATGCAGACTCGGTTTTTTTCAGGCACGACGCTGCTTGCGAGCGAGTGAGACTATTGCTGCCAGCCCGGAAAACATCAGCCATGCGGTCGCTGGCAAGGGAACGGGTGCAACCTGGGTAGTGGCAGGATTGTTCGTCACCAGAAGATCGATGCCTTCAGCATCGGTAAAATGTCCATCAAAGGAAAAACTGATTTCTCCAATGCTCAGGCGGGAAAACTCAAGGCGTGCAAGAGAAAAAGTGTTGGCTTGCCCGGCATTCAGCGTCGCGGCATCGTCATAAGATACGTCCAGCATGTTCACGCTATGCATTGTGCCCGTCAGTGCGCTTACTTGCGTGCTGTTGAACGTCCCCAGTCCGGAGAGATCGAGCTGATTGCCGAGAACGTTGTCTCCCAGCGATGAGCCGACCAGACTGATTGCGTCGGCATCGAAAATAAAATTGCCATCCCACCCTCCCAAGGCATTCCCGGCGAGATCGGAAATGATGATATCGACAAAGAAATTGTCGCC
>JBPOHS010000088.1:0-4678 GCA_052035295.1 Pseudomonadota bacterium
CGCCAACGATCAGCGCCCTCGCGCCAGAGGGTGAACCAGGCGCAGCTATCACCTTGGCCGGCAAACCTTATTTTAAAGCGACCCGATTTGCTTTGGCCGCGGCGGAGACAGCCCACTGGGAAGAGGCCAAATCCCTTTTCCTGCGGGGTGATGTTCTGACGTGGGCACAGGACATTTCCCTGGATAGCCGCTCCCTGTCCATTCTGCGAAATCTGCTGCAGCTTGCGGAGCTGGATGAAGATTTCCGGATGATGCTGGCGCTCAAAACACTCAACCGGGACATGCCGCTCATTCATCGGGGAATTATCGTCACCCCGGCATGGCTGCTTGAATTTCCGCTGGAAGGTTATTCCCTGATTACCGGCCAGGTGCCTGATCTGCTTTTTCATCTGGAGTCGGATCACTGGCTGATTCGCCTGAAAACACGGGCGGCGGAAGTACGTGCACGCATCAAAGAGATGGAAATTGATGCGGACGAAGAAGCGTTGAAAATTCATCTGCTGTCCACCTCCCGCGCGCGATTGTGGGCCATCTGGGAGGCACGGCGCCAACATTTTCCGGAAGCCTCCCACGAGAGCTTGCTCTCACTTATGGAGCGACGCCTCATTAGCGAAGAGGATTTGATCGTCCTGCTCTCCGCGCACTTGAGTCTATATCGCGCCATGGTCGATCTGCTGACAGAAGCGGCAGACACAGCACGCAAATTGGATGTGATTGCCTTCGACGCTACCCAGGCAGAAAAGTGGTTGGCCATGCCACGACTTGATCTATACCGATTGATGGACGAACGCATCGGCGGGTTTGCAGCGTGCGGCAATACCACGATTGATGGTTGGGCAGACAGGTTTCGTCTCGAACGCCGAATGCCTCTCACGCACGCGGTAGTGTTGTTGTCGTTCCCGGAAGAGCAATGGCGCCAACCCCCCAAGCAGCAGTACGTGTCACAAATCGTCGACTTTTTCCGCAAGAAAGTGGTCACGTCGGTCCTGCGTGGCCCCTTGGTGCGTATGACGATCGGACGCACAACCCCGCGCATCGATGTGGCCGAACTGGGGACGCCACTACGTCCCGCCGTTGCGTTGTTGGAACATTTGTTAAAACGTAACGAGAAAACGCTTTCACTCGATCCCAATGCCTTCGCGGCGCAACCGCAGGTGGAAGATCGTCTGCAGTCTCTTTGTCGTCAAGCAACCATGTATAAGCGGGATACGGGCATTGATGGCCTCTACCTCGGATTCCCCTTTCTGGTCGTCAAAGAAGGCCGTGGCAATATCAAGCCGCGCGTGGCTCCCCTGCTCCTCTGGCCCATCAAAATGGGGTTCTAGGGATTTTCCGTCCAAAAAAGACAAAGTCCTCTGAAAGCCTCGCCAGCCCTGGGCTCCAGAGGGGTATTACTTTTCCGCAGGTGCCAATTCCCGCTAGGTTTGAGTAAGAATTAGCCTTTTTGAGGCTAAATCCATGGCATTCGAAGAGCGCGTTCAGATCCTGTCCAAGGTCGAGCAGGACGAGTTTTACGGCCCCCCCATCTTTACTACCAGCGACCAACGCTTCTTTTTCGCACTAAACGACAAGGAACGGTCGGTCGCCAGCAGCCTTCGTTACCGCGCCCAGCGGTGCATGTTTGTCGTTCTGCTGGGCTACTTCAAGGCCAAGCCGGTGGTGCTGAGCCTGAGCTTTGGCCAGGTCAAACACGATATCAAATACGTCTACCAATCGGTTTTGCCGGGGCCAGGCTTTCGACCATTCAATCTTTCTCAGAAAGAAAGCGACCGGATATACCAACGCATTTTTCAACTCTGCGGTTATCAGCGTTGGAGCGCCAAAGATCACGAGGGAGCGCTGAGTTCACACTTGACACAACAGGCCAGCGCCTGGACGGCACCAAGACATCTCTTCGACACAGCCGTTGAATATTTCTCTGCGCGAAAAATTGCGATTTGCGCGTACAGCACGCTGCAGAAGATGATCAGTGAAGTCATGGTTAATCAACAAAATCGCATGATCGCGAATATCGCGCTCGTCATGTCTGAACCACTCCAACAAGCGATCGCCACGCTTGTTACCGATGCTGACGCGCTTACGTTTCGGCAGTTGCGCCAGTCAGCACGCAATTTCACTGGCACTGAGCTGGAGAAAGAGCTTGCTGTGTATCGTCACGTCCGGCACTGGATGCCAGAAGTGGGTCGTCTATTGAATATGCTGTTGTTGTCGCCAAAAAATCAGCAGTATCTTGCAGAGAAAGTCAATTATTACGGCGCCAAATTGAAACGGCAATCGGTCGGCAATCAACGACTGTACCTGTTGTGCTATCTTCAGACGCGCTGGCAACAGGCGCTGGAGCGCATTGCTGATGGTTTTGTGCATCATGTCAGACAGATCAAGCAAAACGCCAAGGGCTGTGCGAAGGAGATGGTCTATCAGGATTGGCAGAAAGCGGCCAATAATGTCAGCAAGGCGGCCGAGGTATTGCACCTGTTCATCGACGACGGCATCGATCTGCAACAGCCGTTTGGCAACGTAAGGCAAAAGGCGCTGAAGCTACTGACCAAAAACGAACTGGAATCGGTCTGTCTTTTTCTGAATGAGCAGCAGCGTTCGGTTGATGAAGCCATGTGGCAATATTACGATGAGAAGGATGTCCTACGAACGGGTTTGCTGCGCGACCTCTTTCTATGCCTGCGTTTCGAAGGTAGCGAAGGCACCCAGCAGTTGGCCGCCGTGTTGGCGAAAGCGCGGGACGAACTTTCCACGCACGGAACCCTACTGCAACCTGTCGATGCCCGGCTGGTATCGAAAAAAGCCGTGGAATTTTTACAGGATGCAGAAGGGAATACTCTGCCAGATCGATACGAATGGTTCCTCTATCTGCAGATTCCTGAGCGTTTGAACGGCCAGATCACACTGCCCGAGATTATAAAATACCGGACACTGGACGCCGATCTGATTGATCAGGAACACTGGAAAAACAGCAAGAATAAGTTGTTGCAACAGACCCAGTTGCCGAAATTGGCCACTGAACCCAGCGATCTGGTCGCGCAGATGGAAATCGAACTGGAAAGTCGATTGCACGAGGTCAGTCATTATCTTGAGCAGGACAACAATCGGAATCTGGTTCTGCACAATCCTAAGGGAAAACGCTTCTGGCGATTGCCCACATCGAGTAGAAACTCGCCGCTCAACAATCCCTTCTTCCAGCAATTGCCTGCAACCAGTGTCGCGGATGTGCTACGCATGGTGGATCGTGACACCGGATTTCTACGCTGCTTCACACATGTGTTGGGATCGCAATCCCGAAGTCGGGCGCACGAATATGATCTGTTGGCGATTCTGGTGGGTAATGCCACCAACCAAGGCATTTACGGCATGGCGCAAATTTCGGATCGCACTTATGATCAGCTCAGCGCCGTACAGGCGAACTATCTTCGAATGGAAACCCTGGATGTCGCCAACGACGCCATTAATAACGCCACGGCAAGGCTGGCCATCTTCAAGCACTACAACATCCAGGAAGATGTGATCCACGCCAGCGCAGACGGCCAGAAGTTCGAGGCCCGGCGCGAGACCTTCAAGACTCGCTATTCCTCGAAATACTTTGGCACCCAAAAAGGCGTCTCAGCCATGACTTTAATTGCCAATCATGCCGCGATAAACGCCAGAGTAATCGGCGCCAACGAACATGAATCCCACTACATCTTTGATTTGCTGATGAGCAACAGTTCTGAAATCATTCCGGACGTTCTCTCGACCGATACGCATGGTGTGAACCATGTGAACTTTGCACTGCTGGATCTGTTTGGATACCAGTTCGCACCGCGGTATGCACAGGTTGGCAAGGTGATCAATGAGCTGTTTGATGTGAAAGAAGGCAAGGATAAAAAAATTCTGCTGCGCCTGAAAAAGCCGATTAACTTTCACCGCATCGCCCAGCACTGGGATACCATTCAGCGAATCGCAGTCTCGCTCAAGCAGCGGAAAACGACGCAAGCCACGCTGGTAAGAAAACTCTCTGGGTACAAACGCAATCATCCGTTGCTGGAGGCCCTGACCGAGTACAACCGCTGGGTAAAAGCGAATTACTTGCTGAGATACATTGATGATGTCAGTTTGCGCAAATTCGTCCAGCGAGCTCTGAATCGGGGTGAGGCCTATCACCAGTTGCGGCGCGCTGTGAGTAGCGTCAACGGGGATCAGTTCCGGGGCAGTTCGGACGAAGAGATCGTGCTGTGGAATGAATGCGCGCGCCTGGTCACCAATGCCATCATCTACTTCAACTCCAGCATCCTCAGCCAGCTCCTGACCAGCTTTGAATACCAGGGGGACGCCACGCGCCTGGAGATCGTCAAGCAGGCCTCCCCCGTGGCATGGAACAACATCAACCTTAAGGGAACCTATCTCTTCGAACTCAGCGAAAAGTTGCCAGATTTGGAGGAACTGATGCGCTCGATCGAGGGTTACATGCCGGTCCGGGAAAAGTAATACCCCTCTGGAGCCAATGGCTGGCGCGGCTTTCAGAGAACTTTGTCTTTTTTGGACGGAAAATCCCTAGACCCCCGAACTCACCCAGCTCAACCGGGACAATGCCAGCCTGGTCGGCGAAGTGGGCGAACACCGGAAACAGATGAAGCAACTGGAAAAGCAGCTTAGCGAAAAATCGAAGCAAGCTGAGCTCGCCAGTGAA
>JBPOHS010000216.1:0-6471 GCA_052035295.1 Pseudomonadota bacterium
CAATGCCTGACAAAAATGACACGAACACCAGCATCATCAAACAACGTGAAAAGACGGGAATCATAGGGGCCACAGCAGTATTATTTTTTATTGTTATCAGGATAAACATCTGCCCTGATGCCACCCCAAATCTGGCACGTTCGTCACAAGCAATGCAAGTCATCTGCCTTTCGCCTGGCGCTCGCCGAACAGCAGCCAAACAAAAAACGTGATGCACCTCACACTTTGCCTGCCGTAAATCATCGCTGAACACGCGCCGCCGTTCGCTGACGCACAACTATTTCATGCTACGCAAGCAACAGGGCACTACCTAATCAAACTACCTATTCAATCACCTCGAGCTCGACATCGATAACGCCTTGTCTGGGGTTGGCAATGGCACCAAACGCCGACCGGGAAAGATCCACGATGCGCCCGCGAACGAAAGGCCCGCGATCATTCACCTTGACCACGACACTCTTGCCATTGTCGACGTTGGTCACCTGAATACGGGAACCAAAGGGCAATTCCTTGTGGGCGGCGGTTTTCAGGTCGTGACGATAGCGTTCGCCACTGGCCGTTTTATGGTTCTGGTGTCTGTCGGCGTAAAACGACGCCTTGCCGGATTCGGTGAACCCTGCCCAATTCCCACCATGGTGAGAGGAAAAACTGCTGCATCCCACGCTTAACACGGCCAACATCGCGACCACGCCTGTTTTTGCTAACGGCAACATTGATAACTCTCTTTCCATCGTTTCAGTAAACGTCATCATCCAGAATCAATCGCCTTCGAACAAGGAACCAATCGACCAAAATAGCGGTATCAGTGGCCTTCCGACAAGGCAAATAACTTTACAAAGGTAAATCTAGTAAGGCATGCTTCATTGGCCAGATCCACTCTTTTCAGTTTTCGGAGTCGAGCCGTATGGACGCGTTGTCTTCAGTCTTGCCGTTACCGGCGGAATTGCCGCTGAACAGGACTGGTTTTCTCTCCTGGGCCAATACGCTGAAAGTTGATCAGGCCCCCCTTGTCTATCCGCGCAATGATGCCGAACTGCAGTCACTGGTGGCCTTCGCCGCCACGCACGACAATGTTTATCTGCGCCCTCTCGGAAACTCGCACAGCCTTGCGCCCTGCGTGCGTGACACCCATGCACCGACCGCACTGATGGTCTCGCTACAACACTATGCGCACGCCACCCTCGCCGCCTTGAGTATCGATTCCGCCACTTCAACGGCCACGGTCATGGCGGATACGCGGCTTTACGATATCAATCGTCTGGCCTTGCAGCACGGTCTGATGCTCAGCACCCTGTCAGGCATCGGCGATTTCACCCTCGCAGGTTTCATTTCCAATTGCACACACGGGTCGTTCTACAAAAACGGCTTATTTACCCGCTGTGTCGAGGCAATTCGCGTTGTCATGGCAGATGGTCGCATTGAATGGATTGACGAGCAGTCCCCATTGTTCCGGTTTGTGCTGGGCGGTATGGGGTATCTCGGGATTATCACGCACGCACGAATTCGGCTGCAGAAAGCCACCTCGCTGGCCGCAGCGGTGATCCCGTTTGACACGCCGGTCGAAGGGCTGGCTTCGTGGCTCGATCAACACTTGCTGCCGATTTTCGAGCAACAGGAAAATACGGGGATTACCCTGATTTACGACGCGTCCGGCGCGGGTTTTCTGGCCACGCTGACACCGCAAGACACCGACGCAAAGACTCCCGACGTCGTTGCCGTCGGCCAGAACAGTTTTCGTTTGTGGGGCCCCCGACGCCAAGCGTTGTTCACCATCATGGCAAAAAACATGCGCAGTGCCATGCTGCAGAGATTCCTGCGCAAGGCGTTCGGGAATTTTTCGGTGTTTTTTCTGAAATACATGACCTACAAGGCGCAAACACAAGGGGGCTACTGGGCCACCACCGGTTTTTTTTCGGATGCCTCACGCTGCCTGTTCCTGGGATATTTTATTCCGGTGTCGTCGTTCCGGGAGGTACAGGCCGTCATCGGTCTTCTGCATCAAGTGATGGCCAGCGCCTTGATACACACCGAGCTGCCCTTCGAGATACGCTTTGTGAAAGCGTGCGAAAGTCAGCATTTTTCGCCGATCCCGGCCTATGAACCGGTCAGTAACGATCCGTTCAACAATCTTTATGTCGCCATCGATATTCCGGTGAATTGCGGCGGCCTGCATTTGGATGCGCTCGACCGCCCCGGCCAGCATCGCGATCGTCACACGACGCGCATGCTGGATCTCTACTGGCGCATGGAACAGGCACTGAAAGCGGCCTTTCCGACCGCAACACCGCATTGGTCGAAATTTCACAGTGTACAATGTGACGGCGAGCACTACCGCGCCTGGGATCACGACACGGTGAAGGCGCAACTACCGCCTGAAAAACGCCGGCAATTCGCCGCCGTGCTGCGGGAACAGGATCCACGCGGGGTGTTCCGCAACGAAAGCGAACAGGGCTATCTGCGGGCGTTCATGGAAGATTGAGGGCGTCATGCCCGGAAGCTTCATATTCTGCCAGAAATGGATTTTTTTTGGGGTCCACACTTGTTACCTTCTCCGGTTGTTTACTAGGCTATATTCCACAGAACCGGCCTCATCGCGCGAGCTAAAGGAGTTGACATTTCCATGTCGCAAAACACACACCAGTTACTGCTATTTTTCGGTGATCCTGCACAGACTCAAATAGCTTTCGACTTACTGACTCAGCTCGAGGAAGAAGACGTAAGCGAAGCCTTGGGTAAAGCGGCAGTGGCTGCACTTGGGGATACGTTTTTTAACGCTTGGACAGAAGATTGGTTCAATCATGAACTTCGGTTCTTTGAGGAAGACGGCACTCTCCTTCTTCAGTTTGATTCTAGTTCTCACGAAGGTCCTTGCTATAAAGCGCTACAAACCCTTTTCAGGAAGGGATTGAAAGCTGCCGTTCTCGAAATCTTTCATGATCAGGTCGGCGAGATTTCGCGCTATCATTTTCTAGACGACATGCTTGTCGGGATGGACGTTTTTTCTCAAGATGCACCCAGGGAATTTGGTGTCGCGATTAAAGTACTGCCATTAAGGGAGCGTGACGAGGACGACACCGAAGATTCCGATCGCGAAGATGAAGATGACCTCATTGCACAAGGCAAGCGATTTTCACTATCAGGCTTGATCAAACAGGAAAAGAAACAGGAGGAAGACACCCAAAAAATGGTGGATGCCATGATTGGCTTCAGCAAACTGGCAGTTGAAAGCGGTGGCGACATCAAGGGCACACTACAGTCGGTACTGGTTGTAAGAGCCCTTATCAAGGGAGTGCTACAAGCGCTGTGCTTCACCATCGTTACAGCGCTGCTGTTCAAGGGAATATGGCTTTGGATCGGCTTGGGCGTCGTGCTGCTGATTGTGCTTCCACTCGTTTATATCCAGAAAGAATTGAAATCCATCGAAGACATACAGGGAAATCCTGAGGATTCAAAAAAGGAGGCTATCAATGTTAACTGAAATTTCATGGTGGGGAGGCCTCCTGTTTATCTGGTGGGCTGGTGTATATCGATACACGCTGAAGGGTCACCTTCCCTTCGAATCTTTCGATGCATTTGTCTTACATTCTTCTTATATTTCAAGTGCTGTCCTATTGGCGCTTTACTTTTACCCGCTCGACACATTGGCCTGGCAGTATGGCTACCTCATTTGCCTTGGTGTAGCAGTCGTATCCTTTGTGGCGAGTATGCTATTACCTGATGACGCCGAAGAAAATGGGGCAAAAAATCCAAGCACAAATGAGGCGACCGAAGAAACAGTCGATGACGAAGAGACAGGTTTTTTGTTCACGATGCTCGGCAACATAATTGCTTATGGACCTAACATCGTGCCATGCATGCTTGCAGCCTATAAAAGCTGGGAAATAATAGCCAAAATATTACGCGGATTGAGTTAAGGCAGGCGCTCTTTCATATACATCTTTGTCGGCGCGGAAAAACGCCGGCAATTCGCCGCCGTGCTGCGGGAACAGGATCCACGCGGGGTGTTCCGCAACGAAAGCGAACAGGGCTATCTGCGGGCGTTCATGGAAGATTGAGGGCGCCATGCCCCGACGCCTCATATTCTGCCAGAAATGGAATGCGGGGCAGATCGTTCACAAGAATGCCCACGCCCATTTGATGAAATTTGTTGGCTTCGTTTTCAAGCCAGATCAAGTGTGGCGTTTTCATCGCAGCAATTTGAAATTTCACCATATCGCAGGAAAGCTTTTGTGTATCGCCACCGGATTGTTCCGAATAATCGATCGCGTGCAAAGCAGAGACACCGATAGATTCAACCATATGCTTGAACAACGCCAAATGCACTGAATTGGCGGATTCGAAATCCTCTATCCAATACAGTATTTCTGCGCTTCTCTGTGTGACCTTGTGGAAATCGCAGTCGAGTGACGACATGTCAGCCACCTTTGCACGAATCAAGGTGAGATGCGACTCGTTCAACGGAAGCGTTGGCGGCAAGAGAGCCCCGAACCCGAGGTTATCACTCATGGGAACAAAGTCTGCCGTCACGATCGGAATACCACGTTGAGCATAGGGATAGGCACGCATGTCGAAGAGTCGCGACATGCCCAGCGACAGGCGTTCGAGCAGCAATAACCTGTTGAACAGTTTATCGCTCTGTCCATCGGTCACCTCGGCATACGAAACCATGCGGTCACTGTACAGATCAATGGCATCGATCAGATGCTGCTCCATGCCATTGTCCACACGCTTGCAGCCGGAAACCATCAAAACAGCACAAAAAACAAACAGTTTTATAGATATACGCACGACACAGACCGTATTCGGGAAGAAGTGGGAGCAATTATAATTGGATAATCCAAAAAACAGGTCCGGCGGCTAACAAATAGACACAACATTTAACGTTCTGTAAACGAAAGGATAAGTGACGCTTGCTGACTGTACGTCCGTTTCACTTTTCCATAGAATACGGCCGCCGATGGAGACGGCTCTTTCCGATCGGGGACAGGCTCAAAAAAACAAGACGAAGGGATGTCAGAGTCCTGATCGAAGCAGGGGCAGTTGCATGAAAATCAAAAAAACCTCTTATTTTTTCATTTCCGGTGGCGTTCTTTTTACCCTCCTCATCATTAACCAGCTCTACGGGTATTATTACATCAACGCTGTAACCGCCGAGTTTCGTGGTGAAGCGACAAGCGACCTGGCGCAAATGCAGAAAGAACTATCGCCTGAAAAAAACAAGGAAGAGCCCTTCAGCAAGGTCGGAGCAACGACCAGTTTGACACAGGCAGCAGGCCTCGCCGATTTTTCAGCCAGCGCCTCTGGAAATGATCCTGCCAACACGCCGGCCACCAGCGACGTCGCCATTGCACTCAAGCAAGCGGAAAGCGAAATCGCAAAATTGGTGAAGCAGCTACGTGACACAGAAAGTGAACACAGCGTTCTCGAAAGCGCTTTGGTTCGATGTACCAAAATTGAGCACATGGGTGATCGCCTCGATTGCTACGACGTTGCCATGCACCCGCAAAAACAAATAGATGGCATCAACAAGGACCGGGCTTGGGCGATAAGAAAAAACATTTCACCTATTGATGATTCCACGTCACTTTCGTTTACGGCGAGTGCACGCGAAACATTCAAATCGAGCGGATACGATGCGATGCGCCCGGTTTTTTCCATTACGTGTAGTGCTGACAGCAGCAACGTCATGTTCAGTACCGGCCAATATCTGTCAAAGGGCAGTTATTACTTTGAAACGCGCATCGGTAAAAACAAATCCAGATCTCTTGCCTGGCGGGTGGATGACCGCGGAAGATCCGCCTACCTGGAGATGCAGACCAAAGACTTCATCAAGCAGCTGCTAGTCTCGGACAGACTGGCCATTCAAATCGGCACGCCCAAGGAATCGGCCACCTTCCTGACCTTTGATTTGACAGGGCTGGCAAGCGAGAACCAGGATTTACAGACGTTTTGCGGCGTATCAATATAGTGCTGAACCAGAATGACTCCAGCGAGGATCTGATTTTTACGTCTGGATTTGTCAGTCCAGGATTTAATTCCGATCTGGCAGGCAAGACCTCCCCAGCGCGTTCAACAAATACACTTTTTCCTGCATGGGACGTGCGGGCTCCAGCGGGTACTCCGGATCTATCTTGATGCGGGTTTTTCCATGCAGCAGGATGGCACAAAAAACCCGGCACAAAGGCCGGGTTTGGCGAGAGAAAGCGCTCAACGAAGAACGCTCAACTCAGAACGCGCTACGCAGTTTCACCGACAAGGTTTCGCCAGTGAAGTCGCTGCGATGTTCGACGTCATATCGGGCCGAGATTTCGACGCCTCCCTGGGTTTCGCTGACAATACCCACGCCACCCGTCGCGATCCACGGACTCAAGTCCAATCCCTTGGTGGTGAAGCTGGCACCCGGCGCACCCGCATACGACGACGTAATGCTGGTTTGCTCGTTGAGTGCGTCGTAGCCAACACCCACGTTGG
>JBPOHS010000062.1:0-15111 GCA_052035295.1 Pseudomonadota bacterium
AAAACCCTGCACATCCTCAGTTCCACCTTTTTGTGGGGGACGGGTGTCGGAACCGCCTTCTTCATGGTGATGGCACATGTCAGCAAGGATGTGTCGACCATTCGCATCACGACACGCCATGTCGTGCTGGCCGATTGGTTATTCACGACGCCTACCGTCATCTTGCAGCCTGTGAGCGGCCTGTATTTGATGCGGCTCATGAACCTTTCGTTTGAATCCCAGTGGTTTGTGGTGGTGTGTGCGTTGTATGCCGTCACGATAGGGGCCTGGTTACCCGTGGTTTACCTGCAATTGAAATTGAAAAAAATAACGGCATCGCTTCAGCCAGGCGATGCATTGCCACAAGACTATTACCGCACCTTCTATCGCTGGATCTCGTTGGGGTTTCCTGCGGCAATCGCCATGATCGGCTTGTTTCTGATGATGGTGTACAAACCCTGGATGACGGCATAAAACGGACGATATCCCATGAGAATTTTGATCACTGGCGCCACCGGATTCATCGGTTTTCATCTCGCACGCGAGCTTTCGAGGCAAGGCCATCAGATCGTGGCTGCCGTCAGACAGCCTCAGCAATGGCAAAGCCAATACCCGGCTTATCATTGGATTGACTGTGACTTTCGTCGTGATACCGAGGCAAAACACTGGGCTCCCCGCCTGGAAAATATCGATCTTGTCATCAACGCGGTCGGCATTATCCAGGAAGATCAGCCAGGCGATTTCGATACGATTCAGTCGCTCGCCCCACAGGCTTTATTTGCAGCGGCTGCGATCAAGCGTACGCGTGTGATTCAAATGTCGGCGCTTGGCGCCGATGAGGCCGAGGTGAAAGAAAGGTTTCTCGCCAGCAAACGGCAAGCGGATCAATATTTACTGCAACGCGATAACGACGCTGTGGTGTTCTATCCCTCCATTGTGATTGGGCGCGGGGGAACAAGCACCGCGTTATTCAATCAAATGGCGGCGTCACCGATCATTCCCCTGATGGGGGATGGCCACCACAAGCTCCAGCCGTTGCACATCGAGGATCTATGCAAGCAGGTTGCCTACATTGTGCAGCATTGGCCGGGCAAAACTACTGCCTACCGCTTGGTCGGCCCTACCGCGTTCAGCATGAAGGAACTGTATGCACTGTTGCGCGAATGGATGCGTCTAAAGCCGGCGTTATTTCTTCCCGTGCCGATGGCCGTGTTAAGAGTCATTGCCAAGGGGGCCGAACGAATTGGCGTGAAAAGCCTGCTGTCCACCGACAGTCTCGATCTGCTGGAAAAAGCGCAGCTATACCCGGTGGCCACCAATATTCCTGCAGCACGCCCCCTGGCGCAGGCGCTTTGGGATGAACCGGCGACGTATGCCGATACCTGGTATGCACGCTTGATGTTGGTGCGACCGCTGCTGTTGGCGGCGATGGCGTTTGTCTGGATTTTTACCGCATTGACGTCGGCATGCTTCGACCTCGACAGCGGCTACGCGCTGCTGGCCGCTGGTGGCATTGAGGGGGTGTTGGCAACGTTCATGATCTATTTGGGGGCGCTGGCTGATCTGGCGTTGGGCATCGGCATGTTGACAGCGCGCTACCGCTTGCAGGCCATGCGCCTGCAGATTGCCTTGATGGTCGCTTACAGCATCATCATCAGCGTCATCATTCCGGCCCAGTGGTTGCACCCTTTTGGGCCGGTGACGAAAAACCTGCCGATGATGGCAGGGACATTGTTGCTGCTACTGACGGACAGGAAAAATACACTGCGATTCGTCAAAGGGGTGTAGCGTCTGCGGTTTCGCCGGAATCAGAGATTCGCCAGCAGATACAGGTAATCCGGCTCGATACGGCGAGCCGTCCACCAACGGTTGGCCCAATAGCCCTTGTCGAGGCTGGAAATCATGACGCCCTTGCGGGAAGAGGCGTGCATGAATTGGTTGTCGTCGAGGTAAATACCGACATGGCGAGTGCGTCCGGTGTGAAAGAACACCAGATCCCCCGTGCGCAGTTCCGGTTTGCCGATAGGGGTGCCAATCCGGGAAAGCGCCGTGCTGTTGCGGGGAACGTCGAGCCCCAGGCGTTCCTTGAAGGTGAGGTGCACATATCCGGAGCAATCGACACCGTTTTTGCTCATGCCGCCCGCCTGATAACGGGTGCCCTGCCATTCATGATATTGCTCAAGCAGCGTGCGATTCAGGGTTTCGGACAGCTTTTCAGTCGAGCTGGGCATGAATTCATGGGTGGAATCCGCCTTGGGCAACATCACCACTTCGGTGCTGTGTTTCGGGGTAACGCTGCATCCGGCGAGCAGTCCCAACAGCATAACGGCGGTGATCCAGGTGCTTATTGTTTTCATCATATGGCCATTGATTGAACAAAAATTGAACCTATAAAGCAGACAAGAATAAGGTGCTCGCACTGCATTGTCCATTTTTGCAGGCAAATTTCCTGCCATTTTTACGCTTTTGTCGTTTTGCGAGCAGCGCATTCTCACCGTTTCAGCCTGTTTTTCAGCATGTGCCAGCCCCAGGGCATATAATGAAGCGGTTCTGACTGCTCTTTTAACGTGGAGGTTATTGGTTCCCATGTCGCACCGTGCCCACCTGTTTTCCTTGCGAATCGGCCATGCCTTGCGCGAAAGCGTGCTGCAGGAACCGTATTCCTGGCCGCGTTTCAGCAAGGATTTGCTGGCTGGCGTCACGGTGGGCGTTATCGCGATTCCGCTGGCGATGGCGCTGGCCATTGCCAGTGGCGTACCCCCTCAGAATGGATTGTACACGGCCGTGATCGCGGGTTTTGTGATCGCGCTCACTGGCGGATCACGCTACAGCATCTCGGGCCCGACGGCCGCCTTCATCGTCATCCTGCATCCGGTGGTCATCAAGTTCGGACTGGCGGGACTGTTGCTGGCCAGTCTCATGGCCGGTTTGATCCTGGTCGGAATGGCCCTGCTGCGACTTGGGCGTTATATCGAATACATTCCCGAAGCGGTAACGCTGGGCTTCACGGGCGGAATTGCGATTGTCATTGCCACACTGCAAATCAAGGATTTTCTGGGCCTGCCACTGCAGGAAATGCCGGAATCCTATCTCGGCAAGATCAACGCCCTGGTGCATGCCGCGCCGGATTTTTCCTGGCCGAGTGTCAGTGTTGCGGTCTTGACCCTGTTGATCCTGTTGTTGTGGCCCCGATTGAAAACACCCGTGCCACCGCATCTACCTGCCGTGATTATCGGTAGCGTGGCCGCTTATTTTTGTCAGCAGCATGGGTGGAGTGTCGACACCATTGGCTCGCGGTTTCAATTTGTGGCACCTGACGGCAGCGTGGGTCATGGCATTCCCCCTTATTTGCCCGAGTTTCTCTGGCCCTGGGCGCAATCCGGTGCACAGGGCCAGCCGTTTGAACTCAGTCTCGCCCACATCGAGGCCTTGCTACCGGCGGCCTTTGCCATTGCCATGCTGGGGGCGATCGAATCCCTGCTGTGCGCCGTGGTGCTCGATGGCATGACCGGCAAGCGACACAGCGCCAACAGTGAGTTGTTGGGGCAGGGCATCGGCAACCTTGTCACCCCGTTCTTCGGCGGTATCACCGCCACGGCTGCGCTGGCACGTTCGGCCGCCAACTTCCGGGCCGGGGCCCAGTCACCGGTGGCCGGCATGCTGCATGCGCTGGTGGTGCTGGCAGGGTTGGTCGCGCTGGCGCCCCTGCTGTCCTACCTGCCCATGGCGGCCATGTCGGCCCTGTTGCTGCTGGTGGCGTGGAACATGAGTGAGGCGCCGAAGTCGCTACACCTCATCAAGACGGCGCCACGCAGCGATATTGTGGTCTTTCTCGTCTGCCTGTCGTTGACCGTGCTGTTCGACATGGTGATTGCGATCAGTGTCGGGATCTTGCTGGCATCGTTGCTGTTCATGCGCGAAATTGCCGAGATGACGCAGATAAAGGATCTCTCGCAGGATCACCGCAAGGTACCGCCTGGCCGTCTGCCCGAGGGGTGGCAGGTGCTGCGCATCAACGGCCCACTGTTCTTCGCGGCGGCAGATCGGGTGTTTGGCGAGCTGGCGGTGCGGATGGACAAGCAGGCCGGCATGGTGCTGTGGATGGATGCCGTGCCGCTGCTGGATGCAGGGGGGCTGTCGGCGCTGGAGAAGTTCATCACCAAGTGCCGGCAACAGGGCAAGCAGGTGGTGCTGGCCGAGCTTCAGTACCAGCCGCTCAAGACTTTGCGTCACGCCGAGATCGCATCCGAAGCCGGGGTCTTCAGCGTGGCGCACTCGCTGGAGGAGGCGCTGGATCTTCTGCCGCATGGCCACCCTTGACCTGCTCGGCTTGCTGATGACCTGTCCACCAAAGCCTCATCCAAGGCCTTGATGCCATTACGGTATCCAGATTGGCGCTTTTTCACCAGAAAACTGGCCCGATCAGAAGGGCGACCCTGCAAAGGGTGACGGTATAGTCGCTTTCATTGTACATCAATCAATGTAACATGAACGGCTGGTACACTTATGAATAGCATCGCGGCTGCAGTAGAACAAACTCCGGCAGGGAAAAGTCCGACACGCTCTGCCCTTGGGTCCACGGCCAATATTCCCCCCCGTCGCATGGACTTCGAATTCGTCGAGGCTGAATCCTCCCGTTATTTTTATGGCAACGATCCCTTCCTGAGCCATTTCTGGAACACCTTCTCGTCATTGCTGCCGGCGGGTGAAGCCTTTTTCGTGCGTGCCGTGCGTCACTATCGTGATCAGGTGAATGACCCGGTATTGAAGGCGCAAGTGGCAGGCTTCATCGGGCAGGAAGCGATGCACAGCAAGGAGCACCTGGCGTTCAACAACATGATTGGCGAAAAAGGCCTGCCAATGGACGCGTTGCAGCGCGACATCGCCTGGCTGCTGGAAACTGCGACCAAATATCTGCCCACCAGTTTGCAGCTCGCTGCTACCGTGTGCCTGGAGCACTACACCGCGATCATCGCCGAACAGTTGCTGCGTGAACCCGAGCACCAGAAAATGATACAGGACACCAATGCCCTGAAAATGTGGATGTGGCACGCGGTTGAGGAAAACGAGCACAAGAACGTGGCTTTTGATCTCTATCAGAAAACCGTGGGAAATTACTGGTTGCGCGCCGGTACCATGGTTCCCACGACCATCATTCTCGGCATTGTCATGGTGATTTTTCAGGGGCGCATGATGGCAGCCGACAAAAAGCTGTTCAATGTACGTCAGAATGCCCGTGGACTGGCTTATCTGTGGGGCAAACAAGGCCTCTTCCCGCGCCTCGCCCCACAGTTTTTTGATTTCTTCCGTCGTGATTTTCACCCCAGCCAGCACGATACCGATGCGCTGCTCGCGGAATGGAGCGAGAAATTGTTCAGTGCCAACGGTATGCTCAGTGACAGACCTTTCGCCAAGGCCAAAGGCAAGCTGAAAGCTGCGCACTGATCGGGTAAGGTTTACCGCACACGGTCTCGACAGAGTAAAGTCAAACGCCGCACGGCAACCCTGTGCGGCGTTTTTGTTTGGTGCCGTATTTCTGTGCGTCAGCGCAATGCATTAATCCAGAGTGATTTCTACTGGCGTCGAGAAACTGCTGTAAAGACCGCTCTCATCAATGGCAGCGATGGCGAATCGGTATTGACCTGCAGGCAAATCACGGAGATCAATTTCGGTTTGCAAGGGGTCGTCGATATGCAGTTGTTGTGGGGAGGTGTCAGCCTGGTTGCTGTAAACGATCTCGTAACCGGTCAGTTCATTCACATACAGCACATCGCCATTGGCGCGGGCGAGCGGAATCGTCCACCCGAGTTGTATCGAAAAACGTCGTCCATCATCGGGATTTGTGACGGATTCACCCGTGCTGGAACGCGCGGCTGAAGGACTACTGCCGCCCGCGCAAGCATTCATCAGCAATGCGGCGGTAACGGCCGTCGTCAGTTTCACCGAATGGGTAAAATCAGGACAAAATGACGTCATCTTGCGATCCCCTTTTTTAGGTAGAAGCTTCTTTAACATGTTTTGTGAAATGGAGTGGTACCAAGACCGATCGTGCGTCGTAAAGTTCCAGCCACAGAGCGCAGAGCCGACATTTGCAGGCATACGCGATATTTTTCACTATGTCGGATAGCATGTCAGGCGTGAACGGAAGCTTAACCGGATTGATCCTGGTCATGCTTCGTTAAAATTCTCTCGTCGGAACTTGATTGTGTTCTTTCTCGCCCTCATGGAGAATGTTAGGCTCAACTCGTGTGTTTATTTTAACGCGTGTAGTTGTTTTGAATTCATCAATGGGGGTTTATCACCATGAAAAAACAAGTCGCCCTGGCCATCATCCTGGCCGCAGGCAGTCTCGCCGGATGTGCCAGCACGTCCGAACTTTCTGAAATTCGTGCGATCGCCGAGGACGCACAGGCACGCGCCAGTCAAGCCCAACAAACGGCTGATCGTGCGCTTTCTGTCGCGGATCAGGCATCACAACGCGTGGATGGCGCGGTCAGCGCTGCCAACGCCGCTTCTGCCAAGGCTGATGCGGCCGAAGCGTCTGCCGATCGTGTGAACGAGAAAATCGATCGCATGTTCAAGAAAACGATGATGAAGTGATCATCGGCGTCTCGGTGGGTGGCTTTTTTTCCGTGAATTGACGCGGCAGAAGCATCATCCAGCGATCAGGATGCACCAAAAAAGGCACTGCAGGGCAGTGCCTTTTTTATTACCGGATGTTTGCCATCAACTACACATCTGCGATGCGCCATCACTG
The DNA here is from genome assembly GCA_052035295.1 of Pseudomonadota bacterium. Lineage (GTDB taxonomy): Bacteria > Pseudomonadota > Gammaproteobacteria > Pseudomonadales > Ketobacteraceae > HdN1. The sequence continues at coordinate 6,737 of JBPOHS010000062.1, forward strand.
GCTCTTCATCACTGGATTAGCACCCGCATCCCGACCCGCACGTAACGGGCCAGCGCCCGGATCTGCTGGTTGTCGAGGGCGACACACCCGCGTGTCCAGTTGAACTTGCGATGCATGTCGAGGGGGGCCGCGCCCAGACCGTGAATGCCGATCATGCCACCCAGTGGCGTCGTATAAGGTGGTCGACGCCCTTCCATTTCGGCGTTGAATATGGCCAGATAATCCTCGATGTTCAGCTTGCCCGCCTGCATGGCCAGTTTGGCATGTTGATGGGTGGGATAATTAAGGCTGAAGAACAAGGTGTAATGGCTGCTACCATTAATGCCATCGATACGGAATTCCCCCAGTGGTGTACTGGTATCATCCTTGTAGTGAACCGGTTTGGTGCCCAGGCGGCCAAAGGCTGCGTCATCAAAGCGCGCAATGGCAATATCGCCTTTCATGACACTGATGGTGGCCGTTGCGTAGTCGATCAGCAGCCAGGTGTCATTCGCCGAGGCTGCCGATGCGGGTGTCACACGGCACAGCATGGCCATCAATACCAGTAACAATGGCAGTACCAGCAGCATCGGCCGGCGACGGCAGAAAAAATTCGCAGATTTCATGAGTGACAGGGTAATGTGGAAAGCGGTCTTCAGATGCATACAGTGTAAGCGATGGTGGGTCATACTGGCGATCATTTCCCAGTCCCTGCTGGTGGGCGTTACCGGCGCCGAAACATTCACACTGCCAACCGATGGCTCTACGGTGGTGGGGCAGCCCCGTATCATCATCCCCACCCAGGAAAACACCCTGCTCGATATCGCGCGGCAGACCGATGTGGGTTACCACGAAATTACCTGGGCCAACCCGGGCGTCGACGTCTGGCTGCCCGAAAAAAATGTGAAGGTGATCGTGCCTTCGCAATACATTCTGCCGCCCAAACCCTGGACAGGCATCGTGCTGAATATTTCGCAGCGGCGCCTGTTCTTTTTTCCTGCCCCGGCCAAAGGCCAGCCCGCGAAGGTCATAACGTTCCCGGTGAGTATCGCGCGGGAAGGCTGGTCAACACCCTTGGGCATGACCAAGGTGGTGGCCAAACACAAGGATCCGGCGTGGTTTGTGCCCAAGAGTATTCAGGCCGAACACAAAGCGGCGGGCGAGGGCGAGTTCCCGGAATATTTTCCGCCGGGGCCTGATAATCCCATGGGCATGCTGGCGATACAGTTGGGTTTCCAGAGTATTTTCATTCACGGCACCAATCGCCCGTGGGGCGTCGGGCTGCGCACCAGTCACGGTTGCCTGCATTTGTACCCGGAAGACGCCGCCCTGATTTTCCCTCAGATGAACGCCAATATTCCGGTGCGGGTCATTGATGAGCCGGTGGTGGCCGGTGTCATCAACGGGCAGTTGCATGTCACCACTTTTGAACCGGTCGAGGAATACGGCACCACCCGGAATCTCATGACACGCGCGGCGCTGGCGTTGGCGCCGTATTTGCAATCTTCGGTGGTGCCAAAGCCCGATCCGAAAACCGTGAAAAAGCCGGTTGCTATGCCCGTCGCGTATGAAGTGGATTGGAACAAGGTGCTGACGGCCACCCGTCAATTCCAGGTGATTCCGGTGTCGGTGGACCCCAAGGGGCGCTCCCTGCAGCAGGTGCTTGATGATATCGCGCCTGATTTGTACGACTACCCGCCGTACGGTATCGATGCCAACGATGCGTCCATGCCGGGCGAGTAGGCCTTGCACGAGTAGAGCCTCCGCCAGAACGTGTTGTTCATCGGCGGTTAGCGGACATTTCCGGTGTCCGCAGTGGGTGCTATAGTCTATGTCAGGTTACTGTGAGTCGTGGCATGTACACTCCCGATCATTTGTTCAAGGACAATTTTCTCGACTTGTTGATGGATGCGGTCTGCGTCGTCAACCGTGATAGCGAGTTCCTGTTTGTCAGCGCTGCCTGCGAGCGAATCTTTGGTTATACACCGGCGGAAATGATCGGCAAGGGTGTGTTTGATTTCGTGCACCCGGATGATCACGATAAAACCCGGTTGGCCATTGCGGACATTCACGAAGGGCAGGCCCAAACCCATTTTGAAAATCGTTATATCCGCAAGGACGGTTCGCTCGCCCATATCAATTGGTCGGCACGCTGGTCCGACACCGATCAGGTCAGGGTCGCCGTTGCGCGTGATGTCTCCCGTCTGAAACGTGCAGAAACCTTGCGCTCTGCCCTCTATGCGATTTCCGAAGCCGCCCACGAAGCGGAAGATTTGCAGGTGTTCTTTTCCCGCATTCACCAGACGGTAAATGCGCTGGTGCCCAACCATCACTTTCTGCTGGCGTTGCGTGATCCCCAAAGCGGTGAACTGGACTTCCCGTATTCCACGCTGGGGCTGAATGAGTTGCCGACGCAGGCGATGGTGACTCGCAATTTGTGCATGGATGTGCTTCGTAGCGGCAACCCGCTGTTGCTGACCGCAGATTCCGCAGCGACGCCAGACGTGACGACACCCGACGTGACGACGCCAGGACAAGCCGGGGTGGAGTGGCTTGGTGTTCCGCTGCGTTCGGACGGTGGCCTGCTGGGCGCCTTGCTCATGCAGAATCACGCCGGGGCGGTGCGCTATACCGAGCAGGACAAGGAGCTCCTGCATTTCGTTTCGGTACAGGTGGCGGCGGCCATCGAACGCAAACGCATCCAGACGCGCCTGACCTTCATGGCGCAGCACGATGCCCTGACCGGTCTGCCCAATCGCGCCCTCTTTCTCGACCGGTTGCAGAATGCGCTTGCCCTGGCGCACCGGGAAAAATCGCGTCTGGCCGTGTTGTACATCGACATGGAGGGTTTCAAGTCGGTGAACGACAAGTTCGGCCATCTGGTGGGTGACAAACTGTTACAGCAGATCGGATTGCGTCTCAAACGCAGTATTCGCGCTTCGGATACGGTGGCGCGTCTGGGCGGCGATGAATTCGTGGTGATGCTCAACGGTATCGAAAGTGCTCAGGATGCGAAGCGCGTTGCGGGCAAGGTGCTGGTTGCCATGAGCCGGCTGTATCCGGTCGAAGAGCAGTCCCTGCAAATTCTGCCGAGTCTGGGGATGGCGGTGTATCCGGAGGATGGCGAGACCGACGACGCGCTGCTCCGACATGCCGATAACGCCATGTATGAAGCCAAGCGGCGAGGACAGCCTGTCAGTCCCACAGCGGTCACTCCCCCCTTTATCAAGTCGTGATGGTTGCGCCCTGATACAAACTTTGTCGATTAAGCGTGAGCCTCGGCTTAACAGCGCACCGCGAGATGGGTAGAATCCGGTAACGCGCAACGACAATAATGATAAGCCACATGAAAATCCCTTCGCTCCGTTTGCCAGCCTGCGGCCTGCTGATAACTGCATTAGTCGCTTCCCTTGCTTTTGTTCCTGCCTACGCAGAAGAACCGCCAGCCCTTGATCCGCAAATCGATGAATACAAACCGCTGCTGATCGATGGTGAGAATATGCCGGCGGCGCTCGGCAAACGCATCGAAACCCTGTCGTTACAGGCGGTAATCGACGGCCAGATGGAACCGGTGCCCTACCAGATCGATGAGTACAACACCGGTGGCGCTGTGTATTTCAAGGAGTTGAAAGTGCCGCTGGATGGCACCCAGGGCGTGCTTGATGCCAATGACAAACTGGTGTTCCTGTTCAAGGATGCCGGCCCGCGCCGGGAATCGTTCCAGGTGATCGATGGCAAACTGGTGTCAGAAATCGAATTGACCGATGCCACTGGTGTCAGGCGTTATATCTATCTGGTCGAAGGTTCGCGCCTGCGTTCCGAAGAGCAATATGTGCGTTACAGCACCGATATCGGTCAGGTCGAAACCGATTTCTACTCGCTCACCTACAACAAGGAAAACCAGCTCAACTGGGATGAGTTTTCCTATGCTGCGTTTCGCGGTGAGCGCCCGCTCGACACCATGAAAATCCGTCTGATCGGTGGATTGTTCACGGAAATGTCGACGATCACGCTCAATAACAAGAATTTTGTTGCCAAACCCATTGGCGAGCACGTCGGCCCGGTGCGCACCACCTCGCAGATGGAAATCACGATGTGGATGTTCAATTTGCCGCTGCTTGAGATTTCCTATCAGGTACATCATTACCCGAAATCGATGCTCTACGATGTGCGCGTGATAATGCCGGAAGTCAGGCGCAAGATCCTGGCCAACCCGATGCTGTCGATGTCGCTGGATGCCAACAATCTGACCGGCAGTTCGGTGCGTTCCGCCCTGGGCCCGAAAACAGCTGTCAATGTCGATGGCCAACTGTCGCCGCTGGAAGAAGAATTCATCAAGTCGCCGGTGACGCCCGAACAATCGTGGCTGTGGGTGTCGACCCACCGCGATCTCGATGTGCTGGCCTTCTTCAATTATCTCGGCGACACACGTGAACCGTTATCGCTGGTGTATGACGATGACACCGAGAAAGTCGATCCCCCGGAACGTTTCAAGGGCACGGGTCCCAATGCCGGTTACCGCATCGATAACTTCCCGATGTCGGGCTTTTTCGGGTTCGTGGTCAGTATTTTCCTGAGCGAAGGTTATCAGGGCACGCCCGAAGCCTTTACCGAGGCGGTGCGCAGCATGCCGTCGGTACGCGTCTTGAGTGCGGAGTAAGCCCGTGAAAAAACTGAGTGTTGCTGGTGTTTTTGGTGTCATTGCGACTTGGGTAGGATTGGCGCCATGGTCTCTGGTGCAGGCGGCGGATCCTTATGCGCATAGTCCTTATGTCGACCTGCTGGAATACCAGGCCGTGCGGATCGAGGCCGAAGATGTGCAGGCGGCGCAGAACCTGCCGATAGAGAGCCTGTCATTGGCAGCGGTAGTGAACGGTTCGCTGGAACCCATTCCGTTCCAGATCGACGAGTACAACACCGGGGGTGGCGTTTATTTCGATCATTGGGACGTACCCATTGACGGGCAGCGCGATGTGTTCGATGCCCACGACAAGATTCTATTCATCAACCGCGATGCCGGCCCGCGTCGTTCGTCTTCCATGGTTTATGACGGCAAGCTGCTCGCCGAAATCAAGCTGAGTAATGCCCATCAGCCTGATCGTTACGTCTATCTGGTGCAGAATTCACGCCTGCGTTCCGACGTTCAGTATGTGCGTTACAGCAGCAAGGAAGCCCTGCTCGAAACCGATTTTTTCTCGATGCAGTTCGATCAGGCCAACCTGATCAACTGGACGCAGTTCGAGTTCAATGGCTTTGAAGGCAAGGCACCACTGGATTCGCTGAAAATCCGTTTCAACGCCGGCATCATGACCAAGGCTACCTCGACCGAGATGGACAACAACAATTTCGTGGCGCAGCCGGTGGCCGACCGGGTGGGTGCGATCAGCACCATTTCGCAATGGAATGTCGATTTCGTGTGGGGGGGCGTGCCCTTGATGCAGGCCAGCATCCAGTTGCATGTGTATCCCAAATCCATGGTGTATGACTGCCGCATCATCATCCCGGCGGTGCGACGTTCATTCTTGGTGAACCCGCAGCTGTCGATCATGGTCGATGGCAACAACCTGCATGGCGCCAAGGTTCGTAACAGCGGCTCCCCCAGTGTGGCCGTGGTTGACGGTCAGCAAAGCGTGATTGAAGACCAGATGGCCAAGACCCTGCTGAATCCGGAGCGTAACTGGGTGTGGATGACCACCGGCAAAAAACTGGATGTGATCTGGTTCTATGACGATCTGGGCGGCCCGATCGAGCCGGTGCGGTTCAATTATAACGACAGTGCCACCCTGGCGGAGCCACCGGAACGTTTTGCCGGTCAGGTACCGCGCGTGGGTCATACCGTGCTGCAGTTTCCCACCAGCGGGTTTTATGGCTTTGCAGGGAGCTTTTACTTCGAACCGGGGTTTGGAACGCTCGCGCCTGAGTTGTTCACCGAGGTTTTGCGTTCCCAGCCCGACATGCAGATAACGACGCTCTGACGGGGCATGGTTTGCTTCTGGCTGGCGCAATGCCGGCCGGGGGGAGCCAATGTCTTAACAACCGACAGGTTGGCGTTTGCCTTTACTCGGTTTCGCCGTCAAACAGGCGGGCGGTGCTCAGGTCAAAGGTGCAGGCGGTGGGTTCACGATCCTTGGGGTCACGAACCGCCAGCACCAGACGCTGCCCGTCGGTCTGTATCGCGTAATCCCCGTCACGCTTGACCACCTTCAGTTCGGTACCCTCATCGCTGAGCGTGAGGTTCTGGAACAGGACGGTGCGGAAAGACTGGGTGGGATGGTCGATGTAAAACTCGGTGTAATACTCCCCTTTGTCGACATCAAGCGTGACAAACGTCGTATCGGTATTGGTGTAGAAATTGGCGATGCAGCGCCCGGCATCGGCATTGCCCAGCATTTCCACCCGGCCGACGCCCTGCTTGAACTGCTTGATCTTGTCCGCCATCAGGTTGCGGAACTCCTGATGCACCGCGCCGTTTTCACGCGGGATCTTGATGACGGTTTCGGCTTGCGCCGCCCATGGCAGCATGACAAGAGGGGACAACCCCAGGAACGCAATAGCGCCCAAGCGTGCAGACAGTCTTTTCATCGAACCCCCTTACCGCAAATGCTTCACGAGCAGGTTGGGCAGGTTTCTCGACTCTTGCTGCAGCAGGGTCATGTGCGCTTCCTTGTCGTTGTTGAAGAACAGCCGCTTCTGGTCGGCCTGGATATTGTCGGCCAGCGCAAAACGGCCAGTGGCCGACGAGGCTTCGCGGAAATCGCCGTTGGCATCCATCACCGGATAACTGCGGGCAAAGTCAGCCGGGCCGAAGCCTTCTTTCTGCCAGCGGTTGTAGAAATGTTTCACGTTACTGGTGATCGTGCGCTTGCCCGCACTGCTGATACAGTCGATGTAGCCACTTACGGCCTTGTCACCCGCCTCGGGGCTGCTGCAATTGCCGCTCTGGTAAACGATGTTGGCGCGCAGGTCGCTGCCACCGACCGGATCGAGCACAGCGAGGAAATCAATGCTGCGGCCCATGGTGTAGGCCACATCGGACGCGGCTTCAATGGCGGCGCCACCGCCCCGACCGTGGCCGATCAGGATGATGCGGGCGGCCGGCGGAATCAGGCGCAGGCGTTCGGCAAACTCGCTGCGGAACAGGGCCGTATCCGGCCGGTCTGTGGTAGAAAACCCATTCCAGTGTGCTTCGAAGTACTTGGCACCATAAGACTCCACCCATGATTTCAGGTTGAGCACGCTTTCGATTTCGGGGGAGACCTCACCTGAAATGGCAAAGACATAGGCTTTGTTGCCCGGCGGAATGCCCGCTGCAGGGGGCGGATCGAATTCCAGGGGTTTGCTGAGTGTGGCACTGGCCACTGCAGTGGCTGCCGGCGCGGCCTTGGGCTTGGCCTTGGCCAGTGTTTCGGCCTGGGCGCGGGCCAGGGTGGCGCGCTTCTGTTCCTGGGCCTGGGCGAGCGTGGCGCGATGAATGCGCATTTGCTGGCGCAGCTTGTTCAGTTGCGTCATTTCGGCGGCACGCTGGTTGAGCAGCTCCATCATGGCCGGGTGATCGTCAACGTTCGCTTCCGGGGCAGAGGCCTGGGGCAGCTCGGCCTGCAGGCTGTCGAACTTGCTGCGGGCGGCAGCGAGCTTCTCTTGCAGGGGTTGCTTGTCACGTTCGAGGGCGCCAATGCGCTTGGCGTTTTCCTGCAGCTTGCGGGTGTGGTCGCTGGTTTCGAGCGAGCGCTTGAGGGTATTCAGGGACTCGTAACGGGAAATGCTGCGATCGGTGTCGGTCTTGACCAGATCGATTTGCTGGTCGAGCAGGTTGATACTTTGCTGGATGCGTTCCAGCTCAAACTTCTGGCGCGTGATCTCGCGGCGAGCCGAGTGCATGCTGCGGTAGTTGTTGTCGCGTTCGGAACGGATCTGCCGCTGGGTGTTCTGCAACTTGGCGTCATAGGTGCGCAGGCTGCGTTCCAGCGTGCTCATCTGGGATTCGTTGGTGGCAATGGCTTGCTGGATCTGCGCAATCTGCGTGTCCAACGGGGAAGGCGCGGCGATCAGGGCCGGGCTGAGGGCGAGACCCAACACCAGGGGCAAGGCTTTCCACCAGCGCGCGGGCGCCGGTTGCCGGGGCGTTCCCAAGCTGCCATTAGTAGCAAGTGTGGTCATGACGTTCACAGTTGTTCTTCTTATGATGAATCTGTCGGTGGTCACTGAGCATTCCGGGCCTGGGGGTCGCGTGGTTTGGCGGCCCGCCCGTCTCAGTAGAAAAACTCACCTGACTTATGCTGTCGCAATATGCAACCTGCAGCATAAAAAGGTTGTCTTCCGGATGCAAGAGCTGTCTGTGACCGTTAGCGACATCCTCGCATACGAAGCTGTTACATACTGTTGCCGAACTGTACCCG
>JBPOHS010000169.1:0-24480 GCA_052035295.1 Pseudomonadota bacterium
CGCGTTGTACAGGCGGCTATCTATACGGTGCATTATCAATACGATGCATGAGGTTTATGATCTGGCCGGTGACAGCGACTGGTTTAGCAAATTTTGCCGTGTTGAAGCAAGCACCACGCGATCGACAAGCTCGACAAAATGACGACACGGTAGGACAGGAGGAGTTAACCGTATTGCGACAGGTAATGCTCGAGGAAACTGCGAATCTGCGCCATGCTGACGTCCTTGCAGTAATAGTCTCCCTGCATGCAGTCACACCAGTAGCGTTCGAGGAACTGCACATGGCGCGCGGTGGCGACACCCTCGGCCAACACTTTGAGTTCCAGCTGATGCGCCAGCGCCAGAATCGCCGCCGTAACGGCTGCATCGTTTTCGTCGTGCAAGACATCGCTCACGAACGAAGAATCGATCTTGATCAAATCCACTGGAAAATGCCGCAACATGCGCAGCGATGACGACCCCGTGCCGAAATGGTCGAGCGCGAGTTTCACGCCTCGCTGCTTGATTTGCCGCAAGCGACGCATGGTGCCTTCGACATCCTTGCCGAGCGCCGATTCCGGCACTTCCAGCAGGATATTTTTCATTTTGCCGCCGGTGCGTTTGACGATTTTTTCCAGTTGCTGGATGAACGTGTCGACATGGCGCAAGTGTCGCGCGCTGACATCGAAACTCAACAGCAAATCCGGCAATTGCTTTTCGATCAGGCCCGAGGCTTCGATCAGGGCACGTTCGATGACCCACAACACCACGTCCACCACCAGGCCGGATTCTTCCAGCACCCCCCAGAATTCCGTGGGCGGAATCAGGGTGCCATCTTCGGTTTCCCAATAGAGTTTGACTTCGAGCCCCATCACGGCGCCGTCGACCGCATCGAACTGCGGCTGATACATCAAGCGGAATTCCCGATGCTCGAAGGCGCGACGCAGGCGGATTTCCAGCTGCAGGCGCTTCTGCACCCGCTGGTTAAGCTCGGCAGTGAAAAACTGGTAGTTGTTCTTGCCCTGCCCCTTGGCATGATACATCGCAATGTCGGCGTTACGGGTGAGATCGCCGATTTCACGGCCATCCTCGGGGTACAGTGCAATACCGATACTGGTCGTGACCACGACTTCGGCATCCTGAATGCTGACCGGCCGCGACAAGGCGTGAATGATATGCTCGGCCACCACTGTAATATCGTGCGGGTCCTTGATATCGCGCAGAATCACGGTGAATTCATCGCCGCCCAGACGGGCCACTGTATCCTTGGCACGCACACATTGCTTGAGACGCACCGCGACGGCCTTGAGCAGCACGTCCCCCGCTTCGTGCCCCATCGAATCGTTGATGGTCTTGAAGCCATCCAGATCGAGAAAACAGACGCAAAACGCCACGTCATCGCGTTCGGCGCTGTCGATGGCATGCTGTAGACGATCGTAGAACAGACGGCGGTTCGGCAGGCCGGTGAGCTCGTCGTAATACGCCAGGCGCTCGATGGTTTCGCGGGCAAAATGCAAGTCGGTATGATCGATGGCGGTACTGACGAAGTGCGTTATCCGGCCCGTTTCGTCGCGGATCGGCGACACGTGCTGATAGGTCCAGATCAGCTTGCCGTCGCGGGTAATGTTCTGCCATTCGCCGCGCCACTCCTGCCCGGCAAGCAGGATCTGCCGCATTTCCTGATAGGTGATCTGCTGTACTTCCTGGCTGGCCATTTCCTCGGGCGTGAGACCAATGATCTCGGTGGGCGAATAGCCCATCATCTGCACGAACTGCGGATTCACATACTCAATGACGCCATTGGCATCGGTAATGATGACCGCCGTGGCCGAGGATTCGACCGCCTTGTACAACTGCCGCAACTTGCTCTCGTTTTCGGCGCGATTGGTTTCATCGTCGATGTGACGCAGGCCCAGCGTTATATCGTTGCAGATGTCGGTCAACACATCGATCATGCGGTGATCGAAGTCGTTTTCCGTGCCGGAATACAGCGACAGAATCGCCACGACTTGCCCTTTCAGCAGCACCGGCATGGCGACCATGGAAAAATAGCCACGTGCCAGGGCTTCATCACGCCAGGGCTGAAAGGTGTCGTCATCACGGATATTGTTGATGACGCGCGGTTCCCCCAGCTTGTTGGCGAGCGCCACGGGACCTTTCTTGCGTTCAGGATCGATCAGTTCGATGCGGATATTACTCAGATAGCCGGCGACATGCCCGGCAGTCGCCACCGGCACGATATGCGTGTCATTGGAAATACCGACCCAGGCCATGCGAAAACCACCCTGCTGCACGGCCGCTTCGCAGATGGATTCAAACAAATCGGTACGCGTTTCGCACGAGGACAGCACGCGGTTGGTCACGCTCATCAGGGAATAGAGCTGATTGAGGCGGGCCATGTTGGAGTCGGCCAGCTGGCGGGATTGGGGGTCACGCAGGACCACCAGCACCAGCACTTCGACGCCCTGTTCTACCGCCGAGGCGGTGATTTCAAAACGACGCGGGGTGCCGGATTCGGTCTGCAGATCGACCTGACGCATCATGCCCTTGCGCCCCTGGACCACCTGACGGTGTATCTGGCGCCACAGGTCGGACTGGGTCGGCAACAGCTGTTTCCACGACAGCCCCTTGAGCGCCTGTTCGGACAATCCCAGCATTTGACACGCCCGGGGATTGCAGGCACGCACCCCTTCCCGCAGCGGATCGAGCAGAATCATGCCATCAAAGGCGGACACGAATACCGATTGAAAGAGATCGCTCATGCTGTGTGCAAACAACTTCCTGAAAACGAGGGCAACCGGGTGGACGCTCTAAGTGTAGGAGAGATCTCGGAACAAGAGAATTTTTAGTGCAGGCGCGACGTTACAAGCCGAGGGGGCGGCTCATTCCGGCATGGTGATGGTTTCGCCGATACGCAGGACGGTGCGCGCCGGGCCTTCTGCGCCCGTCAGAAAGCGCTCCTTCGGCTGCAGCATGGGTTCGACCGTCAGGCGAATCGTACCCCAATGCATGCCCACCAGATGGCGGGCGCCAATATCGATGCCTATCTGGATGGCCTCTTCAGGCGTGCAGTGCACACTTTGCATGAGAATGCGGGGTTCATAGGCACCGATGGGAACCAGTCCGAGCGAGAACGGACCGCAGAGGCTGCCGATTTCCCGGAACACGGCGCCATAGGCGGTGTCCCCGGCGAAATACACCTGACGCTGGCCATCGCCGAACGCAAAACCGCACCACAGGCTACGATTGGTATCGCCCACGCCGCGCCGGGAGGTGTGTACGGCCGGCACCAGCCGTACCGAGATTCCGGCCACATCAAACACATCCCACCAGTCGCCTTCCTGCACGCGCGAAAATCCGGCCTGCGCCATCATGCCTTTGAGCCCGAGCGGCACCACGACCTGCGCCAACGGAAACCGCTGGGCCAATTGCTTGAGCGCAGGCGCATCCAGGTGATCGTAATGATTGTGCGACAGTAAAATCACATGCACGGGCGGCAATTCGGCAATGGGAATCGCCGATGGCACTATGCGTCGCGTCGTCGACAAGGGAATGGGCGAGGCATAGTCGGTCAGGAAAGGATCGGTCAGCACATGCACGCCGCCAAAACTGAGCAGGAAACAGGCATGCCCGAGCCACAGCACCTTGTGGGATTGTCGGTGATCGACCCAGCCCTGCAGCGCCTCTCGCGCCGGAATGACATGTGATGCAGGAAACGGATACGGGTCAGACAGCGCGCGCCGCATTTCGCCCAGAAAATGCGCCGCTTCCCGCGCCATTTCGGCGCTCAACACCCGCATGCGCGGGCTGCCCGGCGGATTGCGGAAACCGGTGGGCGTGTGGTGATACTTGTTGGGGTCGAAAAACGGATTCTTGCGGCGTGAAAACAGACTCATACGCGAGACGACACCGTTCAGGCAGCCTCATCGCCGCCGCTGGGGGGGCGCAAGCCTTCCAGCACTTCGGCAAACTTCTTCATCGCATCACTGGCAGTGAGAATGCCGGCCAGCCTGCCCATGCGCGTGACCACGGCGGCATCAATATGTTTTTCGGCCATGATGACCAGCACCAGATCGAGCCGGTCGTGAATATCGATAGAGAATACGCGGGTGTTGCAAATATCCTTCACCAGCAAATCTGTCACTGCACTGATGCCGGTAAACGGCCCGCCTACGTGGCGCAATTCGTTCCCGGAAAGCACGCCAACCACCTGCCCGCCCTCGGTGACCGGCAAATGGTGGAAACCATGTTCCTGCATCATGTCATGGGCGCGCCCGAGCGTGTCGTTGACATCGATGGCGTGTGGAAACGGGGTCATGGTGGTTGCAACGGTGGGTAGATGTTTCATGGCTGAACAGACTCCTCCGCAAGGCTCGATATGTCGAGTTCTATTTATCATGAGATTACCCAAGGGTAGCACACCGGATCCAGCTTGGGGCGAGGCATGTCAGAAGCCCGCTGCTGTTTTTGTCATACGCCGGCCTGACGCCACCATTGGCCGGGCAGTGGCAACGACAATTTGACCAATTCGCCCTTGCAGCGCAGGCGAAACGTTACCTGCCAGAGATCTTCCGGATGCGACTGCGCCTGGCTGAGGGCCAGCCCGGCACGGGGTAACGCACAGCGTACATGCCAGAACGACTTGTTCGCCAACACGTTCAGCGGCAAGGCATCCTGCCAGCGCAGGATCGATTGTGCGTCGATGCGGTCCAGCGTCGCGGATTCGACCACATCGATGGCACCGGGTTTACCCTGCAGTTCAGCACACAGTTTTTTCTCGGCCTGCGCAAGGGTCAAGGCACAGGCCTCGTGCGCGATACGCGGTGTGGCCGCCGGCTCTGCGGGTAAGGGGGAACGCGCGGTCACCATCGCAGCGGCGGGCACGGCCACCGTTGGGGCGTCGTCGCGACGGGAACGCATCGGCCAGAACAGCCCTGCCAGCCCCAGCGCGACACCCAAAACACTGCCGATCAGCAACGGGCTCATCCCCGCCCAGTTGAGTTCACGAATGAAGACGGCGTCATCGGGGTTATCAGGGCTGATCCACAGACGCATGGGCCGTGCCTGTTGCTGGGCCAGCTTGAAGCGCCGCTCCCACTCCGCGAGGATTTCCCCGCCGGGCATCCAGCGATTCGAGAGAAAGACGCGGGTCCCCTCATGCAGGCCACCCCGTGCTTCGTAGCGGTATTGAACGAGGGTGACGCTGTCTTTGGTTTTGGCGGCGCCTTCCACCTTGACGATGGTGGCTTCACCCGGTTGCCAGCTGCGGGACGAGAACCACAACCACAGCTCGGGGCCGGCACCGAAGACCAGACCGAAAATGGAGACTGCCAATAGAATTCCGGCAAATGCGCGCAAACCCAAACCCTGCAACGAACGATTTCTTGTGTCGCCAGAGTCTACCGCACCCGACGTCAAACACCCAAACAAGCCGCTCGAACGCTGCGACCCGGTGCCGGCAAGGGCTCATTCATTGGACTCTGAAAAACAAAAACCCCGCCGAAGCGGGGTTTTGTGAATCGTGCGGCGCGCTTTCATCCAGAAACGGAAGCGTGCCGCGACAGATGCATCCCTTGTGGGGATTACATCATGCCCATGCCGCCCATGTCGCCCATGCCGCCGCCAGCCGGCATTGCAGGCTTGTCTTCAGGCTTTTCAGCGATCATCGCTTCGGTGGTGATCATCAGACCAGCGACAGAAGCAGCCGCCTGCAGTGCAGTACGGGTCACTTTGGCCGGGTCAAGGATACCCATTTCCATCATGTCGCCGAACTCGCCATTGGCAGCGTTATAGCCGAAGTTGCCTTCGCCTTTCTTCACGCGGTCAACGATAACAGACGCTTCTGCACCGGCGTTGGCAGCGATCTGACGGATCGGGGATTCCATGGCACGCAGAGCCAGGGCGATACCCGCGTCTTGATCTTCGTTGTCACCTTTTACAGAGCCGACTTGAGCCAGAGCACGAATCAGGGCAACGCCACCGCCAGCCACAACGCCTTCTTCAACAGCGGCGCGGGTTGCGTGGAGTGCGTCTTCAACGCGGGCTTTCTTCTCTTTCATTTCGACTTCGGTGGCTGCGCCAACCTTGATCACGGCAACACCGCCTGCCAGTTTGGCAACGCGCTCTTGCAGTTTTTCACGGTCGTAGTCAGAGGTGGCTTCTTCGATTTGCGAGCGGATTTGCTTCACGCGCGCTTCGATTTCACCCTGGTGGCCAGCGCCGTCGATGATGGTGCTGTTTTCCTTGTTGATCGATACGCGCTTGGCCGTACCCAGATCATTCAAGGTCGCGCCTTCGAGGCTCAGACCGACTTCTTCAGAGATCACGGTGCCACCGGTCAGAATGGCGATGTCTTGCAGCATGGCTTTGCGACGGTCGCCGAAGCCCGGTGCTTTGACTGCAGACACTTTCAGGATGCCGCGCATGTTGTTCACAACCAGGGTCGCCAGTGCTTCGCCTTCAACGTCTTCGGCGATGATCAGCAAGGGCTTGCCGGCTTTGGCAACTTGCTCCAGTACTGGCAGCATGTCGCGGATGTTGGAGATTTTCTTGTCAACCAACAGGATGAACGGGCTTTCCAGCTCAACGCTCATTTTTTCCTGGTTGTTGATGAAGTAGGGTGACAGGTAACCACGGTCGAACTGCATGCCTTCAACGACGTCGAGTTCGTTTTCGAGACCGCTGCCTTCTTCAACAGTGATAACGCCTTCCTTGCCGACTTTTTCCATCGCTTCGGCAATGATGCTGCCGATGTTTTCGTCAGAGTTGGCAGAGATGGTGCCTACCTGAGCGATGGCTTTGGTGTCAGAGCAAGGAATGGATTGGGCATGGATTTTGGCAACGACAGCAATGACTGCCTTGTCGATTCCGCGCTTGAGATCCATCGGGTTCATGCCAGCGGCGACTGAACGCAGGCCTTCGTTCAGGATCGCTTGCGCCAGAACGGTCGCCGTGGTGGTGCCGTCACCGGCAGCGTCGGAAGCCTTGGAAGCGACTTCTTTCACCATTTGCGCGCCCATGTTCTCGAAGCGGTCTTTCAGCTCGATTTCTTTTGCCACGGAAACACCGTCTTTGGTGATCGTAGGAGCACCAAAGGATTTTTCCAGAACGACGTTGCGGCCTTTGGGGCCGAGGGTCACTTTCACTGCGTCTGCCAGAACGTTTACACCACGCACCATGCGTGAACGGGCGTCATCACCAAAACGTACGTCTTTAGCTGCCATTGTCTTGTATCCTCAGAATTGTTTTGCGTTTGCTGCGTCGACTGTTGCGAATTCGCCTGTCAGTCGACACTGGTCATTCAGTTTGCTTGAAGCCTCAGAAAGGCAATCAGGCTTCGAGAACGCCGAAGATTTCGGTTTCAGCCATGATCAGCAGCTCTTGGCCGTCGATTTTCACGGTGCTGCCGGCGTATTGGCCGAAAATTACCTTGTCACCCACTTTCACGCCCACGGCGCGAACGTCGCCATTGTCGAGGGCCTTGCCCGGACCTACTGCGACCACTTCACCACGGCTCGGCTTTTCAGCAGCAGCGCCAGGAAGAACGATGCCACCGGCAGTTTTGGTTTCTTCTTCTACGCGACGGATGACGACGCGATCGTGCAAAGGACGAATTTTCATGTGGTCCATCTCCTGATAAAGAGGTTGCTGTCTACGAACTATCTTATTAGCGCCCGGGCGGTCTGCCAGACTGCACACATTGGCAGCTTGGGGGCCTGCCCTCTTGGCACTCCCGATAAGAGAGTGCCAAATATGAGTGAGGCGCCGTGTTACGTCAAGGGGTTAGTTCCGCGACTCCGGCGGGGTTTCCCCTGACAACGTATGCCTATATGGGGATGGGGCAAGGGCTTTCAAGGGGGACTCGGGTTCAATCTTCCCTGGGCAGGAATTCGCCTTCCATGACACCGGTTTTGCCCGGTGACGATGCTGTTTTGGGCGGGCTTCCTGCCGCCGTGTCTGGCCCGGACGATGTCGTGGCCTCCACGCTTGCATGCTCACTGCGTGCATCCTCGACGCCAGACCTGACGGGATCAGCCACGGCCGGCGCACGCACCACGATCACTTCAATACTTTCTGCGTCCACGGGGCGGCCGGCCGGAACATCCACCCGCTCCCCCTCGTAAACCTGTCCGCCCGTGGCACGGTATCCCCGCCCCGGGCGATAGTCATAGCTCCATTGATCCTGCACGACATTCGCTGCCATCGGCAGGTTGGCCAGCCGCCTGGCCATCAGGGCCACCAGCGCCTTGCGCGTGAGGGGGATCAGCAGAAAAAAGCCGATACTGTCGCTGATGAATCCCGGCGTCATCAGCAGCAGCCCGCCCGCCATGATCATCACGCCTTCCAGTATCTCAGGCCCCGGATTTTCTCCTCGCGCCATGGCGATCTGCAAACGCCGGAACGTCTGGAAACCCTGCTGCCGCATCATCATGGACCCCACCATCGTGCTGAGCAGGATGAGACCGATGGTCATGCCCCAGCCGATCGTGGTGCCGACTTTTGCCAACAGCATCGACTCGACCAGCGCAACACCGAAAATGACCAGGAACGGGTGTCGGATCAGAAACATCGTATCAAGCCTCCCGCGCTGCCTTGACCATGGCCACCAGACACTGACGCGCCTCGGTCGGATTACTGACCGGCGTACGCAATGGAATGGCGGCCAAGCGACTGCCCGCGCGCATCACCAGGGATTCGCCATCGATCGCCACCATGACCGGGGCGCTGTCGGCGGCTGGCAAACTGGCATGCTCCCAGTACAAGGCTACGGCATCGGCATGATCTTCATTCATGTGACACACGATGCCCTGATCTTGTTCCGGCGTGAAGGGATTTACCGTGAGCAGCTCGGGGGCAAGCCAGTGAATTTTTCCAAATCCGCCGATGTAACGCACGGTGTTGACCTTGAGGCGAAAAAAGATGAAATCCAGCTCGGTGTGATAGCCACGCGCCTCGGGAAAATGCCGGTAATAGCGCTCGGCGGCCGCATCGATCTGGTCGGCAGGCACCGCCTCGGCATCGGCCATCAAAGTGGCGCGGGCTTCGGCCTGGACGTTGCCCGTCGGCGTATCGACCAGGGTCAGCGACACTTGCGGTGCCTGCAGGATGTTCTGGGTGTGCTGCGCGAGCTTGCTGATGAGGATCAGCGGTGCTCCGGTGTAATCCGGACAAACCGGGACCACAGAGCCGAACGGATAGCCGGGGAATTTTTTCGATTGCGTGGAGAGCACGCCCCAGAAATGTTCGCGGATCAGGCGGCGTGCGTCGAGAGCGTTGTCAGTCATGCAGGCAAGGCTTTTGCTGGAGGCCATGGATGGAAAGACACCTTAACCGAATTTGGTGGGGAACAAAATGGGGACAGGGACTGGCGCGACATCGGATGGCTGTGGATAATCGCGACTCACTGGTCGAAAGTAAAATTACTAGTAGCAGTAGCAAAGGGGGAAACACTCATGGAACTCAAGAATAAAGTCATCGTCATCACGGGTGCCGGCCGTGGCATTGGTCGCGGTCTGGCCACCTTCATGGCCGACAAGGGCGCCAACATCGCTGTGGTCGACCTGAACGAAGACGACATCGCCACCACCGTACAGCTATGCAAGGACGCTGGCGTCCAGGCACGGGGTTACAAGGTGAACGTGGCGCAGGAAGCGGAAGTCGAAAAACTCTTCAGTGACGTGGTCAACGATTTCGGCAGCCTGCACGGTCTGATCAACAACGCCGGTATCACCCGTGATGGTCTGCTGGTGAAATTCGCTGACGGCAAGCTCGACAAGAAAATGTCCCTGCAACAATGGCAGGCCGTTATCGACGTCAACTTGACCGGCGTGTTCCTGTGCGGCCGTGAAGCTGCCGCCAAGATGATCGAGCTGGGTGTCGAGGAAGGCGTGATCGTCAACATTTCGAGCGTGGCGCGTTACGGCAGCTTCGGTCAATCCAACTACGCAGCGGCGAAAGCGGCCGTGGCGACGCTGGCAGAAACCTGGGCCAAGGAACTTGCCCGTTACAACATCCGCACGGGCGCAATCGCGCCGGGCACGATCAACACTGACATGATCGCGTCGATGAAGCCGGAAGCCCGCGAGCGTCTGACGCAAGCGGTACCGCTCAAGCGTCTGGGCGAAACCAAAAACATCGCGCAAACGGCAGCCTTCATTTTCGAGAACGACTATTTCACCGGTCGTTGCATCGATACGGATGGCGGTCTGCGCTAAGTAGTCTTTGTCGCGGCGCGTTGAGTGTCGAGGCGGCGATCGAGGGGAGACAGTTTTCTGTCTCCCCTTTTTTATGGCCCGATCTTAAGGTGTGATTTCAGGGTGTGCGAGAAAAGCCGCTGCCGCACACCAGGTCAGTACAAATAACGGAAAATTCGACAGCACAAACAGCAGGAAACGCACTTCAATCTTGTTGACCATCGCCTGCACAACACTATGTATCACCCGCAGCCCGACGTAGATCCAGGCACTCCAGAGGCTGACCTGGGACGTCTCCCCCAGTAACGCCAGCGCAATGACGACCGCATAAAAAATCGTGGGTTGTTCCATCAGGTGATTGTAGTTATCTGCCTTCCAGCGCACAGCCGGGGGAAGCTGGGCCATTTGTTCGCCGCGTGGCGCGTTTGGATCGGGCTTCATTTTCATGGCGAACATGGCAGGCAGCCGTGTCGCGTACATCCACACCCACATCCCCATCGACCACGCCACCAGTGCGATCACCGGCCCCAACAACTGTTCTGATATTGCCATGCCACGCTCCCCATTAACGTCCGTTCAGTCAGTAGAACCATAAACACAAATTCCAGAACCCGATAGAATAAAGGCCATCGAATACCGGATTACTATGCGCGTTTACGATAGCGCGGTTGTCCCCTGACAGAAAAATGCGCACATGGCCAACAAAACTGATCACCCCTCATGCGACATTCTCAGCAAAGCCGAGCGTATTTGGCAGGTCGTGGCCGCGATCCCGGCCGGGAAAGTGAGCAGTTACGGAGAAGTGGCAACACGTGCCGGACTGCCGGGCTACGCGCGTTACGTCGGCACGACCCTGTCCAATTTGCCCGAAGGCTCAGCGTTACCCTGGTTCCGGGTGCTCAACAGTCAGGGAAAAATCAGCTTTCCGAAAGATTCAGCGGCTTTTCTTGCGCAGGTGGGACATTTGAAAGCGGAGGGAGTCGAGGTGGTTGGCGGAAAAGTGAATTTACAGCGGTTCGGCTGGAAGATCGAGTGACGCGGTGTCGGTCCACGCCCCGACAGAGCGTCACTCGTCAGTCGTTGCTGTCGTCATCCAAAATACATGTTTTCAAGGTAGTCCTTCAGCGCCTGCATTGCAGTGGCCGCTTCCGGATGAGTGATGGAGAAAAGAAACTCGGTACCTTTGAGAATGTTCATATCAGTACTCCAGCAATTTTCGTTCAAGGGTTTGTCGTTGTCCGACGCTTTTGATAAAGCATTAGCCGTGCCAGCTTCACGACCGACCTACAATCCGCTGAAAAATCTGAATATTTGCTGGTATTCCTGTTTTTTTACGGTATTTTCACGCTGTGTCGTGTTCTCATTTGGCGCAAAACCAATGCCGAATGCACCAACACGAGGATCAACCCGAAGAGATCTTTCATGGCAACCCACGCTCCATCAAAAAATGCGTCGTTGAAACAGGCGTTCGCCCAGCCGGCCGCGCTGACACTTTTCTTTTTCGGGTTTGCCTCGGGTTTACCTTTTTTGCTGGTGGGCGGCACGTTATCGGTCTGGCTGAAAGAAAGCGGCGTGAGTCTCGAACACATTGGTTTGATCAGTTATGCCGGGCTGTCCTATTCGCTGAAATTCTTGTGGGCGCCGCTGCTGGATCAAATCACGCTGCCATTGATCGGCCGGCTCGGAAAGCGCAAGAGCTGGCTGTTGACGGCCCAGACGCTTCTCGCCCTGTGTCTTATGGCCATGGCCCTGATAACGCCGGCACCACAGGCCCTTGCCGTTTTTGTGGGTATTACCGTGCTGGCCGCGTTCGCGGGCGCTACGCAGGACGTCGTTGTTGACGCGTACCGCATCGAGATTGCGCCGGTCGAAGTACAGGGCGCACTGGCCGCCACCTATTCGCTGGGTTATCGAATGGCTTTGCTCGCCTCGGGCGCGCTGGCCCTGTTCCTGGCAGATCATGTGCCCTGGACGCTGGTGTATTTGCTGATGGCAGGGCTGGTACTGGGTTTGATGGTGGTGACATTGCTGTCACCGGAGCCAAGGAGCACACCGGTCGCGGCGCGTTCCTTCCGGGAAAACCTGAGGGAAGGCGTTATCGGCCCGTTTCAGGATTTCTTTCAGCGCTATGCCGGCGTGACCGGGGTTGTGTTGTTGTGTTTCATCGGTTGGTTCAAGATTTCCGACCAGATGCTGGGCGTCATTGCGCTGCCGTTTTATCTGGATTGCGGGTTCGACAAGACGGAAATCGCCGCTGTTTCCAAACTTTTTGGCGTATGGATAGGCATTGCCGGTGCCTTCGCGGGGGGGGCGTCGGTGGTGCGGTTAGGCATTCGCCCCACCTTGCTTGTCGCCATTCTGATCGGCGCGGGCAGCAACCTGCTGTACCTGCTGCTCGCCCTGTTCCCGGGCAACCTGACCATTTTTACGCTGGTGATTGGCGGGGAAAACCTTTCCGGTGGATTCCTCGGCACCGCTGCCGTCGCTTACCTGTCTGCCCTGGTAAATCAACGTTATACCGCCACGCAGTATGCCCTGTTCAGCTCCCTCATCACCCTGCCCGGAAAGCTCATCGGCGGGCTCTCGGGCTACATGGTGGCGGCGATGGGCTATCCGGGCTTTTTCGTTTTCTCGTCACTGGCGGTGCTGCCGGCCCTCGCCCTGTTCTTCTGGCTGGGTGACCGGGTCCAACTGGGCGGTGCCCCCGCCACGGCCGACAACGACACCCCCAAATAAGTCAATCTACTTGACTATTTGACAACGGCACGCCAACATACCTGCATCTGTTCACGGGAGACCACACCATGTGGGATGCAGTGCGGGAGTTTCTGGCTCCGGCGTATATCTACATCAAATTCATCCATGTCTTTTTTGTCATGATCTGGGGCTGGAGCACGGCCGTTGCCTATTCCTGGTATGTGAAAGGTGCCTTTCTGCGCTGGGAACGCAACCCGACTGACACGGTGGCTTTGCAGCGACGCAACTGGGCGATCGAGCAGTTCGACAAAGGGGTGGTATTGGAACATGTCGCCTTTCCGGTGATTCTCGTCACCGGCCCGCTGCTCTATTTCATCGGCCCGTGGGATCTGGGGTTTGCCTGGTTGCTCGTCAAACTGCTGGTAGTGGCACTGGTGTTCATTCCCATGGAAATCGCCGACTACTGGCTCTCGCACTTCGGCGGCAACAAGGAAAGTCTGCGCAAGCGCAATCTGCCGGAAAAATACGAATGGGCCATCCAGCAGCATTGGCGTTTTCTCAAAATCACCACGCCACTCATTAGCGTCTGTATGCCGTTGGTGATTTTCCTGGCGATCACCAAGCCTTTCTGAATGCGATGACAGGTCCTGTGCACTCGCCCGCCTTCCACCCGGCAATGCCGGCGCGTGAGTTACCTCCAAATTTCCATGCGTTTCAAAGGGCTATTACCTGCTGAATCGGTATACTGCGATATGCATGCTCAATTGGCATGCAAGTCGTCAGGCTGACCTGCGGCGTTATGCGGCCAACAGCGAGTAGCCGCCTTTCCAGAGTAGCCGCCGCTCCAGAGTCATCGCCTTTCCGATTGAATGTATGAACTTGGGAGAACAAACCTCATGACCAGTCTTTACGAACAACTCGGTGGTGAAACCGCCATTGACGCCGCCGTTGACCGCTTTTATGTCAAAGTACTCGCCGATGAACGTATCAAGCATTTTTTCGAGGGCGTTGATATGCAGAAGCAAGCCCGCATGCAAAAGGGGTTTCTGATGTTTGCCTTTGGCGGCCCCAACAACTACACCGGTCGTGGCATGGAAGCAGCGCATCGCCACCTGGTCGCTGCGGGTCTGAATGACAGCCACTACGACGCCGTGGTTGAAAATCTGGGGAATACCCTGCAGGAAATGGGGGTTGCGGCGGAACTGATCGCGCAGGCAGCCAGTGTGGCCGAGAGCGTTCGCGATGCGGTACTGGGTCGGGCGGGCTGAGAACGCTGCCGCTTTTTCCAGCATTGTTGCATGCAGCCAACATCCTGTTTTTTCTGGGCCGTATTGCTTTTGTGAGGTTCGCGCTACACTCCGTTCACGTGTTGATGGCACCGTCACATGCTCCATCACGAAAAAACAATGCACATGAACACAGAGCGACACTTAACAACACGGCCCACCACCAAGGATTCTGCAATGAACATGTCCATGTATCAGGCGACAATGCCTGCCTTCATTCGTACCCTGTCTAATCTCGGCGCCATCGTCGAAAAGGCCATGGCCTTTGCTGCCACCAAGAAAATCGAACCCAATGTGCTGGCCAACTACCGCCTTGCGCCTGACATGCTGCCGCTCGCGCGTCAGATCCAGATCGCAACGGACACCGCAAAAGGTTGTGCCGCCCGTCTGGCCGGCGTCGAAGCCCCCAAGTACGAAGACAACGAACAAACCCTGCCCGAGCTGAAAGAGCGTCTGCAGAAAACCATCGACTACCTGAAAACGTTCAAGCCGGAACAGATCGACGGCACTGAAGACAAAACCATCGAACTGAAATTTCCGCAAAAAACCTTCACCTTCCAGGGCTTGCCCTATGTGACCGGCTTTGCGGTGCCGAACTTCTACTTCCACGTCACCAGCGCTTACGCGATCCTGCGTCATTGCGGCGTCGACATCGGCAAAACCGATTTCCTCGGCCAGATGTAAGCTGTTTTAACACTGCGCCTGCGGGAAACTTTCCGTTGGCGCAGACCGCTTGGCGCCCTTCACCACTGTCCATCGCCTCACCTGCACGCGGTCCCTCTGCCGCCATCCGGCCCCCCCCGGAATACCCTCACCATTAGACAGATCCCGGTTCATCAACCACACTTTCCAGTCAATGCCTTTTGTTCCTTCACCCAGACAGCGCATCAGAAAAACACCATGCCGAATGCTGATTTACCCATCATGCTCGTCGACGACGCCAAATTTTCGGGCGCCGTGATTGGCCGCACGCTGAAAGCCGCCGGCTATAAAGATGTACGTACCACCAGCAGCGCGCAGGATGCCCTTTCGCAATTGGAACAGCGCCCTGTCAGCGTACTGATCGCCGACTGGCTGATGCCCGAAATGGACGGGTTGGAACTGGCCGGGCGGGTTCGCCAGCTGGATGAAGCCACCAATCATTTCACCTACATCATGCTGTTGACAGCGAAGGAAGGTCACAAGGCGCTGGTACATGCGTTTGATAACGGCGTGGATGACTTCATCAACAAATCCGCGATGAACGAGCAGTTGCTGCCACGCATTTATGCCGCCGATCGTCTGGCCTCTATGCAGAACCGGCTGTTGCGCGAAAACCAGTTGTTGATCGAAACCAATCAACGTCTGAAAAAACACAACATCGTCGATCCCCTGACAGGTCTCGGTAACACCACTTATGCGCTCGATCGGCTGGAAGCAGCTCTGACGCAGGCGGATTCGCGTGGTGGCGCTGCCTGCTACATGGTGATCGTGATCGACAATTTTGAAAAACTGAAGCAGGACTACGAGAAATCCATCATGCGCGAAATCATGGTGGCCATCGCCCGTCGTTTGCGTCAGATGGTACGCCCCCTTGATTTCGTGGCCCGCATTGGCACCGACGAATTTGCAGTCATCACGCATCAACCCGATATTGCGCACGCCAATGGCACGACGTATCGGCGGATCTTCGATGCGCTGAACGTAAAGGCCGTCAAAACCTCGATCGGATTCGTCTCGGTCAAGGCCGCGATGTGCATGGCCGCATCCGATCGCGATACCGGCTTCCCGACCCCGGAACGCATGATGAGCGTTACCCGCGGCCAGATTCCCACCGCGCGTTCCACCGGGCGATTGCTGGTCATCAAGTGGAAATCGCCCGCGCAACCCGCCCGCAAGGACGCACCGCCTGTCGACGATGCAGCGGACGAGCTGTAAGCGCTTTCGCCGGAATTTTCTTCTGCGTTACGCGGCGTAGCCCCCGGGCATTGGGTAGAATGGCGTAATGACGACGCAAACTTCTTCCTGTTCACCTCAGTGGCACATTCTCGGACTCGGTTCAGTCGGCGGGCTTTTTGCCTGCCGCATGGTCGCGGCGGGAATTCCTGTGATGGCATGCCCCTCCCCTTCCCTGGCCAGTGCCGCCGTCGCCCGGTTGACGCTGGAAGAAAACGGCCAATGTGTGGAGGTGGACATTCCCGTTTCGCCGGCGGGGCCGATCGAACACCTGTTGCTGACCACCAAAGCCCAGCAAAGCGAAGCCGCCCTGCAATCACTGCAAGATCGACTGACGCCCGACGCGACGGTCGTGGTCTTGCAAAATGGATTGGGTGTTCAGGATTGGCTGGCCACCCGCTATCCGGGAATCCACATCATCGCAGCGACCACCACCGAAGGTGCCAACCGCCCGACACCGCGCCATATTCGCCATGCGGGTCATGGCACGACTTGGCTGGGCCCTTGGCGAGCGGAAGATGCCACTGCCGCCGACGCGGTATTCGCGCAATGGTCAGCGCTCGCCATGCCTATCGAATTCGATCCGGATATCGCGCAAAGGTTGTGGGAAAAGCTGGTAATGAATTGCGCCATCAATCCACTGACTGCGCTGCTGGATTGCCGTAACGGCGAGCTTGAACAACAGGAGGAAACCCGCCGTATCATGCAAGCGGTTGTCAATGAGGTTGCGACCCTGATGGGCGCGGCCGGGCGCCCGGCGGACGCAGGAAAACTTTACGAAAAGGTTCTGGCGGTCGCGCAACGCACGGGCGCAAACCTGTCGTCCATGCTGCAGGATCGTCGCGCCGGTCGTGACACCGAAATTGAATTCATCAACGGCTACGTGGCCAGAAAAGCCAGCACCCTGAATGTTGCAACGCCCGTCAACGTGTGGCTGAACACGCAGGTGCAGCGTCGAGCGAGCCACACACCCGTAACGTTATGGCAAGCGGCTCCGGGCGGCGCGGCGCTGTCTCCACTGGAAACACCGTCGCAATCGCCAACACACTCAGCCTCCCGCACACCATCCCGCTCACCATCGTAAGCCTGATGGCATCACTCAAGCGGAAATGGATTCATCCATGTCGTGACCGCGTTTTTTGGGGCTGATTTCAAGCAAGCGCGCCAACGCATCCTGCGCCATGCGCTGACAGATGGTTTCGAGACCGTCATAGCCCTGCGACACTGCCAGCACATAAATGACGTTGGCAGTTGCTTCCAGTTGCCCCAGCACATACATCTCATTGGCATCGTTACGATGAGCAAGCGCCGTGCGCGTCGCGGCGTTCAGTAGTTCGAGCATCAGTGCCGGATCCAGCGATACAGATTCCACCGAAAAAAAATCAACGCGCTCGCGTGGTGTTGCATC
Source organism: Pseudomonadota bacterium (assembly GCA_052035295.1). Taxonomy (GTDB): domain Bacteria; phylum Pseudomonadota; class Gammaproteobacteria; order Pseudomonadales; family Ketobacteraceae; genus HdN1. Next base: position 17,499 of record JBPOHS010000169.1, read on the forward strand.
TGAAGGTGAAGTGGCCATTACAGGTTCCCCCAAGTTTTTCAGGCTTGATTTCGATAACTTCAGAGTAGACGAGAATCCGACTCCAAAATGTTATTTTTTGTACATTAAATTGGCGGTTTTTATTCCCCAAAACCCCCACTTAAATTGGCGTTTATAACCACTTGCACAAAATGCCTAACCATTGCATCTTTGTCGCCTCGCAAACTGCATGAGAAAAACGTCATGGGCCACCGACTTTCAAAGATTTACACCCGCACCGGCGACAAGGGCACCACCGGCCTGGGCGATGGCAGCCGTGTCGAAAAAGATCATGCCCGGGTCGAAGCCTACGGCACGGTCGATGAACTCAACAGCTGCATCGGTGTGTTGATGGCCGAGCCACTGCCCGCCCCCCTGCACGACTGGTTTCTGGAAATCCAGCACGATTTGTTCGATGTCGGCAGTGAACTGTGCGTACCGGGCTACAAGACCATCCACGATGATTACATCACCCGCCTGGAACAGTGGCTTGATGAGCTCAACGAGCCCCTGCCCATGTTGAAGGAATTCATCCTGCCCTCTGGCAGCCGTGGCGCATCGTTGTGCCATGTGGCCCGCACGGTATGTCGCCGCGCGGAACGCCGCGTCTATTCGTTTGCCAAGATCGATGGCAGCACCGACAGCGGCGCCATGCGCTATCTCAACCGTCTGTCCGACTTCCTGTTTGTGGCGTCACGCGTGATTGCCCGCGCCGATCACGGCCAGGAAGTGCTGTGGAACCGCGAACGTTTCAAGCGCGACGCCTGATGCCCATGCTGCAACTGATTCTGGGGGGCGCCCGCTCGGGCAAGAGCCGTTTTGCCGAACGTATTGCCAGCGAAAGCGGGAACCGCGTTGTCTATCTCGCCACGGCAACTGCGGGCGATGACGAAATGGCCGCGCGTATCGACCACCACCGTCGACAGCGCCCGGCAGACTGGCGGTTATGCGAGGAACCCGTGCATCTCGCCCAATCGCTGCAATCCGTCTGCACCCCGCACACGACCGTGCTGGTTGACTGTCTGACCCTGTGGCTCACCAATGTGCTGTTTCACGCTGATACCACCCTGTGGCAACGCGAACGCGACGCTCTGCTGACGCTGTTGCCCACCCTGCCGGGGCAGGTGCTGCTGGTCAGCAACGAGATCGGCCACGGCATCGTGCCCCTGGGTGCCGCCAATCGCCGTTTCGTCGATGAGCTCGGTTGGCTGCATCAGGACATTGCGCAACGGGCCGACAAAGCCTGGTTCGTCATTGCCGGGCTGCCACAACTTCTCAAGGACACCACGCCATGAATTCTTCCCGCTGGTGGCAGATTGCCGCTCCCCTTCCTGATGCACAGGCGCTGGTACATGCCCGCGAGCACCAGAACCAGCTCACCAAACCGCAGGGATCGCTGGGCCGCCTCGAAGAAATCGCCGTGCGTCTGGCGGCCTTGCAAGGGACCACGACACCCCGGGTCGACAAGGTCGCCATCGCTGTGTTCGCGGGCGACCATGGTGTCGTGGAGGAAGGCGTTTCCGCTTTTCCGCAGGCGGTGACCCAGGAAATGATGAAGAACTTTGTCACGGGCGGCGCCGCCATCAGTGTCATGGCCCGGCACCTTGGCGCAGATTTGCGCGTGATCAACGTCGGTAGTCTGGCGCCTGCGGGCAGCATTTCAGGCGTTATCGACCGGATCGCGGGCCACGGCACGGCGAATTTCTGCAAGGTCCCGGCCATGAGTATCGACGCTTTCATCGATGCGATGGCCGCCGGTCAGGCCGAAGCCCGCCATGCGATCGAGCAAGGCGCCGAATTGCTGATTGGCGGTGAAATGGGTATCGGCAATACCACGGCGGCCAGCGCCTTGTTGTGCCACTGGCTGGATATTTCCCCCAAGACACTCGCAGGTCCTGGCACCGGGCTGGACGCCGCCGGCGTGGCCCACAAGGCTGACATCATCCAGCGCGCCCTGACGTTGCACGGCGCCGCAATGAAATGCCCCGAAACCTTGCTGCAACATGTCGGTGGCTATGAAATTGTTGCGCTGGCGGGTTTTTACATTGCCGGTGCGCAAGCAGGCAAACCGTTGCTGGTCGACGGTTTCATCTGTACGGCAGCAGCCTTGATGGCACTCGCCATGAATACCAGTCTTTCACCCTACCTGTTCTTCAGCCATGCGTCCGCCGAACCAGGCTTCAAGGCGCTTTTGCCGTATCTGCCGGGCGAACCCTTGCTGAACCTCGGCCTGCGTCTGGGGGAAGGCAGCGGCGCCGCAACCTGCGTTCCCTTGCTGCGAATGGCCTGTGCGATCCACAATGAAATGGCTACCTTCAGCCAGGCGCATGTCTCGGCGAAAAACAGCGAGTCCTGATGCAATGGATGCCAGCCGCCCGCACTCCCGACGTTAATTGAGGTTTCCCGATGCACCCGCAAACACCCCCGGAAAACAAACTGGTTCTCGACATCATTCGCCACGGCGAACCGGAAGGGGGTGTCATGTATCGCGGCAGCAAGGATGACCCGCTTTCAGAGACGGGCTGGCAACAAATGCGCCTGGCCATCGACCTCGCCCGACAGGATGGCCAGGGGTGGGACAAAATCATTTCCTCGCCCATGAAGCGCTGCCGTGCCTTTTCGGAATGGTTGTCTGGCACCTTGCATTTACCGGTGCAAATCGTCGAGGAATTGCGGGAGATGCACTTCGGTGACCTTGAAGGCATGCGCCCCGAAGAGGCCTGGAAAGCCCATCCCGAATTGCTCAAGGGCATATGGCAAGACCCGGAACACAACGCCCCCCCCAATGGCGAGAACTTTCGTGAATTCGTCGATCGCGTGGCGCGCGGCCTGTTTCAGGTGATACACGAACACAATCATCAACGGCTGCTGATCGTGGCGCACGGTGGCGTAATACGCGCAGCACTGCGCCAGTTCCTGCACATGAACGGCAGCGATACTTTCCGCATCGATGTGCCTTACGCCAACATGACGCGGTTTCGTGTGTTCAAACACGAGGGCCAGTCTCCCGATATCGCGCTGGGCTTTATCAACGGTTATCGCGGCGCGTGAATACGCAGGACGCTTCTGATCAGGGCATGACCCTTCAGGGCTTCTGGTCGGCGGTGGGTTTTCTGACCCGGCTGCCCATTCCCGACACGCCCTATAACGACGCGGTTGTGCGGGCGTCAATGCGCTGGTATCCACTGGTTGGCGCGTTGATTGGTGTGCTGGTCGCCAGCGCCTTCTTGCTTGCCTACCACCTGTTTCCGGGGTTGCCACTGCTGATCGGCGTCATGACGTTGACCGTCTGGGTAGGGCTGACGGGAGCCCTGCACCTCGACGGGCTGGCCGACACCATAGACGCCTGGGTAGGTGGGCTGGGGGACCGCGAGCGCACGCTGGCCATCATGAAAGATCCGCATGTCGGGTCTTCTGCCGTGGTCTGGCTATGCCTGTTCCTGATGGCGAAAGTTGCCGCCATCAGCAGCCTGCTTGCCGTTTCCCATACGTTTGCCACGTTATTGTTTGCCTGCGTCTGGGGCAGACTCGCGCCGCTCTGGTTGTTCCGCATAACGCCGTATGTGCGTCCCAACGGACTGGCGTCAGCCATGCAGAATGCCACGTCAACGCCCCGGCTCGCCGCCATGACACTGGCGGTTTTCGTGGCAAGCCTCTGGCTGTTGCCACTAACGTCTGCCGTTGCCGGCTTTACGGCGGTGGCCGCATTGTTCTTCGCTCTGCGCGGGTGGATGCTGCATCGACTCGGTGGCTGCACCGGCGATACTACCGGCGCCCTGATCGAACTCACTGAACTCATATTTTTATTGACTGTTTTGGCCGTGAACGCATGAACGATTCCAGCCTTTTTCCTGCAAAGACCGCTCAACAAGGCCGTGCCTGGTACAATCTGCACCTGAACGCCATGCTCGATATCCAGGTGTATCCGGAATATTGCACTGTGCGCTTTTCGCGGCCACTTGATGTACTGAGCAGCGCCATTCTCAATGGTGGCAAGAGCCGCGCCATGGGATGGCTTAACCTGCGCGTTACTGCCGATGCCCCCGCCGACGTCCCCCTGCCCGCGCCGGAACACACCTTGCGCGAGATGGCGCAGCACATCGGTATGTCCGGCCCGACGATCGGCATGATGACAGCGGCTTCCATGAAATCCTGCCGCGTGCGCTATGTGCGCCGCGATGAGGTGTTTGTCTGCTGCGTTGCCACCACCGGCATCGCCAATGCCCGTCGGGCGGGCGACACCGCCGACAGCGATGACTGGGCGTCGTGCCAGCGTCATGCGCCACAACCGGTGGGCACCATCAATATTGCCGTGTTTACCAATGCCAATCTGACCGACACCGCCAAGGTCGAAGCCCTGCAACTGATCACCGAAGCCAAAACCGCCGCCTGCCACGACGGTGACGTCATCAGCCCGGTGTCGCAATTGGCTGCGACAGGCACCGGCACCGATGCGCTGGCGATCTTCAGCGATCCCGAAGGGTTGCCCATCGATTATTGCGGCAAGCATGTGATCATGGGCGAAATCATCGGCAGTCTCGTGTACGACGTGGTGCAGGAAGGCATCGACGCCTGCCGGACCGCAACGGCATGATGGACGCGTTTTTTGGGGGCAGCTCACTGCTGGTACTGGTAACGGCGCTGTTGCTGGACCATGGGCTTGGCGAAGCGCGCCGCTTGCATCCCCTGGTGGGATTTGGCCGGCTCGCGCAAGCCTGGGAGCGCCATGCCAATCACGGCGGCGACGTTGCTCGTTTATTCAAGGGTGCGTTGGGCATGCTGTTACTGATTGCACCACTGCTTGTTGCGCTGCAATTTGTCGCCGTGCAGCTTGAGCGTTTCCCTGATGCTGTGCAGGGATTATGGGAAGCGTTGATCATTTATTTCTGTCTGGGTTTCCGAAGCTTGCGGGAACACACCACCCCCATTGCCAGCGCCCTGCAGGCACTCCGGCACGCCACGCCCGCAATCGAAAACGCCCTTCTTCAGGAAGCCCGCACCCGCACCTCGTGGATCGTCAGCCGTGATGCCGACACGCTCGATGAGCAGCAATGCGCTCGCGCCGCTGTCGAATCACTGCTGGAAAACGGCAACGACGCCCTTTTCGCCACCCTGTTCTGGGCCGCGCTGCTGGGCCCTGCAGGAGCAGTGTTACATCGTCTGGTCAACACGCTGGATGCCATGTGGGGATATCGCACGGAACGCTTCGAATGGTTCGGCAAATGCGCGGCGCGCGCCGACGATCTGCTGGCCTGGGTGCCGGCCCGCTTGACCGCAGCCAGTTACTGCCTGGTCGGCAATCTGCTGCAGGGAATCCGCTGCTGGCGCACGCAAGCCCGACGGCTGAAAAGCCCCAACGGCGGCCCGTGCATGACGGCGGGGGCAGGCAGTCTGGGCGTTACACTGGGGGGCCCCGCCAGCTACCATGGAAAATGGATCGACAAACCCGTTTTTGGCGAAGGCCACACACCGGATGGCAATGATATTTTACGTGCGCAGCGTTTGTTGTGGCGCGCGCTGATGGTGTGGATCGTGGCACTTGCGCTACTCATCCCAACCGGGTTGCTGTCGGGGTGCAGATGAACCAGCATCATGGTGGTCGATTGCGGCAGGCGGCAGCCCACTATGGTATTCCGCTGGAGGCATGGCTGGATTTTTCCACCGCGATCAATCCGCACGCCTGGCCGGTACCGCCGATACCTGCGCAGGTGTGGCAACGCCTGCCCGAAGACGAAGATGAGCTGGCGGTCGCGGCGGCGGGCTACTACGGAAATACTTCTTTCCTGGCGGTGCCAGGCACACAGGCCGTTATAGAAAACCTGCCACGTCTGCTATCACAACGCCGTGTGTGGGTGCCAACGATCGGCTATCAGGAACACGCCTATTGCTGGCAGAAACAGGGACACCGGTTGCAGTCCTATGACACGTTGCCCGATGCCGATGCGCTGGAAGCGCAGGATATCGTCGTGGTGATCAACCCCAACAACCCCACGGCACAGTGGCAAACGCTGGAGTCCTTGCGCGCACTTGCTGTCCGGCTTGAGCGGCTCAATGGCTTGCTGGTGGTGGATGAAGCCTTCATGGATTGCACCCCAGGGCAGAGCATGCTGACCGGCACCCTGCCTGATTCCGTTGTGGTGTTGCGCTCGTTCGGCAAGTTTTTTGGTCTGGCAGGGATTCGTCTGGGGTTTTGTTTCGCCCGGGAATCATTACTGGCGGCTCTGCTCGGTGCGCTGGGGCCCTGGGCCGTAAACCACCCGGCCCGCTGGATCGCCAGCCAGGCACTCACGGATAGACAATGGCACGCCGGAGCACGTCATCAATTGCGGCAGGCCCGCCAGCATCTGCAATCGGAACTGGGCCACGCCCTGGGCGAAAACGCCCGCCTGAGCGCTACCGACCTGTTTGTGACGATACAACTGGCTTCTGCACGCGAACTGCATGAACATCTCGCCCGGCGTGGCTTGTTGACCCGACTTTTTCAGGCAGAGGGAATGCTGCGTATCGGCGTGGACGCAGACGCACAGCACACGGCGCGCCTGATGGATGGCGTTATGGGCTTCAACCGCTAGAACAGTTCGACGTCGACCGCTTCTTCCGCTTGCGCGGACACGAATTGCGGCATGCGGATGGTAATTTTCGTTCCTTTTCCTTCGCCGCTTTGCACGGCAATTTCGCCGTTGAGATCCGTCACGAACTTGTGGACGAGCGCCAATCCCAGATGAACACCCTCAGTGCCACGCGACATGTATTCATCAACCTGGCCAAAGGCGCGAAACAATTCTGCCTGACGGGCTTCGGCAATACCCTGCCCGGTGTCTGCAATCACGATCTGCAGCCATTGCCCCCGATTCTTGAGATAAGTGCTGCCTACCTCGACCGTGATCTGGCCAGCACTGGTGAACTTGACGGCGTTGTCCAACAGCTGCGACATGATCTGCTGCAACCGCCGTGGATCGGTTTC
>JBPOHS010000167.1:0-24589 GCA_052035295.1 Pseudomonadota bacterium
TGTGCACGGCCTGGAAAGCGAAAAAGCCCGATCTATCGGGGCGCGATTCCGTTCGGCAGCTGCAACATATTCATGATCAAGCGAATCAGCGTTTCTTTCTGTTTCGGGTCTGATTCGGCGACCAGCAGGGTCAGTGCGGCCAAGCCGGTGTCATTGATCACCGGATTGCCTTCTGCACTGAGCAGGCGCTGATTGCGATGCAGAAAATCCACAAACAAAAACGCGCCACTGCGTTTGTTGCCGTCGGAAAAAGGGTGGTTTTTCACCACGAAATATAGCAAATGGGCGGCTTTGCTTTCCACAGTGGGGTATGCCGGCTCACCGAATACGGTTTGGTTCAGATTGCCGAAAATACCTGCCAGCCCGCTATCGCGCACTTGGGCGAACAAGTGGGAAGCTTCACCCTTGGCCAGTAACTGCTGCTTGAGCTGTAGCAGCGCTGCCATGGCTTCCTCGGGGGTGGGCAGTTGACCACCGTTCTGGCCGACGGGCTCTTCCAGCAAGCCTTCGTCATAGCGTTGCAGCCAGAGGAAGGTTTGGGTGTAGCGGGACACGATATCCACCAGCCCGCAGCCTGCCGGGCCTGTCAGTTCCGGGCTTTGCGCAGTTTTACGGATCAGCGCCAGGGCCTGCTCCAGCTCGGCGGCGTTTTTGTCAAAGCGGGCACGGTTGAGGCTGTAACCCTGAACCAGGTACTCTTTCAGACGCTGGGTGGCCCAGATGCGGAATTGCGTCCCTTGCCGGGATTTGACACGGTATCCCACGGAAATAATGACATCCAGGTTGTAGTGTTCCACCTGGTATGTTTTGCCGTCGGCAGCAGTTGTCGCAAAATTTGCGACAACTGCGTTTTTGATCAGCTCGCCCTCACTAAAGACATTGGCGATATGCTTGCCGATGGTCTTGATATCTCTACCGAAAAGCTCGACCAATTGCTGCCTGTTGAGCCAGACAGAGTCCGCCTCAAGGCGCACCTGAATTTCAGTTTGCCCGTTGCTGGTTTGGTAGATTTCGATCTGGTTTTCGTTAGGAGACATGTCGCGTCTTTTTAGTAATTGATACCCGCCTTCACCCTATTCGATGTTCTGAACCTGCTCGCGCATTTGCTCGATCAACACCTTCAACTCGACCGCCACCTGCGTGGTGCTGACATGCACCGACTTCGAGCCCAGCGTATTCGCCTCACGGTTGAGCTCCTGCATCAGGAAATCCAGTCGCCGCCCCTGTGCGCCACCCTCGGCCAGAATGCGCCGCACCTCGTCGATATGGGTGCTCAGGCGATCCAGCTCTTCCTCGACATCCATCTTGTGCGCCAACAGTACCATCTCCTGTTCCACGCGATCCTTGTCGAGGCTGGTCATGAACTCCTGCAGTCGGGCAGCCAGCTTGTCGCGTTGGGCCTGCAGGATCCCCGGTATGGCTTCACGCACGGTCACGACATGCCCACGGATGGCATCCAGTCGCTCTTCGAGGAGCTTGCGCAGCTCAGCACCTTCGCGTTCACGGACCTTGATGAAATCCTCCAGCGCCTCGTCAAACAGGCTCATCGCCGCGGCCTGCAGGCCTTTCAGGTCAGTCTCCGGGGTTTCGACGACGCCGGGCCACGTCAGCAGCGTTTGCGGGCTGATCTCGGCGGCGCCATCGGTCAGTGACGACAGCGTGTGCGCGGTCGCCAGAATCTGTTTCACCAGCGTTTCGTTCAGGCGCAGGTCGGCGACCTTGCTGTTGTCGCCCTTGAAGCGCAGGGTGCACTCCACCTTGCCCCGTGAAATTTTTTGTCTCAGGCGTTCGCGAACAGGCATTTCAAGGTCACGGAAATTGTCTGGCAGGCGCGGCAGCGCCTCGAGAAAACGCTGGTTCACCGAACGGATTTCCCACGCCAGCGTGCCCCCGTCGGTGGCGAGTTCTTTGCGGCTGAAGGCGGTCATGCTGCGAATCATGGCGATATCCTGTGGTAGCTGTCGCCGGATAACGGCGGGGAAAGGGGTCGGCGGCGTAATCATACCGCTGTTGGCTATGGCTGTCGCCTTTATCGGCTAGCGGACATCGGCATCAAAATTCGCTTATACTCCTGCCCCCTGGCTAGTCATCACAGCCACCAAAAAAACGACAGCAACCAAAGGTGAGACCCTGCCATGCGCCCCAGCGGAAGAAGGCCAGACGAACTGCGCAAAATCAATATTACCCGTCATTTCACCTGTCACGCCGAAGGTTCGGTGCTGGTGGAATTCGGCAACACCAAAGTCATCTGCACCGCCAGTGCGACCGAGGGTGTACCCCGTTTCCTGAAAGGTTCCGGCCAAGGCTGGGTGACGGCGGAATACGGCATGCTGCCGCGTTCCACGCACGACCGCATGGATCGCGAAGCGGCACGTGGCAAGCAGGGCGGCCGTACCCTCGAAATCCAGCGTTTGATTGCCCGTTCGCTGCGTGCAGCGGTGGATCTGAAAAAACTGGGCGAAAACACCATTTACGTCGATTGCGACGTGATTCAGGCCGACGGCGGTACGCGCACGGCGTCCATCACTGGTGGCTGCGTGGCGCTGGTCGATGCTCTTTCGCATTTGCTCAAGAAGGGTTCGGTCAAGCAAGACCCGCTGACCCGTCTGATCGCTTCTGTCTCGGTGGGCATCTACAAGGGCGTGCCGGTGCTGGATCTCGATTACCCTGAGGATTCAAAAGCCGAAACCGACATGAACGTGGTCATGACGCAGCATGGCGGTCTGGTCGAAGTGCAGGGCACGGCTGAAGGTGAGCCGTTCAGCCGTGAGCACATGAACGGAATGATGGATCTGGCCGAAAAAGGCATCAAGGATCTGGTGGCCCTGCAGCAGAAAGCGCTGGGCTGGTGATGTGAGGGCTTGGCCTGAGGGTGTGATCACACCTTCAGGTCAAATTCCATGATCAGCGGCGCGTGATCCGAAAAGCGCTGCGCCTTGTAGATCTCGACCGACTTTATCGTGTCACGCAATGCCGGCGACACAATGTGGTAATCAATACGCCACCCCACGTTCTTCGCCCACGCCTGCCCCCGGTTCGACCACCACGTATATTGATCGGGTTCCTGGTTCACCACGCGAAATGCATCCACCCAGCCCAGCTCGTCGAACACCTTGTCCAGCCAGGCGCGCTCTTCTGGCAAAAAGCCCGAGTTTTTCTGGTTGGAACGCCAGTTTTTCAGGTCGATGTTCCTGTGCGCGATATTCCAGTCACCGCACAAAATGAAATGCCGCTCACTCTCGCGCCATGCACTCAATACCGGCAGGAACGCATCCAGAAACTTGTATTTCTTGGCCTGTGCTTCGTCGCTCGATGAGCCCGAGGGCAGATAAATCGAGGCAATACTGATATTGCCGTGGGGAGTGTTGTCGTAATCGATCTGGATATAACGACCTTCCTCATCGGCAATGGGCCAGCCAAGCCCGGTGGTGATGCGGTCGGGTTTTTTCTTGCAGTAAATCGCCACACCGCTGTAGCCCTTTTTCTCGGCATCGAAAAAATAGCTGTGATAACCGGGGATCTCGGTGATGGCAGGGGTGAGTTGGTCGATCTGCGCTTTGGTTTCCTGGATGCAGACGACATCCGGTTGGCGCGCTTGCATCCACTCGAAAAAGCCCTTGGTAGCGGCAGAACGTATGCCGTTGGTGTTGGCGCTGACGATGATCATGGCGAGTCTGGCGTTCCGATCGTTTAAAAAACGGTTATCATACACGATGAGATTCCGAAAACCGTTTTAAAACAGCGAGGTTATCGCGTGGAAGCGTTTCAGCGAGCGTTTATCGAAACGGCCCTGGCCAGTCAGGTGCTGAAGTTTGGCGAGTTCACCTTGAAGTCGGGGCGCAAGAGCCCTTATTTCTTCAATGCCGGTCTGTTCAACAGCGGGCGGGCGCTGGCGCAGCTGGGTCGTTATTTTGCCGAGGCCATCGTGCACAGTGATCTGCAGTTTGACGTGCTGTTCGGGCCGGCGTACAAGGGCATTCCGATTGCGTCGGCAACGGCAGTCGCGCTGGCAGACCAGCATGATCGCGATGTGCCCTGGTGTTTCAACCGCAAGGAGGCCAAGGACCACGGTGAAGGTGGTTCGTTGGTCGGTTCCCCCCTGCAGGGGCAGGTCCTGATCATCGATGACGTCATCACGGCGGGAACCGCGATTCGCGAGGTCATGACCATCATTGATCATTCCCCGGCCACGTTGGGTGGCGTGGTAGTGGCACTGGATCGTCAGGAACGCGGGCGTGGTGAACTGTCGGCCATCCAGGAAGTCGAGCGTGACTTCAAGGTGCCGGTGATCAGCATCATCAAACTCGAGCATCTGATTGAATTTCTGCGGGAAAAGTCAGGCGAGAATGGGGAATTTGCCATACACCTGGCAGCGATTGAGCGCTATCGTGGCGAGTACGGGGTTTGATGGCCGGTCGGCAGGAGTGCGCTTTCTGCCACTGCGCCGGTTTCCGGCTAGAATCAAGCAAAGCTAAAATTTGGTAGAGATCGTGTCATGCTGCGCGGCCTGTGCTGTGGCAGGCGCTACATCAGGTAGGTTAAATGTCTCATATTGCAGTGCGTGCGTTGGCGGGTTGGCTGGCGCTGGTGGTGTCGGTGCCGGCGTGGTCAGCTGAGCCTCCCGGCGCGAAAAAACTGTATCGCTACACCAATGACAAGGGCGTAGTGGTGCTGGATTTTCAGATTCCGCCCGATCATATTTATCGCGGCTACACCGTGCTGAGTCCGAGTGGCACGGTGCTTGAGGTGGTGCCTCCTTCCATGAGCCCGAAGCAAAGAGAGGAGCTCAAGCTTCGCGAGCCTGAAGTGCTGAGGGCGCAAGAGGAAAAGAAAAAGCGTGACGAAGCGGATCGCCGGCTGTTGGCTGTGTTTTCCACGGAAGAAGACGCTGCACGTGCACGGGATCGCAAGCTCGAGGCGCTGGATTTGCAGATCTCAGTCGACAAGGGCAACGTGGCGCGGTTGCAGTCCGAGCTGGATACTACCCAGGCTCAGGCAGCGAACAAGGAACGTGCCGGGCAGCCCGTGCCTGATTATATCGTTGAAAAAATAGACAGCCTTTCGCGCCAGATCACGACCCTGGGCGAGGGCATCAAGAAGCGGCAGCAAGAGAAAGAAATCATTCGCAAGGCGGCGGATTTCGATGTCGAGCGCCTCAAGTACTTGCTGTCTCATCCCGAGATTGTGAGGGAGTTACAAAAAACGGAGCGGACTGCCGACAAGAGCGGGGCTGCCCCCCGACGCTGATCGGGTAGCGTTCGATCAGGCCAATGAGGCTTTTTCAGTCGTTGCGTTCACAAATACCTGCTGCGCCATGAACCGCCAGTGGGTGTCCCAATGTTCGGTCGGCATGCGCTTGAAACCTGAGCGCACGAACTGACAGATCTTGCCTTCCGCCGAGGCCAGCATCAGGTTGGCCGTTTCTGCAATCGTCATTCGCGTGCGCAATTTCTCGCGCAATTCGGCTTCACGCAGAATTTGCTTCAGCTGCGTTTCGAGGCGATCGAACAGTTGTATCACCCGAATGCGCAAGCGTTCGTTTTCCCCGGTAATCGCGTCGCCGGTCAGGATACGCGTGATCCCCGGGTTGCGCTCGCAGAACACCAGCAGCAGCACAATGATCTGCTGGCATTGCGACAGGGCCGAAGTCTCATCGCGCATGATGGTATGAATGCGGGTGAACAGGCTGTCCTCGATGAACTCGATCAAGCCCTCGAACATGCGCGCCTTGCTGGGAAAGTGGCGGTAAAGCGCCGCTTCGGAAACGCCCACTTCCTTGGCCAGGGCGGCCGTCGTGATACGACCGCCGGGCTCGGCTTGCAGCATGCTGGCGAGTGCCTGCAGGATCTGTTCTTTGCGCGACACTTTCTTCCCATTGCTGTTGGAAGGAAGGTCGGCAGCCGTCACGCTCGGCATGGTGTCCTCGCTCAGTCTCAGGTGGGAGAGTAGGCCTTGTTGGTAATCAAGGTGCCCACGCCTTCATTGGTGAAGATTTCCAGCAGCACCGCATGGGGCACGCGCCCGTCGATGATGTGGGCACTGGTGACACCGCCCTGCACGGCTTCAAGCGCGCAGCGAATCTTCGGCAGCATGCCACCGTAGATCGTCCCATCGGCAATCAAGGCGTCCACCTGCGTCGTGGTCAGGCCGGTCAATACATTACCTTGCTTGTCCTGCAGGCCACTGATGTTGGTCAGTAGCATGAGCTTTTCGGCCTTGAGGAATTCGGCGACCTTGCCGGCGACGAGGTCGGCGTTGATGTTGTAGCTCGAACCGTCTTCACCCACGCCGATAGGGGCGATGACGGGAATGAAGTCGCCCTTCACCAGCATGTCGACGATTTCGGTATTGATGGACTCGACCTCGCCCACTTGGCCAATATCGATAATTTCCGGGGCCTGCATATCGGGCGTCATTCTCGTCACGTGGAGCTTTTTGGCGCGGATGAGCTGCGCATCCTTGCCTGAGAGGCCGACCGCCTTGCCACCGTTGTTGTTGATCAGGTTGACGATGTCCTTGTTGACCAGGCCACCCAGCACCATTTCAACGACGTCCATGGTTTCGCTGTCGGTCACACGCATGCCATCAACGAAGTGGCTTTCTTTGCCGATGCGTTTCAGCAGGTCACCGATTTGCGGGCCGCCGCCGTGGACCACGACCGGATTGATGCCCACCAGCTTCATCAGCACGATGTCACGGGCGAAGCTGTTTTTGACCTCATCGGTTTCCATGGCATTGCCGCCGTATTTGACGACCACGGTTTTGCCGGTGAAACGCTGGATATACGGGAGTGCTTCTGACAGCACTTGGGCGACGTTCATCGCCTGATCTTTACTCAACATAGACAGAAAAACAGCCGGTCTCGGCTATCCCCTCAGCACTAAAAAGGATGGCCCCACTTGCAAACGGGACGATAGTGGGTGGCCTGAAACGAATGAAAGCCCCAGGAATCGGCGGGCCGGCAAATACGCCGGCCCAAATCAGAAGGGAATGCTCAGGCCCGGTTCCACGTTGTGCAGCTGCTCGCGGAAGCGCTGCATGACCCGCTCAAGGGCGGCATCATCGTCGCCTTCGAAGCGTGCGATCAGGTTGGGCGTGGTGTTGGAGGCGCGGAGCAGTCCCCATCCGTCCGGATAGTCTACCCTGACACCGTCGATTTTCACCAGATTGCCACCGCTAAAGTTCCCTTGCTCGGCCAATTTTTCCACCACGGCGAACTTGCGGGCTTCGCTGAGCGGAATCTTGATTTCGGGCGTGTTGACGCGGGCGGGGAACTCGGCGAACACCTCGTCGATGTCGAAGGGTTCCATGGAGAGGATTTCGAGCAGGCGGGCAGCGGCATAGATCGCGTCGTCGAATCCATACCAGCGGTCGTTGAAGAAAATGTGGCCGGACAGTTCCCCGCCCACCAATGCACCGGTTTCCCGCATCTTGGCTTTCATCAGTGAATGGCCGGTCGGGCTGAGGATGGCGCGGCCCCCCAGGCTGCTGACCAGATCGATGATGTCGCGGGTACATTTGACGTCGTACACCACGTCAGCGCCCGGGTTGCGAGAAAGCAGGTCGCGGGCATAGAGCATCAGCAGGCGATCCGGCCAGATGATCTGGCCTTGCTTGGTCACAATGCCGATGCGGTCGCCATCCCCGTCGATCGCGATGCCAAGATCGGCATTCTTGTTGCGAACCGCCTCGATCAATGCGTTGAGGTTGCTGGCAATGCTGGGATCCGGGTGGTGGTTGGGAAAGCGTCCGTCAACCTCACCGAACAGGGTGGTGACGCTGCACCCCAGCTTGTCCATGACCTCGGGAAAAATGACACCGCCCACACCGTTGCCGCAGTCGACCACGATGCGCATGGGCTTGGCCAGTACCACGTCATGGGTAATGCGATCGCGATAGTCCTTGAGGATGTCACGGCGTTCGAAGCTGCCTTGGCCGCGTGCAAAACGCCCCTGCTCGATGCGCTGGCGCAGCAGGTCGATCTGCTGATTGGCCAGCGTAATGCCGTTGATGACGATCTTGAAGCCATTGTACTCGGGCGGGTTATGGCTACCGGTCACCATGACCCCGGACTGCGTTTCGAGGGTGTGCGTCGCATAGTAGAGCACCGGCGTTGGCACCATACCGATGTCGATGACGGTGAGACCCGCTTCGACCAGACCTTCCACCAGTGATTGCTGGAGCGATTCGCTGGAAAGCCGGCCATCACGGGCCACCACGATACTGCGTTGACCGGCTTCGATGGCCTGGGTGCCAATGGCGCTGCCGATCAGTCGGGTAATGGTGGGTGTCAGCTGGCTGCCGACGATGCCCCGGATGTCGTAGGCCCGGAATATTTCGGCCGGAATGCCCTCGACGGGCAGGGTGACTTCGTGTTCGGCGAGATCGATATCATCAAGCCCCAGGGCGTCGAAGTCGTCGTCTGTCGTCGTCTGCAGGGCTTCTGGCGCGCGACTGCTGCCGCCCAGCAGGTTGTTGTCGTCGCCGTTGAGGCTGATATCCAGCGGGTCGTCATCGTCCGCGTCCATCATGTGCTTGAACGGCGTGCCCGCGGTCGGTTTTTCAGGGCGGGCGTTATTGCTCTGTTGGCGTACCTGGGCATCGTATTCATGGAACATGCGCTCGATGCTGTCGGCAAGCGAGGCAAACAGCCTGAGCGAGAACTTGGGGTTGTATTTGTCGCGACTTACCATGGCCTGGAAGTGGCCAGCGAGGGATTGTGCGTTGAACTGTAATTGACGATTAACCAGCGCAAGCCCGAGCACGCCAAGTGCAGAGACCGCAATCGCGGCAAAGCCAATGCACAGTGCGAGAGGAAGGGTGAGCGACGCCAACAGGTTGTCTTGGGCAAGTGGGTAGGCCCGCAGCGACCAGTGCGGTACACCCCAGTCCAACGGAATCGGTGTCCCGACTTTGTTGCCGGCGTCACCAAAGCTGGTCACGACGAGCGGTGGTGTGCCCGGAAAGGTTTGTATCCATTCGAGGTAGCCGATATTGGCGGGCAGGCGACCTACCTTCTGTCGCAAGGCGCCAAAATCAAACGCGGTGTAAAGACTTGCCAGTGTCGTTTCACCTTGTTTGACCGGAATCACGAGGCTCACATAGGACTTGTCCTGCGCACGATGAATTTCGGGGGGAGGGGCTTGCCCGCCTTCGGCGGCCTTGATCATTTCCAGTTGGGCAAAGCTGATGGGAGGGGCACTGGTGTCATCCTTGCGGCCCTGATGGGGAAGCACAATCCGCACGCTCGTGGCCTGCAAGGCTTCCCGATAGTCATCGGCCATGGCTTGCAGTTGTACGGTATCGCCTGCCGCAATGGCGCGTTGCAGTTGCGGCGCGCGCGCCACCACGGCGCTGTTTTGGTGCAGGGCGTCGAGTTGTTGTACCACCCGCTGCATGACGACCTGGCTTTCGTTCGAGACCAACGTCTGGGTGACCTCATTGCCCGCCTGTTGCACCAGCACGCCGTACAGCACGCCGCCTGCGAGCAGCACCGCGATGCCACTGCCGGCAATGGAGGGCAGCAGACTGCGCCACAGGGTAGCGCCAACGGCCGGCTTTTTGGCGGGGGCGTCGTTCTTGGGTGCAGAAGGAGCCGGGCCTGCCGTCGTTGGCGTGGCTGTCTTTCGGCCGAGTTTGAGCATGCTGCGAAAAATCCTGTGCAAGTCGTTCGGTGTTGAATAATTAGCTTAGCAATCCATGCCGGATAACTCTAACCGTCCGAACGGCGGGTTGATCCGGAAAACCGGGCGTTTATCAGCAAAATGATTTGTTGGGCAATCAGGAGTTTGCTGGCGCGTGGCAGATGATGCTCCTCGCCCGGCCAGATGACTGTGACGGCATTCTCTTCACTGTTGAAACCAATTCCCTGCTCGCTCACATCGTTGGCCACGATCATGTCGAGATTCTTGCGCCGGATTTTGTCCTGCGCGTACTGGATGACATTTTGCGTTTCAGCCGCGAAGCCGACGGTGAAGGGTTTGGGCGTACGTTGTGCAATGGTTGCGACGATATCCGGGTTTTCCACCAGGGTGAGCGTTATGGGATCGCCTTTGCCCTGTTTCTTGATTTTTTGCAGGGCAGCAGTGTCCGGGCGGTAGTCGGCGACGGCGGCCGTGGCAATGAAAATATCGGCGCCACTGCAGTGCGCTTCGGCGGCAGCCAGCATGTCGACGGCGCTGCTCACATTGATGCGATTGACCCCGGCCGGGGTCGCCAGCTGCACAGGACCGGCAATGAGAGTGACGTCGGCGCCGGCGCGTGCGGCGGCTTCCGCCAGCGCGAACCCCATCTTGCCGGAGCTGTGATTGCTGATGAAACGCACGGGATCGATGGCTTCACGCGTGGGGCCGGCAGTCAGTACGACTTTTTTGCCCTGCAGGGGGCGCGTTGCGAGTGCGCTTTCCTGCTCGAACAATGCACAGGTCGCGGTCACGAGTTCATCGGGTTCCAGCATTCTGCCCGCGCCGACATCGCCGCAGGCTTGGGCGCCTACGCCCGGCCCCCACACATGTACCTCCCTGCGCCGTGCAGTCGCGACGTTGTCTTGCGTTGCCCGTGCGGCCCACATGGCCTGATTCATGGCAGGCGCGATGGCAATCGGGCAACGCGCGGCGACGCAGAGGGTGGACAGCAGATCGTTGGCGTGACCGTGGGCGAGGCGGGCAATGAAATCGGCCGTGGCCGGCGCCACCAGAATCAATTCCGCCCAGCGCGCCAGTTCGATGTGGCCCATGGCCGCTTCGGCAGCGGGATCGAGCAGACTGGTATGCACGGGGTTGCCGGACACGGCCTGTAACGTCAGGGGTGTGATGAAGGCTTGGGCACCGTCGGTCATGACGACATGTACGTGCGCGCCCCTGTCGCGCAGGCGGCGGGTGATTTCGGCGGCTTTGTAGGCGGCAATGCCACCGGTGATTCCAAGCACGATACGGCGATTGTTCAGGCTCATGCGGTGGCTCAAGGACGTCTGTGAATCGTATGCATGCAACTATAGGGGGTGGGGATGCCTTTGGAAAGCGCCCTCATTTACGCCGTTTGGGTCTTTTTCCTGCAGGATCGCCCATGAACATGCTGGCAACACACGGAGAAAACAATGTCGATTCGCGATTGGCCCACTGCCGACCGACCCCGGGAAAAAATGCTGGAAAAGGGCGCAGAGGCGCTTACCGATGCCGAATTGCTGGCGATTTTCTTTCGCACCGGCATCGCCGGCATGAACGCCGTGGAACTCGGGCGTGAGGTGTTGCGCCAATTTGGTGGCTTGCGCCAGATGATGGATGCCAGCGGCAAGGAACTGGCGGCGGTGCGGGGCGTTGGCGAAGCCAAGTATGTGCAGTTGCAGGCTGCGCTGGAGCTTGGGCGCCGCTATCTCGAACAAACCCTGGTGCGGGAAGAAGCCTTCACCTCACCCGCCAAGGTCGGGCGTTACCTGCAGGCGCGCATGCGGGGATATGAGCGCGAGGTGTTTGCGGCGCTGTTCCTCGATAGTCAGCATCGGCTGATTCAGTACAAGGAGTTGTTTTACGGCACCCTTGATGGCGCGGCCGTCTATCCGCGTGAGGTGGTCAAGGAATCCCTGCGCTGCAATGCGGGCGCGCTGATCTTCGCCCATAATCATCCTTCCGGGGTTGCCGAGCCCAGTCAGGCCGACCAGTCGATCACCCGTCGGCTCAAGGAGGCGCTGGGTTTGGTCGATATTCGGGTGCTCGACCATCTTGTCATCGGGGATGACGAGGTGGTTTCCCTGGCGGAACGTGGGTGGTTGTGACCCCCGTCGCAATTTGGCCTGTTCCTTCCCCTGCCTATGACCGTTGGCGCCCAATTTAGGGCCGCCTATCTTTTCACCATTGTCGTTTTTCAGGGTCATTGACTACTTTTTAGTCAGAAGTGATCAGTAAATAGGCAAGGTGATTCCTATGGGGCAAACCCTGGCAAGCGGGCACAAGCGATCCGGCGGCATGACGCTGATCGAGCTGCTCATCACGCTATCGATCGTAGCGATTCTCGCGGGCCTCGCTGCGCCTTCCTTCAATTCGATGATTGCAAGTAACCGGGCGTCGAGCGCGACCGGGAACCTCGTGTCGGTGATCAATCTGACGCGTGCCGAGGCGATTGCGAGAGGCGCGACGGTGTCTGTCTGCGGCAGTACGGATCCCGCTGGTTCTTCTCCTTCCTGCGATGGCAGCTGGGAAGATGGCTGGGTCATGTATACCGGGACGCTTTCGGCGGCGACAGTACTCAAGGTCGGAGAGGCCAACGCCCATTTGAGTGCGACCGGGGATGCGCTATTGCTCTTCAACAATCGTGGTCGGTCGGTTGACGCTTCGGGAACGCCCACGGCGAGAGTGTTCACGGCGTCGGTTTGTGATGGCACGTTGGGCAAGGTTTATACCGTGAACGTCAATACGGTGGGGCGCGTTTCGACCAGCGTGAATGATTGCCCATGATGGCGTCGAACAACGGTCGGATTCGGTTCTGGCCCGGTTTCAAAGGGGAGGCTTCAATGTATCAACGTCGCAGTGGAAACCTATCGTTTCGTGTTTTGCGGGGGCAGCGTGGCTTCTCAATGATCGAGGTGCTGGTGGCTTTTCTGGTGCTGTCGGTGGGCCTTATGGGGCTGGGCGCCATGCAGATCAAGGCCGTGCAGTTCAATCAGTCCGCTTATCAGCGCTCGCAGGCGGTTGTGGCGGCTAACATGATGCTGGACCTCATCCGTTTGAATGCCGACAGCATTGCTGGCTACAACATTTCGTTTGATTCTGTGATCACCGGGAACTCGTTGACACAAACCCAGCGGGATCTATGGGTATGGACCAGCTTTCTCGCGGGTAGTTTACCCAACGGTGCCGGTTCTATCGCGTGCAACCCGACCAGTCGCGTGTGTTCGGTGCAAGTTCGGTGGTCTGATCGTATTGATGCTTCTCAGGGCTTTGAAACAGTGCAGGCGGAGTCCCAGATATGAAAGCCAGCAAACCTGTTTCAACCCGGGCTGTGTACAAGTATTCCCGCCAATCCGGTCTGTCGCTGATCGAACTGATGATCTCCATTGCGCTGGGAATCTTTCTCTCGTGGGGCGCCATGGAGGCTTTCATTTCGGGTAAGCAAGCCTACAGCCTGCAGCAGAACACCTCCCGTATGCAGGAAAACGGCCGCCTGGCACAGGAATTCATCGGGAATGAAATTCGTGCAGCCGGTGATTACGGGTGTGGTAGTGGCGATTCCTTTGTATTGGACGAGACCACCATCGCCGGCACCCCGGATGCAACCACGGCCAGCTGCGCGGGGCAACCCGAACGTATCAACATGCTGGATGACGCCGATGATGTCATGAACGACTTCAACCGGGTGGTGTTCGGCTACAACGACATCACCGCCAACCCGATAGCCGCCTTGGATCCTGAGCCGTTGGCGGGAACCGATGTGCTGGTGTTGCGGCTTTCCACCGAGGTAGGGGTGCTCAGTAACCAAGTAAATCTCTCACCGGTACCCACTTCGATTTCTGTGAACGGCACCTTGCCTGCTTCAGGTTTCATCAGCATCGGGGATTGCGCGGCTCTCAGAATTTACGAGTTGACCAGTAATACGGGCAGTCTGGCGTCGCTGGATTCCGGTTGTGCGCAAGCCGGTACGTTTCTCGCGGTGGGCGCCACAGTGAAGCAGCTGGATACCGTCGTCTATTACGTCGGCATCGACAGTACCAATGGCGATGTCCCGACCCTTTACCGCTACAGCGCCATAGAAGCAGCCGCGAGCGGTGAAAGCAGCGAGGCCTTGTTGCCTGGGGTCGAAGACCTCCAGATCGAATTTGGTATCGATAACAATGCCGACAACAACATTGATTCCTATGCGTCGGCCGGGAGCATCACTGCAGCGCAGTGGAGCGGTTGGGATGGGGATACCAATCTGGTGCGGGCCGTGCGCTATGCCTTGCTGGTACGCAGTGATGATTCGTTGCTGTCCGAAGAGCAAACCCTGATCTACCCACCCTTCGACACTGACAATTCCCAGACCATGGAGGACAAGCGGCTTCGCATGGTTTTCATGGGCGCGTCGGGTGTCCGTAGTCGTGTCAACACGTTTTGAGCGGGAGAAGTCTTATGCAGCGTAGTCGTTGCGTTACAGGGCAACATCAGCGGGGAGCAGCGCTGATCGTCGGTCTCATCTTGTTGATGTTGTTGACCACCGTGGGGGTTTCCGGAATGCGCGACACCCTGATGCAGGAGCGCATGGTCACCAGCACACGGGATCGCGAACTCGCGCAACAGGCAGCGGAAGCTGCCCTTCGGGAAGCCGAGCAAACCATACAGTCTGCCTCCGCCTGGAACGCGGTGACGGGCGCCGTCAGCATTTCGACACTGGCCGGACTGACCCGGCGAGTGGACTCGGCGGTGGTATCGGAGGCCGATTTCTGGAGCCCGACATCGGCCAACTGGAGCAATAACGCACAGGTGATTACGTACGGCGGCACGCTGACGGGTGTCGCTGCAATGCCCACCTATGTCATTGAGCAGTTGCCGGCAGCATACAGTCATGTCGCCGGAACACTGAATGCCAACGTGGTAGGTGGTGATCGAATCACGGATTACCGTATCACAGCTCGCGCCTATGGCATGACGACCAATGCGGTCGTGGTGCTGCAGTCGGTTTATCGCAGAGTAGATTAACAGTTGATCGCATGCTCTGCATCGTCAACGGTACAAGTCAAATAAAAGAGGTTGAGCTTATGAAATTGCATCATCGCAAAAGCTCGCAGGATGCAGCATTGCCTGGCCGTATTTCCACATCCGTTGCCCTTGCCCTTGGCTTGGGGGTCAGTGGTTACGCCAGTTCGGTGCTGGCGGATTATGGGTATGCGCCACTGCCTTTGTTCTGGGCCTCGGGCGCGCAGCCCAATGTCATGATGGTGCTTGATACCTCAGGCAGTATGGGTAATTGCCCGGCTGGTTCAAGTTCCGGATGCACCACGAAAATAACCTCGATGAAATCGGTGGCCACCCAGGTGGTCAATGACAATGCTGCCAACATGCGGATCGGTCTATTCCGCTTCAACGACACTTATGGGCGCTACCAGTTGCCCTGCGGTAGCTCGGCAACGGATTTAAGCAGCACCATCAGTGGATTTGGTGCCGATGACTGGACGCCCCTGGCAACAGCCTTTTACGAGTCCGTACGTTATTACCGGGGCATGAACCGCTCCAATACGAGTTCAAGTTCGGTTGCCACCTACACGTCGCCCATCCAGTACCGCTGCCAGAAGAATTTTGCCATTGTGCTCACCGATGGCAAACCCACCCGTGGCATGGAAAATCCCGGGTCGGGGGTCAGCGATGGCACCCTCAAGGGGGCCGGAACGACGGGGGATACCCAGACCGGGGGGGTGACCAACCCCTGGGGTAGTTACAACTTCGATACGGCTGGCACCAGCTGGGATGGCTTTCCTGATCCAAAGATGTCGGGTGACAGTGATGGCTACTATCCCTTGACCGATGACGTTGCCCAGTTTGCCTATGACATCGACATGAAAGGTGCTTCCAGCACCACGACTTGCCCGACGGGCAGCCCCACCGGGGCGGGAACTGCCGGCCTTGATTGTGCCGGCAAGAGCTGGGACGATCCGGCCTTCCCTACGCAAAACGTGGTGACTTACACGATCGGTTTTGACGTGCAGAACGAATTGCTCAGGGATACTCCCTTGGTCAACCGCTTGCCTATTGATGCCACCGATGTCGATGTGGCCGCCAACACTATCCGCGTTCGCGGTCACGGGTTGGCGACCGGAGACTACATTCAATATCTCAATCAGCAAGGTGAGCTGACCATTACCGGAACGGGGAATACCGGCACCGAACAGATTACTGTCAACAACGGGACCATTGTGCCTGCCACAGGATCGCCCGTGGTCTACTCCTCGGAGGGTGGTACTGCACTGACCCACATCCGCACCGAAACAACGTCCGTTTCCGCCTCGGTGGCCGTCGCCAATGCGGGTATCAACCTTGCGTCCAATGTGTTTACCGGCAGCACGTCTCATATGACGGCGGGCTCGACCGTGCTTACCAATACCACCACGGGCACCAACAGTTTCCGCTATACCGGCGCCGCGACGACCGAAGGCTTCCGCCGTGCCGACGTCAGCACCTCGACGGAATACATTGTCTTCGGAAATACACGCAACCTTCTTGTCGGAACACCGCTTTACTACTACCGCGGTGGCACGACTCGCATGACTATTAATGGCACCAACGTCGGCGATGGGACAGCACTCTATGTGGCGAGCTGTGGAGCAGTCACCACGCTTTATGCCAGCTGCCCGGCAGGCAACAACTCTATTCGTGTGTCGCAGACCTTGGGCGGGGCGGTAGCCAATCTCACCGGTACGGGTAATGACAGCCAGTACTTCGCGTACAACCGCGCTATGCCGGCGGCCGATGATGGCCCGCAAAGCTACTGTGTCAGAACCATCCTCAGCGCCAACACGTTCACGCTGGCCACGGCCTGCGGTGGCGGCGAGGTGGATGTCATCAGTGCCGGGGGGGCACAACAGAACTTCACGTTCAACTACAACGTGGTCAACACTTTCCATGAAACGGCCGGTACCTATTACGTCATACGCTTGAGCGATACCACGTTCCGTCTGGCACTATCTTCGTCCAACGCACTGGCCGGCACTTATGTTGATCTTTCCAATGGCGGTAACGCATCGCAAAGCTTCAGTTTTACGGGCAATCTGCCGACCGTGGGAGGCCTCTATCCCTATGAAACCGATCGCGAACCCGACAGTACACCGGCTCCCGCTACGGAATCCTATGCTCGTGGCAAGTATTGCGTCATCCGTGTGGATGCTGACACGTTCCGTCTGGGCGTGGCTGCTGCTGGCAGCAATACCATTTGTACCGCCAGCCCAACGGCCATAGATCTTACCTCCGCTGGCTTTGGCATCTTCAGTACCGGGCCGGGCAAAGCGTACTTCTCTACCGATGGTGCGGCACTGTCACGCGACCTCAATGCGGCATTCCTGTCGATCACGGATTTGAGTATGTCGGCGTCGGCGGTAGCGACCAACTCCAGTGAGTTCAGCACAGGCAGCTTCATTTATCAGGCCAAGTTCAATACCTCGGACTGGAGTGGTGATGTCGTGGCGATTCCCATTGTCGATGGAGAGGCAGATGAAGATTCGGTGACCTGGCGGGCGCAGCAAACCGTGACTCCGGGGCGCGCGGTCTACACCTACCGGCCGGGTACCGGGGGTATCACCCTGGCCTGGAACAATCTGTCTTCGACACAACAGTCCTATCTGACAGGTGGCACCAGCAATGCGACTCTGGGCGGGCAGGTGGTGAACTGGTTGCGCGGCACCGATCAAACGGCGGTGGCGGCATTCAGAATCCGCAATCGTGGCCTGATCGGCGATATCATCAACTCCAACCCGGCATTTGTGTCGTCCAACAGCGATGAAGGGCTAGCGACCATCACGACGGGCGGCAGCACCTATGGGGCATTCGTCGCGCGCAAGGCGACCCTGCGGCCCAACGGCTTGCTGTTTGTAGGGGCGAATGACGGCATGTTGCATGGTTTTGATACCAGCAATGGTAACGAGCGTTTCGCTTTTATTCCGAACGGTGTCTACATGAACTGGACAGAGACCGACAACAACGGTGTCTACAATTCGGGCGAAACGATCGACTACAAGTTGTACAAACTCACGCAGAAAGGCTACGGCGTAGAGTCCACCAATCAACACCGCTTCTTTGTTGATGGATCACCGTCCGTGAGCGATGCCTATATCAACGTCGCGGGCTGTTCCGGCGCGCCGGATGCGACCTCCAGCGGTTGCTGGCGTACGGCGCTGGTGGGTGGTCTCAACTCCGGCGGTCGCAGTATTTTCGCGCTGGACGTGACCGACAATACCTTTGCCACCAGTGATGTGCTCTGGGAATACACCCACGCCGAGCTGGGGTATACCTACAGTCGCCCGTTGATCGGCAAGCTGGCCAATGGCACCTGGGCAGCGATTTTTGGTAACGGTTATGACAGTAGCGGCGATCGCGCCCAGTTGTTTGTCGTCAACCTGGCTACGGGCGCCCTGATCCGCAAGATCGATACCGGGGTCGGCACGAATAACGGTTTGTCATCGGTGGCTTTGCGTCTGGGCGGGGATGATGACAAGACAGTCATTGCCGTTTATGGCGGCGATCTGCGCGGTAACTTCTGGAAATTTGATCTCAGCAGTACCTCCAGTGCCAGCTGGACTGCCAACGTGTTCTTCGAGGCCGAAGACAAGCTGGGCAATCCCCAGCCCATCACCGGGGCGCCCACCGTATCGGACTACAGTGACCACGTGATCGTTCACTTCGGTACTGGCAAGTATTTTGAAACGGGTGATGATACCTTTATCAACACCACCTTGCCCCGTCATAACAGCGTCTATGCCTTGCTGGATATCGGCGACAACGATCAAGTCAGTCGCTCCGACCTGGTTCAGCAATGGATCAACGGTAGTTTCACGGGCAGCACGACGGATGGTGTGGACCAGACCTTCTACACCTCGACCCAGAACGAAGTTGACTACGAAAGTGAGGATGACCCGGATCGCGGTTGGTATATGAATCTGATCACCGGCGGCAATTCTGCCGGGGAAGGCAGTACCTACGTCGGCGAACGCAGCGTGTCTGCTGCCATTACCTATGGCCCACGCCTGTTGTTCACCACTTTGCTGCCTGGCAACACTGACCAGTGCCAGGGCGGCGGCTCCAGTCACTTCTTCGAAGTGAACCGCACCAGCGGTGCGATGATTGGTTTCAATATCCTCGACACCAACGGTGATGGCGTGATCGACGAGAACGACGAGATGGTATCCGGTTTCTCCTATGACGACGGCATTCTCAGTCAGCCGACGGCGCTGACCAATCCCGAAGACAACACCATTGTCAAGGCGATGGGATCTACGGGGGCCTCGCGCTCACTGGTGACCGTGACCAATTCGGCGGTCAGCTGTGAGGAGAATGGTAACTGTGCGACGGTATCCGCCGGCCGCATGTCCTGGCGTCAACTGCATTGAAAAAAGGGTATCCCATGAACAGAAAGACTTTCGCTGCAGGCGCCATGAAGCGGGTGAACGGATTCACCCTGACCGAACTGATGATAGCATTGGCCATCGTGGCGATTATCGCCGCCGTGGCCATTCCGTCATATCAGGGCAATGTCCAGAAAACCCGGCGTTCCGAAGCCACGGCGGCCTTGCTCGAAAATGCCCAGTTGCTGGAGCGGTGCTTTTCTATGCGGGCAACTTATGTCGGCTGTACAATTTCTTCGGGCAACACGACGAACAACTTCTACACCCTGTCATCCACCCTGACCGCGGCTACCTACGACCTTACAGCAGTCCCTGCCGAAGGCGGCTCTCAAGCCGCCGACACCCACTGCGCTTCATTCACGCTCGATGAGCGCGGGGTGCGCGGCGGCACTAACGACGACTGCTGGTGATTCACCTTGCCATGCCGGAACCCTTCTGGTATAAAGTCGTCCCCTTTGGTGCGTGTGCGCCTCGTGGTCAGTCTTTTGGCAGACATATGCCGTAGACTTAGCGAATAACTGGTTTTACCTGCGTCCCCTGGTCCATCCAGCGTGAACGCGGGGGTGTGTTTTGCGATTCTGGAGATGGAAAATGTCCAAGGTTTGTCAGGTGACCGGTAAGCGTCCCATTGTTGGGAACAACGTGTCCCACGCTAACAACAAAACGAAGCGCCGCTTCGAACCCAACCTCCACTACCATCGTTTTTGGGTAGAGAGCGAGAAGCGTTTCGTGCGTCTGCGTGTGTCCTCCAAGGGCATGCGTGTAATCGATAAAGTCGGTATCGACCAAGTGCTTGCAGATCTGCGTGCACGCGGCGAGAAATTTTAAGGAGTCCTCCCATGCGTGAGAAAATTCGTCTGATATCCAGCGCTGGCACTGGCCACTTCTACACCACCGACAAGAACAAGCGGAATATGCCTGAGAAGATGGAGATCAAAAAATTTGATCCCGTCGTTCGCAAGCACGTGATCTACAAAGAAGGCAAGATCAAGTAATCACGCCCCCGCGACGTCTCCCGGAAGCCTGCTACCTCACGGTAGCGGGCTTTTTGTGTTTTTGAATGGGGTCACGGGCAACTTAATGTCCTGATTTCCCGCCCATTCTCCCTGTTGCGCAAAAATCCTGTCATTACTGCATTTTCTGCCACACTTAAAGAATCATTCTCGTGGTTTGACCGTGCCCCGCTGGGCACCGCAGTGTAGGATGCAGGCTTGCATGGAAATCTTTCTTGCCCGACAACCGATCTTTGACCGCCAGCTGCACGTGGTGGGCTATGAGCTACTCTATCGGGCTAGCCACATGAACTCGGCGGCCGGTATCCGGGACGCCAACGTGGCCTCCATGCAGGTGCTGGTCAATGCCTTCTCTGAAATCGGGCTGGAAAAAATTACCAGTGGTCTGCCCGCGCTCGTCAATATCACCCAGGACATCCTGACGCAGGGCTTGCTGCCCAAGGGATTGCAGAAGCTGCTGATTCCGGAAGTGCTTGAAGATGTCGTGGTGGATGCCAACGTTATCCAGGAAGTGAAGAACCTGTTGTCGCTCGGTTATCGCGTGGCGCTCGATGACTTCGTTTACAGCGATCACTGGAAACCCCTGATCCCCCATGCGAGTTTCATCAAACTCGATGTGCGCCAGCTGAAACCCGAAGGTGTCA
The DNA here is from genome assembly GCA_052035295.1 of Pseudomonadota bacterium. GTDB lineage: Bacteria > Pseudomonadota > Gammaproteobacteria > Pseudomonadales > Ketobacteraceae > HdN1. The sequence continues at coordinate 20,733 of JBPOHS010000167.1, forward strand.
AAGACCAGATGGCGAAACTGTGCGCGGTCTGCGATGTCTCGGGCCGTTTGCTGGCCGAAAAAGTCGAAACCCACGAAGAGTTCGAGTTGTATCGCGCGCTGGGTTTCGATTACTTCCAGGGTTATTTTCTCTGCAAGCCGCATGTCATGTCGAGCAAGTCGGTGCCGGCATCGTCAATGGTCATAACGACGCTCCTGAGTGAGCTGGCCAAAGACGATTACGATGTCGATCGGGTTGAGCGTATCATCTGCCAGGATCCCCGTCTTTCCTACAAATTGCTGCGCGTGGTCAACTCGGCGTCGTTCGGGCTGGCGCGCACGGTAAAAACCATCGGTGAAACCATTATTTTGCTGGGCTCTTATGAGCTGCGTCGTTGGGCCAGCATGTTGGTACTTTCCAGTATCGACAACAAGCCCAATGAATTGCTGATAACGGCGATGGTGCGAGCCAAAATGTGTGAAATGCTGGCCAAGCGATTGCGCCGGCATAATCCGGGCACCTATTTCACGGCTGGATTGCTGTCGCTCCTTGATGCCCTGCTGGATCGGCCCATTGATGACATCGTGACACAGATGCCCCTCTCGGCCGAGCTCGAGATGGCGTTGCTCAACGGCAGTGGCGACATCGGTGATGTGCTGAGTGCCGTCGAGGCTTACGAATCAGGTCGCTGGCATGATGGTCAGATGGAAGCGCTTTCCGCTGCCGACATGTGGGAAACCTATCTCGAAGCACTGCAATGGTCGGAAGTCGCACGTCATTCCATGGTTGGACGCAGTGACAAGGAATCCGCGCCTGCGACCCCGAGAGCCGGCGGTACATCCCGTTTTCGCCGCTGAGTCGGCGCGTTTCAGCGGGCGATCTGGGCGTGCTCGTTGGCGGGAACGCTTTTTTTCGGTACAGTCTTGGCATGTTTGTCGTGAATCCTTTCAGTCATGCCTGAACTTCCAGAAGTCGAAACCACCCGACGGGGCATTCTTCCGCATATCCGTGGCAAGTCTGTCGAGCAGGTGATTGTGCGCCAGCCGCAGCTGCGCTGGCCTGTTTCCCCCGAAATTTTCCATCTTGCAGGGCAAACGCTTGAAGATGTCGGGCGTCGTGGCAAGTACCTGCTGCTGCATTTCAGCCAAGGGGTGGCGTTGGTCCATCTGGGCATGTCCGGTAGCTTGCGTGTGTTGACGGGAGCAGAAACGCCAAAACTCCACGACCATGTGGATGTTGTTTTCAATGATGGCATTACCCTGCGTTATCACGACCCGCGCCGCTTTGGTGCGTGGTTATGGTGTGCGGGCGAGACGGCGGAGCACCCCTTGCTGGCGTCACTCGGGCCAGAGCCACTGGAAAACGATTTTTCCGGGCGGTATCTGTTTGATGTCAGTCGCGGTCGCAAGGCACCGGTCAAGACCTTCCTGATGGACAGTCATGTGGTGGTCGGGGTGGGAAATATCTACGCCAACGAGGCCTTGCACATGGCGGGCATCCTTCCCTCACGTGCTGCCGGACGCATCGGCCTTGAGCGCTATGAACGCTTGGCAGCGGCGGTGCGTGAAGTGCTGGCGTTTTCCATCCGGCAGGGGGGAACGACGCTGCGGGATTTTGTCGGGGGCGATGGCAAGCCCGGATATTTCCAGCAGACGTTACGGGTCTATGGGCGCGGCGGAGAGCCATGTCGCGAATGTGGTGAAACATTGCGTGAGACGCGTCTCGGACAACGTGCTACCGTTTTCTGTAAATTCTGCCAAACTTAGTGAATGGATGTGGGCAGGCTTGCGCCCGGCAACAAACGACACGAGGGTTGAACATGACGAAGGTAAAGGCAATGATGAGAAAGAGTCTGGTGGCGCTGGCAATGACGGTTTGGGCTTCTGCACCGGGCTTTGCAAATGCCGCCTCGCTCGTGGATCGCCCCAGCGGCCTCGAAATGACCGCAGATGTGGTGTTGGCTCGTCCCTTGTTGTTCGTTACGACCCTGGTGGGTACCGGGCTATTCGTCGTTTCCTTGCCTTTTTCTGCTGTGGGGGGCAATGTCGGTGAAGCCGGCACTACACTGGTGGCAACCCCGTTCAAGGCGACCTTCATGCGTTGCCTGGGCTGCTCCATGAAGCATATGGACGACAGCGACAATTATTGAGCATCCGATCCGCGTCAAGCATGCGCATCGGTGTTGAAGGGCCCCCTACGGTGGGGCTCCGAGTGTTCTGGAAGGCCGGTCAACACACCGGCCTTTTTTGTGCCTGTTATTCAGGGGCGTGACCCGTTTCATCGATTCAGGGCATGGCGTAGGGCAAGGCAGGGGTGGGTTCCAGGGCTGGCGCTTTTTCTGGCGCGCGGGCAACCACCTTGGCTAGCCCGATGCCTCTCGGGTCGGAGGCGGCGGAAAGGCTGTTGTCGCTCTTCCTCCACAGAACCGCCTGCATGTTCCCGTAGTGGCGGCGGGTGTCGGTGAGCGTGTGTCCCTTCGCCCGCAAGATGGCTTGTGTAGAAGGGCTCAGGCTGCCGGGTTCGTACTGGATTTCGTCGGGCAGGTACTGATGATGAAAGCGCGGACGGTCAACCCAGCGTTCCACCGGAGCGCCTTGCAAGGCCGCCAGCGTTCCCAGGAACACCATCGAGATGATGCGGCTGCCTCCCGGTGTGCCCAGCACGCCGACATAGTGCTCCCCCGCCCGTTCGAAGCGGATGAACGTCGGCGTCATGCTCGATAGTGGACGCTTGCCCGGTGCTATGGCATTGGCTTCGGAACCGACCAGACCATAGGCGTTGGCTGCGCCGACCTTGGCCGAGAAATCATCCATTTCGTTGTTGAGCAGCACACCCGTTCCCGGCACGGTAAAGGCCGAGCCGAAGGGCAGGTTGATCGACAAGGTGGCTGCAACGCTGTTGCCGTCGGCATCCATGATCGAAAAATGGGTTGTGTGGGTGCCCGAAGAAACCTCCAGCATGCGCCCGAGCGCGCCACTGCGGGTTGCCTTCGACAGGCTGATGCTTTGGGCCTGTTGGTCGGCGTGTGGTTTGCCCAGCAGTGTTGACAGGGGAATCCCGGTGAAATCGGGATCACCGAGAAATTCGGCCCGGTCACGATAGGCGCGGCGCATGACTTCACTGAGCAGGTGTACCTGATCGGGCCCGTCCAGCGTTCCCCAGCGGAACTGCGCCAGCATGTTGAACATCTCGGCAAGAGCAACGCCCCCCGAAGAGGGCGGTGGCGCCGTGATCAGGGTCGCATTCACGGGCGCCAGGCCCTGCGCCGCCTGCATGGAGACATCAACGCGCAGCGGATCGCGCTCGATGACTTCGTATTGCTGCAGGTCGGCCAGCGTCCACTGCCCGCCAGCGTTATTGACGCCGTCTACTAACGCGGTTGCTGTGGGGCCAGCATAGAAACCTTCATGGCCGAGGCGGGCAAGTTGGCGCAACGTGTTGGCCAGCTCTGGCTGGCGGATCAGCGTGCCTTCACGGATTTCCCGGCCACCATTGAGAAAAATGCGTTGACTGTCCGGATAACGCTGCAGCACATCGGCGCGAATCTTGAGCATGTCGAGGTAGATGCGATGGGCCGGAAAACCTTCCTGCGCCAGGGTGATGGCGGGGGCGAGGGTGGTGCCGAGAGGCAGGCGGCCATAGAGGCGGGCAAGGTGGGCAAAGGCGGCGGCCTGCCCCGGAATGCCGGCGGCGCGTGGGCCGTTGATGGAGGCTTCCGGCTGCACCTGGCCACTGGCGTCCAGATACATGTCGCGATGAGCCGACAGAGGGGCCTTTTCGCGCGCGTCGATGAAAATGTCACGCTGGCGGGTGGAATCGTGCAGCAGCCAGAACCCACCACCGCCCATGCCGGCGCTATACGGTTCGACGACTGCCAG
>JBPOHS010000206.1:0-39966 GCA_052035295.1 Pseudomonadota bacterium
TGATCACCATTTGATTGACCGGATTGTCTTCGACCACCAGCACGTGCTTGCCGGTGAGATCCATTGACGCCGATCCTTGTGCAGGCGCGCTAACAGGCGACTTCACCTGCGCATGCGCAGGCAATACCAATGCAAACGAAAAGACGCTGCCGCCTTCCTGTCCACACGCTATACAGGGTCGATATTCGATCTGGCCACCCATGGCCTTGACCAGTGCCTGCGTTGTGGCCAGCCCTATGCCCAATCCGCCCTGCGAACGGTTAAAACTGCGATCAAGCTGATTGAATTTTTCAAACAGTCCGGCGCGTGATGCCACCGGCACGCCAGCACCGCTATCACTCACACTGAACTCAAGCGTCATGTACCCGGCCTGACCGGGCACGGGCGCGGCGCTGACACTCATCGTTACTTCGCCGTCGCGGGTAAATTTGACGGCGTTATCCATCAGGGCATCCAGCACCTGATACAAATGCGTTTCGTCGCCGGTCACCTGATCCGGAAGATCGCTCATCAGCAGATGAAAATGAAGCCCTTTGGTTTCCGCTCGCTGCCGGTATTCGTCGGCCAGTCGCGCGCATAATGCCTGCACACTGAAATCCTGTTGGCGCAACACCAGTTGGCCGGACTGTATTTCGGTATAACCCAGAATCCGTTCCACCAGTCGCATCATGTCACGGGCAGACTGGCGTGCAGCGGCGCGGTATTCTTCACCATGCGGGCCCTGTGCATGTTCAGCCATGTTGTCGAGACAGCCGATAACGCCATTCATGGGCGTACGCAACTCATGACTGATGGTGGCGAGAAATTCATCCTTGAGGCGATTGCTCTCCTCAAGGGTGCGATTGGCTTCCAGCAGGGCGAGCTTGTTCTGCTTTTCAAATCGATCGCGTTCCTGCCGGATATAATTGATGCGATCCGCCAGCGCAAACGAGAACAAGACAACTTCGGTCAAACCGCCCAGTTGCGCGGCATATTCCGTGCCGAAACTGACAGGCAAAATGCCGAATTTGTTCAGTGTCAGCACCAGCGTCGAACACAGGAAAAGCGACCAGCCAATAACAAAGAAACGGGCGTGCCAATGTCCACGCAGCATGAGATAAATGCCTGGCGTCAGGCAGACGATATGCCCCGGGCCGCCCACCAGGGAATTAAGGCGAACCGAAATATCGTAGGGCAAAACGAAGGCGAGCAGGATACACACCAGGCTTATCGCCGCATAACCCAGCAATACCTTGTAGAAGAACGGGCTGTATTGCTTTAGCTGCAAGAAAGTCAGCACCGACATCGAACCGAAAAATCCGAAGGCGCCAATCGATATCGCGATGGCCGTATCATTCCATTCCAGGGCATTGGGCCAGAAATACTGAAACGAAAATCCGTGCAACCCCGCCTGAAACATGGAAAACGAGGCAACAGACCCCACATAAAACAGGTAGCTGGCATCACGCACGGAAAGGAATATAAACAGGTTGTACAGCACCATGACCATCATGACGCCGAAGTAAATGCCCTGCCCCATCAGCTGATGCTGATCATGACCTTCAAACGGCAACCGCTTCCACAGCGCCATCGGCACCTGATGCGAACCGTTAGTCTGCACCCGCATCATGACCTGGACAGATTCCCGCACCTGCACGGAAAAAGGCATGATGAAGTTGTGATGTTTCACCGCCCGGTCAGCAAAGGGAATTTTGTCGCCAAAGCGATGCAAATCCCAGCTGCCATCCACGTTCTGCACATACACATCGACGAAATCCAGCACTGGATAATCGATTTCCAGTACCAGCTCCTGCTCGTCATCGGTGCTGTTTTCAATGCCGAACCGATACCAGTACGCCCGTTTGTCAAAACCGAAGCTGGGCGCTGATTTGTTCACCTTGCGCCATTCCAGCGCTTCGGGGCTGTGCAAAACCATATTGGAATCGGCGTTACCCGCCTCGTCGAGCCAATACTCGAGCACCGATTCCAGCGGCAACTGGTCCGACTTGCTGTCGACCGGAACATACCCCGTCGCCGCCGCCGGAGCGGACACCACGCCACAGAGAAACGCCATCCAAAACAAAAGCACGAGCCGCCATGGCGATCGCACGAACAATAGCGATAGCACAAACAACGGCGATCGCACGAACTGCGGCGATTGCAAAGTGGCAGTCATTGAACCCGACAAGACATTCGGCATGCGTTTCCGGCTAAGCTGTTGAAACATATTGCAGCATGGCCCTGTCCAAAGGCATTGGCAGACTGCACTGGTCATTTAGGTATAGTCCAATTCCGTCGCTTTGCCGTTGTGTTCCCTTGCGTCTGTCACCATGACCCGTTTGTGCGCTGTCGGTCAAAGATTCAACGTGGCAAGCCTGCAAGACTGTTGTTTATAATTACCCGGACACTCCTTTCATCTAATCGCGACAGTAGTAACGCTTGAGGACATGCATGAGCGAAGAAATATCTCTTGAAGACCTGGATGAACCTTCCGATGACGATCTGGTGGCGGGTGCGCCCCCCAGCGGTGATGAACTGACCGATGACGAAGTCATTCCAGCGGCACGAAAACTGCCCAGCTTTGAATCAGGCGGCGTTGGTGAAGCTGAAGAAGCCATGCAGGAAGGCGCCAATCTGACCGTGTCGGCCAAAGAAGCCGAACGCAAGGCACTCGAAGACGCCATGCAGCGTTTTCTGGCGGGGGGCGGAAAAATCCAGCAGGTGGCCTCCGAGGTGAGCGCCCGCAACAAGGGCGATTCCTCCAAGGGGGAAGGGGCAGTTGACGATTGAGGGCCGTGTGAGCCCGCCGTTATTTTCCTGTCACCCGCAACACCCGGGATCAGGGCGCCGTCGGTGCCTGATCTCGGCGGCGGCGATACTCGGCGAGCGCTTGCCCAAACCAATCTGCGCTTGCCATGATGGGCGTCTGGCCGCAACGCACCTGATAGGCCTTGCCTGACATGCTGCTCTCGGTCGCCGCCCGCGCAATAAACTGCTCAGTACTGTCGACCAATCCCTTGCCCAGCAAATACTCGTATTTGTCGCGCAAATGCCCGCTGGCCTCGCCGGCCTCGTACCAACTGCCATTGCGGTTGAACTCGCAACCGGATTTCTCCAGATAACCAAACAAGTAGTCTATTTCCTGTTTGGCATCGGCCCCAGGCGATCCCGCCCAAACAGCGGGTGCCAGCAACAACATTGCCGCAACGCTGACCCGCCATTTTGCTTTGAAAACAAACATCCTTACTTCCCTATATTGACAGCCCACTGTGCATCCTCTTGCCCCACCACTATAACGCCGGGAATAAGGCCCCACTGATGCTCACACGCCAATGACCCGGGTCAGGGCACAATGACAATCTTGCCCATGGAACGGCGCTCAAACAGACTCGCGAAGGCCTCGCCGGTCTGTTCCAGCGAAAAAACGTGTTCGGGTCGCGCTTTCAACTTGCCTTGCAGGGTCCACTCCACCAACTGGGCAATCACCGGCGGCACCACCGCAGGATTTTCCATGGTTTCCCCACCCCAGTTCACGCCCATGATGGAGCAGCGCTTCAATAACGGCAGGTTTGAGGGGATTTTTGCGATGCCGGCAACAAAACCAACGATGAGATGCCGGCCTCCCGGAGCAAGCAAGCGCACACCCGCTTCAGTGTAATCACCACCCAGGGGGTCGTAGACCACGTTGATTCCGCGCCCCGCTTCGACCTTGACCTGCTTGCGCCAATCGTCGGTGGAGGAATCAAACACCTTGTCCGCCCCCATAGCCATGCAGAGCTGGCGTTTTTCCTCGGTCGATGCGCAGGCAAATACCCGTGCGCCCATGGCCTTGGCAATTTCGATCGCGGTCGAACCCGTGGTGCCGGAAGCGCCCAGCACCAGCACGGTTTCCCCTGCCTGCAGGCGACCACATTCGCGCAGCCCGTAAAGGCCGGTGGCATAAGCAATAAAGAAATTCGCAGCTTCGAGCAACGGCAGATTTTTCGGCAACGGGTAACACGTCTGCGCGCCCAGCGTGATTTTCTCGGCAAGCCCGCCGAGCAAGGCGAACGCGGCAACATGGTCACCCACGGACAAGTGGGTCACACCCTCCCCGACTTCCTCAACGACACCCGCAATGGAACTGCCGGGCACAAAGGGCAAGGGAGGCTTGATCTGATAGTCGCCTTTGACGAGCAGACCGTCAAAGAAGCCGATTCCGACGCCGACCATGCGAAGTTTGACTTCACCGCGCCCCGGGTTGCGTTCCGCAATGTCACTGACCCGCAGGGCCTTGGGATCGCCAAATGCTTCTACCTGCAATGCTCGCATCATTCACCTCTGTCGTTATTGGTATTGACCCGGCCACGCCAAAGCCGAGCCGATGACATCTCTTGCGTCAATTCAGCCCAGGCCACTGGCCTCATCGAGTCCCAGCAGAATATTGAGGTTCTGTACCGCTGCCCCTGAGGCGCCCTTGCCCAGGTTGTCCAGTCGCGCCACGACCACCAGCTCACCACCGGTGTTGCTTGCATAAGTGAAGATTTCGAGCTGATTGGTATTCGACAAGGTATCTGCCCGGAGGAATCCACCCCGCAGCAGGTTGTCCTGCCGGTTGAGCGTACTGGCGCTCACAAAACGTTCGCCGGCATACCAGTCCTGCAGAATCGAGGCGACCTTGGCCGCGCTCACGGTCAGTTGCGATGCATGCAGCGGGATCGCCACCAGCATTCCGGTCGGGAAATGTCCCACACTGGGAAGAAACACGGGCTTGATCGCCAAACCGCTGCATTGCTGCACTTCGGGCAGGTGCTTGTGCGACAGGCCAAGCGCATAGAAGGCAAACGGCTCGGGATCTGCGCCTTCGTGCACTTCGATGAGCGCCTTGCCACCCCCGGTATAACCGGATATGCCAAGAATGTTGAGCGCCGTGGCCGCTGGCAGTGCGCCAGATTCTATCAACGGGCGCAGAATGGCGATGGCGCCAGTGGCGTAACAACCGGGGTTGGCAATACGGGTCGAGGCGGCAATGCGGTCGCGCTGGCCTTTCGCCATTTCGGCAAAGCCATAAACCCATTCCGGATTGACGCGATGGGCGGTGCTGGCGTCGATCACCTTGACCGCCGGATTGCGGATCGCGGCGACGGCCTCGATGGCGGCGTCATCTGGCAGGCACAAAATGACGACGTCAGCCGCATTGAGCATCTCCTCGCGCAAGGCGACGGAACGCCGCTGCTCATGCGGAATGCTCAGCAATTTCACATCCTGCCGCGGGGCCAGGCGCTCGACGATTTGCAGCCCGGTAGTGCCGTGTTCGCCGTCAATGAAAATGGTAGGGGTGTGCGTCATGATGACTTCCCGAAAGGTAAAACGTGCATTGTACGAACTGTACCGTCCCTCGTCACCCTGCCCATCAACCGTTATGCACCATGCTGTCGACAAAATGCTTGATGGCCCGCAGGGATGTGTCATCGATACTCGAGAATTCCATGCTGACGCGGTAGCCCTCCTTGTCGCTCTTACAGTGCAGAACCCGCGCATAGCATTGGCGCGTGGCGGGTTCAAGCGGGTGGGTAGCGAGGCTGACCCTCACTTCCGAGTGGGGAGGCAAATACGCAGGTGTCCACGCCAGAAAACCGTAATACCCCAGATCCAGCACCCGGCCATGCCAGCGTCGTTCGCTGATGTGCTTGCCATCCAGCAATTGAAAACTGAAAGGCATTTCCACCAGGATGCGGGGGCTCTTGCGTTCTTCACGGCGCGGGACCTGTAACAGCCCGGGGCGGTGTGTGGCCAACAATTCATACAATCGCACCGGATCGCGCTTGCCTTTGACATGCACATGATTGGGTTTGCCGACTTCGACAAAATCACGTGCCAGCAGGTAGGTCGACTCGCTGATAAGAATCTGTCCGCGCAGACTCTGCGCTTCAATGCGTGAGGTGAGATTGACCTCATCTCCGATCACCGTATATTCGCTATGCAATTCGGATCCCAGCGGGCCGGCAACGACAGATCCCGTGTTGATGCCAATACCCATGAATATTTCGGGCATGCGTTGCTTGCGATTCTGGGCGTTGACGCCACTCATGGCGATCTGCATTTCCACTGCGCAGGCGATGGCACGTTCGACGTCATCTTCTTTTCCGACCGGAGCGCCGAACAGCACCATGATCGAATCGCCCATGAATTTATCAATGGTACCGCCATGATGAATGATGATCTGGCACATCCGCGACAGGTAACGATTGAGCATGTCGACAACGCGCATGGCCGGATAGTTTTCAGCAATCGAGGTAAACCCTCGAATATCGGAAAAAAGAATGGTGAGAAGTTTGCTTTCGGCACGGGCCTGACCCAGGGACTGCCATTTCCTGATCGAGAGGCGGGTGCGGTGCGCGATATCCTCTTCCTGTTGTTCGGTCATCTCCGGAAAAACGAGACGAAGTTCATTGCCAAGACGTTGCAGCAACCATTCGGTGTCCATCGTACACCTCCCATGTTTTCTCCAGCTTCCGGTCAATCCCGTCAAGCACCAACATCAATTGCTTGGCAATTTGCATCCCATTGTGTTTTTTCTTTTGCAGTATGCGAACAGGCTTAGAAGAGAAAAGAACAAAAAAACGCCTGCACATAATGAAAGCCATAAATCCCCCTCTTTCTCCGGTTGGTTGAAACTTTGACACGGAAAACGAGAAAAAATTTTTGCACAGCAAGCCGCTGATTTCCCGTCGCTCCTGCAGCTGGAGTACTTTCCTTGCGTGAAATCCGTCACCTGAACGTAACATCTGGCACGACACGTGTATCTTTTCAGGCAATGCTGACGAAAAACATCTACATGCAAGCAACCGAGCCCAGACAAATGCAAGACACCCCCATATTCTGGTGGAGAGAGGTGTGACATGACTCAACCGGTGATGCCGCTCGATCTTCCAGACGCAGCAAAAGATGAGCCGAAAAGCGCCGCGCCCCAGCCAGCGCCCGCAGAAAACAAAAACACCGAAGCGAAGCCTTTGCCCGCCAACAACAAGCGCGCGCACCACCGTATCGTGACCCACCTTCCCTATGCATTAATGCTGAAAACTGCCAATGGCGAGGAAATTCGCTTCAACGGCTACACGGAGGATATTTCGGTGGGTGGCGTCAGCGTGGGATCGTCGGTTTCACTGGCGCTGCAAGCGCTGGTCGCCATCCGCATTGACCTGTTTTGTGATGGACGAAGCGATCGCATCGTCGCCATGGCGAAATGCATACACCAGTCTTATTCCAAATCTCTTGGTGGTTTCCGGCAGGGCTTTCAATTTGTCAATTTGAGCCAGAAAAGCCATGAGGCCATCGCCCATTTCGTACGTTCACGTACACCTGCCTGAACCTTTCCGTCAGTCTTCAACGTATTCGCTTTGATCACGAACGACGCGACTGAGCGGCCGACGCGCAAAAAAGTGCCGCCGCCTTCCTGCCGCTGCACTTTATGTTTACCAGCACAATTTTTACACGCGCAACTTTCACATGCACAATTTTCACATGCACATCACTTGCCATTGCCTGTTACTTGCACATCCAATGGCCTAGAGCTGCACTTTGCCCCGATTCAACACCAGCCCGGTGGCACTGTACTGCACGGTGCCCGGGCCCCAGTCTTCAGTCAACGTTACGCGCTTGTCACCGATGACGAATTCGCAACCGGCATGTGCCTTGCGCGTCACGACTATACGCACGTTGTCGCAGGAATGTTGCTGCTTTTGCTGCCACGAAGCCAGCGCCTGCTTGGCTAACGCCAGATCGGCGGCCAGATTGCGATGCGCAGTGTGGGCTCGTTGAGTCATTTCGGCGTGATGCGGAAAGCGCGTCTTGGCTTTCAGTGTCGACATGATCAATTCCACTTGCACCATTTGATGTTCACGCTCGGCAATGCGTTTTTCCAGTGTGGCATGTTCCTGCGCCAAACGCTCGAAATTTCCAGCCAGCTCCACCACCGTGTGAGTCCCGTCTGGCGAACCCACGGTATCCAGTTTGATGAAAGACAAGGCACGCGCCGATCCGCCAATCAATCGGCTTTTTCCCGGCGCTTCGCCTCCCATGCGCAGCCAGTTGAACGATGTAAGGTGGCAATGCAGCAGGAATTGCGTGACCACAATACCGACGTTCGCGTGAATTTCGGCGAACTGGGCAAAGCCCGCGCACACGGTGTTGCCCGCACTGACGAAGGCAGAAGGCATGGCACCTTTGACGCCCAGATTACCGGAGATTCCACTGGCAACAATGACATCGTTACCAGCCACCAGGCGGGCAGATTCCACCACGCCATTGACGGAAATATCGGTATCCGCACGCGCCGCAAAACCGGTTTTGACATCAGCGTCGACCAGAATGCTGCCACCAAAGCTGACGTTGCCCGTTTTCACGGAAATTTCGGCAGTGCGGAACACTTTTTCCACACTCATGCCACCCGCCAGATGTGACGGCATGCCACCGTATTGCGCGATCAGCAGATTGGGGTCATTGGGGGACAGTTGCGCACCCTGGCCGATATTGAAGGCGATACACTGGCCTGGAACGGCCGCTAACGCTTCACCGGCCACCGTGACGCCGGCAACGCCCGTTGTCGGTGGCAGGCGACGCATCAAGGCATCCCCTTCACGCACCACCGGAATATCGCCGAGTTCGTGAAAGTCCACACTACCATCGGCTTTTTGTTGCGGATGCAACACCCTATCCTTCAGTGTGGGCGCCAGTACCTCAAACGTACTGTCTTCACCGTTGACGGGCGCAAGCCCGCGTGCGACGACGGCTTCCACGGTACTGCCATGATCCAGCGTCGCGGCCTGCAGCAAGAGCGCATTAATCGCAGCGTTATCCACACCAAACGTGACCTGCGCAGCGGCAAGAGCGGCCAGACATTCGTCGACGCTGGCCAACTTGCCCCCCCAAGGGGCCGTGATACGCAGCGTTGCAAGCATACGGGGCTCGTCGAGCACAACCTCCAGCCGGGCATCGCACACTTCGGCAATGCGGGCCAGGGCAGGCGCACTGGCCCCCGCTTCGCCGCTACCGGCCACCGGGGTTGCCAGCGACGAATCGTGCAAGGCAATCGCCTGGTCGATTTCTTCGGGATGCACCAGAAACCGGGTAAACCCGGCGGCAGCCATGTCCCGCATGACATCCTGGTGCGTGATAGGAGAAGTTTCCGGGTCCAGCCGCAGGAAAACGCTTTTGGCCCCTTCATCAAAAATAAGCTCTACGCCATTCATACAATCCACCCTTTGATGGCTGTATACGCTTTGAGTGTAATGCGCGGCACTTTCGAATACGAGCGTTAAAAACCGCCAAAAACGCGCGTAATGATGATGTGTGAAAATGTGTTTCGGGTGACGAAAATTTGCAATTTGCGTGACGGCGCAAATTCAATCGTTTGCAGCATCATTTGCGGCGACCAAGCCCAGGCGTCAATAGATCTTGTAACAATTGAGATGCCGGCACCAAGGGGGGTATCATTGGCCGAACGACTATCGACCCTGACCCTGTGACCCTTGCGCGCCATGAACGAAACGCCCAACAAGCTCGCCAACATCCTCGAATCCCTGCAGCAGGAGACTCCGGCCAGCGAGGCAGAAAAGCCCAGCCCGCAGGAGTTCACTATCGATCAGCTCGCCTTTGCCGCCCACACGACCGTACGCAACATACGCGCCTATCAGGATCGCGGCCTGCTCCACCCACCCCTGCGGCGTGGAAGGGTTGGCATCTACAGCGAGATTCACCTGGCGCGACTGCGTATCATCAGCCAGCTGATCGAGCGCGGCTATTCTCTCACGACTATTGGCGACCTCATTACGGCCTGGGAATCGGGTCGCCGCCTGAGTGACGTGCTGGGGCTGGAAGTGGCAGTCACCACTGCCTGGCGCAAGGAAACCCCCGTCGCGATCTCGATGGAGCAATTACTGGCCGATTTTCAGGCGCACATTACCCAGCAGGACATCCAGCGCATCATCGGGTTGGGGTATATCGAGATCGAGGGGACCCAGATCCGCATCCTCAAACCACGCATTTACAATGCCTCCAAGGAGTTGGTGGCGGCGGGAATTCCGATGGCGGATCTGATCGAACACGTCAGCATGGTACGCGCCGACATCGAAAAGCTGGCCGAGCGGTTTGTCGACATGGCCCTGTTCCATCTGATCGACAAGAAATATTCCACCGATGGGCTGCCCGATGGCGAGGGGGTCGCGACGCTCGCCAAGTTCATCAAGCGCACGCCCGCTCTGGCGGAAATGATTGTGGACACGGAAATCGAGCGTCTGCTCGATATGACGCTGAATAACGCACTGCTTGAGCGGCTCGAAAAAGTGCTGCAGGCACAAGGTGCCGTGAAGCGCTGATTACATCCACTCGGCCATGTGCGTTTTCAGGCACAGCAAGGAAGCTTCATCGAGCTCGTCAAACTGGATGCCGGCACTCACCGCACCGTGAAACTGTTGCGCGCTGAGAATATGCCCCGGCACGACCAGCGTTTTTTCCTGTTCACCCAGTTGCACCAGCAATTTGACCTGCTTACCCCGTAATCCGGCCAACACATCACGGCTGGAGCGCAGCGAGGAAAATATGCAGCGACACCCCGACATGCTGATGTTCACCACCACCCCGGGCTCACGTTTTTCGCCAATCTCGATCTCACCGGGAAAGTAGCAATCGATGCGCTGCTTCTTGCGCAGATTGTGCTCTTCCACCACATCAGGCGCGCGCAGGAACATCAACCCCACCGGCTCGGCCACCGTGCCCAGAATGGTCGACTGGAACCCGTAAATGCGCCCTTGGTAGCGATAGCGCACAATGACGCCGCCCCCCTTGACCAGCTTGGTCGACAGATTGATTTGTGCGCGCGGTACTTTGAAAATCATGTAACGATGCGCTTCCATGCCGATGAAAACGCTCGGTAAACGGCCTGCAACGCCGGTAATCTGCATAAGCACGTCTGTGCCTATGTCAATGGCAATGCGCTTGGTAGATTCGAAGTGATGCTCGATGTCCCTGGAGTGCCGGCTCATGGCTGCCTCGTGAAGTAGACTGTCGGGTTAAGACTAGTCGACCCGGCATCTCCGCGCCATGCACTACACCTTCTGAGGGAGAACTCGCGCAATGACCAGCACTGGTCGTGCCGGACAATGACACCCGGCTATGGCTGTGGCGCCTTGCGCAGCAAAAAGAGAGTGAAAGCGGCCTCGGTCTGCAATGCCTCCTGCGCTTCCAGCGCGGCACGCTTGTCGGCCTTGGCGCGCCAGACATAGGGAGTCATCAGTAACAGCTGGCGCAAATCCGCTTGCTGCAACGCCAGCGGAAAACTGACCTCCTGCCGCGACACACACAAAAAATGCGGTGCAAGCGTCGTGAGAAACTTGTCTGGCACGTGTGGAATCAGGGTGTCGAACAAGGCTTCACGCAGCGTACCCAGATGCATTGGCGCTGGCGTCACCACCAGTAAATGGCCGTCAGTAACCAGTACCCGCGCCATTTCGAGTGAAGGCAACGGGCTGAACAAGCTGGTGACCATCGCTACGGAGTCATCTGCCACCGGCAGACGTGCCCCGCCCGCCACCAGCCAGACCGGCCCCTTACAACGACGCGCCGCCAGTTGCACGGCGGGCTTGGCAATATCCAGACCGATGACATCGGGCACCACCTCAGCCATCGCCTGGGTGTAATAACCTTCACCACAACCGATATCGAGCAGCGTGGCGGGCGCCACCGACTGCACCATCCTTGCAACGGCATCCCTGAGCGGCTGATAGTGGCCTGCTTCGAGAAACTCGCGCCGTGCCTTCACCATGTCGCTGGCGTCCCCCGGCTGACGACTCTTTTTGTGCTGGACAGGCAGCAAATTGACATAGCCTTCACGTGCCACATCGAATCCGTGCCCGTTGACACAGTGCCAGCGCTTTCCGTCATGCGCCAGTAACGCCTGACATAGAGGGCAAATGATCACAGGCATCGCAGCGGCTCCTCATCAAGCTGTTCGAGCTGCACTTCCAGCTCGGCCACATGCTGCAGCCAGTATTGTGGTGTATTGAACCACGGAAAATGGCGGGGAAACGCCGGATCATTCCAGCGGCTGGCAAGCCAGCCGGCATAGTGCACCATGCGCAGAGTACGCAGACCTTCTACCAGATGCAGCTCGACCGGATTGAAATCGCAGAACGTGTTGTAACCATCAAGCAATTCCGCCAATTGCAATTCCTGCTCCTGACGCGAACTGGACAACATCATCCACAGATCCTGCACGGCTGGCGCCGACTGGCAATCATCGAAATCGACCAGCCAGGGACCGTCATCACGCGTCCACAGCACATTGCCCGGATGGCAATCTCCGTGCGTCCGAATGACGTCCACCTCAGACCACGGTAACGCCTGAATCCTGGCTCGCAGCGCAGCGATTACATGCTCATAACGCTCATGCAGCGTGGCCGACAGAAAGCCAGGCATCAGCACCGCTTTGCCCGGCAGATCCAGAAAGCGCTCGACGGTCAACGCAGGCCGGTGCTGGAAAGGCTGCTTGTTGCTCACCGAATGCATACGCCCCAGCAACATGCCGATACGATGGAGCTGATCGAGATCACCGGGTTCCGGCGCCTGCCCACCCTTGCGTGGAAACAACGTATAACGGTACTGTTCAAAGCGGTGCAGCGACACTCCGCCCTCAGACTGTAGCGGGGCGACCACCGGAAGCTCTGCAGCAGCCAATTCCAACGAAAAATGGTGCTCCTCCAGAATCTGTTCATCGCTCCAGCGCCCTGGACGATAAAACTTCGCAATCACCGGAATGTCTTCTTCAATACCTACCTGATAGACCCGATTTTCATAGCTGTTGAGCGCCAGAATGCGGGCGTCACTCAAGCGCCCCGTATGCTCCACTGCATCGATGACACACTCGGGCGACAATCGCGAATAGTCTTCAATTGATAGGTCGTTCATACGTTTCCCGGCCGTTGGGTACACAAAATTGGGGATCAGTGTGCCACAGTGAACACAAATACAGCAATTGAAATGCAAGTGTCACACGCCACTGCGTTACAGCGTGAAATTCAGGATCAAAACCCCACCGTTATGAATACAACTACATTTTGTAGCATTCCGCGATGTGCATTGGTGGGGATTCAATGCGATAATCGCCGGAGCTGGACGCGGCAACCGGTATAACGACTGCGCTGCAAACACGTCATTGCTCATGACAGCCAGCAGTACCCGTTCGGGATTTTCACACTGTGAGCCATTTTTACGCCGCGGACTATATTTTACACCGCGTACTATGTAGGCAACCCTGTCGATCGAAAACGTGATGGCGCTGGAGAACGAAAATCCTGCCCTGGCCGATTCTCCGGAACAACGCCCGATGAGATCCCTCTTTGGCCAGCCCCCCGCCGGCCACGAACCGATTCCTGCCGATGTAGAGATTGTCGACGCCAGCGGAAACCTCCCGTTACGTGACTCTCTTTTACGAGACTCTCCTTTAAGAGACTCGCCTCTAAGAGACTCTCCTTTACGAGATAAGTCTGACCGTTTTGCCCGCGACATCAACGCCAAGATCGACGCGCTCGAAGAACAGCTCGAGCGTTCCTCGTTGCTGGCCGACAGCAACCAGAACGAAGTCCGCCGCGCCCTTGAGGAACTGCGTGATCACCTCGCCCGTCAGCGCAACGACCTTGATGCCCAGCGCGCAGACATCGACACCCAACGGGCCGCACTGACTGCCAGCCACGAGGAAATCCTGGCACACGGCACCGCCATCGCGGATCACAACGACCAGCTCGGCCACCACCTCTATACCTTGCGGCAGCAGAGCGAGTCCCTTGACGCCCAGCAAGCCGTTGTCGACAGCCAGCGCAAGACGCTCGACCAGATGGGCCAGAACCTGGCCGCACAGAATGGCGCCCTGTCCACGCACACGTCTGCACTGTCGACCCATAACGAGCGAATTGAGCAGCACGAAAACCTGCTCGCCAGCCAGACAGCGCAGGTCGACGCCCTCGATCAGCGTCAAGTTGAACTGCACCATACGTTGCTAGGCCTGTCTCAGGAACATGACACCACGGCAAACAAGGTCGATGCCCTTGCCGACCAGGTGTACGACCATAACGTGCAGTTTGTTGCCCACCGCAACGATACGCGGACACTGTTTCGTACGCTCACGGGCGCCCTCATCGGCACCACGGTCCTGACGATCGGTTTGATCGCCTACTTCACCCTCAACCCGGTAGCGACGACCAGCGCTGTCGAGAACCATCTCGCCACGTTGAATGCCGACATGGCACAGCAACGCGATACAACGAACACCCTGAGCGGCGAACTGCAACGCATTGGCAGCGGCCTCACCGCACTCGAGGGTAGCGTCACTGATTTGCATGCGGCACAAAGTGACTTGCACGCCGGCCAACAAGCCAGTCGCGACGAAATCGGGCGCATCAGCAGCCAGATCAGCAGCTATGAGCGCAACCTGAACGAGCTGCGGTCGCGCGTTCAACGCGTGCAGCAAGGCGCTGCGCCGCGCACTGCAGCCAGGGCGGGATCGGTCAACGTGCGCAACAGCGCATGGTTTGCTTCCCGCCCGGGTAACCACTACGTGATACAGCTGGCCAGCGCGAGCGATCATAACGGGTTAGTTCGATATGCCAGCCAGAATGCACGGGCGCTGGGCAAATACCCGCTGTCTTCCGTAATGACTTCACCCAACGGTCAACGTCGGCACGCCTTGATGTACGGTGATTTTGCCACCCGGCAACAGGCGAAGAATGCACTGGCGGCGTTACCAGCCAATGTTAGGGCATCCAAGCCGTGGATCCGGCAAATCCGTAGCGTGCGCTGATCGATTCATTCCGCAGGAAGCGTCCACATGAATGTGACCGTAGCATCCCCCATCTCCGAAGCACTGCTGGACGGTATTGAAATCCGTCCAGCCCGCCCGGATGACCGTGGCCCGATCGCCGAACTGATCTACAGTTCCGGCATGGATATTTATGATTATCTCTTCAAGAGCCGCACCTTCACTGCCCTTGATTTCATTCGCCATGAATTTGCTGCCGGCATTGGATTCGCTGGTTATAAAAATGTCACCGTAGCCATCAAAGAAGGAAGAGTGGTGGGCACGGGTTGCTTTTATGATCGTGCCCGTTACCAGAAACTGGCGAAAGGGACAGGCCAGAATATTCTGGACATGTACGGCTGGCTGGGCATGTTTCCGGTTTTGATGAGAGCCCGGCGCTCCTCCAGCGTCATGAAAATCCCAAAAGATGGCGAACTTTATCTGGCGAATTTCGGCGTTGACCCAACGCTGCGCAGCCACGGCATTGGCTCAAAAATGATTCAGCATAAAATCGCCGAGGCGCGTCAATTGGGGTACCGCAGCTTTGGATTGGATGTTTCCATCGCCAATCCCCGAGGGCAAGCCCTCTATGAAAAAATCGGCATGAAAAATACAGGTGAAAAGGCATTCTCGGATCCAAAATCCGGTATAGCCAACGTACGCAAGATGGAGTTGTCGCTGCAAGAATAAAACGGTTGAACCGTAGATATTCCTGCTCGGAAAACTGGGACCCTGCCGCCCAGTTTTCGTCATCACCAACGCATACCTTTTTATATTGGCCGACACCCGGGCTTGCGTTGTTCAGGCAAAAATTCCCCGCTACACCAGCTCGGCAATCATTTTCTCGACATCAAGCTCAACAGCACTACCCTGGCTCAATTTTTCCAGGACGACAAACCGCCCCTGCAAGCCCAGCTGACTGTCAGGTGTAATGACCTCCGGGCGTATCATGTCTTCAATTTTGTTACGCACCAGCGCCGGCAGCTTCTGATAACGCGCACGAAGGATTTTCTCGAGTAACGGTTCGCTCACCGCCGTTTGGGGGCGTGCCCGATATTCGCCCGCAAGAACCAGGCGCCGCAACCACGGATTGATCGCCTCGTCATCGGCGTTGTGCACCAGCAGCAAGGCGCCTTTTGGCAACAACTTACCGAGATAATACAACGCGACAAAATTCTGGTCCGGCGCAGCCAGAGGATTCAACACCGCCATGTCAAAAACCTGTTCCTGAAAAAAGAAATCCGGTAATGCCTGATCTGCCTGGTTGTTCACCATTTCGATCCGACTATCGAACTCACGGTGACAGAGGGCATCCCACACCGCGCGACAGGAGGCATCACTGAACAACGCTGGTTCGACCAGCGTCACCATGGCACCATCCGATGTATCAAGGCCCTCAAACAGTGCCAGCGTGGATTCCAGGTCGCCTGCGCCTACCTGCACGATGGCGTGGGGGTTGGCCAGTTGAACGATCTTGCGTACAGCCTTGTGTATATCGGCAGCGCGAACAGCATGGCTGGTGTTTGAGGTGTGGCTAGTGCTTGTCATGGTGGACTTCAATTTCTGGTTAAAAAATGACGACATGGTCATCCCCCTCGGCAGGGGAGGCGCCGCGATTCTATCACTTTTGCCCGGCAAAGCGTCGCTGACACCCAATACGGAATCTTGTACTTGCCGCCTGTAGGCGCTTTCGCCAGAGCGGTCGCAGTCATATACTCGGAACTCCGCAGGAACCATGGCGACCAAGACCGTCGCCAACAAGACCACCGCAACAAGAACATTCACGACAAAGACAATCACGACAAGGACCTTCACCATGACTGCCAGCGACAACACCGTCAAAACGGCCTTGATCACCGGAGCCTCAGCCGGGATCGGCAAAAGCTTTGCCACGCTCTATGCACAACAAGGATACGATCTGGTGCTCGTTGCCAGACGGGAAGACAAATTGCAGTCGCTGGCCAGCGAGCTGAAAAAGCAGCACGGGGTAATGGTGTATGTATTGCCCAAAGATCTTGCCGATCCGCAAGCGCCCGCAGAAATCACACAATGGCTGGAACAGCAAGGCATCACCATCAATGCCCTGGTCAACAACGCCGGCTATGCCCTTAGCCAGACCGTTACGAGCACTGACCTCATTGACTTGAAAGCCTTCATCCAGGTATTGATGACGGCACCGGTGGAACTGTGCCACCGACTGGCCCCTGCCATGAAGGCCGCGGGTGAAGGTCAAATCATCAACGTTGCGTCGATTGCGGCATTCATGCCACCGATCAAAGGCGACATTTACTGCGCAGCAAAATCCTTTCTGTTGAATTTCAGCCTGGGGCTGGAACTGGAACTGAAGCCGTTCGGCGTCCACTGCACGGCACTGTGCCCGGGCTTTACGTTCAGCGAGTTCCATGACGTGATGGGAACACGCAAAGCGGTCAGCAAGCTGCCACGCTTCATGTGGATGGATGCCGACGAAGTGGCATTGCAAGGCTACCAGGCCGTTTGCGAGGGCAAGAGCATGCACATTCCCGGCATCGTGAACCAGGGCGCCAGCCAGCTGGTGTCAATGCTGCCGCAACAAGTGAAGCAATTTTTCGCCAAACGTCAGAGCATCATGGAGTATTGATCGCCAAAACCAGGCTACAAGCTTTCGGGCTGGCTGGAAAGATGCAGACGCTGGCGCAGCCGACGCGCCAGCGCATCCACGCTCATGTTGAGCATGGCCGCCGCGAGCAGCAGAATCATCGCGCGATCAAAACGAAACTCACCGAATGCCGAATCGATGAAGAAACCGAGCGTGGGAATTCCCAGCATTCCCAGCAAGGCGGTTTCCCGCATGATGATTTCGAAACGATACAGCGTGAATGCCATGAACTGACGATAGATGCGTGGCAAGACCTCGTAAAAATAGCGATTGAAACCACGGCATGCGTCTTCCCGCAGGCGCATGCCCTCGGTATAACG
The DNA here is from genome assembly GCA_052035295.1 of Pseudomonadota bacterium. Taxonomy (GTDB): domain Bacteria; phylum Pseudomonadota; class Gammaproteobacteria; order Pseudomonadales; family Ketobacteraceae; genus HdN1. The sequence continues at coordinate 17,765 of JBPOHS010000206.1, forward strand.
CCCCACCAGGTGGGCGATGATGGCCCCGTTATGCAGTGACAAACCGACAACTGCAGGCAGCAAACTCGGTCCCCACAACAGCAGACCAACATAGGCCAGAAAGTATTCCGGCGCGGAACGCATCAGCACCAACCAGCCATGCCCTGCCGCGCGCGTCGGTCTATTGCCGAACAAAGGTGAAATCAGCGCAAAACCGCTCAAGGTCAATACGCTCGTCACCACCAGCGCAATCATTCCCAGCACCAGGGTATTTCCGATTCCCGGCAACACCTGTTGCACCAGCAACATTTGCAGCCAACTGCCAAAGGCATCCAACCCCAGACCATTGCGCAACGGCGCCGGGACGATATCGCGGGTGAGGAATTGCCACAGAAAGGCACTGTCAACCTGCGCCACCGGCGGCAACCAGATCAGTGAACCCAGCAAATACAACGGCAGAAACACACGGCGCAACCAGAAACGCATGCTGACTATGACCAGCACCAGCGCGTAGAACAAACCCGCAGCTTCGCTGTAATGCCCTTGCTTCAGGGCCGATTCCAGAAAATATCCCACGGTGGGAAGCCCGATGAAACCGAGCACCGCCGACGAGCGGATGCCGCATTCCAGACGATAACTGGTGTACGTCGCCATGGCTCGAAACGCTTGCGGCAAAACGGCATAAAACAACCGCGATAGCGGCGAAGTTCCTGTCGGCAAAGCGTCGCCGGGCGCAGCATCGACTTCTTCGAACAATTCGCCATAGATCTTGGCAAACGTGCCGGCATAAGGAATCGCAATCGCCAGCACACCCGCCAGCGAGGACATTCCCATCAACTGCACCCACAGCAGCGCCCAGAACAATTCATGAATGGCGCGAACAAAGGCCGATGCACGCCGCACCAACGGGGAACGGTAAAATAACGCCAATACGAAGCCGCCGACAACACCCAGCGCGACACCCTGCAATGCAAAGGACAAGGTTCCCGCCATGGCCTCAAACAAGACCGGCAGTGACGGTACAGACGGCATCACCAGGCCCAGGCCCAACCGCCCCAGTTCCTGCCACGGCTCACGTGTCGAAACGTTGAAATCTGCCCAGGGCAGGCACAGCAGAGCGACCAGCACAAACAACAGACTGGTGCGCACCATGGCAGACGCGGCACTCTGCTGTTTCACGCGTACAAACTCAACAAATCACTGGTATTCAATTGCGAGCGTGGCGCATCGAGCACCACTCGACCACGCTGCACGCCGATCACGCGCGTGCAATGGCGCAAAGCCATTTCCACGTCATGCAGGGCAATAACGACCGTTTCGTGGGAGGCGCAAATCAGGGCCAACAACTGGTCGGCCTGCAGCTCATCGACTGCTGAGACCGGTTCGTCGCCCATGAAAATGGCGCGCTGCTGATACAACGCCCGCCCCAGACTCACGCGACTCTGCTGCCCTCCGGAAAGCGCTTCTGCCGAGGCCCACAGTTTGCCCTGCAGACCCAGCGTTGCGGCCACGGCGGCTACATCTGCCTTGGGTTGCGCGAGAGGGAAGCATAAATTGACGAAATTATAGAGAAAGGAATACCGGTCCAGCCGCCCCATGTAAATGTTGTGGAACACCGACAACATGGGCACCAACCCCGGCTGCTGCGGGCACCAGGCGACGTCCTGAGGACGCAGGGAGCGCAAATGTCGCAACAGGGTCGACTTGCCCGCCCCCGATTCACCCAGCAGAAATACCTTTTCGCCGGGCTCCACCGAGAGCGTCACATCTTGCAATACAGTCTGGCCTGCATATCCCATGCTGGCCGACTGCAACTGAAACAACGACACAGACTGCATCACATTGCCCTTCAGGGCATGGGATCCATGATGCCAATGCTCACCGCTGTTTTCTCGATGGGGGCATAATCCTGATTGCTTGCCGGCACAAAGCCTTTACGCGGGAATGCTTGCAGCAACGCGGGATCCTTCATGTCAAGCAACGCCTTCTGTACACGGCCCTTGAAACCGGCACCCCAGGTTTTTTCGACGTCACCGCGAATGGTCCACTGATAATCAGGATAGGTTGGCGTCTCCCAAATGACATTCACTTTTTTCGTGTCGATCAACCCCTGCTTGAGCTCACCATCCCACACGGCGAAGTTCACTACACCGACGTCATAAGCCCCCGATTGAACCAATGCGATTGTCTTGGAATGATCACCAGAAAAACCTACCTGTGAAAAAATTGCCTCAGGGGCCGCCTTGAAATTCTCGCGGATATAAAACTCCGGCATCAAGCGACCGGAGGTAGAATCCTTCGCACCAAAAGTGAAGGACTTGCCCTTGATTGCAGCAGGAAAATCCTTGCCCGCCTGCAAACCTGCCCCTTGATAGGCGATGAAATAACTCTTGAACGCGGTATCTTCTTCACCTTGAGCGATCGCTACGCTGTCAGGCACGAGGTGACGCGCCTGCACGCCGGTCAACCCGCCAAACCAGGCCAGTTGCACCTGATTCGCGCGGAAAGCAGTCACCGCCGCAGGATAGGTTTTTACCGGGATATATTTGACTTCGACGCCCAATTGTTGCTGAAGATAGGTGGCGACCTTGCCGAAACGCTCGGTCAAGCGGCTTTCATCCTGATCGGGAATGGCGGTGAACGTGAAGGGAGCGGCAACGGCAGATACAGAAAAAGACAGTGAAGTAACGGCAGTGGTAAGGGCGACGGCAGCAAGTTTCATTGCCGCCGTCAAACGTTGTCGAATGACGCGCATGGTCAGCCTCTCTTGTTTTTTGAAAGTGTAATGCTGTACTAAAAATTCATTGCTTCTCTAACCCGGCAGCCCAGGCTACCAGACCGTCAGCATCGCCTCGCCAGCGTACATCGCTCTCACGCCGCGAGAACTGGTAATCGTACATGGGATCATAGTAATCCACCAGCAGCCGACGAATTCCTGGCAAAAAGCCCTGAGGTTTCCCTGTGGCCTCAAACTCCGCAAGGGCGGCCTGCCACTCTTCCTGCAACAATTGATGACGAGCGCCACCGAGGCGCGACTTGATACGATCCAGATTACGCAGCACGAAGGCCTCGAACCGCGCAGCCGCATCATTGCCATACGCAACCGCAAAAGCCTGGCGCTGCAGCACGATATAATCCCGCAACACCCGCTGCTCCCGCTCTTCGAGCGAAGCCTCGAGCACGACACGCGGCGCCCGTTTCAATGCGGCTTGCCACTCGACTGGCAAAGCAATCCGACCGATCAGATGACTTTCATCCTCGACAAATAACGGCTTTCCTGCGTGGAAATGGCCATGTTTCAACAATGCAATGGCAAGCGCGTTCTCGAAATCGATCTGGCTGGGTTGCGGGGAAACAAGATGACCGAACGTCGACCCTCGATGACACGCCAACCCCTCGAGATCTACTGCAAACGGCAAGCGCTGCAGCACGTCTGTCTTGCCGCAACCCGTGCGCCCTGACACACAAATAAGCGGCTGCGTCATGCACGCCTGCAGCAAGGTGTCGAGCAGGAATCGGCGCATGGCCTTGTAGCCGCCCTTCACCAGCGGGTACACCACGCCTTGGTCTGCCAGCCACTGCTGGGTCGTACGAGACCTCAACCCCCCACGAAAACAGTAAAGCACGCCGTCAGGATGCGCCGAGATAAAGGCTTTCCAGTCGGCCAGACGCCGGGCACGAATCTCAGGCGTCGCAAGCGCCAGCCCCAATGCAATCGCTGCATCCTGGCCGTTACGCTTGTATTCCGTACCAATCAACTCGCGCTGCCGATCGTCCAGCAAGGGCACATTTCGAGCCTGGGGAAACGCACCCTGATGAAACTCGACGGGCGCACGCACATCCATCATCGGGATGTCATCAAGGAACAGACGGGCGTAATCGGTAAGAGGTGCAGGCAGCTTCATGAATGATTTCCGGGGAGGGTCGGTCGCCATTATAGCCAGCGGAGGTACCGTTTTGGCGACCCCGTTCAACATTGAAGGGCGACAGCAACATGGCAGACGAACATCAGCCATGCAGAATGGCACAGAGTCAATCGGCTCGCAGAAAAACCTGGTCCAGAAAAACCCTCCTGTCTGCCTGCAAATTTGAGGCAAAACACCCCACCGAGCGCATTTGCCCCAGATTCATCTCGCGCGCGACTGGCGCCTTGCGCAGGTGCTCCAACGGTATGCTCAATTCGTTCCACCCGCTCGCCAGCAGGAACCGCTGGCTGTAACGGTCATCATCGGTAAACGCGTTGCGTACATGCTGCCGGTCGTGCGCCCGGCAGGCAATTTCCACGGGGGCATCCGGGTTGTACCAGCGCCAGATGAGCGCCTCATGCCCCTGCCAATCCTGCTGCAATTCATCGATGGAAAGCGTGCTGTAACGCCCGGGCTTCAGGTCAACCTGCAGCAACGCATGTGAAGTCAGTGTCGGCATGCGCACCGTTTTGACCAGCACATTCAGCCGATCCAGCCGTGCCCAGGTGGCCAACGGGGATTCCGCAGAATAAAGCACGGGAAATGCCTGCCAGCGCATCCAGCGGTCAAGCACGTGCAACCACACATCGCGTGCACTCGCGACCAACAGGAATCCGCCCAGGAGATATCGCGCGCTACGCCAGCGCCCCGTGGCCGGGACGCCAGGCAACTGCTGCCACTGACGGCTGAATAACGCGCCCAGCAAAGCGCCCACGCCATCTGCCCGGACATCACCCCACTCCCCATCACGGCCAATCCAGGTTTGCATCCATTCAATCATGGCGCCACCGGCGACCAATGCCCACCAGCAGAAAAAAATCCAGCGCAGGGTGAGCGGCCTGCGCGTTGCCCGCCACGCCAGCAGCGTCTGCATCAGCAACCAGAACAGGATCACATGACCAAAATTCCAGACCGCCACCCAAAGTCGGGCGAGATCCGCCGGCATTTTCAGCAGCACCAATCCGGATAGCAGCACCATGAGCAAAGGCAGCCGCAGTGCGTTCATCATTTCAGCGCGGCACGTGCGGTATATACAGCGAAGCCCATCCATTCACGCAACGCCATCTGGAACGTCGCCAAAGCGTTCTCACTCGGCAACACCGCCAATAACCAGGGCAAATCAAGCGCGGCAACACGAATATCGCAAACCGCAGGCTCCACCTTCAATCCGGCTTGTTCAAACAGCAGCACGGATCGCGGCATGTGATAAGCAGAGGTCACCAACAGGATGTTATCAATTCCCTGCGCACGCAGGATCGCGGCGATATTGGCCGCATTCTCAGCCGTATTTTCCGACGACGTTTCCAGTGTGATGGCATCGCGCGGCACCCCCATGCGAACCAGCAACGGCAGATGATATTCCGCCTCACTCAACAAACTGGGCTGGGGAAACACCTGCCCACCCGCGACAAACAGGCGTGGCGCTTTGCGGGCATGAAAAAGTTCGGCCGCCAGCCAAAGGCGATCGGCGGCGTCATTGAGATCCGGCATCCGCCGCGGGGGCGCCTGCAATTGAACACCGCCTCCCAGTAACACGATGGCACCCGCCGCAGGAATCTCTGTCAACGCACGCGCCGGATATTGCTGCTCCAGCGCACGCAGCAGCCCGTTGGCTGCAATGGGGTTGGTCGCCACCAGCAGGATCATCAATGCGGCCATGATGGCGCGCCGTGCCCCCTTCCAGTGGGAACGGCTCATCAATCCCAGCGCCAGCAACATCAGCAAAATGACCCACGTCAGCGGGTAGAGAAGGTAAGGCAAAGTTTTGTGCAGAAACATCGGATGCGCCGCCCCTGGAAGAGATCGCCCATCTTAACATACCCCACCCGGGGCCGATGACGGTGACCGTTACCTGACGCTTTCGTTACCAGAATCACCCGTTACGAGGCACCCATCGCTACCCGCTTGTCACCTGCAACAAACGGATAGTACGGGCTGGCCCAAAATGATCTGTGAATGCAGCGCCAATGCTTGCACACTCATGCCTCAACACGCCCCACAGACAGCAGAGGAAACAGTAATGTATCGACAAGGCAAAACCGTTGCCGTCACAGGTGCCAGCGGCATGATTGGCGTCTATATCTGCCGCAGTCTGCTGCGGGCAGGCGCCACGGTCATCGGCGTTGTTCGCAATCCCGCCAAGGCGGAATTCCTGGCCCGCGAAGGCGTGCAGTTTCGCAAGGCCGACCTCAACGATGTCAGCGCGCTCACCGAAGCGTTCAAAGGCTGCGATGCTGTCATCGCCAATGCCGCCATGTACGTCGTGCAGAAAAGCATGCACGCCTGGGAAGAACACGAAAAGGCCAACCTCGATGGCACCCGCAACGTTTACGAAGCAGCCCACCACGCAGGTGTGAAGCGGGTCGTGCAAATCAGCACCTTCGGCATTTACCGCTGGTCACTGTTCCGCGCGCTCACCGAACAATCCCCTCAGCTCAACGGCGTCAAACGCCAAGGCGGCCCCTACCGCGCCACCAAGCAGACCAGCGAAGCACTGGCCTGGGAACTGGCCGGAAAATACCAGCTGGATGTAACGTCACTGCGTCCCACCGCCGTGTATGGCGCGCGTGACAACAATTTCCTGCGGCCGCTGTACCAATTGTTGAAAATCCCCGTGATCGCCATGCCGAGCATTCGTTTTCCGGTGGTGTATGCCGGGGACGTTGCCGATGCCGTGGTTGGCGCCCTGAAAAACAACGCCAGCATCGGTCAAGCCTATAACGTCGGGGGTGCGGACCTGCAGATCGCAGATATCGTGCAGGCCGTCGCCGAACAGGTGCCGAACAAACGCAAGGTGTTTGCCCTGCGTTTGCCACTCAGCATTCGTATCGATAACAGCAAGGCCGAGCGTGACCTGGGATTCCGCAACAGGCCCTTTGCCGAAGGCATTCGTGAAGTGCTGAGCGAAGACGTGCCTCCCCGCCACTTGCGCGCAGGTTAAGCTTCTTCTGTGGGGGTCTGCTGGCGTTCGGCGAACTTGATCAGTCGCAACGCCAGCATCGCCCAGCGCAGGTAGGCGTCCAGTTTTTTGCGGTAGAGTTTTCCGGGAGGACGCGTTTGCTCGTGATGGGCGATGACAACTTCCACCCGAGCCAACGACTTGCGCAGCTCCAGATTGCGACGAATACCGGCCATGCGTCGGCGCGCCATCGCCGGCGGCAGATCCTCGAGATCGAACAAGGGTAATTCGCCGTAATGCAAATGGGCGAGATTCCGTTCACACCATAACAGGCGAGCCTGCCACTCATGACGTTGCGGGGCTTGTATGGATTTTTTGCAGCCCGGACAGCGCACCTGCCAGCGGGCGTTATGCTCGCCGGCCTTTTCCATCACCGGTAAAGCACCGCAGGAATCGCACGCTGGCACGTCGACCACGAAAGGATCGTGCGACCCATAGGCCAGCATTTCAGTGTGCGCTTGATGTGCAATGGAATGCAGCTCCTCCAGCAATTGCTGGCGCTCGATCAACGCCTGCTCATAACTGATGTCGGGATGCATGCAAAAATGCTCACTGCGTGGTCGGGTCTTGCATAATAACACGGGTGGCCATGAGAACTGGTGTTTTACACCGCCGCCGTTTCCGCGCACACGTTTCATGCCCTTACGAACACTCCGCGAATTGCTTTTCCTGTAGCGATTGTCGCCGCTCCCTGAGTTTTCGATCCTGCGCAGCGGTATAGCCCGCGCGCCGCTGCGCGCGTATTTTCCGCAATGCGGCTTCGTAATTCCGGCAGCGTTTTTGTTGTGCTTTTTCCGACTTGGCGCTGGCGTGGCCAAAGCGGTCCCGCTTGTTGTGGGTAACCTGACGGGGACGCGACAAGGCCGCGGGAGGGGAGCCGCCTGATGATTTTTTCCCTTGCCGGCGTTTCTTCTGATGCGTTTTGACGGGTGAAAGAGCCACCTGCTCCTGATCGATCTTTTTGCCCTCCGCCGCCTCCGGGACTGGCGGCACAGCGACCGACAACGATCGGTAAGCCGACCCGTCCACCGGCGCCACGTCACTGAACCACCGAATGCCGTGCACGCTGACGCCGGTGTATACGTCAGCCCCGACAACCTCGGGCAACAGCGCCGCTATCAAACACGTTATCCCAACCGTCCAGATGCCTCGCCGTCCCCGCGTACCGCCCTGCCTTTGCTGCGTCATGCCGCTTTCCTCCCTGTACTTGCGGGATACAGACAGCACACGGGCAAACCCGGCGATCCACTGCCCTGCCCCCGCGGCGACAATCCTGACCCGAAGATCACTGCAGCTCACCTGTATACATTTTGTCAATCATATTGACTATAATCACGAAACACGGATGATGTGGGTCATAACGACAACAAGAAAGGGAACAGCAATGCGGATGCGAACTCCTCAATGTCTCCCCCTGGCGGGATGCCTGCTGGCCATGGCCACGACGGCACAGGCGGCGCTGGTGGAAAACCTCACCCTCGGCAACCCCAAGGCACTGTCGCTCGGGCACGCGGTCACCGCCGATCCCCCGGGTATCGACGCCGTCCACTTCAATCCGGCCGGACTGGCGCGTCTCGACGGGCGACAGCGTGAATTCAAACTGATCGCCGGCTCCTTCAATATGGCAGTCGATTTTGGCGAGCACGATCCGGCAGTGGACGCCTATTTCGAGGACCTGTATGACGCCGATGCGGTGCCGCCGGGCATGTTCGATGACCAGGTCGTGAATACCCACAGTGAAACCGCGGGCGCGGCTCTCATCCTGCCCGGTACCGGCGTTATTCGCATGCCGGCCATCATTGCGCCGTTGGGCGGCATTTCCTATCGGCCGCCAGGGTCGCGGGTCACGTTCGCCACCAACGTCTACAGCCCCACCGCGGCCGGTTATTACCGGGAAGATGATGATCCTGGCCGGTTTCAGGGCAAGGACATTACCTTCACCCGCCTGACCTATTTCTCGCCTTCGGTGGCCATGCAATTCAACGATGAACTGAGCCTGGGCGCCTCGCTGGGATTCTCTTATCAAGGTGTCGGCGTGGCACTGGATTTGCGCGTTCCCAATATCGGGCTGGTCATCGCCGAAGCCTTGTCGAAAGCCATTTGCTCACAGGACGTGCCGGCCATCGACTTCTGCGGCGGGCACGTCGGCCCTTACACCGAAGTATCGACCTTGGAACTCGAAGCCGAAAAAATGCTCTCCACCACCATGAATGTGGGCGCCCTATGGTCGCCGTTACCGTGGCTGAGCTTCGGGATGGTGTTGCAGAGCGAAGCCAATGACACCCTGAAAGGAAAATACCGCATAGAATATGCTGACGACTGGGTTGGCCTTTGGCAGCAATTGCATGCGGACAACAACAGTGCGGTACTGATGTCATTCACCAACGGCATGGGGTATCCCCTGCCCTACGGTGACAAGATCGAAGAAGGCGACGTCACTCTCAAGCTTCCCACGCCACTGCATTTTTCGGTGGGCACCAGCGTGAAAATAACGCCGGACTTAAAGGTCAACTTCGACTACAAGCGTTCCAACTGGGCGGTATGGAAAGACCTGGAAATCGGTTTTGATCAGGACATCGATTTTCTGCAGCTCGCCCGCATCGTTCAACCCGAAGAGGCGGAAATGCGCGTGTTGCGCATGCCGATGCGTTTCGAAAACGTCTGGAACTGGGGCATCGGCATGGAATACCAGTACAGCGATGCACTGGCCTTGCGTCTTGGGTATGAACCACGCCCATCCTCGATTCCCGAAGACAAGCACACCATCCTGCTGCCAGTGGGTGATGGCAAACTCTACGGCACCGGGCTCAGTTACAAACCGGATGCGGGTACCACCTGGGATGTGGCGCTCGCCTATTTCCGTGCGGAACGGTTCTCACCTGCGGGCATCAGCGATACCTCCAACAGTCTGAACCAGCGCAATTTCATCTATAACCCCTACATGGGCACCGACATGGATTCCACGGTGACAGCCATCATCCTGGCGCTCAGCTATCAGCAGCAGTTCTAAAAAAAGCGGCACAAGACCGTCCTGTCCGGCGGCCCGACGCCTGGACAGGATACCAATAGCAGCCCCATCCCATTGATCTTTTTGGCTTTTTGATGCGCGCCAGGGCCGTGCGCGGAGTGCTGTTCCCAAGCCACGCCAAACTGGTAAACTTGGTGGTTTTGAGCCCGGAAAAGCCCCAATCATGCTGTTTGACGCGCGAGCTCTCAAAAGCGAATTCTCACGCCAGCAACTGGATCAGGCAGAGCAGCTGCTGAGCCACGGACGTGTCGTGGGCGTGCGCGTGCAAGCCGACGGCACCCGCATCGACGGCACGGTCATCGATGCACACGGGCAAGAAGAGCGCCCTTTCATCAGCATCAAGGCGCATGGGCAACCACGTTTCACCATGGATTGCAGCTGCGAGACCGAGGGATGCTGCCAGCACGGCATTGCGCTGTTGCTGGCGAGCCTGCGACACCCGCCGGATGCCACCGAAACACAGAACACAGAAGTCGCCCCGCCCACCCCTTTGACCATTACTTACACTCTGGCGCCGCACGATTGCTGGCCGCCGCGGCTGCAGTTAACGCTTGCCGTACAGGGCGACGGGGAAGCCAGGCGCCCATTGGTATTGAACTGGAACTGGCTACAGCAATTCCGCGCCTATCTGCGGCAAGAGGACTGGCGCATATTGCACCAGCTACGGGAACAAGACGCCAGCTGGGAAGGCAAGCACCGACTGGATCTGAAGCCCCTGCATCTCGCTGGCACCCTCCCGCTGCTGGCAGAGAGCAGGCGCTGCTTCTGGGAAGGCGACGAACTCCGTACCGAGCGCGGGCGACGACCATTGCAGGCGGGCCCGGATCGGCCCGGCCGGATTACCTGGCAACCACAGGAAAACGGTCAACAATGGCTGGTATTGCAAGTGCCCGGCATCGACTGCTTTCCCGGGCCCAAGGCGTTTTATATTGATGCCACCAGCGGGGTGATTGGCCAGATCACGACACACGCCAACGCCGAGGCGCTGCGCTGGGTGGAACGCGGCATTATGGTCAACGCCGGTGACCACGAGCATTTCATGCAACGGCACGGCGAGGATTTGCGCCGCCTGGAATTGCCTGCGCCAATCGACTATCCGGTAAAAACACATGCCGACCTTCCCGTGCCTTGCCTGCGTTTTTATAGCCTGCGCACTCACCTGATCGCCCAACAAAGCTATCGTCGTCCCGCATTGATCGACGCCGTCCGCGTCAGTTTCGCTTACCCGTGGCCATTGGGAGAGGCTGAATTCCTGGCCGACGCGCCGGCCACCCAGCAGTACCGTTATCACAATGGCACACTGCATCGCATTGAGCGCCAACGTAACGCCGAGCAGCAGTGGCTTTCCCAGCTTGAACAGACCCTGCTTTCGTTGACACCGCTGGAACACTTCTATCACGGTGCCCAATTCACCGATGGCGTGTTGCCCGGTGACTTGTGCGTGAGCAGTGCCCAGGAATGGCAACGGCTGCTACTGGAGCAAGTACCTGTCTGGCAGCAAGAAGGTTGGCGCATTACCATTGCACCACAGTTTCGCCATCATTTCGTGCCAGCCAGGCAATGGAAAGTGCTGGTCGAGCGCGATACGCAGGGCCGCTTTGCACTGGGGCTGAGCGCCACCATCGGCAAGGACACCGTCAATCTGCTGCCGCGACTGACTGACGACATCAACGCTCACCCGGAGCGTTATACCCTGGAAGCGCTGGATGCAGGTGGCAGCATCCTGTCGCTGGGTGATGATCGCCGTGTGGTCATTCCACTGGCATTGCTGCGCCCCCTCCTGGAACATCTGCTCGAACTGTTCGACCAGCCCAAGCTCGACAAGCTGGGCCGCCTACCCCTGCCGGTCACGCAAGCCGAGCGGCTTCATGCCTTGCGCGAAGCGCTGGATTTCTACTGGCATGATCCGCATCGCGTCGCACAGCCCCAGCAACAGCTGAGCCTGGATGAAGGCGTGCTGACACATGCCTATGACGGATTGAATGCCACGCTGCGCGATTATCAGCTGCAAGGAGTCGCCTGGTGGCGCGCACTGGCACGACGCGAATTGGGCGGTATTCTTGCCGATGACATGGGATTGGGAAAAACCCTGCAGACCCTTGCCTTCATTTTGCAGGAAAAAAACAGCGGGCGATTGCATCAGCCGGTGCTGGTGGTCGCTCCCACCAGCGTGATTTACAACTGGCAACGCGAAGCGGAACGATTCACGCCAGGGCTGAGCTGCAAAGTATTGCACGGCAGCGGCCGCATGGAACAGCTGCACGCCAGCCCGTTACCGGATATTTTCATCACGTCTTATGCCTTGGCGCATCGCGATCTTTCTGCGTGGCAAGCATTGCGGCTGAGCTATCTCGTGCTCGATGAAGCCCACATGATCAAGAACGCCAACACCAAGGTCGCCAAGGCGCTGCGCCAGTTCAATGCCGAGCACCGCTTCTGCCTGACGGGAACACCGCTGGAAAATCACCTGGGGGAACTGTGGTCGCTGTTTGAATTCATGATGCCGGGCAGTCTGGGGAACGAACCGCAGTTCAAGCGGCTTTATCGCATTCCGATAGAAAAGCGTCGCGACGAAACACGCGCAGCCGCCCTGTTGCGACGGATTGCCCCGCATTTGCTTCGGCGCAAAAAGACAGATGTCGCCACCGAATTGCCGCCCAAGACGGAAATGCTGGTGCCCATCACGATGGGGGATGCCCAAGCCAATTTTTACGACGCGCTACATGCCACCACGCAAAAAGAGATTTTGCAGTTGTTGAGCGAAGAGCAAGGCGAACAAAAACGCATTCACGTGCTCGATGCCTTATTGCGATTGCGTCAGCTTTGTTGCGATCCACGCCTGTTGCCACTCGATGACTGCAGCAATATACCTTCGGCAAAACTCGAACACCTGCTCGACATGCTCGAAGAACTGACCGAAGAAGGCCGGCGGATTCTGGTATTTTCCCAGTTTACGTCGATGCTGGCGCTGATCAGCCAGTCACTGCAGACGTTAAAGATCCCGCATCTGATGTTGACGGGCGCCACCCAGAACCGGCAAGCGCTGGTGGATCGATTTCAGGCGTGCAATGAACGGGTATTCCTGATCAGCCTGAAAGCAGGCGGGGTCGGTCTCAACCTGACCGCTGCCGATACCGTGATACATTTCGACCCCTGGTGGAACCCGGCGGCAGAACAACAGGCGACCGATCGCGCCTACCGTATCGGGCAGGACAAACCCGTCTTTGTTTACAAACTCATCTGCAAGAACACGATCGAAGAAAAAATCATCCTCCTGCAGGACCAGAAACGGGCCCTGCAGGACGCCATCACCGGTGCCGCCGAACTGCTGCCAGCAGCACCCCTGAGCGACGAAGACATCGCCTTCCTGTTGTCGCAACAGTCAATCTGATTCCCAGATCACGCATTCCTGATCGACCGCCAGTCGGCTGTGACGCAAGGCTGGCAGCAGCACATGATCGGCGTACCGGCATCCCGTGACATTCGGATCGGATTGCAGCTCTTTGCCATTGTTTTCCGGGCGATGTCCGAACCCGCTCTGCAACGCCTCCAGCAAGCGGCGATAACCCGGTTCCCACGCCTGCGCCTCGGGAAAGGCGATCCGCAAGCTGGCAAGAATCCCCATGCCGGCAAAATCGAGGTCACCGAAAAAATAACAGGGCAATTGGGTTTCCCCGCGCCACATCGATTCCAGCGGCGTGACAGGTTGGCCGTTACGCACGCTGGCAACCGCGCAGAAAACCACATGCCCGTTCTCGCGAATGCGTGGCGAGGTGGCGCGAAAACCCGCGCAATACACCAGAGCCAGCGTTTCTGCTTCGACAGGCGGGCGTTGGGCAAAACGCAGGAACGTGTCCTGATTCTCGATCCATAGCACCCCATGCACGGTCTCGGGCACAAACACGCTGAGCAGAATCGGGCGTGGCTGTATCTGCTGCATCTGCGCAGGAAACACTTCGCGCAGCCAGCTTTCCTTGGTTTCGGCGTACTTGGAATCGCCCCAGAAACAATGCGCCGAGGCCTCCCTCAAGGTAGGACGATGTGCGAGCCGGGCAAAGCGTATCAACGCCTGCACGACTTCTTCTGCGCTGCGATTCTCGTAACGCAGGGGGGCATTAGTCATGAAGCGCACAGCGGCCGGCCAATGCTCAGCATGCTTCTCGACGGCAGCGCTCCAGATCAATGCATACGGGTCAATGAGTGGTCGGTGTAGCCAGTCACGCACCACTATTTCTGCTTCTTCATTGAATTCCAGACGGATTTTTTCAAACTCGGGCTCCCCCGGTTTGACCCGTGGCCCCTTGATCATCCAGATCTGGTATTGCTTGTCGAGTGAGCGTATCAGCGACCAGACGTATTCGGATTCTTCGCGGGAGCCATAGAGCTCAGGACATTGGCGACGCGTCAATCGTAAAGTTAATCGACGATCCACATCATCGGTGGGACCCAGGTCGAAACGGTCAATGAAGGCATGTAGAAGGGAGAGCAATGCAGGCTCTTCCTGTAACCAGGCGGGGGGTGAAACGGTTTTCATGAGGTGCGCTGCCAAGCAGCTGATGGGGAACAAGATTGCATGGTAACAACCTCGCCCCCCTTTTGCCCACCGGAAGTGTATCCGGTGTCAGGGCTCTGCCTGCTACACCATGCGCTTTGGCGATGGTGTAGCAGGACAGACGACGGGCGTTAGTCGGCCTTGCGACGACGCGTGTAGCCCAGGCCCATCAGGCCCAGACCGAACAGCGCCAAGGACGCAGGCTCTGGTACGTTGGCAGGCGCCGTCACGACGGTCAGCGTAGAGCTGTTGACGATGAAGTCACCCAGCATGCTGCGCACAGACACATCCAGGAAACCATCGGCGTTGAGCGCGATCAATGACGTCAGGCTCAGCCCCGTCGAGTAATCGAAGCTGGCAACATGCGTGAAAGTATCGTCACCGAACAGCAGGTCAGCCAACTCAATGCGAATCTTGGCGATTTCAAGCGGCTGCAGGCGGGTATCCTTGGCATCATCGGTAAAATCGATTTCGATGTAACCGCTCAGTGCAGAAACCAGACGAAATCCATCATCGTTGATGTTGTGCGTCCAGTGAGTGTTCTGGTTCGTGTTGAGGTATTTGTTGACCGCAACGGTATCAGTGATGACGCCGGCGAAGCTGACCGAACTCAGCATCGCAGCAGCACCAGCAACCAGATTGCGGATGGTTTTTGCGCTCATGAAAATCTCCTTGGGTAGCCATAAACCCTCCCATTAACCAACTCCGGGGAGGGAACTTTTAACAAGCCAATCAACCCTAAGCAACTACCGAGCCACATTTATCAACGGATAAAACTCAATATTTTCAACAAGATACAAACAGCCATTTTGCAGGCTGTAAAGAAGCCCAACAAAATCCGCTTAGGTGTAATTTACCGCACACACCCGGCACGTTATCCCAATCGCAAATGGTTATCCCATCCGCCCCCGGGGAGTTTTAGCACACCAGTCTCAATACCATCCGAATGAGGCTCAACATATCGACACAATCCCTGCCCCGATGACAATAGAAAGCCGTTGTTCCACGCCACAATTCCGGCACAGTCCGCCATATGTTCGTCAGCAAGGCAGGCGAGCGTTTCACGATGAAACACCAGAAAGCGGTTACCCCGTGGTGCTGTCGTGGCGAACCAGGGTAAGGTGGGATGCACGGCGATACTCGCCAGATAGCCTTGCAAACGGGCAAACTGATCCAGCGAGAGCGGCAATGCCTGTAACGGCTTACCTGCAGGTTTGTGCGCCAGCAACGGAACACCGGCACCGGCGTCGACGAGGTTGCCGACAAATTGCTGCGCGGTGACCACATCACCCTGCGGTTGCACGGCCAGATGCCGGATACTGCAGAAAGGGTTGGTCAGCACATCCTTGCTGACGACACTGCCGTCGAGTGCCACATGTACCAGGCTGGATTCGATGGCTTCCGGGTTGCGGACTTCGCGACTATTGGCTTCGGTGATCATGCCGCCATTTGCGACAAAGAAACCTTTACCATCGGGATGCCATTCGAGCTGATGCGGTTCAATGCCGTGGGTAGGGAATTCCCGCTCAAAGACGAAACGCCCGGATTCCCGGCGATACACCCCAATAACGCCCCTTCCAGGCTGCGAAAGATCGTTTTCAGTGAGGTAAAGTCGACTGCCATCTGCATCAAACTGGCCGTGCCCATAGAAATGACGGAACGGACGCGCAGCAAGAACGGATTCGATTCCGGCGTTTCGTGTATTTACCCAATAACAGTGGGTGCCCGGACGGCGCGCTACAAACAGTGCGTGCAAGCGATCCGGATGAACAAGAATGTCATGACAGCGTTGTTCCGTCGGCAGCTCGAATGCCGGCCTGCCATCCAGATGATAACCTACGGCACGATGCTGGCCCTCCAGTGTATCGCGCGCCGACATCAATAACGGTTCACCTGATGCGCCAACAGCCCAGGCACGGGTGGCGGCGAACCAACCTAATCCTGCACCCAGCAACAGTGCTTGTCGGCGGGTTAATTCAGTCACCGTCATGAGCATTGATTCCCAACGGAAGCTGCAACACCTTGCTGACATCCCTCGCGAACGCCATGTGCAGGTCTTTCATGGCATTGGCGAGCACGGCAATCGACTGACGGCCTTCCTGAGATTTCAGCAGTTCGGAAAGCAAGGGGGGCGTTACTGCATCGGCGTCCAGCAATCCGTTGCTCAAGACCTGCGAGTAAAGCGCCGAAATGTCATCGGCAAGCGCCGCATCCTGTTTTTTCACCAGATCAACGAAGCCCGTCTGCCACAAGGTCTGGCTACCTTCGATGACGGCACGCGCGCTGGTCAACGACGCCCCGGAGCGCCAGTATTCCGCCAGGTAGGGTTGCGGGTATTTTTCACCGAGTGCGGACACCAGTTTTTTGTGCGCCACTTCCAGGCCGCTGACATTGGCTTTTAGCAGCTCCGCCAGGGCCTCATTCTCATTGGCATAACGCTGATTGGGCAGGGCTGCACGCATGCCAGCACCTTGTTCCTGCTGCCATGCCTGCAGGGTTTCGTCAGCAAGTTGTTGCTGGCGCTCTGCAATCACTTGAACATGTGGACACAGGCGCGCCCGTTCACCGGCATCCCCCCACCGGAAGCGTTGGTCGAACAGCAGGAATTCCAGGGCGGAAAGCCCCTGCAGGGTCACACTCTGGTCGGCCAGTTCGGCAACGCTGGGGGTCGGCTGCTTAAGCCAGCTTTCCACCTGATGGCCTACCAAATCTTTTTTGTCGGGCCAATAACTGACGCGAACACTCACCGGCGTGACAGGGCCGGGCTGCATGCTCTGCAAATAGGACCAGGCCATCGATTCCTTGCGCCATCCCGCCTGCAAGTCTTTCAGTGCAGATTTGTCGAAAGCATCGCGCGCACAAACATCGCGAACAGATTCCGCCGTCTGGCGGGTTTGCGTTTGCCACACCCGATAGGCTGGCTCGATGGCGTCATCCGCCATCCGCTGCAAGGGGGAACGCGTATCCATCAGGCCCGACAAGGCACAACCGGTCACCCCGCTCAGGCATAGCGTTACCATCACGGCACTCGGAAACAGACGCACGTTTGACAAGATGCTCATATTCACACACTCCCCTCTATGCGAACCCGCACTTACAAAGACTCAAGAAAGGCCAGCAAGGCGTTGCGCTCACTGATCGACAATTGCGTGACCGCATCACGGGAGCCCTGCGCTTCACCGCCATGCCAGACGATGGCTTCGAGCAGGGAACGCGCCCGACCGTCATGAAGAAAGCCGGCCCGGGGATTCACTGTCTGGGTCAAGCCAATGCCCCATAACGGAGGCGTACGCCACTCGCTGCCCGATGCTTCGAATTCCGGGCGACCGTCCGCCAACCCCGGCCCCATATCATGCAACAACAAGTCGGTATAGGGCCAAATGTGCTGCTCGGCCAATTCCGGCTCGGCAGCATCAGCACGGGTCTGATGCGAAGGAACATGACAGGCCACGCACCCTGCCCGTTGGAAAATCGCCCGACCGGCCTGCACATCAGGAGACGTTACATTGCGCTGCGCGGGCACGGCAAGCTGCCGGGAATAAAACAATACGCGGGCGCGGATATCGTCACTGACTTCCGGGATACCGCCAGACATCGCGGACAGGCAATTCATCTGTGCCCGGGAACATTCATCCTGTTCCATCAGGGTAGAGGTCAAGCCCATATCACCGGCAAAAGCGGCCAAATTCTGTTGATCCAGGCTCGGCTGACCCGCCTTCCAGCCGAAACGGCCAGCAACAGCGGCCTGCTGGCGCCCATCCCAGACCTGGTTGATGCGCCCTGAAATCCCGTCGTTATCAGCATCGTCAGGATCCGCCAGCTGCAGCATTCTGGTGAGGGGAATGGCTTCCAGCAGGCCAAGACCGATCATCGGGGGCGCCACGCGCACCGAGTATTGCGTGTCGGGATGCACAGGGCCATAGCCCCACGCTGACAGTATCAACCGGGGTTGGCGCAGTTCCACTGTTTCCCCACCTGTGAGCGAAACCTGCCGGGTTGTCCAGCGGAGGCGAATTTTCACCTCCGGCTCGATGCCCGGAATCGCCATGTCCTGAAACTGGGTGCCATAGGTCGGCTCCGGCACCACGCCGAGCTGTTTCGCCAGGGCGTGATCGGCAACCGTGGTCGCGGGAATCGACAACCGCACCAGCATGGAAACGGCATTGTCCGAGGTGTCGGAAACAGGATGGCCGCGACCGTCCTTGATGTGACAGTTCTGGCAGGCGTTGGTATTGAACAAGGGGCCCAGGCCATCGCGCGCATCCGTCGAGGAAGGCGCAATCACCCAGGGATTACGAAAGAAACTGTTGCCCACACTGAAATCGAGCCGCCGCAGCGGCGACAAATTCGCTGACGGCAGCGAATACGCATCCTTGCCACTGACATTGACCGTTGCTCTGCCACCCAGCCGCGCAGAAGCGGCAATGCTGTCAGAAACGACAGTACTGTCAGGAGCGACAATGCTGTCAGAAACGACAATGCCGTCAGAAGCGACGGCATGCGAAACACTGGCGCAGACAGCCCACAGGGCTGCCAGCGTATAGCGCAACAGACAACGCCGGACTGCGTAATACGTCATCAAGCCCCCTGCGGGAGAAACCTCAGAAACTATGATCTGCCGTATCCGGATTGAGATCATTGATGCCCAGCGCCTTGGCCGCCGCTTCGATACCGGCAGTTTGTGCGACCAGGGCATGGATGCCTTCATTCACAAGGGCATTCCCCGCCTTGTTGCCCGTCGCGATCAACTGATCGAAATGCACGCCATTGTTCGCACTGTCCACCAGTTTCTGCAGGCTTTTCTCGGTGGTTTCCAGCTGCTGGAGTAACGCCTTGTCTGCAGCGCCATCACGCTTGGCCACCAGTGCCGACAGGCTCGGCCCTTTCACGGTCTGGCCATTGCTGCGCAGGTATTCACCGAGATAAATATTGCGAATACCCTTGGCATCGTAGAAATGCGAATGGTGGGTGTTGTCGCTGAAGCAATCATGCTCATCTTCGGGGGAATTCGCTTCCAGCGCCACTTTCATGCGCTCGCCGGCGAGTTCGCCCAATGACAGCGACCCCATGCCAAACAGCATTTTGCGTAGCCCCTGATCCACCGGTTCGGCCGTCAACCTGGCGCGGTAATTGTCTGCACGCGCAGGCTGCCATTCGGCCACCATTGCTTCCAAATCGATGACCAGTAATTGGGTCGCAGCGATGAGATATTCACGTCGGCGATCACAATGCCCACCCGTGCAAGCGCTCGAATCGATGGCGAAATCCGTTACCGGACGCTGCCCTGACCCGGCATTGGTGCCGTTGAGATCCTGCCCCCACAACAGAAACTCGATAGCGTGGTAACCGGTCGCGACGTTGGCCTCGGAGCCGCCGACTTCATTCAGGTCCGCCAGCACCTTCGGCGTCAGTTTGGTGAGATCCAGTGTTTCTTCACCCACCTTGAGCTGCGTGTTGGCAATAATGTTGGCCGTGGCCCCCGGATTCCCGAGCGCGGCCTGGTAATCCTTGGCCACGTAGTCGATCAATCCTTCATCCAGCGGCCAGGCATTGAGCTGGCCTTCCCAGTCATCCACCACGCTGTTGCCAAACCGGAAGACTTCCGTCTGCATGTAAGGCACGCGAGCAGCCAGCCAGGCGGTACGCGCCGCCTGCAGATTCGCCTTGGTCGGTTGCTTCAACAGGGCCGTATTGGCGGCATCCAGCGCTCGCGCTGTCGTCAACGCATCCGAAAACACCGCAAAAGCCATATCGGCGTAATGATTGATGACGGCTTTTCCCTCAGTCTCGGTCACATTCGAAGCCGCCTGCACGGGACCGGCAAACGCAGCAACCAAGGGCAATACGGGCAGGAATGAACGAAACGTAAGTGGTGCGCGGCCTGACATGGCAATCTCCTGAGGATGGGGCAATCGCAAATGAGAATAGTTATTCTTATTGGTTATTGTAAAGACCCCACAATGCATGATGCAACTAATTCTCGTTACCGTTATGTAACTCACGCACAATTGCAAATCGTTTTCATTTGTAATTCCCTGCATTTTTCGTCACTATTGAATCTGGATGCATTATCGCCAGGCGCCCAGCCATGCCCCTTACCCGTCGTCAGTTTCTGCGCTACAGCGCCGGCACCGGTCTCGCCGGCCCCCTGCTTGGTGTGCCGATGTCAGGCTTGTCGCTTCCTGGTCTGACCTTGCTCGGCTTGCCCATCGCCGGTTGCCAGTCTGCGCCCACTGTCGCCGCCCCCATCGAATACGATCTGTTTGCGGCCCCGGCCTCCCTGCCGATCTTGCCTGACCAGCCCACATCCGGGCTGGGCTTCAATGGCGGTCTACCAGCACCGGTATTGCGCGGAAAACAAGGCCAGCCGATGCGCATCCGCCTGCATAACCAACTGAACGAGCCCACCACCGTGCACTGGCACGGGCTCCGCATTCCGGTCAACATGGATGGCGTTCCCGGCGCCAGCCAGCAACCCGTTCCCCCGGGCGAAACGTTCACCTACGAATTCAGCCCGCCCGATGCCGGCACGTTCTGGTATCACCCGCACATGAACAGCATCGAGCAAATGGGGCGTGGACTCACGGGAGGATTGATCATCGAGGAAGCCGACGCGCCGGGTTTCGACCAGGATCTGTTCCTGCTGATTCGCAACTGGCAACTCAATACCGATGGCAGCTTTGGTCCACTGAGCATCAAGCGTTACGCGGCGCGGCAGGGCACACCCGGTCAGACGTTTACGGTCAATGGCAGCGCGCGGGCCGAGTTCCGTATTCCGGCCGGGGCCAGCACGCGCATTCGACTGGCGAATGCAGACAATACCTGGCACTACGATCTCGCCCTGGCGGGCGCAGACGCGCAACTGCTGGCACTGGATGCTCACCCGGTGACTCCGCGCAGCTTCGAGGGCTATCAACTTGGCCCGGGCATGCGCATGGATCTCGGATTGATCGCCCCCACAACACCTGGCAGCACTTTCTTTCTCAAACACCGCCAACAGATTCTGGCCCGTTTTGTCGTTGATACGCCGATCGGGACCGCACGTACGGCGTTACCCGCGCTGCCACCCAATCCGGTCAGCGAACCTGATCTCGCTCACGCGGAGCCTTATTTTTTCAGCTTCGAGTGGGACGCAGCGACCGATCAGCAAGGGCGCTCCCTGTTCTGGAATCTTAAAGGCCCCAAGGCACAACGCCCGGCCTATTGCACCAACGCCAATGTGCTGGCTTCCCTCGAATTCGGCAAAAGCTACATTTTCTCGATGCGCAACAACACCCAGTACCCGCACCCCATTCATTTGCACGGGCATGCGTTCAAGGTGCTGGATTCGAACAAACGGTCGATTATTCCCCACTTCGCGGATACGGCGGTATTGCAAGGACACGAGCAGATGCGTATTGCGTTCGTTGCCGATAATCCGGGCGCCTGGATGTTCCACTGCCATGTGATTGAACATATGGCGATGGGATTGGCGGGAATGCTGGTCGTGGTATGAAGGCTTTCGGTTTGCGGGCTTCCGGTTTGTGGGCTTCACTGCCCAACACCGTGGTCGCGAGGGTATACTGGGCGATGGCAGAGTGCTTTTCCTGCCGAACGACGCCCATTCCACGTCCCGAGCGAACGCCACATGATGGACAAGCGCAAACAGTTTTCGCTGGTGTATTTTCTTGTCGCCCTGAGCTTCATCCTGATATTGCAGGAAGTCTTCCTCTCCCCGCG
>JBPOHS010000168.1:0-12016 GCA_052035295.1 Pseudomonadota bacterium
TCCGCATAAGGCGCTTCGAATTTCACCTCGAACGCTGTGTCATAAGTGCTGAGTGGGTTTTCATGATAGATGTTGTCGCCCAGGCCAGTGGCAAACTGGCAGCCACCGGCTTCCTTGCAGACGTTGAGCATGGCATCGGCGACGAACCGCTGCGTGGTATTGCCCTCACCAGTATCGCCCAGTGCAACGAAACGTACCGTACTGGCAGGGGCAGCGCTCTGGGCCAGAACGATCGGCTCAAATTTGGCCTTGATCAACAGGTTGCCTTTCATTTTAACTTCACAGCGATGGTGGTCCGCTTTGTTGCAGCTGCCTTCCCAACCGGCGAAACGATAACCAGCATCCGGGCGCGCATTCAGCGTGAACTGCAGATGATCGGTGCCATCGCCGACTTTTTCATACTGCTCTACCAGACACTGGCCTTCATTATTGTGGCACTGAATTTGAGCGTTATCGGAAAAGACCAGGCCGCCCTGGGTGGTTTCCACCTCAAGATTGCAACCCGCCAGTAACAAGGAGGAAAGCCCTGCCAACACGACAGGAGAGCGATGGATTTTCATGTGCAGGTGTCCCATGCGTTTGGTGTTCTGGTTATTGTCTGCCAAGCGCTGTACAGGTCGGGTGGCATTTCGTGGAACAGAATAACTTGCTTGTACGGTGCAGAGGCGCAGTCCGAAAAGTAGCGAGCGCATCCTGGACTCAGTATTTGGAACCATGGTGCCATTGGTGGGGTGGCTTTGTCTATCCTATGGCCTCCCTTACCGACAGTTGGTCGGTCGGTGAATGGTGCGCTGCTATGCTTGTCTTTGTCGCCCCTCATTTTTGTGCCAATGGCCCGTTTTCACCAAGGAGTTCGTATGCCGACGAATGCGTCCCATCGGATCGCCGTATTAGTGGCGTTCAGTCTTGTCGGGGCCTCTGTGCAGGTGCGTGCCGAAGACGAAGCGCCTTCCCCCAACGTTCAGTTGGAAGCCGGGAAAAGCGTCAAGCTGATCGACATGGGGGCAACCAAAATGTCGGATCTGAATGAAGCCTTCAAGACGCTGAATGCGCCGCCACCCCCTCCACCTCCACCAGAAACTGAAAAGCCAGCAGACGGGACGGAGGCAACCCAGGATAACGCTGAAGGTGAGGGCGGAGCGTCTGCCAGTGCCGACACGAATGGCGAAACAGGAGCGGAAGGTCTGGCGAATGCTGATCATCCGGCATGGTTGATCGCGAAGTGGACAACTGATGGCAAATGCAGTGGTGCGAGCGGGGAAGCCCCTCGAATCATCGCGTTCACAGTGCGTGAAGCGACTTTCGCACGGCAGCATTGCACCATTAATGCGATGTCTGCACCGCAGGCGGATGAGTTGGTGGCGATTTATCGGTGTGAGCTGAATGGCAAAACCACCCAGGAATCACACGTGTTCAAGAACATCGATGACCGGCGGATGCTGCTGGATAATGTCGAGGAGTTGATGCGGTGTGAATAGCGCCAACCGCCCGCATTCATGACCTGCATCAAGGAAGCGGAAGGCAGCGGCAGGCGAAGATAGGTATACGCCGTATACTAATCAGAAGCCCGCTGTTTTTGCTGCCGGGGCAAGGAGCTTGTCATGAGTCTCACCTCCAATGGGTTGTTCAACCCGATGAATCGTTTCGGTTACACCAAAACACAATTGCTCGCATATTCCTGCGACTATCGTGATCGCAGCAAGGTGGATTTTTATATCCCGACGCGTAACGATGTGTTCAAAATGCCGCTTCAGGAGTTGCAGCCGATTTTGTTGCGCTGGTTTACCGATGCGCCTGCAACGCTCATTCCTACGGAAAAACAGAAGCGGACAGTCGTTTCCTTGCTCAAATTGCGCAAGGATCGCGATCAGATCACCGGGCAAATCCAGGAAATTGAAAGTCTCATCTGAGCCGGTTGACACACACCTGCCGTTATACGGCAGGTGTTTCGACGTGCAACGATTGATCCACCAACATTTCCAGAATGCGGAACTGGGCAATGAAGAGATCGGCAATTTCATCCGGCTCTTCAATCAGGTTTTGGTCGGCGACAAAGCCAAACTGCACGATATCGTTGTAAGTAAGAATGGCGATGCCCACGCCGACGTTGCCGGCTTGCGGCACCCATACCAGCGGTTGTTTGAGCTTCGCGCCTGCAAGGTAAATGGGCGACTTCGGCCCCGGTACGTTGGTCATCACCGCGCTGGTTTTGCGACTGAGAATATCGAGCGCTGTCATTTCCACGGCGCTGGGCCCTTTGCCGAAGAACTCCAGCAATCCGTAAAATACATGCGCCTGATACGAATGCTTGAGCTGATTCATGTCAGCGCGTGCTTGCGCGAGTCGCTGTAGCGGGTCATCGATGTGCACGGGAAGCGGCAGCAGCACCAATCCAAACTGATTGCCCAGCTGTTCGATCGGCGCATCGAGCGGTCGCAAATTAAAGGGAATGGTAACGTGAATACACGCCTGCGCCGTGTTGCCGTGATTGCGCATCATGTACTGTCGAAGTGCACCGGCGACAGCGGCCACGAGAACGTCGTTGACGGTGGCATCGAGTTTTTTGCCGATGCGTTTTACGTCTCCAAGGGAAAACGGTTCGGCCCAGGCAACTTTTTTCACACCCGAAAGTGGTTTTTTGAGCGGCGAGGAGTGATCGGTTTCACCAAAAGTGACGCGAGCGAGCTCGGCTATTCCTGAGAGAGTGCGTTTGGCGTAATCGATCAGTTGCGAGGGGTGCGTCAACACATCCCAGATGCCGGGGTGGTGGCCACTGCCTGCACCCGTGGTGGGCTTGTCGTTGCTGAGTACCGTCATTTGCGGGTCAGCGGCATGATCGGTCAGGGAAATCAGCAGTCGCACCAGCGACATGCCATCGGCGATGCAGTGATGTATCCGGATAATCAACACGCTGCCTTGCTGGTAATCATCGATATGGTGCATGTGCCACAAGGGACGTGAAAAATCGAGCCCGCTATTGATGATGTTGCCTGCGGTTTCCTGCAGGCATTGCTTGCTTTGTGCGTCAGCCAGTGTGATTGCCGTGATGTGATTTTCCAGTGAGAAATCGGCGTCTTCCTGCCACCAGGCATGCATACCTTCCTGCACCACACATTGGCGGAAACGATCGAATTTGAGCAGTCTCTCCTGCAGCAAGGTTTTCAGTCGTGGTAATGAAACCTTGTCTTCAAAAATCAGCACCACGCCGATGGACATGTGCGCGGTGGCGGATTCCATGCGCAGCCACGCGTGATCGACGCTGGCCATGCTTTCCCGTTGTTCTTTCATGACATCGCCCTGTTTGTAATTGTTGTGAAAATCACCCGAAGCTGCCCGCATCGTTGGGCAGCCGCTTAATCCTTGATGAAATCAAAATGCTCGGATTGGTATTTGGGCAGCAGTACCTGCTTGCGCAATTTTTTCAGCGTTTCGAACGGTTGATCGACCACAAATTGGTTGGCGAGCCAGGCAGGCAACTCACCGTTGGGATCGGCATAGACTTCATATTCAACATGTACCAGCCCGGCGCCCAGTGGTGTCATTCGCCATGTGCCATCTATTTTGGCCATGCGAACGCAATCGTCCCGCTCTGGCACCAGATCGGCATCGCCAGTGAATTGCAGAACGAGCATGTGAGTGGCCGGGTCTTGCACCATGGAATAACGCAGCGCGTAATCGCGATCCTTTACGGGCCATGGCGCTTTGGTGCGAAAATACATGGCATAACCTTTGGGATCGAATTCGGTAATGAATTCGGCTTTGTCGCAATCCTTTAGCCATTGCTTTGCCATGGAGCCATCCTTGTGGACAGCCATCAGGGCATGCAGCGTGGTTGGCATATCCGTGACACCGCGAAACGAGCGGAATTTGGAACCCTCTACATCACGCACATAAATGCGGATGCCTTCCTCGTCTTTTTTGAGTTCCCAATCACCCGCATGGGCGTGGCCGACAAGTCCCCAGATCAGCATTGACGCCATAAGCAATTTCACGGGCGTCCTCCCTTTTTGTTTTGTTATTACGCCAGGGAAGAGACTGCTCTCGCCTGTAGAGACGGTCAAGTGCCGTCTGGCGCTACAGGCAGGGGGATCGTTGATCTGGATCGATAATTCAATGAATAGGGCGGGGCAGGGGGCCGTGATCCCCCTTCTCAAACATATTTTTGCCAGAACTGCTGCGACAATTCGTCGAGGTGGGCCGCGATCTCTTTCATGACGACACCGTTTTGACCAGCCACGCGTGTGAGCTCGGTGTTTTCGAGCGAAAGATCACGAATGGCGACGATGTTGCGATTCACGTCTTCTGCGACGGCGCTTTGCTCTTCAACGGCAGACGCAATCCGGATGGCCATCTGATCCATTTCGTCGATGGATTCCCGGATGGCGGCCAGCGAATGCGCCGCTTTTTCGCCGAGGCTGGCGCAGCTCTCTACCTGCTGTTGGCCGTGCGTCATGGCATCAACGGCCAGACTCGATCCGGTTTGCAGTTTTTCTATCATCGAGCGGATTTCCTGCGTCGATGTCTGGGTGAGTGTGGCAAGCGAGCGTACTTCATCGGCTACCACCGAAAAGCCACGCCCCGCGTCACCAGCGCGCGCGGCCTCGATGGCAGCATTCAATGCCAGCAGGTTGGTTTGATCGGCTATGCCCTTGATGACATCCAGTACTTTGGTAATGTTGTTGGTTTCGGATTTCAGGTCGGTAATGACGCTGGTGGAATGCATGACCTCGTTTTTCAGCGCCATGATGGACTTGAGGCTTTGATCGACCAACTGCTCGCCATCCTTCACCTTGCTCAGGGCGGCATTGGCGGCTGTCGCGGTGCCATGGGCCGAGCTGGCGATCTCTTGTATGCTGCAGGCCATCTCGTTGAGCGCTGTGGCCACCAGCTCGGTTTCTGAATGCTGCTTGTCGATGCCCTCTTTGGACTCCTCGACCCTCCTGATCAATTCATTGGAGGTGCTGCCGATATTGTTGCTCGTGTCTGCGATGCGGCCAACCAGTCCCGATGACTCCGACTCAAGCAGTTGCAGCGCCACCAGAATTTCACCGGCTTCATCCATGCGACCGGTATAGACGTACTGTGCCACCGCATTGCTGTGGATATTGCGGGATTGGCGGATCACTTCCAGAAAAGGACGCAGCACCAGCGTGATCCCCGTCAAGGCGACTGCGGCCCCCAGTCCACACCCCAACAACATCATGGGCATGCCTGTACTGACGTAGGCCATCAGGGCCGTCACGCCAAAGCCTGCCAGTACTGACAAGGCACCGCGATACAGCAGTGGCAGAGCGGGGCGCCGCAGCAGCGACTGGCTGCGCCCCGCGTTCAGTTGTGAATACAGTTTTTGAGCGCGCTCAACGGCTTGGCTGGAGGGCTTGCGTCTGACGGATTGATATTCAGCGATCCTGCCGTTGCGTTTGATCGGGGTGACAAAAGCATCCACCCAGTAAAAGCTTCCATCCTTGCAGCGATTCTTGACGATCCCCATCCATGAGTGTTCTTTTTTCAGTGTGTCCCAGAGATCCGCAAAAGCGGCAGGGGGCATGTCGGGGTGGCGGACAATATTGTGGTTATTGCCCTGCAATTCATCGCGGCTAAAACCACTGATATTGACGAAGTCGTCATTGGCATAGGTGATCGCCCCCTTCAGATCGGTGGTGGAGACGAGATTGGTTCCGTTGTCGAGCTTCTTCTCGATGGCGGACACGGGCTGATTGTTCTTCACACGAATCCCTTAATGGAACGAGATTTAACGAAAACATCGCCGCCAGTCTGTTCTTCGCCGGCAACGGTTGTTGATGGCGCGCTGTGAAATAGGGGAGTCTATTGGCAACCCGCTGGCAGATGACACAGGCAAGAAACCGCTTCAGATAAATAATGCCCGTATAAAAAAGTGTAGATTGAGGGGTTTTCTTTCGTCAAATCGGTCGGCAACAGTTGCCTGTCTATCGAAGGATTCCGCACGGGTTGGCAGAGGTTGATGCAGGATAAAATCGAAGGCGGGGTCAGAAGTTGCTTACGGTTGTCAGTAGCGGAGACTGGTTGAGTACTTTTGGGCTGCATTCCGGTCGCTGATGCTGTAACGCCCACTATGCGGTAAAAAAGAAGCGTGCTAAACCATTGGATTTCCCTGCGTCAAACGCTCCGGAAGATCATGCAATGGCAGCGTGGCGACATGCTGCTCGAGAAAACGCTCAAGGCACGCGGCGAATTCCGTAGCTTTTTCAAGATGGGGTGCATGACCGCACAAAGGAATTATCTGTTCACTGGCGCGTGGCAAGTATTTGCGTAAATCGATGCGCAAATCGACACTTTGAAAACGGTCATGTTCGCCGTTGACCAGCATGACGTCGCATTCGATTTGCAGCATTCTTGCCGGCAGCTGCACCATGCTGTTCTGCAAATCCTTGAGCAACGAATGAATTTCACGACGGTATTTCGCGTAGATGTATTCGAGGGATTTCTTGATGAACAGCGGTGTGACGGGTTTGCGGTAAAAGTTGTATTCCATGAAGGTATCAAAAGGGCTGTCGGCAACTGTATCCAGAATATGGGTCAGACCAAACAGGACCGGGGTCGGCATGGCCGGCGATGGGTACCATTGCGGCAGCCCAAGCAGTGTCAGTGACGTGACATTCTGCTTGTTTTTCGAAGCGTAGTAAGCCGCCAGTGCTGCCGACACCGAGTGACCAACGAGTTGTACCCGTTCGAGGTCCCGATGTTGAATGAACCCATCCAGCCATTGGTAGAGATGATGCAGGCCCGCACGTCGGTCAGGTAGTTGTTTCACAATGGAAATAGCGGGCAAATCAAGCGAAATGACATGATAGCGCTCAATGAGACGCGTCATGAAGGGACGCCAGAGCGTCTTGTTGCCGGCGAGGCCATGCATGAGAATGACAGTGCTGCCGTGCCCGCCTTCGAGGTAGCTATAGCGATAGCCGCCCGCGTTGAGCGTGTGGCTACGGATGCCGACTTTATAGTCATTGGCGAGCGTAAGGGGGGAGGAAAACATCGGCAATACTTCTGATTTGCTTGCTTCCTGCCAACTATATCCTTTTGGGCACAAAACGGACAGCGGCGAGGTGGCCGGGGTCATGCTGTCAAATTGGTTTTTGGCCCTGCAGCAAGCGATCCAGCGCCATTTCGGTCACCCGTACAGCGCGTCGCAAGGCGGCTTCCGAACCGGTTTGCGCGCCTAGCAGGGTCGCGCCGACAAAGGTGGCGTGGAACAGTTCGATTTCCTCTTCACTGGCCTGAATGCCAAGCGCCCGATAAATGGTTTGCCATTGCGCCAGGGATTCCAGATGAAAATCATCAATCCACGGGTGTAGCGAGGATTCCTGTTCCGCGACAAACATCAGTGCCAGCAGTAATTTTGCCTTGGGAAGGTTGCTGACCTCCTTGAGGCAGAAATGCCTGAGCACCTGAATAGGATCGTTATTACTGTCAGAGGTCTGCAGCGCAGTCTGCGTTTCTTCCAGTACCTGGTCACGAATGGCATAGGCCAGCGCCTTGGTCAAATCTGCCCGTGACGGGAAATAATAGGTCACATGGCTTTGGCGTACCCCCGCTGAGGCCGCCACGCGTGCCTGGCTCATGCCCTGCACGCCGACGGTCTGGGTCAGTTCAAGCGCGGCATCGATGATGCGTTGCCGCACGGATTTGACGTTGGCGGTGTCACTGATCTGCTCATTCATGCCCGGGCCTGTTCCTGTGTCTGGCGATTGTCCTGCTGGTGAATCGCGCCCTCTGCTGCTTCCGTTATGTCCTTGGGCGCCCAGCGTTGTTGCAGGCGGGAAATGTACACAAACACGACCGGCACGACCAGCAAACTCAGTGCCGTCGAAGTGATCAGTCCGCCGATAACGGCGACCGCCATGGGGGAACGAAACGCAGATTCGCCGCCAATTCCCAGCGCCAGGGGCAACAATCCCGCCATCATCGCCACCGTTGTCATCACGATGGGGCGAGCACGCTTGCGACAGGCGTCCACCAGGGCATCATGCATACTCATGCCCTCGCGTTGGGCGACCACGGCAAAATCCACCAGCAAAATCGAGTTTTTGGTGACGATGCCCAGCAACATGATCAGGCCGATGAACGTGGGCAGTCCCAAATCGTAGCCACCGATCAACATGGCAATGAAGGCGCCGCCAATGGACATCGGAATGGCAGACAAAATGGTGATGGGCTGAAACCAATCCTTGAACAGCAGGACCAACGTGGCATAAATCAGGAAGACGCCGGTCATTAACGCCATGCCAAAGCTGCCGATCATTTCCACCAGCACTTGTGAATCGCCGGATTCCACCAGTTTCACGCTGGCCGGCATGTTCGTGACTGACGCCAGCTTGTCGCGGATTTCCATGGCAGCCCCCAAGGGGTAACCTCCCAGATCCACCGAAATGGTGATCTGGCGCTGACGGTTATAACGGTCAATCTGGGTGGGGCCGCTTTCCACCGAGACGTCTGCGATGCTTGACAGTGGCACCAACCCATAACGCCCCGGAACACGCAAATTGCCGATGGCATCGAGGTTCTGGCGAAGCGCTGCCGGCACCTGGACGCGAATGTCGAGCTGGCGATCATCCAGATTCAGTTTCGACAGCGCAGCGTCAAAATCACCCGCCAGGGCTATGCGCACGGTGTCGCCGATGGCTTGCGTGCTGACGCCTCGTTCGGCAGCAAGCGCGGCGTTAGGGCGTAGCGTTACTTCGGCGCCTTCCAGGCTGGCGGTCGAGGTTACACCACTGAAATAGGGCAGGGCGCGCAGTTCACGTTCGATATCACTGGCGCTCGACTTGAGCGTTTCGGCGTTCTGGCCCACCAGCAGGATTTGCAGTTTTTCGCCCGGATTGCCGTAGCCGATGGACAGTCGCGCGCCCGGAATCTGCTCCAACCGTGGTCGTATCAGACGTTCGATTTCCTGCTGCGTGGGGCGTGTTTCGCGTTGTGTCAGCACGAGATTGAGGGTGCCCTTGCGCACCTCACCAACGCCGTTAGGCGAATTGGGGTTGGCGCGGAAACTGCCCACCGAGGTGAATACGGTTTCGATGCCGGGAACACCTTCGAGGGAGTGACGAATCTGCTCGGCCGTATCGACCGTGGTCTGCAGGTTGGTGCCTGGCGGCATTTCCAGATTGATGACGACGAAGCCGTAGTCTTCCGGCGGCATGAACGAGGTCGACATCAAAGGTACCAGCGACAGCGAACCGGCGAAGAACAGGATTCCGCCCAGCAGGGTGACGCGACGATGCTTCAGGCACCAGCGGATGCTGCGCACATAGGCGCGCATCAACCTACCTTCCGGTGCTTCCTTGTGACCGTGCTTGAGGAGTTTGATTGCCATCATCGGCGTCACCAGTCGTGCCACCAGCAGTGAGGCAATCACGGCGGCCACAACGGTCCAGCCAAATTGCTTGAACACCAGGCCGGAAATGCCCGACATCATCGCGGTGGGCAAAAAGACGGCGACCAGGGTGGCCGTGGTGGCGACGACAGCAAGCGCAATTTCATTGACCGCATCGAGCGTGGCTTGTTGTACCGTTTTGCCAGCGTGCAGGTGGCGGGCGATATTCTCGACCTCGACTACTGCATCGTCGACCAGGATGCCCACTACCACGGCAAGCCCGAGCAGGGTGATGGTATTGAGCGAGAAGTCACACAGGTACATGACCGCAAAGGCAGGAATGATGGATAACGGCAACGCTACAGCGCCCAATACGGTCGCCCGCCAGTCGCGCAGAAACCACCAGATCACCACGACAGCGAGCAAGGCGCCTTCAATCAGCATTTGCATCGAACCAGCGTATTGGTGCAGCGTGACCTTGACGACTGAACGGATCAGCTTGACCTCAAGTCCGGGATGCCTTTGTTTCAGATCGGCGATGACGGCATCCATGCCTTCGGCAATTTTCTTTTCGTCGTAGCCTTTGGTGCGGGCAATATCAAAACCTACCGCAGATTCGCCGTTGATCAACGCTACCTGGCTGCGTTCCGCTGTGGTGTCATGCACTGTGGCGACCTGATCCAGTCGCAGTGAACGGCCGTCGGCAAGGGTGATCGGCAGTGCTTCCAGATCCTGAGCACGTTTTACCGTGGCCAATGTGCGCACGCCCTGCTCTGCGCCTCCGAGTTGACCGCGCCCGCCCGACGCATCCTGCTGCACCTGTTTGAGCGCGCGTGAAATATCTGAAGCGGTAACGCCCAAGGCGTTCATCTGTACCGGATCGACCGTGACCTGCACTTCGCGCGTTACGCCGCCGATGCGGATAAAATTTGCAGCCCCAGGCACTGACATGGCTGCATGGCCGATGACGTCGTCAGTAAACCAGGACAGTTCCTCTTCGCTCATCTCCGGATGGGACACGGCATAAGTGAGAATCGTGCCACCAGGGCCGGTATTGACCTTGTTGACCTGGGGCTCTTCAACATCGGCGGGCAGCATGTTGCGCACGCGATCGACGGCGTCCTTGGTGTCCTGTAACGCTTCATTGACGGGGCGCTCCAGGTCGAACTCGGCGGTGATCGATACCCGCCCGTCATTGATGCTGGTGCGCAGATGCCGTAGCCCCTGCAACGTCGCCATTGAATCCTCGACGGGGCGGGCGACCTCGGTTTCAAGTTGGGCAGGCGCAGCGCCTGGCTGCATCAAAACCACCGTGACCATCGGAAAATCCAGATCGGGAAAGTTCTGGATATTGGTGTTGCGAAATCCCCAGATGCCCACCACCGTCAAGAAGAAAAACAGCAGGATATTGGGAATCGGGTTGCGGACAGACCAGGTGGCGAAATTCATGGGGTGGCCCCTTGGTCCGACAGACTGGCGTCGGTGATGGCCGTGGCCGGCGGAAGATCGGCGATACGTACCCGGTCACCGTCCACCAGGAAACCGGCGCCACGCACGGCGACCGTTTCGCTGTCGGCGAGGCCGCGGCGGATTTCGACAACCGCACCTTCGCGACGCCCGGTGTCAACGTCGATCTGAGTCACCATGCCCGTGTTGTCGACACGGAACACCGTGCTGCGTCCATCACGCAACACCACGGCTTCGGCCGGTACCACCAGTGATAATTTTTCATCAAGCCGAATCAGGCCACTGGCGAACATGCCGGCACGGGCGCTGCCATTGCTGTCGAGAGCAATGAATGCAACGCCCAGGCGCGACTGGTTTTCAAGCGCGGGGGCCAATTGCCGGACTTTGCCCTCTACCTTCGAGCCGTCCGTCAGGGTAATCGTTACAGGCAACCCCGGCGTTACCTGGGCGAGTTGCTGCGGGTTCAATTGTGCCTGCCATTCCAGTCGCTCCTGGCGGATCAGGCGGAACAGCTCGGTGCCGGCGGGAGCGACTTGACCCAGCGTCGCCGTGCGCGCCGAGATCACACCATCGTCCACGGCGCGTACCTCGCAGTCGTTGAGACGGATTTCCAGGGCGTTGAGTTGCGCTTGTGCCATGTCACGTTGCGCGTCAGCCATTTCCACCTGGGTGTCGGCGAGCTGTAGATCCTGATCGCTGATGGCCCCTTTGCCCTGCATGCGCACAATGCGATCACGGTTGGCCACTGTTTGCCGCGCGTTAGCGGTCGCCTGTGCCAGGTTGGCCCTGGCTTGGGCCAGCTCGGCAGTGACGGTCCGGGTATCGAATTTTGCCAACAATTGCCCTCGCTTGACCTTGTCACCGATTTCCACTTTCAGCTCGGTCAGGCTCAAGCCGTTGACCTTGGCGCTGATCACGGCCTCCTGCCACGGTGCGATCTGCCCTTGCGCTTCGATGGCGCGGGCCAGCGTGTGTTGGCTGGCGGGTGCTGTGGTGATGGTCAGCGCCGCCTTCGGGGCCGGGGGAGTGGCCGGTTCCGGTTTCTGGCCGCAGCCGGACAGGGAGGCAAGAACTGTCAAGGCTATCAGGGGAGAGGCTTTCATGTTGGACTCGGGTACGGTTTTGGTTGATTAACCAATCGTACCCTGTTTGGTTGGATAACCAAAAGTCTTTTCGGGCCGTTGCTGGCCTTTG
>JBPOHS010000202.1:0-3371 GCA_052035295.1 Pseudomonadota bacterium
ATAGGGGGCGACTATTACCGTTCGTAAACAAGGATTTGCAACAAGCTGCTACAAAGCGTGCCGGGGCTTTTGCGCTCCGGCAAAAGACACCTTTTCAGTACTTCAAGAGTCAGTATAGACAGGGAAAAGCGGCTGTCGTTCGGCCACGTAAAAACGCCGAGCCGGGTTTAAACCCGCCATGGCTGCGGAGAAAAAAGCGGGGAGATACGTTGCACGCGCTGTTACTAGGGCAAAACCCATCCGGCGAGCGTGAACAAGGCCAGCACGATCAACCACAACAGCATCAGGTTGCCGCGCAGCTCGATGAGCTGATGGCCGCGACGCATGCCTTCCGAAGCGACGGCATTCGGGCTTTCGGGCCATTCACTGAAATTGAGTACCACGCGCACGGCCATGCGCAATACCATGTCGGCCTCATGATCAGTGGCCCTGAAACGGCGCGTTGCAATGGCCGCAGCCTTGAAGTGGAAATGCAGCGCCGCCAGGGACAGCACCAGCACACGCGCCGCGAATCCATCCAGCACCTGCTGGAATTCAAAGGCCACCTTGCGCCAGGCGCGCGCGGGCTCGTCGTCCTTGTCGCGCATACTGTTTTTGGCGGCCACGCGCCCGAGCACGTAACACATGAGCCCCGCCTGACCGAACAGCACATACCAGAAGACGGGCGAAAACAGCCGCTGATTGGTTTTCACCAGAAAACCGACCAGGGTTTGATTGACCATATCGGTGGGTTGGGCGGCGCGACTGTAACCCCAATAATCCTTGCCATCACGCCAGGCTGCCTCCCAATCATGCGAACGCCACCGACGCAGGGTATCGTGCAAGCGCCCCTCGACCACCCGATAATCCATCGCCGAGCACAACAGCAGCACCGACAGCACCACATCGGCGGTCTGAAAATACCACCCCTGCAAAGGCACGTTGATTACCCAGGCAAGCACCCCCAGCGGCAACAGGTAAACGACGTATTGCGCCCCCACTGACCACTGGCGCACCCGCCAGAACCGGTCAAACCACACCAGATACACACGTAACCAACGACGTTCACGAATGGAGCTTGGCACCCACTGCTGGCTCACGAGAAAAAGGGCGATAACGATGGCTAGCAGTGTCATGGGCAGGGAATATTGCTTTTGTTATGGGCCAGGATGGGAGTCGTAACTATAAGCCACTGGCACCGGGGGATGCCATAGCCCCTTTGGAGTCATCGGGGAACCTGCAGCAGACCACTGACAAGCCTATCAGAGCACAGCGAGATAACGCACCCAGTCAAAGCCGTCACCCGGATCGCTCTTGCGGCCGGGCGCAATGGCCGAGTGGGCGACAATGCGATCAGACGTTATTGCCGGAAATCGCACCATCAGCTCGCGGGTAATGGCAGCCAAGGCAGAATACTGAGCCTCGGTGTAACAGCCGGTGTCAGTACCCTCAAGCTCGATGCCCACAGAGAAGTCATTACAGTTCTCGCGCCCCTCGAATACCGACTTGCCTGCGTGCCAGGCCCGGTCATGTAAGCTGACGAATTGCGTTACCTGCCCTTCCCTACCGATAAGCAAATGGGCAGACACGGTCAGCGTTGCAATGGTTTCAAAATAAGGATGTTCGGCAGGATCCAGCTGATTGGTAAAAAAACGCTCGATGGCATCGCCGCCAAATTCCCCCGGTGGCAGACTGATGCAATGAATGACCAGCAATGAAATGTCATCAGCAACGGGCCGTTGATTGAAGTTCGGGGACGGGACATGGCGGGCCGGATGCAACCAGCCTTCAACGACCGAAAACATGGCACCCTGATCGAAAACATGAAAGCCTGATCGACAACATCTAACCCTTACCGAAGAAGTGGGCCCCTGCACTGCAAGCGATTGCGCAGTCAGGGGACCTGCTTACTTTCTCTCAGGGGCTGACGGCTGTCAACTTGCGGCAGCACCCGACTCGCGCACCCGACGCAAACTGCCGATCACCGATTGCAGGGCACGATCGAACAGCAACGAGTCATCGAGAATGATCATGCTGCAATTGGCCAGCGCATGCGCCACTGCCAGCGTCGACAAATCACGCACCTTCATGCCAGTGCGATTCACAAACACCAGACGGTCGGTGACCTTGATACGGGCTGCCAGTTTGCAGCGCGTTTTATTGCCCTGCTCATCAGCGAACTCCACCCATGCACCCACCCCCAGGTGACGCGCGCGCACCCAATGCTCGTCGTCTTCGGCCAGGGCCGGCAGCTCAGGCTCGCTGTTTTTTACTGGCGCGGCAAAACCTTTGGCCTGATCAATACGACGAATTTGCGGAGCATCGTAATCTCCACTGCGGGAAGGCAGCACAGCATCGTCGGTATCGCCGTGCTCACCGTTTTCTGCTGCAAGCTGATTGCTTACAGCACTGTGTTCTGCCGCGGCTCTTGCATCGCCTGCCGTTTTGGCTGCGATGTCACCCTTGATGGCGGCCAGCAACTGATCAGCGGGGTCGGCAGCGGATTCCTCTTTGAGATGCACGGGAACTTCACCACGCAGCACCTGCAGTTGGACTTCTTCGAGGCGACCGACGAATTCGTTGGCGGCGAAAGGATTGTAGGAAATCGTGTCGAGCCCTTCGCGCAGGCGCTTCTGCAGCACAGGCAATCCGTTATACAGCGCCTTGCGTTCTTCGGCCGACACCGGCGGGGTGACGCTTTGTTCCAGCAGATCGATGGTTTGCACTGCGGCTTGCCAGGACTTGCTGGATTCACCTTGCTTGATATAGATGCGGAACAACACGCTCGACCAAACGTCTTCGACGAAGTGCGTAAGAATGTTCGGCAGCCGTTTGCCTTCCAGCTTGGTGGTCACCAACTTGCCGATGACATCGCGCGCACGCTCTGCCAGCGCACGCCCTTCTTCTGCCGTGCGTGTACGTTGCTCGACCAATTCGGCGCGACGGGTTTCCGACGCCATGAACGTTTCAAACTCATTGAGCAAGGATTCAAACAGGGTGATGTCATCCTGGAAAGTGTCCAGAATCGTTTGCACCGTTTGCTGAATCTGCGTGAACACACTGTCTTTCGACAGACCGTCGGCGGCATCGGGCAGGCCCATGCCGGCGCGGGCCAGCGTGTTGAGCAAACGACGCGCCGGGTGTGCATTGGAACTGAAAAAGCCCGGATCTTTGACGGCCACTTTCACCAGTGGAATCTGCAAACGACCAATCAACACCTTCACGCGCGCTGGCAGGTTGGCGTCTTCGAGTATGAAGTCAAACAGCATGCCGACCAGGCTGATAATGTCGGTATCGCGCTGTGTCAGGCGTTCCGGGCCATAGGCGGCTTCGCGCTGTGCCAACCGTGTACCGAGCTCATTGCGCAGGTTGACAGCACCCAACATGACCGG
>JBPOHS010000044.1:0-2654 GCA_052035295.1 Pseudomonadota bacterium
CTTGCCGATGACCTTCTTTATGGATTCTTGCAGCAATGCATAGATCAACAATCCTGTGCAATCCGCGCCGACATCCAGCAGCGACATTTCGCGATAGCCCAGTTGCCCCTGCACAATTTCGATAAACAATCCGTAAGCAACCAA
This sequence comes from Pseudomonadota bacterium, assembly GCA_052035295.1. Taxonomy (GTDB): domain Bacteria; phylum Pseudomonadota; class Gammaproteobacteria; order Pseudomonadales; family Ketobacteraceae; genus HdN1. The sequence goes on from JBPOHS010000044.1 coordinate 145, forward strand.
CGGCAGGATCAAGCCGCGCCAAAACGGCATTTTGTCCTGCGTCTGATCGAGTAACAGCGCCAACACCAGGAAGGCCAGTGCATGATTGAATTTGTCACTGAACCACGATGATATCTCGGGTGAACTGCTGGTAAACGCCAACGCAGACACCACCACAAGCGTCAGTGTAAAAGCAATACGTGCCAACCATCGCCACCACGTTGACGGGATCGCAATCATTCGTGGGAAGTCCTTGGGAAAGGGGCGCGCTGTTTATCCTGGTTTTCGCACTTGTTCTGATCGCCACCACAGATTTCGCAGCTTTCTTTCAAACCCACGTCGGACAGACTGGCGCAGGTGCCTTTGATGGGGCGATTCCGGACAATCAGCCCAACGCCCATCAAGACAAAGACCAGCATCAAGACAAACAAGGTAATGAAAAAATACATCATGGAAATTCTCCCCGGCGCTGCATCTCCGACACGACGCGCACGTAGTTGAGCCTAGTCACAATGGCGTGACGTATTGTGCGAAGGGGCCCGTCATTTTCTCTACAAATTCATCGTTGGTCCGCACAACCAGCAACACAGGCAGGTGTCTTGATTCCGCAAACACCAATCCCTTTTCAGGGCCCATTACCATGATGGCCGTCGCCATCGCATCGGCCCACGTCAGGTCATCGTCAAGGACCGTGACCGACGCCAGGCCGTGCGTGACAGGAGCACCGGTCACGGGATCGATGATATGACTGACGGTATGGCCATCGAGTTCGACGAAATTACGATAATCACCTGAAGTCGCGATCGCCTTGCCTTTGAGCGCAACCACTTTTTCGATGGATTCGACTCCACCCCCGGGGATCAGCTTGCCGAGTTGCGGCACCTCCACAGCAATACGCCAGTGTGAACCATCGGGTTTGTTACCCCGACTCACGAGCTCACCGCTCATGTCCACCAAATACGTCGCCACACCCCAACCATCCAGCAGTCGGGCAACCATCACACCGGCATAGCCTTGCGTGACCGCCGACAGATCGACCACGACAGGAGCGTCTTTCACCACTGTTTTGCCGTCTATTGATAAATGCTGGCAGCCCACCCTGGCCTTTGCCTCGGCAATACGCTCAGGATCCGGCAGATGTTCTGGCACGGCATGAGGACCAAATCCCCACAGGTTGACCAGCGGGGCTACCGTAACATCGAGTGCGCCATCGGTTTCCTGGCAGGCGCGCAACGACACAGCGATGAGATCGCGCAGTGTGTCACTGGCGGGAAAGGCACCCACGGGCGCCTGATTGAAGCGGGAAAGTTCGGAATCCGCTTTCCAGGTGGATGCCACCTGCTCGATAGCATCGAGCAGTGACTGAATTTCATGCTGGAGTTGGTCTTTGCTCCTGTCAGGCGGAAGCAGCACTTTGACCGAATAATGGCTGCCCATGGTGGGGCCGGAAATCACCGTCAATTCTGCCGGACGGCTACAGGCCACCAGCAGAACCAGCAGCCCCAGGAACAGCACGCGCATCATCAGCCACCAAAATCATCGAGGAATATATTGTCGCGTTCCACGCCGAGGCTCTCCAGCATCTTGATCACGGCGGCGTTCATCATGGGCGGGCCACACATGTAGTATTCGCACTCTTCGGGCGCAGGATGCGCTTTCAAATAGTGATCAAACAGCACGTTGTGAATAAATCCAGTGTAACCGTTCCAGTTGTCTTCGGGTTGCGGATCGGAAAGCGCCAGATGCCAGCGGAAATTGGCGTTTTCCTTCTGCAGCTGGTCATAATCCTCGACGTAGAACGTTTCACGCAAGCTGCGCGCACCGTACCAGAAGCTGATGGGGCGGTGAGTCTTGATGCGCTTGAGCTGGTCAAAGATGTGCGAACGCATCGGCGCCATGCCGGCCCCGCCACCGATGAACACCATTTCCTTGGTGGTCTCCTTGGCAAAGAATTCACCGAACGGGCCATATACGGTCACTTTGTCGCCCGGCTTGAGATTGAACACCCACGACGACATTTTCCCGGGCGGAATATCTGTCTTGCCCGGAGGCGGCGTCGCTATCCGGATATTGAACTTGAGAACACCATATTCCTCGGGATAGTTCGCCATGGAGTAAGCGCGTTGCAGTGGTTCATCGATGGTGGACTCAAAATCCCAGAATTTGAACTTGTCCCAATCAGCGCGATATTCATGATCGACGTCAAAATTCTTGTACTTCACATGACTGGCAGGCGCCTCAAGCTGCATGTAGCCGCCAGCACGGAAGTTGACGACTTCATCGCCCGGGAGCTCCAACACCAATTCCTTGATGAACGTCGCAACGTTGCTATTGGAGCGCACCGTACATTCCCATTTCTTGACGCCGAACAGGGTCTCCTCGACCTCGATCGACATGTCCCCCCGCACTGGCACCTGGCAGGAAAGCCGCCAGTGCTCACGCTGCAGGCGACGGTTGAAATGCGGTTCCTCGGTCGGAAGGATGTCGCCTCCGCCGCTGAACACCTTGACCTTGCACTGGCCGCAAGAGCC
>JBPOHS010000125.1:0-6264 GCA_052035295.1 Pseudomonadota bacterium
CATGCGTATCGGAAAGAATCATGGTTCCCGTCGTAGGGCAGCTAAAAGCTGCCGCGTTGAGAGATCTGACTTTCGTCCATGTCGACGATTGGTTATTGGCTTCTCAAGGTCAGGAAATCCTTAATGATTATTCCTGGCCAGAGAAGTGATCAGCTTCAGATCATCTTATGTCAATTTCAATGACGGTGCCAAATGACAGCGGCAGAACAATGCGGTTTTATTTGATCCGGGTCTAAACGAATTGGTCGTGGGCTCGGAATTATCCCTGCCCCCCGGCGTCCGCAGGCTTGGCATCCTTCTTGCGGTTGCCGATGACGCGCCCCGGATTGCCGGCAATGATGCTGTACGCCGGGTATTTCTTTGCGCCAACGACAGCGCCCGCAGAAACGATGCAACCCTCGCCCAGCTCCACGCCTGGCATGATGAACGCGTTGGCACCGATCCAGACATTGGCACCGATGGTGACGGGAATGCGATCGTAACCCTGTTCCACGATCGGCTGATCGGGATTTTCAAAGCGATGATTCACCGTCCACACTTTCACGCCGGGTCCCAGCAGCGTTCCGTCGCCGACAGAGAGACGCCCCCCTGCCTGCAGAAAATTGTCGACGCCGATTTCAACATTGTTGCCCACGCTGATCTGGTGCACATTGCGGAAGCGGGCACCCGTGTGAATCTTGACGTTGTCTCCACAGCTCTCGAAATACGAGGACAGGTATTTCTGGCGTATCAGAAAGCCAAAGTCGCCAGGCAGATTGCGCAAAAAGAAGAGCAGGTAGTCGAAGCGACCGTAGCGATCCTTCAGCTCCCAGTACATTCGTTTCAAGGCAAATGTCAGGGTGATTTTTTTTGCGCTTGTTGCCTGGTGAGTCGACACAGGGTTATTCCTCAATCGTGGTCATTGGTCACAGCCCTGCAGACCTCTTTCTTGTCAGAGATCGGGATCAGGATTTGTAGTTCAGCTCTGCCAAGAATATCAGCAATTGCTCCGCAATCCAGCGCTTGCCTTCGTCGGACAGGTGGCCGCCATCATTGGTATAGGCGGGCACGAGGGCTTCGACCTTCTGGCCGTCATATTCGAAGACGTTGCGGGAGCCACTGGCCGTGGATTCGAGCTTGGCGATGTCAAAAATCGGGTCTTTGCCAGCGTATTCAGCGCGCAGCATGTCATTGAAACGCGTGCGGTTGGCGTTATCGAGATACTCCGGAATTTCGCGACCGATGAGCATCTTGATGCTGGTTTTCCAGCCCTCTGGAACGGTTTTCAGGGGCATGGTGAAGTGTACGAAGGCGGTTTCCGGGTAGCGGGCTTTCAGTGCTTCCAGGCTTTTCTTGTAGTCGGCAAAAATCTGGGTGACGTCGGTGCCGTGCACGGCATCCACGTAGCAGAATTTGACAAACGCGGCGTCCGCCTGGTTACCAATGCCTCCATTCATCACGCTTTCAAAAGCTTCCACTTTGGTGACAGGCGCCCGGTTCTTGCCGATTCGTGAGTGCAGGAAAACGCCGGGGGCAAGGCTATCCGGGGATTCGCCTTCGACAACCTTCAGTTTGATGTCAGGATATTGTGGCAGCACCATCGCCAACCCACCCGTGATGTCTTTCCCGACGGACTGGTGTCCGAAATAGAATGTACGGGATGAAAGATTCTGTATTTTCTCGGGCGGTAGATCAGAGAGTTTTTTTACGGGCTCGGACGTGGTCATGTCGGTTCCTTCTTTGCAGGCGGCCAGGCTGCCAACAGCGAGCGCCGGTATCAAAAGCCATTGCAGAAATTTGCGCATGGAAAAACTCCCTTCCAGTTAAACATCAAGATAAAGAATTCTTGAAACCGAGCGTATGATTGCAAAGCTTCAATAAAGTTCCGTGGCTGTATCGTGATTTCTGCACATTTATTGGCACTTGAAATATGGGGATTTGTCACTTGCGTTCCCGCAATCCTTCAAGACAATTCGATAAATAGGTGCACCACTCAAGCAGCATGGCTTCATCAACGATATTGTTGTTCTGGTAGGACCACGCCGACCAGAGCAACGAGCGCAGACACTTGATTTTCATGCCCGTTTGCAGCGCGTACATGTCGATGTCGAGCCCGCTGCTGTGCTGGTAAGTTTCCAGGAATGCCTGTCGCAACTGCGCGTGTGTGCCGGTAAATATGATACAGGCAGCACCGACTTCAAGCATGCGGTGAGTAATGACGACATTGTCAAAATCTATGATGGCCTTCAAATGCTGTGCGTCATCGAATATCAGGTTTTCCCAATTCAAATCGTTGTGGGCAACGATCAAATCCCGTGGGGACTGAAAGCTCTCGCTGGACATCAGTGCAATTTCATCGGCTTGCGCAAGCAGCGGATCCATGCCGTCCAGCCAGCGTTCGAACGCTGACTTGTTGGGTTTTACCTTTCTCCATAAACGGCGCAAACCTGCCTGCCTTTTTTCCCTGATGCGGTTGGCCAGGCTTGCGGGTTGATGGAAGGATTTTTCTATCAGACTCTGGCTGGTGCCGTGAGTGGTTTCGGCAAAATGTTCGCGCATCAGCCGATGAAATCTGCCCAGTGCGTGTGCGATTTCTCGCACCAGCGCTTCATCGGGTGCTTTACCGCCAAGCTGAAGCGCGACGCCATCAATGTGAGTGCCGCTGATCCATTCATGTATGGAATAAAAATCGTGATCAAGTGCAACGAGTGTTTTCCCGTTTCCGGTTTGCTCAAGATGCGCCACCGGAAATTGCTGCGCCGCCAGCAGCGTTTGCACCTGATGTGACAGCGCGAGTTTTTCCGGGGTCTGACTATCAGTGTAGCGTTTGATGACCCACTGTTTGTCGCCGATACGGAAACGAGCATTCAAATTCGTCAGACGCTGTGGGATCGCGGTCAGCCCGTCAATCGTTCCGTTATAGAAATCATAGTGTGAGAGCACGGCCCTCAGTGTCGAATCATCGATGCCCGATTGTCGGCTCATTGCAATGTGGCGCCTTTGGGTGGGTTCTTGATGAATTGTTCGTGCCAGAGCAGGGCTGACGCGACCTGCAACACCGGTTTGAACAAATAGTTCTTGCCGCGCAAAAAGCCTTTGAAAAGAAGATCCACTTTTTGTTGATCGAAATAGCCGATTCCGGAACTGCCGGCATCGTGCAGCAAGTCACCCACCAGTGAGCGGAATTTCTTGTTTTTCCGGAGCCACATTTCACGATGCGCATACGCGTCGCGGTCCCTGGGATTGATGAATCCGAGAGAGTATCGGGTGATTTTCTGGTAACGCTCCATTCTCTTCATGCGTTTGTCCAGTGATGCTTCTGCTTCGGCTTCAGGCGCAAACAGATTCTTGCCGGTCTCCGCCCAAGGGATTTTTGCAAGATCCGGAATGTGCCGGCGATACATTTCCTTGTATAGCGTGTGCCCCAATCGTTTTTCGAGGGGAATCGACAACCAGAAATTCATCAGCTCGTCATCCACGAATGGCAGCAGATCATGAAAGAAATGCTTGTGCACATCGACCGTGCCCTGCATGCGTGCTCCCATGGTCTGGTTGATGAAAATCACCTTCTGGTCGCCGAACAGCGGTATGTCGCGCAGTGGTTGATAGGCTGCCCATGCATGTTCTGCCGCAGCGGATTGCATTCCCGGGATGAGTTCATCCTTCATGTAAAGCGGGAACAGTTTTGCGGCGTTGTTGGCGCCACTGAAACCGAGCACCCGTTTGCGCAGTTCGGCTTCGTCACCCAAGGGCGCAACGTCGGCGGGTTTGACAAAGCTGCCGACACCCACCGCCATGTGCTGCCCGATGATGCCATTCAAAAAGGGCACAGGCTCCGCGCCGACGGACTTGCTCACCCCGATCAGTGTCGCATTGCGCATGTTCAGTTGCCCGTCGTTCAGCCAGACCGCTTCTTTCGCATAATCGGCTGCCCAATCAGGATTCATGGGCAGAAGGCGATGCTGTTGGTCGAGGTTCAGGGCGCCGGCAATCTGATGTGCAATGACGTAGTCTGTGCAGTCAGGCTGGCCATGGGTATACAACTCCAGGTTTGCACCGTGATCGCGCATCAGCCAAGCCAACAGTCGCGAATCGAGTCCGCCGGTGGTTGGCAGCAGCACCCGTCCTTGCCAGCTTGATGGAATTCGCTTTTCTATGGCCCGCTGAAACAAGGCAAGTGCCTGTTCCAGAATAGCGTCGGTCGAGCGCTCGACGGGCGCAGGCTCCGGTGTCCAGTAACGCGAGACCTGTGTCGTTCCATGGTCGAAAACGACACGTGTTCCCGGTGCCAGCATACGGACGTTTTTGAAGAGTGTTCCTGTTCCGTAGGGGCATTCCTTGGCCAGCACCATGGCGAGTGAGCCTTCATCAATGCTGCGGTCAAAGCCTTCCCAAGCCAGAAAAGCCTTCAGTTCGGGGCCAAACATGAACACGTCGTGATCTGCATACCAGTAGACGTGGCTGAACCCCATCCGGTCGGTAATGACTTCAAGTCGACCGGTGCCGGCATTCAGTATCGCCATCGAAAAATGGCCACCCACACGATGGATGAATTCACTGCCATACTGAAAATAGGCATCGAGCAGGAGTGGCGCGATGTCAGCGGTGTCGTTGGCCAGTGGTGTACCGTCAATCGTTATGGCCGTGCCTTCAATCATCAGCGTTACCTGATTTTTTGTGGCCAGACGCGCAGACGGTTTGAACCATGGGCTGGTGGAATAAATGCCGACAGCCGCATTCGGTAGTGCCAGCGAGGTCGATCCATAAAAGGGTTGATGCCTCAGGAGGGTTTGCATGCGCTCGAAAATGGCGGCAGGACTCTTTTCCCTTTGTTGCGCAATGATTCCAAATAGTCCTGGCATACCTACTCCTGAGAAATTGCAGAAATTCCGTCTTGTCGCCGCGAGCATTTGTGAATTGCTGCCGCGGCGGTGCGCAAAACTATCACACGGGGTTTTTTGCAGCTAGTATAGCGCCCAGCCGTATGAGGGCCGGAGTTCCGGCAGGGAAAGGAGTTTACCATCTTGGGGAGCGTGACAATGCGCCAGTATTTCAGATCATCGCTGGTTAATACTACCAAGCCTTTGTCCAGCTACGGGTCGCGTCCGCCGGCTACCTGTGATCTGAGTCTGGTCAGTGGTCCGTATATCTGGCAAGAACAAGTGGAATACGCCCTGTCACGAGTCTCTGACGAGATGGTGAATTCCTACTCGCTCCCCAACCAGAACCCGGAACTGTTGGCAACGCTGGCAAAACATGATGGCATTTCGCCAGATTGGATATGGCTTGCCCCGGGAGCGGATGTCGCTATCGAGGTCGTGCTGCGACAGATACTGGGGCCGGGTGACCGCATGGCTCTGCTTTGTCCGGGCTTTCCCCGTTTTGAGGTGATTGCCAACACCATTGATGGCGTCACGACCAGCCGGCATTTGTCGATAGACGATTTGCCTGCTGATTCCAAGATGATCGTGCTATGCACGCCGTGCAATCCGACGACAGAAGAGATTCCTCTGGATGTCCTGAGGGCGTTGATCTCCCGTCGACCGGACACGATGTTCTGTATCGACGGGCCGTTTGACTGGTATGCCGGGGAATCTCTCGTGCAGCTGGTCAGGGAGTTTCCCAATGTTCTGCTGATCAAGTCTTTCTCGAAGATCGGTCTGGCGGGGCTGCGCCTCGGTTACGTGGTGGCCCGCCCGGAAGCCCTGCAGGTGCTCTGCCTCGGACAATCCCCTTTTTCTGTGCCCGCGATTATCCAGAGTATCGGTTTGGCTGTCGCCCGACGCTTCGACCGGCTGCCGGAAATCCATGCGTTGGTGGCATCGCGATGGGCAGGCATCGAACAGGCGTTGGGCGCTCACGTTATCCGTCACGCTCCGGTGCCTTTTTACCTGTTGAAGCTTAACGTTCCGGCGGAAGATGGCGCGGATGCATTGATGGAACAAGGTGTTTCCGTGGTCAAGGGCAGCATATTTCCCGGATTGAATGCGAATGTCGTTCGTGTAGCGATTGGTACTGAGGGGCAGAACGCGCAATTCGTTGATGCCGTCCGTCGTTTGCGTCTCGTAGGGTAGTTTGTTCATCTGTTTCTTGTGCTTGAAAGAAGCGCTTCATTACTGCCGTCGTTGCTGGAATTTTGTCGATGTCCATAGGTAAGGCCCTCATCAAGGGTGCATTCAGTCGTCTCTCGCAAACCATGGTCTCCATGGCGATTGCGTTCTTCATGATGCCGTTTCTGGTCGGCGATCTAGGCGAAAAATGGTATGGCGTATGGGCCACCATTGG
>JBPOHS010000016.1:0-48406 GCA_052035295.1 Pseudomonadota bacterium
GCCAATTCTCTGATTGTTGGGACTTTTCACCATGACCGATACCGCTGTGCTGATCCCGGGACTTGCTGCTCTCGTAGATGAAGGGCGCGTCAAAACTGATGCCGACTCCCTGAAAAACTGGGGGTGCGACTGGACGAAAATGTATACACCCGCCCCGCTGGCGGTGGTGTTTCCCAAGACGGTCGAGCAGGTGCAGGCGATCGTGCGGTTTGCCAACGAGCACTCCCTGGCGCTGGTGCCGTCGGGCGGCCGTACAGGCTTGAGTGCGGCGGCGGTGGCACATAACGGTGAGGTGGTGGTGTCGTTTGATCTCATGAACAAGATCCTCGACTTCAATGCGACCGATCGGGCAGTGGTGTGCCAACCGGGGGTGGTGACCAAGCAGCTGCAGCAGTTTGCCGAGGATAAGGGGCTTTATTATCCGGTGGATTTTGCGTCGGCCGGGTCGAGTCAGTTGGGAGGCAATATTTCCACCAACGCGGGTGGGATCAAGGTGATCCGCTATGGGATGACGCGCAACTGGGTATCCGGCCTGAAAGTGGTGACGGGTAAGGGCGATGTGCTCGACCTGAACCGTGGTCTGGCCAAGAATGCGACCGGCTATGACATGCGCCAGCTGTTCATCGGTGGCGAAGGCACGCTGGGCTTTATCGTTGAGGCGACGATGCAATTGGCGCGTACGCCCAAGAATCTGACAGTGATGGTGCTGGGTGTGCCTGAGTTCCGCGCCATCATGGAAGTATTGAATGCGTTTCAGTCGGCGCTGGATCTGACAGCGTTCGAGTTTTTCTCGGACCGCGCGGTGCAGCTGGTGACGGCGCGTGGTGATGTGGCGCGCCCGTTCGAGACGGCGACACCGTATTACGCACTGCTGGAGTTTGAAGCGACGACCGAGGAAGTCACCGAGACGGCGATGGCTGTTTTTGAATCGTGCGTGGAGCAGGGTTGGGTGCTGGAAGGCGTGATCAGCCAGAGCGAAACACAGCTGAAAAATTTGTGGCGTTTGCGTGAGGATATCAGCGAGACGATCTCGGTCTTTACGCCGTACAAGAACGACATTTCTGTGGTCGTGTCGAAGGTGCCGGATTTTCTCGAAGACATCGATCGCATCGTGAGTGCGGAGTACCCGACATTCGAGATTATCTGGTTCGGGCATATTGGCGATGGCAATTTGCACCTGAATATCCTGAAGCCGGCCGAGTTGGAAAAAACAGTGTTTTTTGAGCGCTGCGCAGCGGTGAACAAGTGGGTGTTCGAGACAGTACAGAAATACAACGGCAGTATTTCGGCGGAGCATGGCGTGGGCATGACGAAGAAGGCGTATCTGAATTATTCCCGCCCTCTGGAAGAGGTGGCTTACATGAAGGCGATCAAGCAGGTGTTTGACCCGAATAATGTGATGAATCCGGGCAAGATATTTGATTGATGTGACGCAATGTCGGTGAGTTGTCACAAGCGTTGGGGTGGGGAGATGGTTTATGAAACGTCGCCGGCATGGATGCCGGCGTCGAGCCTACAGGGAAGTATTGACGGCGTTTTCATAAACCATCTCCCCACCCCAACGCAATTTGGATAACGACAAAATAGGTCCCAATAATGTACAAACACACCCTTGATAACGCCCCCTGTAATCTGCCCGTCGGTAAGGTCGTCTGCGTCGGCCGCAATTATGCAGAACACGCCAAGGAACTCAACAACCCCGTTCCCGATGCACCGATCCTGTTTCTCAAGCCCTCCACCGCCATACAACCATTGCACCAGCCAATCACCTGGCCTGCTGAATTCGGCGGTTGCCACCACGAGCTGGAAGTCGCCATTCTCATCGGGAAGCGCGCATCAAAAGTCAGTGCGGCCGAGGCGGGTGGTTGTATCGCCGGCGTCGGACTGGGGTTGGATCTTACCCTGCGCGAACTGCAAAACCAGCTCAAGGCCAAAGGACATCCCTGGGAATTGGCGAAGGCGTTTGATGGTTCCTGCCCGCTGGGGGCGTTCGTCCATCCTGCAGAATTTCCGGATCTGCGCCACATTGCGCTGGAACTCAAGATCAACGGTGAAACACGGCAGAAGGGCAACACGTCCGACATGCTGACGCCGATAGTGGAACTGATAGCTTATATCTCGCGTTATTTCTCGTTGGTGCCGGGCGATGTGATACTGACCGGAACACCGGCCGGTGTCGGCCCTCTCAAGGTTGGGGATCTGCTGACACTGTCACTTGATGGCCGCTTTGAGTTTTCGGCGCAGGTAGGCTGATTGGCTGAGCAGGCTGGGTAAAGCGGGGGTACAGAGGGCGTCCTGCTGAGTTGCAGGACGCCCTTGTTGTTTAAACGCGGAATATCGAAAGTGATTGCTTCAACGATGACGCCAATCCTGCCAGTTCAATACTGGCAGTGGCACTTTGGCGGCTGGTGTCGGCATTCTGATCATTGATGCCGGAGATGTTGGTGATGTTGCGGTTGATTTCCTCGGCGACCGCTGATTGCTCTTCGGCCGCTGCGGCTATCTGTATGCTCATGTCCGAGATGCGAACGATGGACACGCGCATTTCTTCCAGTGCCTTGCCGGCTTCCGATATCATGACCACGCCCGTTTCGGATTGGTTGCGGCTCTGTTCCATGGTCTGCAATGCGCGCCGCGCGCCGTCCTGCAATTTTTGTATCATGCCTTGAATTTCTGCGGTGGATTGCTGGGTGCGTCCGGCCAGCGTGCGCACTTCGTCTGCCACCACTGCGAAGCCTCGACCCTGTTCGCCCGCGCGCGCCGCCTCTATTGCTGCATTCAATGCAAGCAGGTTGGTTTGCTCCGCAATACCGCGGATAACGTCCAGTACAGACCCAATGCTGTCGCTTGCCCTGGAGAGTTCATCAAGAACCCCTGCGGATTGCTGCAAATCATCCGCCAGACGACGAATGGCGTGCACGGCGGATTCGACGACGCGGTAGCCTTTTTCCACCTGTTCACGCCCTTGCTGAGTGGCGGACGCCGTGGCGGTGGCGTTGCTGGCGACTTCCTGGATGGAGGCGCTCATTTCGTGAATGGCTGTGGCGACATGATCCGTTTGTGTGTGTTGCGAGTGAATGGAGGTATTGTTCTGTTCCATCATGCGGGTCAGTTGTTCTGCCGCAGACGCCACCTGTTGTGCGGAATTCATGGCTTGACCGACCACGCTTGAGAACTGCGTCGCCATTGAGTTGACGTTTTCAGATATGACTCGCATTTCATCGTTGGACGTCAACGCGACGCGGCACTGTAAATTTCCGGCCGCCATTTCTGCGATGGGTTTTGTGAGCGCCACGATGTTTTGTTGAATGGCCAGATACAGACATATCAGGAAATACACAACGCCGATGACAAGCAAGGACATGATGGCGACAACGGTTGCGATTCGTTGGTCAATGCTTTGTAGCCGCTCTGACAAGAGGGTATTCAGCGTAGGAGAGGTGATATCGTAAAGTGCATAGATATTATCGATGGCGGAAGTGGCCGTTTCAAAAATGCCGGCGGGCGTTAGCTGGTGCGGTTCGCTTTTCATCAGGGTAATTGCCATGGCCAACACGACATCGATTTTTTTGCTGGCAAGCTCGGCATTGCTTTCAATGGATTTTCCAATTTGCGGATTGGATTTGTTGATCGCATCAATGGACTTTTGCATGTACTGATAGCTCGAGTTGGCATTGCCGCGTATTTCGCTCAGATTGATGAGGTCTTCGCCAAGGAGCCCGGTGTTGGCAATGCGTGATGCGAGTGCTCTTGTTTGTCCGAGATATTCCGCTGCATTCATCAGGTGATGGACACTCATATCCATCATGTAATAGCTGTCCAGATAAGGATCTGCCGTCAGATTGGAATTGTCTGCAACGTCATTGATCAATGACATCAATTTATCAATCTGTTCGGTCTGTTCCAGCCTTGCTTTTTCCGATGTAAAACTGCTGATGGAGTCCGTGAGCTTTTTCCAGCGTTCAAAGGAGCGTTGCGCTTGGCCTTCCACGCCGAGACGGCTTGCTGTTCTTGCGTCGTGATCCAGTAGCGCGGAAAAAGCGTCGTTGACTTGCTGCCGCTTTTCCAACATCAGGTTTTGAAAACTTGGGTTCCCGCCCAGCACCGAGACGCTGGCACCCCGATGCTGCTGAAGGATCTGCAATATCTTTCTGACGTGATCGATATACTCGATACCCACTTGCTCTTTCCTGGTGAAGTCGCGGCGTTCCATCAGCTCTTGCATCAACAGGGTACACAGGACAGCAACGGCGACTGTCACCATGCTTCCCAGAATCATGAATTTCTTCGGAAAGCTGAATTTGTTCAGAAACGCTGCGCCAGACAGAGACATGTTATATATCCAACACCCTGGATGATTTGTGTGTCTGATTAGGTATAGCAGCTGGTCGGATAGATATCACTCTGGCGGCCGTCTGATTTGGATGTGATTTTGTGGTGCCGGCGCGCCGTATCCTTGTCGCGGCATTTGTTGCTCTAAGTTGTTGATATCAATTTGTTCCTAACTGATTCAGTTTAGGGGGCTGATCACTAAAAAATTGCTTTTTAGACCGTTGTCAACAAATGGAAGTGGCGCCCTTTCGTCTCTGACATTTTGGTTTATTCTGTTTGAGTTGGCTCTTCGGGATGTCGTAAATGCCTGTGGATTTTCGCACACTTAGCAGCACTCAGATTGCCGCGTTGACGACGACGCAGATGGCAACCCTGATGCCTGCCGAATTGTCGACTTTGCCAGCGCAATCGGTGCGTTTTCTGACGACCGCCCAGTTGGCGGCGTTGCGACCGGTGAGTTTCGCGAGTCTCGGTTCTGCACAGATGGGCGCGCTCTCGACCCGGCAGGTCGCAGCAATGACGAGCATGCAGGCGTCTGTGCTGGGGTCGGCGCAGATGATCGGGTTGTCGACCGCGCAGATCGCGGCGATCGAAACCATTGATGTAGGGAGATTGTCCAGCAATGCAATAAAGGCTTTATCTGCCAATCAGGTCAGAGCCATCACCACCGATCAGATTGGTGCGCTATCGCAGGTGCAGTTGGCGACCATGACGACTGCCACGGTTGTCTCGCTGTCTTCGCAACAAATCAATGCCATCAAAGCGCAGCAAATTGGTGCATTGACGTCAACGCATATTGCGGCGCTGACGGATGCGCAGATACAGACGCTTGGCACGCGAACTATTTCTACACTGAAAACCCAGCAGATCGTTGCCCTGCAAACGGATCAAATGGATTTGTTTTCCAGCGCGCAAATTGCTGCGCTGACCTCGGCGCAGTGTGCCCGTTTGTCGGCGCTGCAGCTTGCGACATTTTCATCCGAACAAATTCGTGCGCTGGAAACCGGCGATGTGTCTGCGCTGACCGCGAATGTGTTCAGGACGTTGTCGACCGCGCAACTGGCGGCCATGACCACTGCCCAAGTCGCGGCGCTGAAGGATACCCAGGTGGCTGCGCTGACCTCGAGCGCGATGACTGCATTTTCCACGGATCAAATTCAGGCGCTCACCACTGCACAGCTTGCCAGGCTGACATCAGAACAAATCGAAGGCTTGTCCACGCGGCAATTGGCGGCGCTCGCGCCAGGGGATGTTGCGAGCCTTTCTTCGGGGGCGCTGGCAGCACTGGATTCGATGCAGGTGCACGGGTTGTCGGCAACGCAGCTCGATGCGCTGACGACGCGTCAGATAGTGACGTTGACCACCGATTTTTTCGATCGGCTGAGCGCGTTGCAAACTTCCGGGTTTTCGAGTGCGCAGCTGAAAGCACTGACATCACTGCAATTGGGAAGTCTGGATACGGCGCAGTTGGTGGCGATCGGTGCGGATGGTTTTTCAAATTTGAGTGCGCAGGCGATTTCCGGATTGACGACGCAACAGCTGGATTTTTTGCCTGCGGAATATATTGCCGCGATGTCGCCCACGCAGGTGGCGCGCTTGGGCTCGGCCCAGTTGCAGTCATTGTCGACGGCACAGGTCATTGCGCTGGGTACCGGCGAAATTGCCGCATTGTCCTCAGCCCAGATCCGGGCTTTGCTGCCTGAACAGATTGAGCAATTTTCAACGCAGCAACTTGCAGCAGTGGGCGTGCAAGTAGTCTCGTCACTCAGTGGAGAGGCATTGGCTTCCCTCTCCGAGCAACAAGTCGTGGCGCTGACAACGGCACAGTTCAGCCGCCTGACCTCGTCGCAATTGGCCGCCTTGTCGGTGGATCAGTTGGCAGTACTTGAAACGCAGGACGCCGCCGCCCTGCACGTGCTCGCGTTTTCCGGGCTGGAGGCAGCACAGGTACAGGCACTTGCACTGCCCGTTATTTCTTCGTTGAAAACGCAACAGTTGGCCAGCCTGGGAACGGCGCAGCTTGCTGCGTTGTCGGTAGATCAGATTGAAGTGCTTTCGGGCGCGCAGATGGCTGCCTTCAACTCCCGTCAGATTGCCACATTGAGTGTTGACCAGTGGATGGTGATTGATGCCGACGATCTCGCTGCCATTACGACGGCTGCCG
Source organism: Pseudomonadota bacterium (assembly GCA_052035295.1). Lineage (GTDB taxonomy): Bacteria > Pseudomonadota > Gammaproteobacteria > Pseudomonadales > Ketobacteraceae > HdN1. The sequence continues at coordinate 6,497 of JBPOHS010000016.1, forward strand.
TGCGTGGCATCAACTCTGACCAGATTTCGTCAATGTCTGCAGAGGTGCTGGCCGCGTTGACGCCTGCGCAGGTCGCCCTGTTGCAGACTTCGTCGATAGCGGCCCTGCAGCCCGAACAAATGGCCGCGCTGGCCACGCGAACCTTGGCGGCACTCAAATCCCAGCAGCTGGCGGTTCTCGATCAGGAACAGTGGCAGTCTGTAACGCCAGATCAGATCGGCGCATTGTCGTGTTCGCAAATCTCCGGCCTGACATCGCAGGCGTTTTCCTTTTTCACGCTTGATCAACTGGCGGCAATGACGCCAGCCCAATTGGGCCGCATGGGTTCTGCCCAGCTGAGCGGATTGAGCATCGAGCAATTCGTTTCCATTGATGCCGACAGTCTGCGCGCGCTTAATCCGCAGGCATTGGCCAGCATGGGAACGAGTGGCTTGGCTGCGTTGAGTAACGAGCAGATTGCGGCGCTCACGACAGCCCAGTTCAGGGCCTTGGGCTCCAATGCCCTCTCGGTGTTGTCGAATTCACAGCTGGAGGCCATGACGACGACACAAATTGCATCGATCAGTTCTGCTGCAATGCGAGGGTTGAGTGGCGAACAGATCCAGTGTCTGTCGACAGCCAGTATTGCCGCAATGTCTGCCGGTGCGCTGGTCGGGTTGGCAACAGAGACGTTGACAGCGATGTTTACCGGACAGATTTACGCTTTGCGTTCTGATCAGGTCGCAGCGCTGACCTCGGCACAGATTGCCGTGATTGATCCTGTCGCCATGCCTGCCTTTGATACACGAGACATTGCGGCACTGCGTTCCTTGCAGATTCAGGCGCTGACACCGTCGCAGTGGCAGGCGATGGACACGTCACAGTTGGCAGCCATTGCGTCGCAATCCATGCGGGGAATGGAAACTCAGGACATTGCCGCACTGGCGGCACCCCAATGGCAGGCGTTCGGCAGTGGACAGCTGGCTGCCATGAATTCTGCACAGCTGGAAGCGATCAGGGCAGAGTGTATTGGCTGGATCACGACGGCGGCGATCAAGGGGCTGAACGCAACGGCCCTGCGGGCATTATCGGATGAACAGATCCGCAGTCTTTCAGCAGAACAATTGTCTGCCTTGAGCACAATACAGGTAGTGTCATTGCGACCACAGCAATTGCAGGCGCTTTCCGGGGCGGATTATTCGTTGGTGGCGAATCTGACCTCTTCCCAGGCGGCTATTTTGACCTCGGCGCAGGTGGCTGCCCTTTCCACACAGTGGCTGTCGGAAATGGAGACGCAGGATTTTTCGGCACTGACAACGATGGCATTGCGTGGCATGACTACCGCCCAGTTGCATGGATTGTCTTCTGAGCTGGTGACCGCTTTCGCAACACGCCAAATTGCTGCGCTGACGACGCAACAGTTGCATGCACTGGATTTGCAGTCGCTGGGCTCGTTACAAGTGAGCGGATTGACCTCGGCCCAGCTGGGCAGTTTGTCGGGCGACACGCTGGCCGCACTGGACGGGCACTGGCTTTCGGGCTTGTCTACGCGCGCGTTGGTCGGACTGCAATCAGGACAAATTCAGGCGTTGTCGCCTGACAGTATTGCTGCATTGACGACACTTCAGGTGGCCTCGTTGAAGTCCGCGCAAATTGCTGCACTGTCGGTTGAACAGCTGCAAATGATGGAAACCTCTGATGTGGCGGCGTTGACGTCGTTACAGCTGGCAGCTCTTGGCTCGTCGCAGTATGCCGCGCTGTCCGCTACGCAAGTGTCGGCCCTGACGACGGCACAAATGCGTTGGGTGGATGCGGGTGATTTGGCGGTGATGGATCATTCCGCACTGAGTACCTCACAGATGTCAGCGTTGACATCGGCGCAACTGAACGCATTGACGACGGACGGTGGGCTGGCGGTGTTGGGAACGCGGAATATCGCGGCAATTTCCACCCTGGCGATCAAAGGGCTGTCGACAACCGTACTGTCGGAACTGAGTGGCGAAAGTCTGCACGCCTTGACGTCACAGCAGTTCTCGGTGCTGACATCAGCACAGCTGCGCGCGTTGCAGGCGGATGAGATTGCGCTCGACGATTTCACGTCACTGACGAGCCGACAGCTGAGCTATCTGATTGATGACATCAGCACTGCGCAACTGGCGACCTTGGTCTCTGGTCAGATGGCTGCGCTGAGCACGGCCATGTTGCACGATTGGGGAGAAGCGATGTTCGCCACATTGACATCGCAGCAGGTGGCCGGATTGAAATCAGCCCAGTTGGCTGCCCTGGATTCAAACCAGATAAGCCTGTTGAGCCCGGATGACCTGGTTGGCATGACCTCGGCGGCGATTCGCGGCATAACGACGGACGCGATAGCCGGGCTGTCAGTGGCGCAAATCGATGCGTTGTCGATGGCGCAATCCACTGCATTGACGTCCGCGCAGATTGCCGCAATGACAGAAGAACAGCATGACGCGCTGTTGACACTTACGTCGCCGCTGGTTATCGATCTTGATGGCAATGGTGTTTCGGTAACGCCAGCATTGGAGGGCGTGACGTTTGATATCGACGCTGATGGCGCCGCTGACATGACCGCATGGGTCAAGGGTGGCGACGGCCTGCTGGCGCTGGATATCAATCGTGACGGTTGCATTAACGATGGCACTGAATTGTTCGGAAACGCCACGCGCTTGCCTGATGGACACTTCGCACCAGATGGATTTATCGGGTTGGCGCAATACGATGACAATCGGGATGGCCAAATCAACGCCGCAGACGAGATCTACCGGGATCTGGTGGTCTGGGTGGATGGCAATCAGAGCGAAAAGCAGGATGGTTGCACTGACACGGGTGAATTGTTCTCGCTGGAACAGCTGGGTATTGAATCGCTCTCTCTGTCAGCCGTGAGCGTGCATGAAGCGCTGCATGAAAGCGTGCTCGGATTGCGCGGATCAGTGCAGTTTGCCGATGGTTCCCGTGCGGAAATGGCCGATGTCTGGTTTGCCCATTTTTCGGAAGATGCATCGCCAGACCAATCCGCATCGATGCCGCCTGACGACGGCGTTACTGCCGCAGTGGATTCCGGGGCCGTTCGTTTGCTCGTGGTGCCAAACCCACCGGGCGATCCCTTCTGGTAGCGACCTCATTCAGCGGCAGAAGGTTGTTTGCTTTTGCGGTATTGGCTCGGGGTGATTTGGTAGAGGCGCCGAAAGGCCTGGCTGAACGCGGTTTCCGATGTATAGCCCACCCGCTCGGCGATACGGTTGATGCTGAGATCCGCCTGCGCCAGATGCCTGGCGGCCAGACGCAGGCGATGCTCGGTGAGATAGGTGAGTGGTGGCATACCGATCACTTCAGAGAAGCGTTCATGAAACGCCGAGCGTGAGAGGCAGGCAAGGCTGGCGAGCTCGGCCACTGTCCATGGATGTGCCGGTTGCGCGTGGATGGCGCTCAGCGCTGGTGACAGATACGGGTCCCGCACTGCACTCAGCCAGTTATTCTCGCCTTGCGGTAATTGTTCGACGTAATCCCGCACACATTCAATCAGGAACATGCCGATGAGCCGGTTGATCAGCGTGTCGCGCCCGGGCCGGAACAGCTCGGTTTCCAGCGCCAGAAAGCTCAAACCAATTTTCAGCCACTCCGGACCCTTGCCATCCAGTCCCTGTCGGATCAGCATGCACGCCGGTAACGATGACAGCAGGGGACGCCCCATGTCGGCATCAAGCAGACAGCGCACGCTCAATAACAGGTGTTGCTCTACACCTTCCCCGAGCACCAGAGGGGCATTGCGATGTCCCTGAAAATCCTGCATCAACCAATACGTCGAAGTGGCGGTGCCAGAGGGCATGCTTGCCGTCGGGTGACACGCATGATGCTCGACCCCCGCAGGAATAAAGGCAATGTCACCCGTTTGCAGCAGGTGCTCGCCATGGCCAGGCAATGCCAGCCGTACCGGGCCTGCCAGCACGATATGAAAGATGGCGTGTCCCTTGAGCGCAAAGCTCCAGTCTCCCTTGCCCGTGACATACAGGTACTCGGCACCGCTCAGGTGGATGTCGTCGAGTATGTGACTAAGGGCGTCCATGGGGGGGCAAGGTCTCTAATCTGGATGGATTTTCACAGTATAGCGCAGCTGGCGCAGGCCTCTGATAATGCTGACAAAATCACTGTGACATTCATTAATGGCGGATTCCCGCGATAGTTTCGCGGATTCCCGCAACTGGCCAGTCAGGGTAGTCAGAGAGCACTATGGATGTGTGGTCATTGAACATGCATGACAAGAACGCTCACAGGTAAATCGATATGAACGCCAAAATCCCTGACGAATTGCTGCAACGCACCAGCGAACAATCCGGCAAGAAATGGACAGATCCCAAGCGATACAAGTGGCTGTTGAGCCCCGCGCTGCCGGTGATTGGCATTGCTGCACTGGGAGCCTATGCACTGGCACCCAAGAAACTGCGTGCGCTGGCCTGGGTTGGCCCGGCCCTGGTGCATGGTGTTGTGCCGGCGTTGGACCGATTAATCGGGGAGGATGACAGCAATCCGCCCGATGAAGCCATCAAGGAGATGGAGAAAGACAAGTATTACAACCTGATCACCAAGGCGTTCATTCCCTCGCAATACGTGTTGACGATGCTGGGTGCCTGGTTGGCGACGCGTGACGACGTGCCAATGCTGGACCGGGTCGGCATAACGGTGTCGGTAGGGGCCCTGAACGGCATCGCCATCGTGACCGGCCATGAACTCGGCCACAAGCACGAACGTCATAACCGCGTCGGCGCGATGCTGGCACTGGCACCCACCTTCTATACGCATTTCGCGGTGGAACACAATTTTGGCCACCACAAGCGCGTGTCCACGCCGGAAGATCCTGCATCCAGCCGTCTGGGCGAGAGCTTCTGGAAATTCCTGCCGCGCACCGTAATTGGTGGTGTCAAGTCGGCGATCGAGATCGAAACCAAGCGTCTGGAGCGCAAAGGCAAGGGCTTCTGGACGATAGAAAACGAATTGCTGCAGGGCTGGGCGATCACCGCCGGCTTCGTCGGTGTAACGACCGCCATCTGTGGCCCGCGCGCGATCCCGTTCTTGCTGGCTCAGGGTGCCTACGGCGCCAGCCTGCTCGAAGTGGTGAACTATGTCGAGCACTACGGCCTGCTGCGTCAGAAGGACGAAAACGGAAAATACGAACGTACATTGCCTGAGCACAGCTGGAACAGCAATTACGTGGTGACGAACCTGGTGTTGTATCAACTGCAGCGTCATTCCGATCATCATGCATTTCCGACCCGCAGCTTCCAGTCGCTGAGGCACTTCGAGAAAGCGCCACAATTACCGGGGGGATATGCGTCGATGTTGTTGCCGGCGTACATTCCGGGCTGGTGGTTCTCGCTGATGGATCAACGTGTCGTGGATCACTATGGCGGTGACATTACCAAGGCGAATATCGATCCGGATCGTCGTGAGGAGTATCTGGCCAGGTTTGGCAAGGCAAAGCAGGAAGTGGCGGACGCTGAAGTCGTGGATAGTCCGACAACATAGAACTACTGCGGATATTTGGTGTTAGCGGGTGCTCCCTCAGAGCACCCGCAATTTTCAGTGCAGGCAGCTATTCGTTACTACCGGATCAACAAGCGGCCTGCGAAAACCATTTTTCCACCAACTTCACCCACAACGTTGCTCCCAGCGGAATCAGCGTATCGTTGAAGTCATAACTCGGATTGTGCAACATGCACGGCCCCAGCCCATGCCCCGCCACGCGATGCCCGCCTTCACCGTTCCCGATCACGAAATAGGCCCCGGGCTTCTCCTGCAAATAAAAACTGAAATCCTCCGCCCCCATCGTGGGCACAAACGCATGCACATGTGTTTCACCAAGAAACGCCTTCATCGTATCCCGCACGAAATTCGCTTCCGCCGCGTGATTGATGGTGGGCGGATAACGCCGCATGAACTCAAACTCTGCCGTCGCACCGAAAGCTGCACACTGGTGCATGATGATATCGCGCATGCGCTGCTCGATAGTGTCCAGCACCTCCAGCGTGAAGCTGCGCACCGTGCCACGCAAGGTGACCGTTTCTGGAACGACGTTGGTGACTTCGCCGGCTTCAATCATGGTGACGGAAATGACGCCGGAATCCAGCGGGTGCAAATTGCGCGACACAATCGTCTGAAAGCTGTGCACCAGTTGACAGGCCAGCGGGACCGGGTCAACGCCCAGATGCGGCATGGCCGCATGACAGCCCTTGCCGCGCACCACGATGCGGAATTCATTGCTGGACGCGAAACACGGCCCCTGACACACGGCGATATCGCCGGCAGGCATTCCAGGCCAGTTGTGCATGCCGAAAATCGCCTCCATGGGAAAGCGCGCGAACAGCCCGTCGCGCATCATTTCACGGGCGCCCCCGCCAGCTTCTTCGGCGGGTTGGAATATCAGGTAAACGGTGCCGTCGAAATCGCGATGTGTGGAAAGATGCTGTGCGGCAGCGAGCAACATGGCGGTGTGGCCATCATGGCCGCAGGCGTGCATTTTTCCGGGGTGGCGACTGGCGTGCGGAAAGGCGTTGTGTTCGGTCATGGGCAGCGCATCGATATCTGCCCGCAGGCCGATGGCGCGATGACTGGCGTTACCTGATGGGCCACGCCCGACAATTTTGCCGACGACACCGGTGCCACCCAGCCCGAGATGCACCTCGATTCCCCATTGCTGCAATTGGCGCATGATGAGATCCGCCGTGCGGTTTTCCTGGAAGGCAAGCTCAGGGTGGGCATGAATGTCACGACGCAGTGTCTGCAGGGCAGACGCTTGCGCCGCGATGTCGGGTAGCACCAGACGGGCAAAATCGAGCGGTGCTACCGCGGGTGGCGGCGTTGCAGCAGGTTTAGCTGCAGCAGGTGTAGCTGCATCAGGTGTGTCAGACATGAGGGGAAGGCGTCACCGGTAAAGGAATGATCACTTTACTGTAAGCGCTTCGCCCTCAAATTTCACGCCCGCCCAACCGGTTTTCATGAAGTTCCGGATGTTCTGATGGTCACTGGCAGAGGGGTGTTGCAGCACATCTTCACGATAGAAGCGCCCGAAACAGGCCAGCGTTTGCGCCTCGCTAAACCGCTGCAGTTTAGCGAAGGAAAACAGCTTGCAGGAACCGGCATTCTGACCGGCGGCATTGGTGACGTCGCCATTTTGAAAGGCCGTGGGCGTGTAGTCGTAGAGCGCCTCGATCACCGACTGGGTGTCGGTGAATTCGATCGTGTCGGGCGCTGTGTTGAGTTTGGTGAGAAAATCGTCGAGCGTCATGCGGCACCTGTGGTGTCGATGAGCTGGTTGACTTTCACGTCGGCGTCGACATCGGCGCTGTAATCGACGCCTTCCACGCCAAAGCCGAAGAGTTTCAGAAACTCGGCGCGGAAGCCGCGAAAATCGCTGATCTCGTTAAGGTTCTCGGTGGTGACCTGCGGCCACAGGCGTTCGACTTCGCCCTGGATGTCGGCGCGCACTTCCTTTTCGTCGACGCGGTTGCGGTGATCGGCATCAACGCGTGGTTGCGCGTTATAAAGACATTCGCTGAACAGGCGATAAATCTGTTCGATGCAGCCTTCGTGCGAGCCATCTTTTTTCATGACGCGAAACAGTAACGCCAGATACAGGGGCATCACCGGAATCGCCGCACTGGATTGTGTAACGACGGCCTTAAGAACCGAGACGGTAGCGTCAAAACCCTTGCCACGCAGCACGGACGCCGCACGATCGAGATCTTTCTTGGCGGCGCCGATGGTGCCATCCCAGTAGATGTCGCGGGTGATTTGTTCGCCCACGTAGGTATACGATGTGGTTTTGCAGCCGGGCGCAAGCACGCCGGCGTCGCTCAGGGCCTTGATCCACATTTCCCAGTCTTCGCCGCCCATCACGGCGATGGTGTTGTCGATGTCTTTCTGTTCGGCCGGTTCCAGCGTGAAGGTTTTGATGATTTCACGGTCAGTATCAAGCCCGGTTTGTGTTACGGATTTGCCGATGGGCTTCAACGTCGACGAATGCAGAACGCCGGTGTCCGGATGTTGGCGGCGGGGTGAGGCGAGACTGTAGACGACCAGATCGACCTGACCAAGATCGGCCTTGATGGTGTCGATGGCGGTCGCTTTCACCGCGTGCGAAAACGCATCGCCGTTGATGTTTTTGGCGTAAAGACCGGCTTTTTCTGCCGCATTCTGGAACGCCACTGCGTTATACCAGCCGGCCGTTCCAGTGCGTTTGCCTTCTGCGGCTCGCTCGAAAAAGATACCCAGGGTGCTGGCACCGCCGCCGAAGGCTGCCGTGATGCGAGAGGCCAAACCGTAGCCGGTGGATGCGCCAATCACGAGAACACGCTTTGGGGCATTGGCGATGGGCCCGCGCGACTGAACGTAATGAATTTGTTCGCTGACGTTGGCTTCGCATCCTTTGGGATGTGCGGTGGTGCAAATGAAGCCTTTGACTTTGGGTTGAATGACCATTCTGCAATCCTTGGTGTGTCGTCGTTCTTGTGGCTGGCCCCCATTCTACGGAGAGGTGGGGGGTGTGGCCAGTTGAGGGCGGCAGAATGGCGCCATTCCTCAAGAATTCTTACAAAAAAGGCGGGGTGGTGAACAAACCTACCAGGCAAGTGTTATCGAGTTTCCGACGTCGGGCAGCCCCAACACCTGATACGCGCCATTCTGCCATTTCAATATCAACGTATTGCTCACTTGTTCCGGCGCAATCACCATGCGCAGGGACATCGGTTTGGCCTTTTCGTTGATACTCAGGACTTCCAGCGTCATGCCCGAGTGCGCGATTTTATCGCCCACCTTGAACGGAAAAATCTGGGTATTGCGCAAGGATTCTTCGGCCTCATTCACAAAACCCTGTTCGGCAGTGATCACAATGTCTTCATTCGACTCACGTGTCAGCGTGAGCGGCTTTTGCAACGACGTCAGCAACCAGACCTTGCCTGGCAAAGGCAGTTTTTCGGCATAGCGTACGGGAATCATGCCCAATGCGGCCGGCAGCGGGGTGCCAGCGAGAATCAGATTTTTCTGCGGCAGCGTGTCGATGTCGGGCAGATGCACTGCTTCGAGCTGCATTTGCTGGGTCCAGATGCGGGGGCTGTAGGCCATGAGGGGCAACAACAGCGGCGAAAACACCATGTGCAACGACAGGAACAGCGCAATAACGCCGCTGCCAAGGTGCTGCTTGAAGCCCTGTGCTTTGGGTGTCTGAATCCAGCCCGTGAAAATCTCGCCCATCAGTAAGGCGCCACCGATGCTCACAAACAACAGGTTGCGGTCCGCAGGCAGAGCGCTGGCCACGGGCACCAGGGCAAACAGGCTACCAAGCATCCAGAAGCGGGAAGTCTTGTGCAGCCGCAGCGTGTGGCGCATCAGGACGAACACAGCCGCCACGTACAGTACGCACAAGGCGACGTAGGCCGGTATGGGTTTGCCGGCAAAGCCGTAGACCTCGGCCGGAATCAGTCCATATTGGCTGCCCAGCATGACCGGAATCCGTTCCAGCATTTTCATCAGGAACAGACCGGGGGAGGTATTGGGGTCGATGTAATAGGCATCTGCATTGGCGGCGCCGAAGCCGAGCTTTTTGTAGGTGATCCACCAGGTAATGGTGAGTACCGCATGGGGCGCAAGGCGCATCAGGCCCTTGATCGGGCCGTGGCGATCCATGATCAGCGCAAACGCGCCCAGATAGGCGGCGGTACCGACGCCAGCTTCAGCACTCAGCAGGCTCAGTCCCAGCAAGATCAGCGAGAGCCCCTGATCGAGACGATGGCCGGTGTCATGCCAGCGCACGTACAACAATAACGAGCCCATGCCGAAGGTGGCCGCCAATACGGCATTCCGGCTTGACAGCCAACCTACGCCAAAACCGTGCGTGCTATCGAGGGCGTAGATCAGTAACGCCGCCCCTGCAGCAAGTGGAGCCGATGAGAGTCGGCGGTACAGCAGGCCCACCAGCGCACACAGCAACACATACCAGAGCATGCTGTGCAAATGCATGATGGCGGGATAGTCGCGCCAGAGGCGATGATCAATCCAGTGGGAAATCTCGGAAACGGGCCGCCAGAAGGTGAATTTGAGCGCATCGTAGCTCCACCAGCTCAGCAGGCTGTAATCACGCAGTAGCTGGTTGCGCGCCGGGTCGCCATCGATAAACGAGAACAGGCCGAACAGCGAGCCATCGTCTGGTTTGGGGAAAGGCTTCTCGGGACTTAGCAAGGCATGATGCATGTAGTCGTCGCCGAAATAGCCGATGACCAGGGCGGGCGACAGGATCAGCAGTGTCAGCAGCAAAATGACGGGTGTTGAGCGTGACGACTGAAGAAAACGTACCAATGAATTCATGACTGTGATCAGTTCTTTTATTGTGCTGGGCGCGACCAGTGTGGCGCCGAATGTGAGTCGGCATTTTCCTGCAGAACCGGGCGATCAATAAAGCGCGGGTTTGTAGGAGTCTCGTAAACGCTGGGCGGCAGTTCACATTTCCGGATGGCCGACGCTGGCCGGCCACCGTGTTCAGGGTTTACCGAGATCAAGCGGGCCCGTAAAGTGTCTGGTTTCATTGATTGCCAACGCTGGCAAGCGACGATATTCGCGGTGTTCCCAGTCGTACCATTGCCACACTTTCTGGTCGGGTGACTCGCTGCCGATAAATTCAATGCGCAGTCGGGTGGGCCCGACCTCGTTGACCTGCAATACCGTAATCCGCATATCGGCATTCAGGATCTGCTCACCGACTTCCATCCGCTGTGCTGGCGTCGTGAAAAAACTCTGTGTGTACATCGACGTGTACAGCGCACTGAACGCAGGGAATTCGCCGCTGAGGCCGTGGATGGGCGCATTGTGGGTCAGTGGCATGCCGGCCGGGGCCGAGATCATGAATTCCCGTTCGCTGACGCGGGTGAGGTCGGAAGATTCCATGCCGGAGGTGAGCACATTCATTCGACCGGGAACGGGGAGCTTGCGAAACGCCCATTCGAACGGGAGGTAATACAGCATTCCGCTCATTTCCGGATTCACGATGACCAGGCCGGTCTTGCCACTTTCAATGTCGGCAGAAACGGATTCGTGCTGGGTGGCCAATTGCGAGTAGCCGAGCACGCCGCTGGTAAGAATTGTGGACAGCAGCAGCGGAATGACCAGGTGCCAAGCCACCACTGCGCGCGACAGCCAGCGCGGAATCCACTGATCGCGTTGGCGGTAAAGACTGAGGGTCCACTTCGCCATCATGTAGAAAAAGCCCAGCGCGACAAACGTCATGGTGCGACTTTCTGCGGTGATCAGGGCAGTGCCCGGGATGGCCGCCACCACGGAGCCCACATACCAGAAACGATCCACGGCGCTGTTACGCAGGAAATCGCGTATCAGCCAGGTGCCCAGAATCAGCACAAGCCAGGCCAATGCAATGAGCACCCACTGGTAATGCGGGTGTACGAAGATGATCAGGCTGTCGAGACCGGTAATCTGGTTGAACACGATCATCGGGAAGACGGAAATAAAATTGCTGGCGAACTGTATAGGCGAACGCACTGGATCAATGTACTGGGCGATGTTCAGCGCTCCGAACCCCGCATGGCTGTACCCCAGGCGCCACAGCACGATGATCGCGATGACCGGTAGCAATGCCAGCGCCTTGCGATACAGGGGCTTGCGTTCCATGCAGAGGACGTAGGCGCCCATGTATCCGGCCACCGACAAGGCCGCCTCGGCGGTGAGCAGGGCAATGGCAAACAGCAGCATGGAAAGCAGTAACCAGCCCAGGTTGCCCTGTTCCCGCCAGCGCACGAAGCCCAGCAGGCTGGCGATGCCGAGGGCGCAGGCCATGAAGGAGTTGCGCGCCACCACCCAGGTAAAACTGCGTGTCAGGCTGAAATCCACCAGCATCAGCAAGGTGGCCAGACTGGCGATGATCATGGCGTGCGAGGCCGGGCTGACGTCGCTGTCGGCATGGCCAGCGAATTTGCGATACAGCGTATGCAGCAGGGCTGCCAACAGCAGGAAATACAACAGGCTGTGACACTGATGCAGCCAAAGCGTGTCGCCAAAGAGGGTGTAATCCACCCAGTGGGTCAGTGCCGCCAAGGGACGAAACGGAACCATTGAAATGTGTTCACCAGACCACCAGGGAACATTGCCGTACTGCCGATAGGTATCGAGCGTGCTGGTGGTTTCTCCCGCGCCTTTGCGATCGCTGAAGAAATGAAAGCCGTCCTGTACCGCTTGCAGCAAAGGCTTGTCGGTCGCTGCTTTCTCAAATCCCAGGTCTTGCAAAATGGGGGAGCCCTTGAGCATCGCCCATTGCATGTGATCGTCAGCAATGAAACTGCCAAAGCCGCTGGGAAAATGGGTAGCGAGAGTCACCAGCAGAATCACTGCCAGCGCCCAATAGCGATGTGCAAGCAACAAGCGCAGGCGGTTTACGAACCAGCCGCCAGCAGATCGCTGCGAAGCGGCGGGGGGGGCTGTTTCAGTCATCAATTTTGACATCACTCTGCCTTAAATACTTGTTATGGCGCTGCAAATGACGACCGTGCATGACGTACTCATCATGCCCCGGGAATATTGCAATTGACAGGTGGCAACGATTTACCGCGTTTTTTTGTTGTGTTGTGGCGAAACCAAGGCTGAGGTGGCGCACCAGGCGGCCGCCGGAACTGCGTGACCACAGGGTAGATGAAACCGGCCATCGAGTTTGTGATTGATGTCCTGCGCTTACAAAACAACACGCGGTTTGCGTCAGTCAGACATTTGGCGCTTATAAAACGATAAGCTGTTGCCCGCCGATGCTCAGCGGATTCTACCCCATTTGCACCTGTTATGTTTTGACTGCCAGCGACCTCGCCAGGCGTGGTTTGAGTCAAGCAGGTCGGGGACTGAAGCCTATACTATCCTGATCACACGCTCAGGTGGTGGCCACCTGTTGCCCGGTAGTTGTGTCCGACAGTTGTGTCCGACAGTTGTGTCCGACAGCGCGAAAAATCGTGTCAGGAGTTGGTGCCCCATGTTGAAATCCCTGCTTCAGCGACAAGCGGAAAATCTGGAACACAACGTTGTGGCGCAACGCCTGATTGAAAGCTTTTTCCCGGCAGGTGAAAAACTGCCTGCACCCGACGCCGATACGCTGGCAAAAACCGTCGCGGAATACTGTCAGCATATTCCGGGCATGGGGCTGGGCGTGCAAGGCTTGCTGCAATGGCTGGAATGGCAGCATTTTGCCATGCATGGCCGACGTTTCAGTCGTGCCTCACTGGAAGATCGGCAGGCGTTTTTGCGCAAATTGGGCGCGTCCTCTGTGGCTGCACCTGTGTTGCATGCGCTATCCATTCCATATCGTGCCGCCTATTCGCTCGACGAAAAAAACCTCGCCCGCGTGGGATCGCAACTGCAGGTGCGTGTCCCGGCGGATGTCGAGAACGAACGCTGGCGCCAGCAAATCACGACGGTAGACGACCTTGATGCGCTCAACGAGCTGGAAGCAGACGTTGTCATCATTGGTACCGGGGCCGGGGGCGCTGCAGCAGCCTATGAACTCGCCAACGCGGGCAGTGCCGTGGTTGTCCTCGAAGAAGGCCGTTATCACGACCGTCGCGATTTTTCCGGCAAGCTGACCGATGTCATTCCCAAATTATACCGAGGCAGCGGCGCTACCGTGTCCCTCGGCAACACCGTTATTCCCATTCCGGTCGGAAAAAACGTGGGTGGCACAACGACGATCAACAGTGGCACCTGTCTGCGCACCCCTGAATCCACCTTGCGTGACTGGCGGGAGCACGGCCTGCACAGCATGACCGAAGAAGCGCTTTCCCCCTGGTTTGAAGGCGTCGAGGCCATGCTCAAGGTGCAGCGTGCCGAGGTGAAATTCGTGGGTGAAATTGGCGACGTCGTGCGTCAGGGAGCAGAAGCGCTGGGCATGCAGCATGCCCACCCCTTGATGCGCAATGCCGAAGGTTGTGATGGCCAGGGCCTGTGTCAGTTCGGCTGTCCCACGGATGCCAAACAATCGACCAATGTCAGTTACATGCCGCGTGCACTGGCAAGTGGTGCCTTCCTTTTCACGGGGATGAAAGCCAGGACACTGCTCAAGGACGGCCAGAAAGTGCAGGGCGTCGAAGCCGTCGGTTATAACGCTAATGGTGAACGGCGGATTTTGCGCGTACGGGCGGATCGGGTGATTGTTTCCGCCGGTACGTTTTTTACACCGCAATTCCTGCATGACAACGGCGTGCGCAATCCTTGGTTGGGGCGCAATTTGTCGATCCATCCGGCGGGTGCGGTGACCGGCAGATTTCCGGACCGGAATTTTCGCAATACGCAATCCATTCCGCAGGGCTTTGGTGTTTCTGACCTGGCTGAAGAGGGGATCATGTTCGAAGGCGGAACGCCGCCGTTCGCCGCGCATGGCCTGCTCAACCCGTTTGTGGCGGGAGATTTCGTGGATTTCGTCGAACACTACCAGCAGACTGCGTATTTTGGTTTCATGATCAAGGATGAAAGCCGTGGCCGGGTTCGCAAGGGGGTTCACCCCGATGTACCCTTGATTACGTATTCAATGAATAATCGCGATTTTTCCAAATTTCTGTACGGCATCGAACTGCTCTCGAAAATGATGCTGCGTGCCGGTGCGGAATATGTGCATTTGCCTGGTTTGCGGCAGTTTCCGCGCATTCATGACGAGCGGGAGCTGACACAGGCGTTGCAGTCGGGTGTCAAACCACACCATTTTGCGATTTCAGCCTACCATCCGCTGGGAACAGCGCGTTTGGCGGCTGGCCCGACGCATGGCGTGTGTGACGAAAGTCATCGCGTTTTTGGTTGGGAGGGATTATATGTGATGGATGGCGCCAGTGTACCTTCATCGCTGGGGGCGAATCCGCAAGTGACCATCATGGCGTTGGCCGCACGGGCAGCGCGATGGGTGGCAGAGGAAATTTAGTCGGGATTTTAAATGATTTTGTAGCGCATCAGTTTCAAGGTCACCACAGACCTGCTGCAAGAGATGATGATAGCGATCTTTCGCTGCAACAATGCAAGCATTAACGGGATTGAACCAGGAGTCCACCATGATCAGCCTTACCATGAACGAAACCATGTCGGGTTTCATCGAACTCAACGACACCGGCAAAAAAGAAGCGTTTGAATTCACCATCAGCATATTCTTTGAGAACCGTCTCAATCCGTTGGCGCCTCAGCCCTTCAAGGGCACATTCCGGTTGGGGGATCGTAATGCAAGCGGTCCTGTCAGTGGCGAGCTGACGCTCAAGCTTACCGGTCCTCGTTACGAACTTGATTTTGATTTTCCCGGCATCGGTCTGGTACATGTTGCGGGCGAAAAAACATATACGTTGAAGGAGCTGGCCTATTCCCTCACCACCTGCCCAATGACCCTTTACCGCGCCGGCAAGCCCATTGGTTATGCCGAAGTGGCTTATCGTGAGCCACTGCTGAGCTTTCCGTTCAAGGCGTTCAGACTGGGTCGCGCCGACACCGCGCTGGGGAGCTGATGCCATGAGTCAGGCCGACATTCTCGAAAAAAAGGTGGTCAATGCCATGCTCAGTGGTGAAGATCTTTGTGCGAAAGAGCGTAACGTCGTCGATCAGTGCCGCTATACGGGGCAGAAGGGCGGGCATTATGAAAGCTACTTCATCCGCGCCAATCATCCGGCCAAGCCACTGGCTTTCTGGTTGCGACACACCATTTTTTCGGCGAAGGGCAGACCACAGGATGCCATCGGTGAGTTGTGGGCAGTTTTCTTCGATGGTGAAACCCGGCGTGTGGTGGCGGCAAAGCAGGAGTTTCCCCTGCATGAGTGCGGATTTTCGTCGAAGGGGCTGGATGTCTCATTGCCGGGTGCGCGTCTGCTGCCCGGGCGACTGCACGGATCGGTGAGCAAGGGGGATCAGCGGCTGGCCTGGGACATGCAATATGGCGGTGCCAATCGGCCGCTGCGGCTGTTGCCAGAAAATCTTTACGATGGCGGCTTCCCGAAGGCAAAGGCGCTGGTGGCCAGCCCGAATGCGCATTTTCGTGGCAATTTCATCGTCAACGGGGAATCGGTTTCCATTGATGACTGGGTTGGCAGCGAAAATCACAACTGGGGCAGCAAACATACCGATGAGTATGCCTGGGGCCAGGTCGCCGGGTTTGATAACGCGCCCGATGTGTTCCTGGAATGTGCTACTGCGCGCCTGAAATTCGGTCCGATCTGGACGCCACGTTTTTCCACATTGGTGTTGCGGGTGGGCGATCGCGATTTTCGCATGAACAGTCTCTGGCAGTCGCTCAAGGCCAATGGCAGTTACGGCTATTTCAACTGGCATCTCGAAACCGCGACCGATGACGTCAGGATTGTCGTGAACATTCATGCGCCGCGTGAAGCATTCGTCGGGCTCAATTACTACAACCCGCCCGGTGGTTCGAACACCTGCCTCAACAGCAAGATTGCGTCATGTCGCGTCGTGTTGCAGGAACGCGGTCAGCCCGAGCGCGTGTATGAGACCGCCTGGCGGGCAGCCTTCGAGATTCTGACCAGCGACACAAGTCACGGGGTGCCGGTCGTCGCGTGAACCAGGGGGTGGGTGAATGAACGGGGGGCGCGTGAAGCACGGGCGCCCCGTTTTCTTGCAAGCCGGCGATAACCCGTTATCTTTTCTGGAGGACTCTTTTCCAGGCGAACTCCTCACATGTTACGAATCAAGCTCTTGCGTCTGCTGGTGGCCATCTGTTGCAGTGGCGCGATGCTGGCCCATGCCGATTTCAATACCGGCCTTGCCGCGTTTGAAAAGGGCGATTTCCAGACGGCTATCAAGGAATGGATGCCGCTCGCTGAAAAGGGGGATGTGGCCGCCCAGTTCAATCTGGGGGTGATTTATCAGAACGCCCGGGGTGTGCCGCGTGACAATACCAAGGCGTTTTATTTCTTCCGGCAGGCCGCCGAGAAGGGCCATCCCAAGGCCATGCTGAACGTGGCCTTTGCTTACGCTTCAGGAGCGGGGGCGGGTCAAAACTACCAGGAAGCCTATTTCTGGATGCGCAAGGCAGCCGACAAGGGGGTTATTCTGGCACAGTACAACATGGGGTTGATGCTGTATAACGGGTGGGGTGTTGCGCGCAATTCCCGTGCCGCGCAAGCGTGGATGGAACTCGCAGCCCGATCCGGCATGGAAGACGCCAAGAAAAAACTGGAAATCATGCAGGGCAAACACGGCGAGCCGCCCAATTTGCTGCAGTGATCCCGATGATTGATCGCAACGGGCTGTATGCATGGCATGATCAGCCCGCGCCTGCCTTATCCCAGCTTCTCCATCAAGACCGTCTGCGCTGACTTGCGCTCCTCACCCTCGTGCGGGCTCAGTCGCAGGTAACTGCCGTCATTCTGCAATAACCACGACTGACAATTGTCTTCCAGATAGGTCTGCAAGCCCTCGACATAGACGCGATTGGCAAGATCCGGATCGAGAATCGGAAAGCAGATCTCAATGCGCCGGTGCAGATTGCGATCCATGAGATCGGAACTCGCGCAGTAAATCCGGGGCTCGCCGTTGCGGTGAAAGTAGAAGACCCGCGAATGTTCCAGGAAGCGTCCGACGATCGAGCGTACCGTGATGTTGTCTGACACGCCGGGAATGCCGGGGCGCACGGTGCACTGGCCCCTGACGATCAGCTGTATCGACACCCCGGCCTGCGCGGCGCGATAGAGCGCTTCAATCACGGATTTTTCGGTGAGTGCGTTGATCTTCATGATGATCGAGGCGGGCTTGCCTTCGAGCGCATTGATGCGTTCGCCATCAATCAGGTTGAGCAGGGCCTCATGCAGCGTAAAGGGGGCGTGATAGAGCTGTTCCAGACGGGCTGCGCGGCCCATGCCGGTCAGTTCCTGGAAGATCTTGTGCACGTCCTCGGCAATGGCATCGTTTGAGGTCAGCAAACTGTAATCGGTGTAAATCCGGGCATTGCCGCTGTGATAATTGCCGGTGCCCAGGTGCACATAACGCTTGAGCTTCTGGCCCTCGCGCCGCACAACCATCATCATCTTGGCGTGTGTTTTGTAATTCACCACACCGTAAACGACCACGGCGCCGGCCGCGTGCAATCGGGCAGCGATCTCAAGATTGCTTTCCTCGTCGAAGCGGGCGCGCAATTCGACAATGGCAGTGACTTCCTTGCCATTGCGGGCGGCTTCGACCAGCAGATCCAGCAGTTCGGAATTGGCACCGGTGCGATAGAGGGTTTGCTTGATGGCGACCACGTTGGGATCCTTGGCGGCCTGACGCATCAGGTTCACCACTGGTGCAAAGGATTCGAACGGGTGGTTGAGCAGCACGTCCTGCGTGCTCAGCGTTTCAAAAATGTTGTCGAGGCGCTGAACCGGTTTGGGCAGGCTGGGTTTGTACGCCGTGAACTTGAGGTGCGGGCGATCCAGATCGAGAATCGGCATCATGCGGGTGAGGTTGACCGGCCCCTTGACCAGGTACAGCTGCATCGGTTTCAAACCGAATTTGTGCAGCAGGAAATCCACCATGTGCTGCGGCATGTTGTCAGCCACTTCGAGCCGTACTTCTTCGCCATAACGGCGCGAGAACAGTTCACCGCGCAGGGCGATTGACAGGTCTTCCACTTTTTCTTCGTCGACAAACAGGTCGGAATTGCGGGTCAGCCGGAACTGGTAGCAGCCGGTGGCCTTCATGCCCGGAAACAGCGAGCCGGCAAAGTAATGGATGATCGATGACAGGAACACGAAGTTCTCGCCATTGTCATCGCAAATATCTTCTGGCAGCCGAATGAGGCGCGGCAACGACTTGGGTGCAGGAATAACGGCCAGACCGAGTTGCCGGCCAAAGGCATCGGTGCCTTCCAGGCTGACCAGAAAGTTGAGGCTTTTGTTGACCAGTCGCGGGAACGGGTGGGCCAGGTCCAGCCCGATGGGCGTCAATACCGGAGCGACCTGCTGCCGGAAATAATGTTTGATCCACTGCACCTGCTTGGCGTTCCATGCTTCGCGTTGCGGCACATTGATGTTTTCGCGTGCCAGGGCGGGCAACAACACATCATTGAGCAGGGCGTACTGCCGCTCGATGGCCACATGGCAACGCTCACTGATAATGCGCAACACATCCGAAGGCGCCATGCCATCGGCTTCGGGGCGGGCCTGGTGATAGGTGATGTCACGCTGTAGCCCGGCCAGACGGATTTCAAAAAACTCATCCATGTTGGAGGAGAAAATCAGCAGGAAGCGCAGGCGTTCAAAGATGGGGACCGTAGGATCTTCTGCCTGCTCCAGTACGCGCAGGTTGAAATTGAGCAGGCTCAGATAGCGGTTGAGAAAATGCTCGGGGCTACCGACTTCGATCAGTTTGTCTTGTAAATCGGGTATCTGACTGCTCATTGTCCTGCCTGCATGTCCTTCGGTTGCGCTGCGGTTGGGGCATGCGTCAAGCATACCCTGACTCTTACCTTTCGCGTTACCGGTTGAGAAGTTCGGCGGCTTCCTTCGCGAAATAGGTCAGGATGCCGTCTGCTCCAGCCCTTTTAATACAAATTAATGACTCCAATATGACAGATTCGCGATTCAGCCAGCCATTCTGGAAGGCGGCCACGTGCATCGCGTATTCGCCACTGACCTGATAGACCAGGGTGGGCACGCCAAAATGGGTCTTCACCTCGCGCACGATATCCAGGTAGGGCATGCCCGGTTTTACCATCACCATGTCGGCGCCTTCCTGTAAGTCTAGTCCGACTTCCTGCAAAGCTTCATTGATGTTGGCCGGGTCCATCTGATACGTGTATTTGTTGCCACCCTTCAGGTTGCCCGCCGAGCCCACCGCATCGCGGAATGGTCCGTAATAACTTGATGCATATTTGGCCGAATACGCCAGGATCCGGGTGTTGATATGGCCGGTGTTTTCGAGGGCGCTGCGGATGGCGCCAATGCGACCGTCCATCATGTCGGAAGGGGCGACAACGTCTGCGCCGGCTTCGGCATGCGAAATGGCCTGCTTGATCAGCGCGTCGACCGTGATGTCGTTGAGGACATAGCCTGCATCATCAATGATGCCGTCCTGACCGTGCGTGGTGAAAGGATCCAGCGCGATGTCGGTAATGATGCCGAGTTCCGGCGCCGCATCCTTGAGGGCTTTGATCGTTTGCTGAACCAGCCCATTGCTGTTCCAGGCCTCGCGGGCATCAAGGGATTTTCTCTCTTGTGGCGTGACCGGGAACAGCGCGACGGCGGTGATGCCCAGCTCGACCAGTCGCTTCGCCTCTTTGGCCCACAGATCCTTGCTCTGGCGAATAACGCCCGGCATGGAGGCAACGGCCTCTTGTTGGTTTTCGCCTTCGAGGACGAAAATCGGATAAATCAGGTCGTTGGGCGTGAGTACGGTTTCGCGCATGAGGCGGCGGGAAAAGTCATCCTTGCGCATGCGACGCATGCGGGTGGCCGGAAACGGGCCGCGGGGAAACAGGGAAATGGGCATGGGCGCTCCGTTGCGTTGAGCCTTCGCGATCAAAGGCTTAGTGAAAACTGATGCTGTCTTTAGGATAGCGCACGGGCTCAGGCTGGTATAGGGTAGCGGTCAAGGGTTCAATTCATCCAATGCCACGAGGAGTGAAATCATGAGCGAGAAGAAAAAGAAAATTGCTGTTGTCCTGTCGGGTTGCGGTGTCTATGACGGCGCCGAAATCCATGAAAGCGTGCTGGTCCTGCTGCGTCTTGCCCAGCTGGGTGTCGAGGTGCAATGCATGGCGCCCAATATCAACCAGATGCATGTGGTGAACCACCTCACCGGCGAAGAAATGCCGGAAACCCGTAACGTGCTGGTGGAAGCGGCCCGCATTGCGCGCGGCAACATTCTCGATATCGCCCAGGCCAATCCGGCCGATTACGATGCGGTGATTTTTCCCGGCGGGTTCGGTGCGGCCAAAAACCTGTGTGATTTTGCGGTAAAAGGCCCGCAAATGACCCTTAATGCCGACGTTGCGACCTTTGCCCGTGCCTTGCAGGCCGCTGGCAAGCCAGTGGGATTGGTCTGCATTGCCCCTGCGATGGCGCCTTTGCTGTTTGGCGCGGGGACTGAATGCACGATCGGCACCGACACCGATACCGCCCAGGCCATCGAGGCCATGGGCGGCAAACACAAGGATTGCAACGTCTTTCAATTCGTGGTCGACCAAGAGAAGAATGTGTTTTCGACGCCTGCGTACATGTTGGCGGGCGATGTGGCCGAAGCCGCCGAGGGCATCAGCCGTCTGGTCGAGGCGGTGGTGGCGCGCTGCCACTGATACACGAGCGTTATTTTCACCCGCGCAAAAGCACCTGCATCGCCGGAGGATTCCGGGATGCAGGCCGCGTGTCTCTCACTGCCGGTCGATGACTACTCTTCCAGCAAGCTTCGCAACATCCACGCCGTTTTTTCGTGTACTTCAAGACGTTGTGTCAGCAGATCTGCCGTGGGCTGGTCGTTGGCTGCGTCCACGACCGGGAACAGGTTGCGTGCCGTGCGAGCGGTGGCTTCCTGCGCCGCCACCAGGTAACGGATCATGTCGGTGGCCTTGGGGTTGCCTTCGACTTCCTTGATCGACGCGAGTTTTTCGAATTCACGGTAGGTGCCCGGTGATGGGTGTCCCAGTGCGCGAATGCGTTCGGCAATCATGTCCAGCGCGTTCCATTGTTCCGTGTACTGCGTCATGAACATCTGGTGCAGGCTGTTGAACATGGGGCCGGTCACGTTCCAGTGAAAATTGTGCGTCATCAGGTAAAGCGTAAAGCTGTCTGCCAGCAGCACAGACAAGCCTTCTGCGATGCTGGCGCGCGCCGTGTCGCTCAAGCCGATATCAATTTTCGAAGGGGTCATCGTGTGTGTTTTTGACTCTTTCATGTGTCACTCCTTGCGTGTTGTCAGCGTGTGCTCAACCCAGCGTGGTGTCGAGCACCATCATCAGAGCAAAACCAGCCATTAATCCCAGGGTGGCTGTTGTTTGATGCCCGTTACGATGCGTCTCGGGTATCACTTCATGTGACACCACAAACAGCATCGCACCTGCAGCCAATCCCAAACCAATTGGATAGGCGAGGGGTAACCCGGTCGATAATCCGACGCCCAGGAAAGCGCCCACCGGTTCGAGCGCACCGCTGATGCTGGCGACCAGCACCGCCTGCCAGGCCGATATGTTGGCGCCGCGCAAGGCCAGCGCGACCGCCAGGCCTTCCGGAAAATTCTGCAACGCAATGGCTGTCGTGAGAGGCAGCCCAACCGCCATGTCGCCGTCGGCAAAGCTCACACCCACCGCCATGCCCTCCGGCAGGTTGTGTAGCGCTATCGCGAAAATAAACAACCACAGACGCGAACACTTGGCATGGCCCGGGCCACACGGACCGGTTTTTTCATGTTCATGGGGTGTGAATTGGTCGAGCCCGAGCATCAGCAACACCCCCAGCGCCATGCCGCCGACTACAACGGCGGCCCCCAGTGGCTTGCTTTGCAACAGCGCATTTCCTGCCTGTAAACCAGGGATCAGCAGCGAAAAAGCGCTGGCAGCCAGCATCATACCGGCGGCAAATCCCAGCAGGCTGTCCTCCAGTCGTTGGGGAATGCTGCGTAATACCAACGCTGGCAAGGCACCGAGCGTGGTCGTCAGAAAACACACCAGGCTCCCCTGCATGGCAAGGGACAACCCGGGCGCTGCGTGGCCCATCATCACCTGTTCAAGGCTTTGCCCCAGCAGCACCAGCACGCCGAGCAGGGAGAGCCCCAGACCCATTGCTGCCAGCTTGTGGTCACGCAGGTGAACCTGCAGCTGTATCACCCATGTCGTTGTTGGTGCGGTCGACGAAGTCATGCTGGATGCTCCCTGTGATCGTTCAGAGTATCGCGCTGCTGTTGATCACCAAGATGGTCAATCCGGTTGCTGTGACCATGAGGCCTGCGAGCTGACGCATCTTGAGTTTTTGAGTGTGGACCGTTGGCGTGATGGTATTCATGGGCTGATTCCCGATGATTGTTTCGATAGGAAAAGCATAAGCTTTCTTGTTGTGTTGATAAAATTGATTTATCGAAAGCCGCCGATAGTCAGGCGCTATTGAGGTAGCCACACTGATCGTGGCGGTGCCGCTCGTGAACCGGCAGCGCTGCTATACTTCGATTCGGATAATTAGAACGATATCCCTCGGGGGCGATGAGGTGAATGTGTCAAGAATTGTGTGGTGTTTGCTTGCACTCTGTTTGCTGGGTTGTGATCAGGGGGCGCCGGGTGACACCAAAAAGCCTTCCCGGGGAGTCAAGGGCATTGCCTATTACTTGACAGTTGACCTGCCATCGGAGGCCGCAGCGCTTACCGCCGAGGCAGTCAGTGCCGCCACTTTGCTTCCCACGCCCCTGCAGCCGCCTTCGGCGAAGCAGGAGGATACGACCGGACAAGCCCCGGCTGCCCCCTTTTCCGAACTGAAGATCGATGTCATCAGTCTGAAGCGGCTTTCCGACGGGGTTTACCGGCTGCGACTCAAGGAGCCGCCGCAAGTGGATGGGGTGATACGCATTCAGGCGGGCAATGTCGAGTTGCAGGCACTGACCCTGGAAGCCGGCTCGCGCAAGCGACCGATACGGGTGGATGCGATTTCGACGGCGGCCGTGCGCATGTTCCTGAAACAGGTCGAGCATCAACGCAGTTATAACCGCGTTGATGTCGAGCAGGTGAATACGCTGCTATCGGTCGTAAACAAACATCTTGCCACGCTCGATGTGCCCGACAAATTGCAGGGTGAGCAACAAATTGCCTGGTATGCAGAGCAGGCGCAAAAAGCCTGCACGATTCAATTCAGTGGCCTGTCTTCGTCAGCGGAATGCGCGGCGTTCACGTTGGGAGGCACGGTGCGTGGCCTTGCAGGGCAACTGCAACTGGTCGTGAATAACGGTGAGCCTCTGGCCGTCGCACAGGATGGCGCGTTCATGTTTCCGACCGGGTTGATCAATCGCACCTACTACGAAGTCACGGTCAAGGAACAGCCCAATCGTCAGACCTGCGTCGTCAAATACGGTGTCGGTCGCATCCACGCCGAAAACGTGGACAGCATCATCGTCAAGTGCGAAGAAAACCGCTACCAGCTTGCCGGTCAGGCTGATGGTATTGAAGGGCCTGTCACCCTCAAGCTTAACGGCAATGCTGAGACGCTGATCCTGCGCAAGGATGGACCTTTCCAGTTCAGGACTACGCTCACGCATGGCACCCCTTTTGAAATTACACTGGCCAGCCAGCCCGCGCCTCTCTCTTGTGCGTTAAGTCGTGGCGCAGGCAATATTCTGGATAACGTCGGCGATATCGCCATCAGCTGTGAACCGCTGCTGTTTGCTGTCGGTGGTCAGGTCACTGGTCTTGCCGGGAATCTGCGCCTGCGTGTCAATGATGCCGAGGACCTGGTGGTGAGTCAGGCGGGTGAATTCACCTTCGCAACCGATTTCGTGCACAAGGCGGAATATAACGTCCAGATTACCGAACAGCCGCTGGGGCAAACGTGTCAGATAGCGCGTGCAAAAGGGCGACTGGCGTTTTCCGATGTCAGGAGTGTTTCCGTCGACTGTGTCACCAATCTGCATGCAATGGCCGGAAAGGCAGAAGGCCTGAAGGGTGGGTTGACGCTGTCGCTAAACGGCGAGGAACAAATCACATTGTCAGCGTCGGGTGATTTCCGGTTCAAGACTACCGTGCCTTACGGTAGTCAGTACGCCGTGACATTGGTTAGCGCGCCTGAGGGGCAGCAGTGTGACATTCGCCAGGGAACGGGAACCGTCGGCGGGGATGTCGCGGACGTCGTCGTGACCTGTGCGGCGGTGCAATATCGCTTGGGGGGCATTGTGAGCGGTTTGTCCGGTGCCTTCCAGTTGCGACTGAACAATCGCCAGGAAGTGCTGGCGGTGCCGGGTAACGGGCCGTTTGAGTTTGCCGCACGCCTGGTGAGTGGGCAGCGTTATAACGCCGTGATGGATACGCAGCCGGCAGGCCAGATTTGCGTGGTGCGCAATGGTTCCGGTGTCATGAAAGCGCAGGATGTCAAAACCATGCGCATCGAGTGCGATTTTCAGAGTTTCAAATTGGGCGGATCGGTAACTGGCCTGAAAGGCACGCTCAAACTCACGCTCAACGGTGGCACTGAAGCCCTGCCGTTATCGAGTAACGGCATGTTTGCCTTTTCTTCGCCGCTGCAAACGGGGGCCAGCTACGATGTGAAGGTTGGCGTGCAGCCGGTGGGGCAGCAGTGCGAGGTACGCAAGGGGCAGGGGCAGGTCAACTCATCCAATATCGTGGATGTAAAAGTTATCTGTCTGTCGAGCCCGACAGCACCCCGCCCGGCGGCGCAGACACAGGCCAAGCCGGCAGCGGCCGAACAAACCAAGGCAGCACCGGCAGAGGGGCCGCAGACGTTTGCGGCGCCGTTTCCGCAGGTGATCAAGCCCTGAGCGGGTTCAGTCTTCGGCTTGTTGCAGCTCCAGGGTGAGAGCTTCCAGCGCTTCGGAGGCTTCCAGCCACTCCATTTCGATACGATCGATCTCCGCGCTGCAGGCCGCCTGATCCTTCAGCAACGTGGTGAGTTTGGCCTTGTTGGCGGCTTCATAAATGGCGGGATCCGCCAAGGCTTCCTCAAGCCTGGATTTCATTTGCTGTTGTTTCGCCAGCGCTTTCTCCATGGCTTCGATCTGGCGCTTGTAGGGACGCAGCTTTTCTCGCAATTCAGCAGCCTTGCGGCGATCGGCCTTGCGATCATTGCGGGCGTCGCCGCTCGCATCGCCCGTGGTCGACGCCGCTGATTGACGTGCATGGTATTCGGTCAGCCAGCGAGTGTAGGCTTCCATGTCGCCGGCAAAGGGTTCGGCAGCGCCTTCGGCGACCAGCCAGAACTCATCGCAGACGTTACGCAGCAAATGTCGGTCGTGCGATACGAGTACCAGCGCGCCTTCGTAGTCCTGCAAGGCCAGCGTGAGGGCGTGACGCACTTCGAGGTCGAGATGGTTGGTCGGCTCGTCAAGCAGCAGTACGTTGGGCTTCTGCCACACGATCAACGCCAGCGCCAGACGACTTTTTTCGCCCCCGGAAAAACGCTCGATTTTCGATGTGACATCATCCCCATGAAAACCAAAACTGCCCAGATAACTGCGCAGGGTCAGCTCTTCGGTGCGACCAGCGATGCGCTGAAGTTGCAGCAGAGGGGTGGCGTTACTGTCCAGCTGATCGAGCTGATGCTGCGCAAAATAACCAATCTTGCAATGCTCGCTGCGAAACCATTCGCCACCGGCGGGAGCCAGACTGTCGGCCAGTGTCTTGATCAGGGTGGATTTGCCTGCACCGTTGGGGCCGAGCAAGCCGAGCCGGGTATCGGGGCCCAGTTGCAATGACAGTTTTTGCAGGATGATTTTGTCGCCATATCCGGCCTGGCCATCGCGTACCCGTATCAAAGGATTCGACAGCTTCTCAGGAGAATAAAAGGAAAATGTAAAAGGCGAGTCGACGTGCGCCGGGGCAATACGCTCGAGTTTTTCCAGTGCCTTGATCCGGCTTTGCGCCTGGGTAGCCTTGCTGGCCTTGGCCTTGAAACGGTCGATGAACTTCTGCAAATGCGCAATCTTGGCTTGCTGACGCTCGAAGGCATTCTGTTGCAACGCGAGCTGTTCGGCGCGTTGGCGTTCGAAGTCGGAATAATTGCCCTTGTAATAGTTGATGCGCTGACCTTCGATATGCAGCAGGTGCTCGACGGTCGCATCCAGGAATTCTCGATCGTGGGAAATCACGATCAAGGTGCCGGGGTAGACCTTCAGCCATTGCTCCAGCCACAGGATGGCATCGAGATCGAGGTGGTTGGTCGGTTCGTCGAGCAGCATCAGGTCCGAACGGCACATCAGCGTTTTGGCGAGATTCAGGCGCATCCGCCAACCGCCCGAAAAGCTTTTGACCGGGCGCGAGAGTTGATCCTGGGTGAAGCCGAGGCCGTCGAGAATCTTGGCCGCACGCGACGGGGCAGTATAGGCATCGATAGCGTCGAGATGTTGCAGGGCTTCGGCAATGCGCGTGTCATTGTGCTGTTCCTGCGCGTCGCCCAGCACGTGTTGCCAGTGGCGTAATTCGGCATCTCCGTCGAGCACGAAATCGAGCGTGCTGCTGTCGAGCGCATCGACTTCCTGGGCCATGTGGGCAATGACCCACTCGCGCGGAATCAGGCAGTCGCCACTGTCGACCCCCAACTCTTGTTTAAGCACCGCGAACAGTGAGGATTTTCCGCACCCGTTCCTGCCGCTCAGGCCCACGTGCCAGCCAGCGTGCAGGGTGACGCCGGTATCGCGCAGCAAGCATTGGTCGCCACGGTAGAGACTGATATTTTTTAACTGGATCATGGTGGTAAAACAGGCAGCTGAAAGGGAGGGGGGATTATAAACAACAAAGCCGCGCAGGGCGCGGCTTTGTTCAGTGACCAGATTTCAGACGAAATCAGGCATCCTGTTCCGGCGAGAAAATGCTGCGGCCCGGTTCGGTCGGCGTTGCCGTCTCTTCTTGCGTCGGCTCGGCAACCACTTCAGGTGCGACCTCTACGGCCTCCGTTACCGGGGCTGCGATGATCTCTTCCACCGCTTCGACCGGGGCGGCGGCTGCTTTTTCAGCCTTCGGCTTTTTGGGCTTGGCGGCTTTTGCAGGTTTTGCTGCTGCTTTTTCGGCTTTCGGCTTCTCGGCTTTGGCGGGTTTCACCGCTGCGGCTTTTTTGGCAGGTTTTGCAGCCGCTTTTGCTGGTTTGGCGGCTTTTTCAGCCTTGACGGGCTTGCCTGCTTTTACCGGTTTGGCGGCCTTCGCTGCTTTTGCAGGCTTGGCCGATTTTGCAGTTTTAGCCGCTTTGGCGGGCTTGGCTGCTTTTGCTGCTTTCACGGGCTTTGCTGCAGCTGCTTTCTTGGATGCTGCCTTGGCTGTCTTGGCGGCTTCTTTACCTGCTCTGGCAGCGGCTTTCGCTTCGGCCAGCTCTTGTTTCGCACTGGCGGCTTTGGTTTGTGCCGAGGCCAGGGTGGCTTGCGCGGCTTTCAAGTTGGCGGCAGCAACAGCGGCATTCGGCTTTCTGCCACGGCCGGAAGATTTGCCAGCCTTTGCCGCGGCTTTCTGTTTCTTGGTTGCATCTGCGAGGGCTTTCTTGGCAGCTGCCACTTCTTTCTGTGCGTCTTTCGCTTGTTGGGCGCGAGCCTTGTCCAATTGCTTTTGCAGTTGTGCGATCTGTGATTTCAGCTCAACAACTGGATTCTTGGCGCTTTTCGCTTTCGTGCGAGTTTTGCGTGCTGCCATCTCTCAATCCTCAATCAGGGGTCAGAAGTTTCTTTCAGCGCGTTGCGATGAATGCAAGCGGTGCGTCTGTTGCCGTGGCGTTATTGAATCACCAGGTTGGATCAACGACAATTATACGGTTTGTTAAAACAATATCTACAAGTGTAGTGATCGTAAAATCGTGCTCAAGCACAATTTTTCTTTAATTCGTGCGTTGTGACAATTAAATTCAATCTGGTGGAATTCTGTTAGTATTGGCGCTCACCCCCGGAAGCAAACCACTCGATATCCTCGATCTCGCAGTCAGTATGCATCACCGCGACGGGTGCCTTGCCGGCTCGTCGCGCGAGCTGGCCAGATGCACGAAATAACCCGTAATGACTGCAATGGAGTCACCACCATGAAGAAAACAACAATGACACTGGCGATGGCGGGCGCATTGGTCGCTGGCGGATTTGCCATGACCGCCCTGCAGGCGGAAGAGCTCAAAAGCGATGATGCCAAGGTCAGCTATTCAATCGGCCTGAAGTACGGCGAAAACTTTGCGCGCGATTACAAGGAACTCGACCTGAAAGCATTTGCTGCAGGCATGCAGGATGGCTTCAAGGGCAGCAAGCCACAGCTCGAAGAGAAAGAACTCATGGCTGTGATGCAGGCCTTCCAGACGCGCAAGATGGAAGAAATGCGTGGCCAGGCCGAAAAAATGGCCAAGGAAAACCAGGCCAAGGGTGAAAAATTCCTGGCAGAAAATGGCAAGCGCAAGGGTGTAACCACGCTGCCTGATGGACTGCAATATGAAGTCCTGGCTTCCGGCAAGGGCGCAACCCCCGACCTGAACGACAAGGTGAAAGTCCATTATCACGGTACGCTGATCGATGGCACCGTCTTCGACAGCTCGGTGCAGCGTGGCGAGCCAGCCAGCTTTCCGGTCAACGGCGTAATCAAGGGCTGGACAGAAGTCCTGCAGAAAATGAAGGTGGGTGACAAGTGGAAAGTCGCCATTCCTTCCAGCCTCGCCTACGGTGAGCGCGCGGTGGGCAATGCCATCGGTCCCAATGAGACTCTGGTATTCGATATCGAGTTGCTGGAAGTAGAAGCCGTCAAATGATGTAGAAGCGGTCAAATAACGCCGGGCCTGACACGTCGTCGGTTCCGGCAACAAAAAAGAGGGCTTGAGCCCTCTTTTTTGTTTTGGTTGCGGTTGCGTCAGCGCGAGAAGCGCGGATCAGGCAACCAGCTCCCGGTGGCGGCTGTGCATTGCGTCGATCAGGCGGTCTTCGAGCTCGAAGCGTTCCGCCAGTTTTTCACCCAGCATGGACAGGTGGCGCGCCATCTCGGGGTGGATTTCCTTGATGTCGGCGTCGGCATAACGATCGTTGAATTCGATCGCCATTTCAGTACTGACCTGAATGCGGGGCAGAATGCTCTTGATCAGGTCGCCGTAGTCTTCCTCAAATTCGTCGGCTTCGTGCATGAGTTCTTCGTAGACCTCGAAATGCCCGGCAGACATGTAATCGATCATGACCTGGCAGAATGCCTTGACCTTGACCGAGATGGGGGTCGAGCGCGGTGTGAATTCGCGCAAGCCATCGACAGCACAAAAGAGCAGGATCAGTTCCTGACGTTCAACGAGCCATTTCTCGATGATCTTGTCGACAGCACCCCAGTGTTCGTTGGTGTTCGTACTATGCTTTGGCATTTTTGTTCTATCCTACTTCGCGCTTTCAGGCCCTGAGCATGCCTCAATGGTAGAGGGTACATGCCACCTTGTATCAATGACATCGTGAATACGATGCCGAATTTTCAAAATATGATTTTGAATAACGCCGACCTGTTGGTTTTTTGTGCCGGCTATTCACGAGAATATGCAAATCGCCGGGGAGCGGCAAGGGTGGTTTTCGCGGGTAAACGTCGCGAACGGTGGTTGACAAACCCGGGGGGATTGGCAGGTGGGGAGGATTGAGGGCTTTTAAGAACGCCAAAGGGTGCAGGCGTTCTTTCCTTATAAGAACTTAGTCTATTAGGCTTGAATGATGGCTTAGCCTAAAAGAACAGCCATCATTCAACACCGCAATTTTCATCAGGATTTGGCCGGGCTCCGCAACAGCTGCGCAACGCTGACCATGGCAAGGCCAGCAAACACGGCGAGCGTCTGTTCGGGCAGTGTGAAGCCGAGCAGCGTCCAGTCGATGTGGGCGCATTCCCCAGATGTGGTGAAGATGATCTGCAGGGTCTCGCCCATGGGCAGGGTTTCCAGCATGTAATCGAGCCCGGGTGCGCAGGTCGGTACCAGGTCGGCGGGCAGGTTTTGCAGCCAGATGTGCCGTGCACAGACCGCGATACCGGCAGCAGAGCTCAACAGCCCCAGGAAGGCATAGAGGCGTTGACCGATCAACCCCGGATTATGCAGGGCTGCCACCAGAAAGATGAGGCCCGCCGTTACCACCAGCACCCGATCGATCATGCACAACGGGCAGGGCTCCAGTCCGATTATCTTCTCGAGCACCACGACCGCAAACACCATCGCAATCACCGTGCCGGCGAGGCCGAGCAGGTTTATCGTTCGATAGGAAAAAGGCAGTGTCATTTCCAATCCTTGCACAGAAAAAAGTGCGGGCATCATAACGCGAATGTCGGGGTGATCCTATAGTAGCGCGCTTGATGGCCGAGCCTGCCTTGCAGGCCGCTGCTAGTCGTTCAGACCACGGCGTTGGAATTTTGTTCAGGGCCTGAATGCGCAAAGGGCCGTCATTGACGGCCCGATGAATGATTTTTGTGAAAGGGATCACGCGATGGCGGCAAAGGTGTCGCGGCGTGGTTGCATCTGGGCGGCTTGTTCTTCGCCATCGTTCCAGCCGGCTTCCCAGGCAGCTGCCACCACATCCGAGCGATACGGGCAGTGGCTCTTGCTCTCGCCGCTCAGTCCAAACATATAACCTTGTCGATAAGCCTTGTTCAAAGTGTCGAGACTCCACTGCGGATTATCGATCTCGTTGATTTTCATCATGCGTTGGCTCCAGTGCCCTTAACTTCCCGCGATGCGATTCCGGATA
This sequence comes from Pseudomonadota bacterium, assembly GCA_052035295.1. Taxonomy (GTDB): domain Bacteria; phylum Pseudomonadota; class Gammaproteobacteria; order Pseudomonadales; family Ketobacteraceae; genus HdN1. The sequence continues at coordinate 37,838 of JBPOHS010000016.1, forward strand.
CGCACGCAGACTGCCAGACATTTGTCGGTGAAAGCCCTTGCTTTCACCTGCCCGGATCCCGGCCGGAAGCATTAACTTCCGGTTAAAGAAGGATCTTGGAAAAAGACTAGCAGCGGTTTCTAAAAAGGCAGCATAACCCAATGATTATTTTGTCAGAACCGGTCGTTGCGACAGGAAATTGGCGAGGTATTGCGCGAAATCACCTTGTGGTTCAGCTTCGAGTTTTTGCTGTTCCATCAGGGAGTTGATGGCTTCGACGACAAGATTGGCGTGCACCTCGGCAGGCAGCGGTCTTTCGCCAAAATATTTTTCGGTTTGCCTGGCGCATTGCATACCGAATTCGAAAAATGACAGGTTTTCTTCCTGCAGGGTTTTGATGATGCGGGCTGACGGTGTTGCGTCAGGATTTTCCACGCGATGTTTTTGTTCGGCCAGCACGCGTTGATAGTCGTCACCGCCATGAACACTGTCAAACATCGCCGCAATGGGTTCCAGTTGATTCAACACGCGCATGGCCCATTGACCGACATTCATGAGGCCCAGCGAGCAGTGCAGCTTGTGATCGGGATTGCGCCCGTTGAGCACGATGGTTTGCTGGTTGTCGTGCATGCAACGATATTCCTGCGCCGACAGGGGCGGGCTGTTTTCGAGCAGGCAAAACATGGCAAACATGTCGAGGAAGCGCAGACTGTCGGCATCGATGCCAAGTGGCAGGTACGGGTTGAGATCCATGCAGCGAATTTCGACATATTCGACACCGCCTTCCGCCAGTGCAGGAAGGGTGCGCGCGTGCTGGTCCAGACGGCGTTTCGGGCGAATGCTGGCGTAGTACTCGTTTTCAATTTGCAGCACATTGGCGTTGAGTTGTTTGTATTCGCCATTCACCAGCACGCCGATTTTTTCGTAATCGGGATGGGGTGTCGATGCGGCGCGGAACAGTGTTTCAACGTATTCCTCAAGGCTGTTGTAAGAGACGTTCAACCCCATTTGCGTGGTGTTGTGGTAGCCCAGGTCGCTCATGCGTAACGACGTACCGAAGGGGGCTGCGAGCGTATTTTTGTGCAGCATGCCGAGGTGGTGTTTTTGCCCTCGCAGGAACGATGCGCACACAGCTGGCGATGCACCGAACAGATAAATGACGATGCTGACATGGCGCTGGAAATTGCGGATCAGGTGGAAATACTGATCGGAAATGAATGCCTGCAGTGGGCGGGTGTCCTGCAACAGATCCTGATAGCCGCGCCAGAACGATTCGGGATAGGACATATTGTAATGAATGCCCGCGATGGTCTGCATGGCGCGACCGTAACGGTGCCACAAGCCGTGCCGATAAATGTGCTTCAGGCGGCCATTGTTCGAGGTGCCGTATTCCGCGATGGGAATGGATTCCTCGGCGCCGAGAATGCAGGGCATGCTGTTCACCCACAGCTTCTCGTCGCCCAGTTGCGAATAGGCAAACTGGTGCAACCGGTGCAGAAAATCGAGCGGCGCCTGCACATCGGTAAAGGCCGGCGTGATGAACTCCATCAAGGCTTCGGAATAATCGGTGGTGATGCTCGGATGGGTCAGGGTCGAGCCCAGGCCACGCGGGTGCGCCGTTTGTGCCAGATGTCCATTGGGCTGGATGCGCAGGCTTTCCTTTTCCAGCCCACGCAAAATGTGCTTGAGCTCGGAAGGCAGGGTGCTTGCCTGCAGGCGTTGCAGCCGGGATTCAAAAGGATTCGTCACACGCTGGCCTTGTCGTAACTGATGGGTCGCGGCCGATTATGCGCGATCTCCCGTGACAAATAAACCAAGAGGGGGCAACAGTGCAGTGCAACGGTGTAACAGTCTGGCTCGCCGCGGGCGCAGGGAAGTGGCTCAACTGGCCTGGCGGTCGTAGAAGGATTTCTTGCCGTGGCCAACCCCGCCTACGCGCAGTTCCTCATGGATATCATCGAAGTCGATATCGCTCAGGCCCACGAATTCGAGCACATAAGGCTTGATCGCGTCCCACTCGTAATCCTCGCTTTGCTTGCCGAGCACTTCGTGCAGACCGCAGATGTGTTCAGCCATCTTGAGGATGGCCAGCAGCGTCTTCTTGCCACCGTCATAACTGTATACGGCATTGTGGTTGAACACGTTCTGCGCGTTGTGGTGTTCGGCGATGACTTCGCACATGTCCATGGGCAAATGCCAGGACTTGGCAACGTAATAGCCGACCACGGCATGATTGGTCTTGAGCAACTGATTCTCGGTATCGATCACTCGGGCGTCCGGGTTGCCATAAGCGCGTGCCATGACATCCGGGTAACCTGAATAGTTTTTCATGAGCAGCGGCACGCCGCAGTTGTGGAACAATCCCAGGCAATAGGCCTTGTCCGGCGATTGATAGCCAATCTGGCGCGCGAGCGTGGCGCAGATTGTTGCCATTTCCATGGCGCTGTCCCACAGGCCGCCCATGGCGACGATGGTTTCATCGGTCATTTCACCCTTGATCGACAGGCCTTCGACAATGCGGATGATCGTTTGTAGACCGAGGATGTGCACCGCCTGCTCGATGGAGGTCATGCGGTTCTTGCGGCCAAACAGGTTGGAATTGACGATTTTGAGGATGGAGCCGGCCAGCCCCACGTCCTGGCTGATCAGGCGCGCAATACGGTTGATGTCCGGGTTCGGCATCACTTGTTCCATGTGGATATCCACAATGATCTGCGGTTGTGGCGGCACCGTGATGCCGCGCAACACCTTGCGTATTTGCTCTTCGCTCAGTGGGGCCGTGTTATCCATTGGGATATAATCACCGTGCTTTTCACTCAATGTTTAGCTCATTCGAAAAAGTGTAGCAGAGGGTGTGGGGTGCCACTGAAAAAGTATATTAGGTGAAAAAATGTCCAACCCTTTGCCCTGCCTCCGCCTCAAGCCTTCCGAAGACCGTCGCCTCAAGGCTGGTCACCTCTGGGTCTACAGCAACGAAGTCGATACCGTCAAAACTCCGCTCACCAGCTTCGAGCCCGGCAGTCTCTGTCAGCTCGAAAACGCCCAGGGTCGCCCACTGGGTGTTGCCTATGTGAATTCGCATTCACTGATCGCCGCGCGTCTACTCACCCGTTCGACCAAGGCCAACATTAATCAACGTTGGTTCACCGAGCGTCTGACCGACGCCCTGGCCCTGCGCGAAACGATCTACCCCGACCATTGCTATCGCTGGGTCTACGGGGAAAGTGATGGCCTGCCCGGTGTGGTGATCGACCGCTTTGGCGATTACGTCGTGGTGCAAATCAACACCGCCGGCATGGAAGCCCTGCAACAACCCTTGATCGACGCCATCGACAAGGTGCTTTCCCCCAAGGCTATACAGGTGCGTGCCGACAGCAGCATGCGCGGCCTCGAAGGCTTGCCTTCTTATGTCAAAGTGGTGAAGGGCGAATGGCCCGAGGTCTTGCCTGTTATTGAAAACGGGGTGCGCTTCGAAGCGCCGGCCGAGGGAGGTCAAAAAACGGGCTGGTTCTACGATCACCGTGAAAACCGCCGCTGGCTGGCTCCGTGGGTCAAGGGCAAGCGCGTGCTGGATCTCTTCTGTTATCTGGGCGGGTGGGGAATCCAGGCCGCTGCGTTTGGGGCCGAGGACGTGACCGGCGTGGATGTGTCATCGTTCGCGCTGGATGGCTTTTTGCGTAATGGCGAGCTCAACGGGGTTGAGAGCAAAGTCAGCGTCATTGAAGGTAACGCCCTCGATGTGGTGACCCAGTTGGCCGCTGAAGGGGAGCGTTTCGATGTTGTCATCGCCGATCCACCGGCATTCATCAAGCGAAAAAAGGATTTCAACGCCGGGCTGACCGCGTATCGCCACCTCAATGAGCAGGCGTTGAGGCTGGTGTCATCGGGTGGAATCCTGGTGTCGGCTTCGTGCTCGATGCATTTGCCCCAAGACAGTTTGCAGGATGCCGTGCGTGGGGCCGCGCGGCATGTCGATCGCCATGTGCAGTTGCTGCATATCGGGGGGCAGGGGCCGGATCACCCGATTCACCCGGCGATTCCGGAAACGCAGTATCTCAAGAGTCTGATGTTCCGGGTAACGCCGTCCTTGTGAGGCGTTAGCCGTGTCCTGTTAGCCAGCGCGTGCCGGCAGCAGAGGAAGTAGCGCAGGCCAGACGTTATCCAGCACCTGTTGCTGCGCCTCTGCGGTCGGGTGGATGCCGTCGCCCTGCATCAGGCTGCCATCGGTTGCAACCTTGTCGAGGATGAACGGAACCAAGGGCACATTGTTCTCCTTCGCGACATCAATAAACGCCTGCTCGAATGCCTGCGTATAACGCTTGCCGTAATTGGGCGGAATCCTGATGCCCAACAACAAGACCTTGATGCCCTGTGATTGCGCCTGCTTGATCATGGCGTCGAGATTGGCGCGCATGGCTTTGACCGGCAGGCCTTGCAGCCCATCGTTACCGCCTAATTCCAGCAACAACAGATCCGGCCGATGGCGTTCCAGCGCCGCTCCCAGTCGGCTGCGTCCGCCTGCAGTCGTGTCGCCGCTGATGGCAGCATTTATTACCTCGGCCGGGAACCCCTGTGAGCGGAGCCGGTCTGCTAACAAGTAAACCCAGCCTGATTGTTGCGCAATGCCATAGCTCGCACTCAAACTATCGCCCAGCACCATGAGTCGAAAGCTCCCGGCGATTGAACTCTTGGGAATGCTGCTGACGACTGGCTCGGCCACACTCCTGGCTGGCAGTGCCATCAGATGGGCCACTAACAACAGCGACACCAGCGAAATCGATGTAAGGATTTTCTTGAGCATGCAGCCCAATACAACAGACGAACGACCCATCATTGCAACGGAACACCTGAGTAAACATGTCATGGTCGGGAGTGCGCCCCTGACCTTGCTCGACGATATCACGCTGCAGGTGCAAAGTGGAGAAAGCATCGCCATCGTCGGCAGCTCGGGGTCGGGCAAATCCACCCTGCTGGGACTGCTGGCGGGGCTGGATGTTCCCAGTGCGGGCAAGGTGTGGCTGGATCGCACGGTGATCAGCGACCTGGGCGAGGATCAGCGTGCAGCGGTGCGGGCCGGGCGAGTCGGGTTCGTGTTTCAGGCATTTCAGTTGTTGCCCAATCTCACGGCGCTGGAGAATGTGATGTTGCCGTTGGAGTTGACGCATGATCGGGACGCGGCGCGCAAGGCGGCGCAATTGCTGGACCGCGTGGGGCTGGCGGCGCGGTTGGATCATTATCCAAGACAATTGTCAGGCGGGGAACAACAGCGGGTGGCACTGGCGCGGGCGTTTGTGAGTCAGCCGGCGATTCTGTTTGCCGATGAGCCAACGGGGAATCTGGATTCAAAGACGGGCGAGCGGGTGGTGGATTTGCTGTTTGCGTTGAATCGGGAGTTGGGGACGACGCTGGTGCTGGTGACGCATGATGTGGGGTTGGCGGGGCGTTGTGGGCGGACGGTGCGGTTGGAGGCGGGGCGGGTGGTGTAAGGCTGTGCCGACTAGGAAGCAAGCAAAGCCTATGTTTTAATGGTGTTTGTCATGCAGTTTGACAATGACTTGCAGCGACCGCAATTGATCGGGCAAACGCCTCCTTTCTCTGGACCACGGTGCATGGAACCCACGAACACCGGCAATTTTGAATTTCTCAAAGAGCACGACCCGGTGTTCTACCAGCTGGCGCGCGCGGCCGAGCTGCTGTTCCCGCTTGACCCGACCGCATCGCTAGTGAAGCTGCGCCAGTTGGGCGAAGCGTTAGCCCAAGACATTGCAACAAAGTGTGGGATCGTAATTGATGACCGCACCTCACAGGCCGACCTGATATTCAAAATTCAGCGCGAAATCAATCTAGACCAGTCGATTCGCTCACTCTTTCATGCCCTGCGTGTTGAGGGCAATAAAGCCGCTCATGATTTTCGTGCCGACATTCGTCACCGCGATGCCTTGGGTGGTTTGCGCTTGGCTCGCGATCTGGCGATTTGGTTTCACCGTGCATTTGGCAAAGAGGGCGCGTCGTTCAAGCCTGGCCCTTTTGTCGCACCGCCAGACCCGAGCGCGCAATTGCGTTCGCTGCATGATCAAATTGCAGCACTCAATGCCGAACTGGCCCAGAGCCAGCAAGCCGTTTCATCGAACCAGCAACTGGCTGAATTGCTTGCCAAAGAGAAAGAAGAAGCCGCCACCCTGGCCGAACGGAGCAAGATCGAAGCCCAGCTTTATGAACAACTGGCGTTGGAACAAGAGCAGGCGCTTAACCAATCCAAGCAGGCATTCGCAGCGCAAGTGCAACAGTTGCAGGCGCAACTGAAGGCACAAGCCGAAAAAGGCATCGCCTTCAACACCGGCACGGTCGGCGCCAAGATGCGCCAAGCCGCTGGCCAACTCTCGCTGGATGAAGACGTCACCCGCATTCTCATCGATCAGCAATTGCAAGATGCTGGCTGGGAAGCCGACACCGACCTGCTCAGCTACAAAAAAGGCGTTCGACCAGAGAAAAACCGCAATATCGCCATTGCTGAGTGGCCCACCGGCGCCCACGACCGCGCCGACTATGTGTTGTTTGCCGGCCTCACCCCGGTCGCCGTGGTAGAAGCCAAACGCGAGAACATCGACGTCGCCGGCAAGATCCCACAGGCGGAACGTTATTCTCGTGGTTTCAAAGCCTCACCCGAAATGACCCCGGCGTGGCAGATCGAAGGCCGCACCATCGCCTGGCCCGACAGCCAGGAGGGCCACTACCATGTGCCGTTTGTGTATTCCTGCAATGGTCGCCCTTATTTCAAGCAGCTCGAACAGCAATCGGGAATCTGGCATCGCGATGTGCGCCACCCTTCGAATACGGCGCGCGCCTTGGTGGACTTCCACTCCCCGAGCGGTTTGCTTGACCTGCTCAAACGTAACAAAGAGGCCGCCGAACAAAAGCTGCAAGAAGAGGGCTTTCACTACCTCAAACTGCGCGATTATCAGCAAAAAGCCATTCAAGCCATTGAAACCGCGCTGGCCAATCACCAGCGCAACTGCTTGCTGGCCATGGCCACCGGCACCGGCAAAACCCGCACGATTCTGGGCCTGATTTACCGCTTTCTCAAAGCCGAACGCTTCAAGCGGATTTTGTTTCTGGTGGATCGCACCTCGCTTGGCACCCAGGCCGACGACACCTTTGAAGACACCGTGCTCGAACAAAACCTCACGCTGGCCAAGGCCTACAACATTGCCAAGCTCGGCGACATGGCCCCCGAAGCCGAAACCCGACTGCAAATTGCCACCGTGCAGGCCATGGTCAAACGCGTGTTTCAGAGCGATGACCCGCTACCCATTGATACCTACGACTGCATCATTGTTGACGAAGCGCACCGGGGTTACACCCTCGACCAGGAGATGACCGAAGGCGAAATGTGGGTGCGCGATCAAGGGCAATACCTGTCGACCTATCGTCGCGTGCTCGATTATTTTGATGCGGTAAAAATCGGTCTCACCGCGACCCCGGCCAAACACACCACCGAGATTTTCGGCCGCCCGGTTTATACCTACTCCTATCGCGAAGCCGTCGCCGACGACTGGTTGATCGATCACGAACCGCCGATCCGTTACGAAACGCTGCTCAACACCCAAGGCATTCACTTTGAAAAGGGTGAGCAGGTCAGCGTCGTCAATATCGATACCGGTGTTGTGGAAACCGCTGAACTCGAAGACGAAATGAACTTCGAGGTCGAATCCTTCAATCGCACCGTGATCACGTCCGACTTCAATCGCGTCATTTGCGAGCAGCTCGCTAAAGAGCTCGACCTGCTCAGTCCCGAAAAGACCCTGATTTTTTGCACCAATCAGCGCCATGCTGAACTGGTCAAAATCGAACTCGACAAAGCCTTCAAGGATATTTACGAAGAAGATTACGATCAGGCCTACGTGCAGATCATCACGGGCAAAACCGACAAATACGAGCAGAAAATCAAGGCGTTCAAAAACGAATCCAAGCCTAAAATCGCGATAACGGTCGACCTGCTAACCACCGGCATCGACGTGCGCGCCATTTGCCATCTGGTGTTTTTACGCCGCGTCAAGTCACGCATTTTGTACGAGCAAATGAAGGGCCGCGCCACCCGTCGTTGCGATGAAATCGGCAAGACCGTCTTTAAAATCTACGACCCGGTCGACCTGTACCAGGCGCTCGAGCCCGTTGACACCATGAAACCGCTGGTGAAAGACCCCAACGTCACTCTCGAACAACTGGTGCACGAACTCACTCACCCGCAAAGCTACCAGGCGCCCGGTGCCAATGCCGGCAAGCAGCACGCCGACGACGTGCTCGATCAGCTCAACCAAAAACTCATGCGTGTACTGCGTAAAGCCGCCCACCGCGCCCAGAAAAATGAAGCCTTGCGCAACAAGCTCGGCGAACTCGAACAGCTCTGGGGCGTTGAACCCGCCAAACTGCACAACCACCTGCATTCACTCGGCCCGCAGCAGGCGGCGCAATTTATTACGCAACACCACAACCTGATTCAACAATTGGCGACCATCAGCGGCATGCTGGTTAACGAACGCAACCCGCTGGTGGCCCCGCACCGCGACGAACTACTCGGCCGCCTGCAAACCTATGGTGTGGCCGAAAAGCCCGCCGATTACCTCGAAAGTTTTAACGACTTTATCAAGCGGCAGCTCAACCAGAGTGCCGCGCTCAGCGCCGTGGTCAATAAGCCGAAGGACCTCACCCGCGAGCAACTCAAAGAAATTCGCCTGCTGCTCGACAGTAACGGCTACAGTGAGGCCACCCTCAAAGCCGCCTGGCGCAACCAGACCAATCAGGATATTGCCGCCAGTATCATCGGCTATATTCGCCGTGCTGCCTTGGGCGAGGCACTGATCCCGTTTGAGCAGCGCGTGCACAACGCCATGCAGCGCATCTACGCCCAGCGCGCCTGGACACCCCCGCAACGCAAATGGCTGGAGCGGCTCGCCAAGCGCTTGATACACGAGGTGATTCTGGATCAGGCCACCCTCAACGAGGCCTTTGCCACCGAGGGCGGCATCAAGCGGCTCGACAAGATGCTGGATGGCCAACTGGAGGGTGTGATGGGCGATCTGGCCGAGCACCTTTGGCCGCAAGAGGCGGGTTAGGCCCCACTAGGCGCCAGCGTCAGCCTGCCATGTCGATAAAAATGCGTTTTGTCGACATGGGGTGGTCCTCATGTACGCGCCATCGATATGACTGTCTTTCGTGTCGAAAAAATCGAATAATTTAAACATATTTGATGGACATGTACGCGCTATCGACATATGCTTCAAACCTGTCGAAAAAAGCGGATTTTTTGAACATGACTTTTGATCCTGCCAAGCCTTTCAATGAGTTACCGCTGCTGCCTCCTCAGGTAGACCTTGAAACCAAGGCTATTTTAAAAGCGTGTATACAGGCACGGGCTGCCTTGGCCGAGCTCAAACAAGCGGGTGAGCTATTGCCCAACCAGGGGTTACTGATCAATACACTGCCCTTGATGGAAGCAAAAGACAGCTCCGAGATCGAGAACATCGTCACCACGACAGACAAGCTGTTCCAGTATGCCGAGGAGGATACACACGCCGACGCGGCGACCAAGGAGGCGCTGCGCTACCGTACCGCGCTTTATCAAGGTTATCTCGCCCTGGCTGAGCGGCCATTGAGCACTTCAACGGCCGTCACTGTCTGCTCGACGATCAAAGGTATGGACATGGACATCCGGCGGGTACCGGGCACCACCATTACCAATAGTGGGACGGGCGAAATCATTTATACCCCGCCCGTTGGCGAAACGAATATCCGCAATTTGCTGGCCAATTGGGAGCAATATCTGCATGCAGACGATGACATTGACCCCTTGATCAAAATGGCGGTGGGGCACTATCAGTTTGAGGCGATACACCCGTTTATCGACGGCAACGGTCGTACCGGTCGCGTGCTCAATATTTTGTATTTGATCAATGCCGGATTGCTACCTCTGCCGATTTTGTATTTGAGTCGTTATATCATGCAAAATCGTGCAGATTACTATCGCTTGCTGACTGCCATTACTCGCGATGAAAACTGGCAGGAATGGGTCATCTATATGCTTCAAGCCGTCGAGCAAACCGCTCGCTGGACGACCGAAAAAATCGCGGCAGTACGTGATCTGATTGCTCACACGACCGACTACGTAAAAACAAAGCTCCCCAAGATTTACACTCGTGAGTTGGTGGATCTGATTTTTCAAATGCCCTATTGCCGCATACAAAATCTGGTAGATGCCAATATCGCGCAGCGCCAGACGGCATCGGTTTATTTGAAAAAGCTGTGTGAAATTGGCGTGTTGATCGAATTGGCGGAGGGCAAAGAAAAACTCTTTGTACACCCCAAGTTGATTAACTTGCTGACACGTGATGAACCATTAAAACCCTATCAAATTGCTGGCGCCTGATCGACGGCGCAGCCACCCGGAATCGACATGACCAATAACGACATCGTTCAAAAACTCTGGAACCTCTGCGACGTCTTGCGTGACGACGGCATCAACTACAGCGACTACGTGACCGAGCTGGTCTTGCTGCTGTTTATCAAAATGGAGTTCGAAAACACCGAGGCGGG
>JBPOHS010000127.1:0-2353 GCA_052035295.1 Pseudomonadota bacterium
CCGTGGACGGTGACGGTAACGGCCGGCCTGATCTCTGGCGCAGTGTTCCCGATGCCTTGACGTCGGCGGCAAATTACCTGGCCAAGATAGGCTGGAAGGCAGACGAGCGCTGGGGGCGGGAAGTCACTCTCCCGCCGGGATTTGATTATTCACAGGCCAATTTGCAACATCGTAAAACCTTGCGTGAGTGGGCGGCACTGGGCGTGACACAAGCCAATGGGCAGCCACTGCCAACCCGCGACATGTCCGCGGCGATACTGGTGCCGAGCGGGCACAAGGGGCCAGCGTTCATGGCCTATCACAATTTTGATGTGATCATGAAATGGAATCGCTCCGAGTTCTATGCCATCTCGGTGGGTCATCTGGCTGACCGGATCAAGGGGGAGGGCGGCTTGCAGCGTACTCCACCCGTTATGCCGCGTCTGGCGGTAGCTCAGGTCAGGCAATTGCAGGAGGCGCTGAACACGGCAGGATTTGATGCCGGAACCCCCGATGGGGTGTTGGGATCCGGCACGCGCAAGGCGCTGCGCGCCTGGCAGGCAGCCCAAGGAGTGATTGCCGACGGCTACCCGTCGCCTGACGTTCTCAAGGCCCTGGGGGTGAATTGACCCCCCTTTCACGGGCGGGCCCGGCTCTCCTTGTCCAGACTCTCCTGGTCCAGACTCTTCTTCGTCCAGGCTCGCCTCCGCCAACGTTGGCCTCCTCCAGCGTTGGCCTCCAGAATCCAGTTGCCCCGGATTTCAATTTCGCTATATTATTGCAAAAGTAATGCATAAATAGCGGCCGGCGCGCCCCCCGGACATTGGAGAGCCCACGTGAACAAGCTTGATCTCAGCGATAACAAGAATCGCCTTCTGCCAAAAATGCTGACCATGCAGGCGCAACAGGCTGGAAACACAGAGTTTCTGGTCACTGATGAGCGTCGCCTCACGTTTGCACAAGTCGATCAGGAAACCAACAGCCTCGCCGCTGGCTTCCAGGAGTTGGGGGTGACCAAAGGCGATCGTGTTGCCTTCTACCTCGATAATGCCGTCGACACCGTCCTGGTGGCGCTGGCTGTCAACAAGCTCGGTGCCATCTGGGTGCCGATCAATACGGATTACAAGGGCGAGTGGTTGCGCGAGACACTGGAACGCAGTCGCGCCAAGGTGCTGATCACCGAAGTGGGCTTGCAGGAACGCATCAAGGATGTCGCCTCGGCGTTGTCGAACGAAATCCTGGTGGTCGCCGGCCCCGAAAATGAAATCACGCTGCCCAATGCCAAATCATTCGATGCGCTCCGCGATCATTCGCCGCTCGCCCCGAATTATGACGACATGTATTACGGCGATACCTGCGCAGTATTGTGGACTTCCGGCACGACGGGCAAATCCAAAGGCGTGTTGCAAAGCCATAACTCGTGGATACGCCCGGTGGCTTCCACCACTTATTACAAGACCCGTGAAGGCGATGTCATCTATAACGTGTTGCCCTTGTACAACTCGGGTGCCTGGATCACCGCTGTGTTCCGCGCCTTGTACGAAGGCATTCCCGTCGTGCTCGAAAAACGCTTCTCGGTGACCACGTTCTGGGATCGCATCCGTCATTTCGGTGCCACGCAAACCTTTACGTTGGGCGCCATGCATATTTTCCTCTGGAATGCACCGGCCCAAGCCAACGACAAGGATCACCCACTGCGTGTGGCTCAGATGATTCCGATGCCCGAGGCGCTGTTGAAACCGTTTTCGGAGCGTTTTGGCGTTGAGTTGCTGCCGATGGGCTATGGTCAGAGCGAAGCCATGGTCATTGGTTCCACGGCTAACGCCATTGGCAAGGTGCCGTTCAGTTCACTCGGCCTGCCTTTGGATGATATGGAATTGGCGCTGCTGGATGACGACAATCAGCCGGTGCCCGTGGGTGAAGTGGGTGAAATCTGTATCCGCTGCCGTGAGCCACACATCATTTTCAACGGCTATTTCGACGATCCCAAAGCCACCGAAGAAGCCTATTCCGGTGAGTGGTATCACACCGGTGACGTGGGGCGCAAGGATCAGAACGGCGCTTACTGGTTCGTGGATCGCAAGCGCGATGCCCTGCGTTATGCCGGTCGCAATATTTCCACCATGGAAGTCGAGATGGTCGTGCGCAAGCATCCGGCCGTCAAGGAAGTGGCCGCTTTCGGCCTTCCCTCGAAAGAGGTACAAGGCGAGTCGGAGCTGAAAATCAATGTAGTATTGAAGCCGGATGCTTCCGTCACGCATGAGGAAATGGCTGCGTTCATCAACGATAACGCGCCGTATTATTTTGTTCCGCAGTATCTGGAGTTCGTGGAATCACTGCCCTATACGCCGACCAACAAAGTGCAGAAATTCCG
>JBPOHS010000001.1:0-111037 GCA_052035295.1 Pseudomonadota bacterium
CTCGGCCTGCCGGACGTAGACGCATTCCACTCCATTCGGCACGATGCCGCGCACCACTTGCAGCAGGTCGGTCTTGTGGCGGGCTTCCAGCTCCGCTTCCAGCTCGTAAGCCTTGTCGAAATGATCGGCGATGGCATTCTTGGTGCGCCCGATGATGAAAACCAGAGTCTCCACCCCCGCCGCCACCGCTTCCTCGACCCCGTACTGAATCAGCGGCTTATCGACGATTGGAAGCATTTCCTTGGGGCTAGCCTTGGTCGCCGGCAGGAATCGAGTTCCGAGGCCGGCCACCGGGAATACCGCCTTGCGCACTTGCCGTTTCACCTTGAATTTACCTCGTGGGTTATGAGTGTGTCGTTCTCGCCATGACTGGGCCGCATTGTCCGGCATCGGGTCCAGCCGGACAAGTAAAAACCCCTCTCTGGAGCAGGTCTTTGGGCACCCCTGATTTGCCATTGGAGCAGACGGAACGCTCAATCCGCTTCTTCATAGATCACCAACAATCCCTCGTTCAGCAGATCCAGCAGCAGTTGGCGGGCGTCAGGCTGCTTCAGTGCCTCGCGCAGCCGCGCCGGAGTCAGTGTACGATACCGGCACAACAGCGGTGCCACAAACGCCAGCGCCGGTCCCAACGCGCAGGCTTGCCCATCCACGAACAGCACCGTCTCTCCCGCTGGATCGACCATGTAATGGAAGCGCGAGCCGGGATTGCGCTCCAGCGAACCGCCGCCGCGCACATGTTCCCGCAAGTCGTTCTCCGAATAGGGGTCCGTCTCCGGCTCGGCGCGAAAACCCGGTTTGGGCTCGCTCAGGTAGCGACCGAACCAGACCGCGATGGTCTCATCGTCCAGGCTGATGACCTCGTGCAACAGACTCCGCACCCTGGCCAGCGCGGCCGGGCCGATCTCGCCAGGATGGTCCTGCACGCTCAGGTCGGGATCGGTGTAGCGCGCCTCGGGGTCGATGCCGTCCAGCAGAAACTCCAGAAATCCACCGACCAGTTCCCGATGGCTGGGCGCACGGAACCCAACCGAGTAGGTCAGACACGGCTCCAGCGCCACCCCGTAATGGGCGACGCGCGGTGGCAGATACAGCAGATCGCCCGGCTCCAGTACCCACTCCTGCTCCGGTACGAACTCGCGCAGAATGCGCAACTCGGTATCGGGCAGGCAATTGTCCGACTCCACCGGTCGATGGCTGATCTGCCAGCGCCGCCGGCCCTGCCCTTGCAGCAGGAACACATCGTAATCGTCCACATGCGGCCCGACCGAACCGGCCGGCGGCGCGTAGCTGATCATCAGATCGTCGATGCGCCAGTCGGGAATGAAACGAAACGGTTCCAGTAATGCCGTCAAATCCGACGCGTGTTTTTCGACATCCTGCACCAACAGGGTCCAATGACTGTCCGGGAGCTTGAGAAAATCGTCGTCCACGAATGGCCCGTGCCGTAACTCCCACGGCTTTTCTCCACCCCGCTCCAGCACCAGCCGCGACTCCACGCCCTCCTCGCAGGCCAGCCCCGCCAGCTCCTCCGGCGTCAGCGGGTCCTGAAAACCCGACCATGCCCCGCGCACCAGCAGCGGTTGCTTCTGCCAGTACTCAGCCAGGAATCGCGCCGGAGTGAGTTCGCCCAATACCTTCGGCATCATGGCGGCTTCAGACCCGACGCGCTTGGCCGGCGGCATTGCCGGTATAACCGGCCGGCGTCAGCGCCAAGAGCCGCTGTCTGGCCTCCTCGGGGATTGCCAGATCGGCGATGAACGCGCGCAGGGTCTCCCGATCCACCCGCTGGCCACGGGTCAGTGCCTTGAGTTGCTCGTAGGGCTGTTCGATGCCATGGCGGCGCATTACGGTCTGGATCGGTTCGGCCAACACTTCCCAGTTGGCATCCAGATCAGCGCCCAGCGCCGCTGTATCCACCTCCAGCTTGCCGATGCCCTTCAGACAGGATTGATAGGCCACCAGCGAATGCGCCAGCCCGACGCCCAACGTGCGCAGTACGGTCGAGTCGGTCAGATCCCGCTGCCAGCGCGATACCGGCAGTTTGGCGGCCAAATGATCCAGCAGCGCGTTGGCCACTCCCAGATTGCCTTCGGCGTTCTCGAAGTCGATGGGGTTGACCTTGTGCGGCATGGTCGAGGAACCGATTTCGCCGGCCACGGTTCGCTGACGGAAATAGCCGATGGCGATGTAGCTCCAAAGATCGCGGCAGAAATCCAACAGCACGGTGTTGGCCCGCATCACCGCGTGGAAAAATTCCGCCATGTAGTCGTGCGGTTCGATCTGAATGGTATAAGGGTTCCAGTCCAACCCCAGATCCTCGGTCACGAAGCAGCGGGCAAACTCCTCCCAGTCCAGTTCCGGGTATGCCGCCAGATGGGCGTTGTAGTTGCCGACCGCGCCGTTGATCTTGCCCAGCAGGGGCACGGCCTTGATCTGGTCGAGCTGGCGCTGCAAACGATAGGCAACATTGGCCATTTCCTTGCCCATGGTGGTGGGGGAAGCGGTTTGCCCGTGCGTACGCGACAACATCGGGATATCCGCATAGCGATGCGCGAGAGCGCGGATCGCGGACACGATTTTTTCCTGCATCGGGACGATCACCTGATCGCGGCCTTCCTTGAGCATGAGGGCGTGGCACAGGTTGTTGATGTCTTCGGAGGTGCAGGCGAAATGAATGAATTCGTTGACCTGGTGAAGTTCCGGCTGCGATGCCACTTTTTCCTTGAGCAGGTATTCGATGGCCTTTACGTCATGGTTGGTGGTTTTTTCAATGGCTTTAACACGCTCGGCATCGGCCAGGCAGAATCCACTAACGATGGTGTTGAGGGTTTCCTGGGCGGCGTCCGAGAACGGGCCGACTTCGCTGATGGCGGGATTGGCCGCGAGCGCCTGCAGCCAGCGCACTTCTACCTGGATTCGAAAACGGATCAAGCCATATTCGCTGAAAATGGTGCGCAGCGAGGCCGTTTTGGAACCGTAGCGACCATCGACAGGTGATACGGCGGTCAATTCATTCAATTGCATGGTCAGCTCCCGATCGGAATAGGAAAAACGATGTCACGCCATGGCCGCTTCTTGCTTGAGCTCAAGCAAGGCATCCACCAGCGCGCGTTTGCGAAGGAAAAAATCTAAACGGCTGCCGCCCAGTTGCCGCCAGAGAATGGCGGAGCGGATACCGCAGAGGAAAATGGCACGTACCTTGTTGGCGGTTTCTTCCTGGGCCAGATGACGCGGATCGCCCTTGACCTGAATGCGGTATTTGAGCGTGCCCATGGTGTCGAGGTACAGCTGGGCCAGGCGTGCAACGACGGAGGTGTGGGTCAGACTGTCAAAGTGTGCGCGCTGATGATCCAACTGTTCGAGTCGGGAACGGAGGATTGCGAGCAAATCCCTGTTGGTCCGCAGCGTTTTTTCAATATGCAGCAGGCCGATACAGTAACGGATGGTCTCTCCGAATTTCTGGGAATTCCTGGCGGTCATGACCTCCAGCAACACTTCGATACCGAATTTCAGGTCTTTCACACCACCATAGACGTCTTCGACATTCTTGGGATCCATGACGAAAACACTGCCGAACAGGCACTGGAGTGGCTCGCGCGGAATGTCGCCGGTGCGTGCGACCTGTTGTACCAGGGCAGCAGACTGGAACATGCCTGCCAGGGCCATGGCCTTGTGTTTGTTTTTGAGGGAAACGCTGGTTTTTGCCATGATTATCGCAAGGTACTCTCGATCACGCCGCCACCGAGGCAAACATTTCCCTGGTAGAACACGACATATTGCCCGGGGGTGACGGATCGTTGTGGTTCGTCAAAAGTGGCCAGGACAGTAGCGCCGTCCATGGTTACGATGCAATCCTGATCCGGCTGTCGATAACGGGTTTTGGCCTGGCACCGCAAAGGCAGGGCGGGGGATGCCCCCATGCCCCATTCGATGTGGGAGGCACGCAATCCTCGGGAATAAAGGCGCGGATTCTCGTTACCCTGGCCCACGATCAGACGGTTGTTGTCGAGATCTTTTTCCAGCACATACCAGGGCGTTTCATCGGCATTTTTCAAACCCCCGATACCAATGCCCTGGCGCTGTCCCATGGTGTAATACATCAGCCCCTGATGCTGGCCGATGACGTCGCCGGCTTCTGTTACGATCTGACCAGGCTGGGCCGGGATATACTGCTGCAGAAAGTCCTTGAAGCGTCTTTCACCGATGAAACAGATTCCCGTGCTGTCCTTCTTGGCGTGATTGGCGAAGCCCTGCGCTTCGGCAATACGGCGCACGTCGGGTTTGCAGATATCCCCGAGCGGGAAAAGCGTTTTGGCAATCTGCCGACCGGAGACGGCATGCAGGAAATAGCTCTGATCCTTGTTGGGGTCTTCACCCTTGCACAGTTCGGTATAGGTGCCGTCAGTCCGCTCAATGGAACGGCCACGTGCTGCATAGTGACCGGTGGCAATGTAATCTGCGCCCAATGACACGGCATAGTCGAGAAACGCCCGAAATTTGATTTCCTTGTTGCACAGGATATCTGGGTTGGGAGTACGTCCCGCCTTGTATTCAGCAATAAAATGCTCGAACACGCGATCCCAGTATTCGGCGGCGAAATTGGCGGTATGCAGGTGGATACCCAGTTGATCCGCCACCTGCTGGGCATCGGCCAGATCGGTGATGGCGGTGCAGTATTCGGTACCGTCATCTTCTTCCCAATTCTTCATGAACAGGCCTTCGACGTGATAGCCCTGCTGCTGCAGAAGATAGGCGGCGACCGAAGAATCGACCCCGCCCGACATGCCGACAATGACTTTCTTTCCGATCGTCATGGCTCAACCAATGGGATGTTCGTAGATGAGATCGAGCGGGAAGCGCTTGCCGGCCAGGTAGTCCTCGATACATTTGACTACCAGCGGGCTGCGCAATTTGCTTCCCAGTGCCTTGACTTCATCGAGGGTGAGCCAGCGCGGCCCGACAATGCCATGATCCAGCGGGAAGTCGGTCTGTTCTACGGGTTTGGCAGCAAAACAGAAACGGTAATAAGTGACGCCCGGCTTCTCGGATTTCAGTGTGTAGATGCCAACCAGGTCAGTAAGTTCGACTGTCCAGGCGGTTTCTTCGAGCGTTTCCCGTACGGCAGCGGCAAGGATGGATTCATCTTCATCGACGTGACCAGCGGGCTGATTGAAGACGGTCTGGCCGTCGACAAGTTCTTCCACGAGCAGGAACTTACCGTCCTTCTCGACAATGGTGGCCGCGACCGCGTGTGGCATCCAGATCATGTAGATGTATCCGCTAACAATAAGAAACCGTGGGGTTGCCCCGGGGTTCGCCCCGGGCAGGGGGCGAATTTTAGCGGATTTGGGTGCAGGAAAGAAAATTAATCGTGTGTTCAGGAGCCACCTGCACAGGAGCCACCTGCACAGGAGCGACCTGCACCGGATCTTCTTCAGCGGATCGGTCAACTCAAGCCGCGCTGGCCTGAAAAGAACGAACCTCGTCATGCAGTAACGATTCAAAGTAAGCTGCCAGCGGCAGCATGGCCTGGTGGGGCATTTCCTTGAACATCTTGTGAACGACCGCCGTGGTTCCCTTGTGCGCAGTCTTGATGCCCAGGTCGGAGGCGGCACGGGTAATGCGCCCGAGCTTCACCTGATCCACGGGTTTGGCGTAATAGGCATCGATACCGGCTTCGATTAACCGCTCGAGGGCGGCAATGATGTCGGCGCGATACACATCGACATTGGCATCCGTGCGGACACGAGCGAGCAATGTCTGCGCCAGTGAAAACAGTTCTTCGGACAGGGTGAAACAGACAAAGTAACGGCCGGGTTCCGTTTCGCTGGCGCAAAGCAGTTGTGCCATGTAATCGCCCATCACTTTCAGCTGCGGGACCGGCGTACCCACAATGACCTTGCGTACCACCATGTGGACACCTTTCTGCACTGCGCCCACCCCTGCATCGGCGGCCTTGCGCAGCATGTTTGACAGTTCAATCATGCTGCTGGGCTTGGCGTAATAGGCATCGAAACCGGTATCAGTGAGGCGGATGACATTCTCCGCCGCGCGTTGATCGATGTTCGGGGCGGTCTGACCCGACTGGAGCTCTTTGATTACCTGTACGCAGGAATGATATAAGTCAGCGCTGATCTCGAACCCGAAGAAACACTGTTGGTTATCCATGTAAAACACCTCGGTATTCCAAGGGCCGCTGACCCCATATGGGGTAGTGGCGCGGGTCTTGGGTTTGTTTTTTATTTGGCCGGAAGGGGTACGCCATGCGTACGCCACTATATCAACAGTTTTCTATTGTGAAAACCGGTCCAAAAACCTGGCGTAGGAGTCCGGATGACAGAGTCGAGCGACAACATTGAGAAAGCAGGCTTTTCCCATGTGGATGCCAGTGGCGAAGCCATCATGGTTGACGTCGGGGGCAAGCAGGAAACCGAACGCGTGGCCCGTGCCCGTGCGTGGGTGCGCATGCAGCCCGAGACGCTCGCCATGATTCTGGAAGGCAGACACCACAAAGGTGATGTCTTTGCCACGGCGCGCATCGCTGGAATCCAGGCCGCCAAGCGCACATGGGAGCTGATCCCGCTTTGCCACCCGCTGATGCTCAGTTCGGTGAAGGTGGAGCTTGCGCCTGAAACAGAGACGCATCGTGTCCGTATCGATACTCTCTGTAAACTTACCGGCAAGACCGGCGTCGAAATGGAAGCCCTGACCGCCGCTTCGGTGGCGGCACTAACGCTCTACGACATGTGCAAGGCGGTGGACAAGGGCATGGTCATCGAGTCGGTGCAGTTGCTGGAGAAAATCGGCGGTAAAAGCGGACATTGGAGTGCACCATGATCAAGATTCTCTACTTTGCAAAGACCCGTGAAACCGTGGGCAAAAGTGAAGAAATGCTCGATCTTGCCGGGGGCTCGGCCACTGTCGCCAACATCATCGACACTCTGGTGGCACGCGGTGCCCCCTACGACGTGGCATTTGACGACGGCAGGATTCTGGCCGCCATCAACCAGGAAATGACGTCACTTTCTGCTGCGGTAACCGATGGCGACGAGCTGGCCTTCTTTCCGCCGGTGACTGGAGGTTAGGTATGAAATGTCGGGTCACGGTATCCGAGCACGATTTCGATACGAGAGCTCTCGCGGCGCTGCTGGTCGAGGGTGACAACGACATCGGCGCCCTCGCCAGCTT
The DNA here is from genome assembly GCA_052035295.1 of Pseudomonadota bacterium. Classification (GTDB taxonomy): domain Bacteria; phylum Pseudomonadota; class Gammaproteobacteria; order Pseudomonadales; family Ketobacteraceae; genus HdN1. The sequence continues at coordinate 7,192 of JBPOHS010000001.1, forward strand.
TGTTGGCCTGGTGCGCGGCGGGAAAGGCGAGACGGCCATTGATGGCATGGTGCTTGAACATTATCCGGGTATGACCGAGAAATCCCTGCGGGCAATTGCGGCACAGGCGGCTGCGCGCTGGCCATTGCTCGGCGTTGAAATTTATCACCGCATCGGGCATCTGTTACCGGGCGAGCAGATCGTGTATGTCGGGGTGACCAGCCGCCACCGCCAGGCGGCCTTTGATGCCTGCGCCTTTATTATGGATTACCTCAAGACCGCGGCCCCTTTCTGGAAGAAGGAGTTGCGGAACGGGATGGGTGTCTGGGTGGATGCGCGCGAGAGCGATCAGGCCGCGCTCGATCGCTGGATGCGTTGACAGCTTGCTTGCCGCGCAAGTGTCCTTTCCTTGAGTAAGTGGCAGGCGCCTTCTCGACCACTTTACGCCACGCGTCGGGCAGTGCTTCGATGCCCATTACCCGGATTTCGCCCGGCGGGATATCGGCAACGCCCCATTCTCCGATCGCCGCCCGGATCAGTCTGAGGGTGGGAAACCCCGTCGCAGCGGTCATCCGCCTGACTTGCCTGTTGCGGCCTTCCCTGATCACCAGTTCGACCCAGGACGTCGGTATGTTGCGTCGTTCACGGATGGGGGGGAAGCGCTCCCATACCTCTGGAGGCTCGATCCGGCGCGCTTCGGCTGGCAAGGTCATGCCGTCGTTGAGTGATACCCCTTCGCGAAGCCGTTTGATGGCTTCTTGTGTGATCTCGCCTTCCACCTGCACCCAATAGGTCTTTGGCAGTTTGAATCGTGGATCACTGATGGCTTGCTGCAACTTGCCATGATTGGTCAGGATCAGCAAACCTTCCGAGTCGAAATCGAGTCGACCTGCCGCATAGACGCCGGGAATGCCGATAAATTCCGCCAATGTGCGCTTGTCACCATCAGCAGAAAACTGACAAAGCACTTCAAACGGTTTGTTGAACAGCACCAACAAGGTGCCATTTTCTTCTGGCTGAGCGGGCATCTGCGTTTGCGGTTTTTTCATGAGAAATGTTGCGGCGGAGGGGGTGGACAACAAAAAATAAAAGCGCCTCGGAGGCGCTTTTATTTTCGCTGCGACGGTGAGGGCGGTGCAAGGCTGCCGTTACCGTTGCGGACTATGTCAGGACGCGTAGACGGGTTCAGATGCTTTTTGTGAAAGAGGGGCGGGTTGTTGGCTGGTAATATCGGAATCGTCCTTGAGGAGTTCTCCGACGATCGCGATGTTTACTGCATGCAGACCCTTGGGCGCCTCACGAATATCGTAAGTAACGCTTTGTCCGGCTTTCAGGCTTTTGTAGCCATCCATGCAGATATAGGAGTAGTGTACAAACAGGTCGTCACCTTCGGAGTCTGGTCTGATGAAACCGTAACCCTTGGCGTTATTGAACCACTTCACTTTCCCGGTTGCCATAGCGCAAATCCTTCTCCTGAGACCGCCGAACCTTGGTCGGGGCCCACTGCCATTGTTATTATTGTATTCCCGTCCTGCAGCAGGGTCAGGGTCAGGCGGCGTCAGGATTGGTATCCGGGCGATCGTCTAGACGATGCAATGCTGGAATCAAGTCGGGACGAATGTTATTTTTTGTAACAGCCACAATGTCAACGATCGCGTTCCATGTGTCAAGCGATTTTGTGATATTTGTCTGCATTGTTGTTTACTGCGGGATTTTTTATATATCCTTGGAATCAAACCTAATGTTTTATGATTTCTGGTTATGAGTAAAAGTTCAGATCATCAACTACCATTAAAACTAATGGCAGGTGGGGCGTCTGGCACAGAACAAGAGGGCGGTGTTGCCGTCCAGGAATCCAAGGCCGAGGTAGCCCCTCCGCCCATGTTCCAGGTTCTGATGCTGAATGACGACTACACTCCCATGGAGTTTGTCGTGGAAGTATTACAACGGTTCTTCGGAATGAACCGCGAAAGAGCGACACAGGTAATGTTGATCGTGCACACCAAGGGACAGGCAAGTTGTGGTGTGTTCACCAAGGATGTTGCCGAAACCAAGGCAACTCAGGTGATGAAGTACGCAAGGGAGAATCAACATCCGTTGTTGTGTCGTATTGAAAGGGTCTAAGCCCGGACTTAACAGGTCTGAGTAGGTATTCATACGATGTTGAGCAAAGATCTCGAAGTCACCCTGAATCTGGCGTTTCGCGATGCGCGAAGCAAGCGTCACGAGTACATGACCGTGGAGCATTTGTTGCTGGCCTTGCTGGACAACGATTCTGCTGCCGGTGTACTTCGAGCCTGTGGAACCAATATCGACGAGTTGCGCTCGGATTTGAGCCACTTCGTTGACGAAACGACGCCCCTCATTCCTGCCTCGGACCCCGATCGGGAAACCCAGCCAACCCTGGGCTTCCAGCGCGTGCTGCAACGTGCGGTATTCCATGTGCAATCCTCAGGCAAGAAGGAGGTGACCGGCGCCAACGTGCTGGTGGCCATCTTCAGCGAGCAGGAAAGCCAGGCCGTCTACTTCCTGAAGAAGCAGAGCGTCGCCCGCATTGATGTCGTCAACTACATCGCCCACGGTATCTCCAAGGTGTCTGACGATACCTCTGGCAATACGCATTCCCAGACCGGTTCCCACGATGCCTCCCAGGAATCCCAGGAAGACGAACAGTCCGGGGAAGCTGCCGGCCGCAGCCCGTTGGAAGCGTATGCATCCAACCTGAACGATCAGGCCATGCAAGGCCGCATCGATCCGCTGGTTGGCCGCGAAGAAGAAATTACCCGTACGGTGCAGATCCTTTGTCGCCGTCGCAAGAACAACCCGCTGCTGGTGGGTGAGCCCGGTGTGGGTAAAACCGCCATCGCCGAAGGCCTGGCCAAGAAAATCGTCGACAAGGAAGTACCGGACGCCATTGCCGGTGCGGTCGTCTATTCGCTCGACCTTGGTGCCTTGCTGGCCGGTACCAAATACCGGGGCGATTTCGAAAAACGGTTCAAGGCGCTGTTGGGCGAACTCAAGAAGCAGAAGAATTCCATCCTGTTCATCGATGAGATTCACACCATCATTGGTGCTGGTGCGGCATCCGGCGGTGTCATGGATGCGTCCAACCTGTTGAAGCCCCTGCTGGCCTCGGGTGACATCAAGTGTATTGGCTCGACCACCTTCCAGGAGTATCGCGGTATTTTTGAAAAGGATCGGGCGCTGGCACGCCGTTTCCAGAAGATCGATGTGACCGAGCCGTCGGTAGATGAGACGTACGAGATCCTCAAAGGGCTGAAATCGCGCTTCGAAGCACATCACGACCTGAAATACTCGAACCGCGCCCTGCGTGCGGCCGCTGAACTCGCGGGTCGTTATATCAATGATCGACACATGCCTGACAAGGCCATTGACGTGATTGATGAAGTCGGTGCCTACCAACGCTTGCTGCCTGTCAGCAAGCGCAAGAAGGTTATTGGAGTCACGGATATCGAGGCCGTTGTTGCCAAGATTGCCCGTATTCCGCCGAAGACCGTGTCGTCCGACGACAAGGAAATGTTGCGCAATCTCGAACGGGATCTGCGTCTGTCCGTATTTGGTCAGGACGAAGCCATCACCGTACTGTCGAATGCCATCAAGATGTCGCGGGCGGGGCTCGGTCATCCCGACAAGCCGATTGGCTCGTTCCTGTTTGCCGGTCCGACCGGCGTAGGTAAAACCGAGGTCTCCCGTCAGCTTGCCAAGACCATGGGCATGGAGCTGCTGCGTTTTGACATGTCCGAGTATATGGAACGGCATACGGTATCGCGCCTGATTGGTGCGCCTCCGGGCTATGTCGGCTTCGATCAGGGTGGCTTGCTGACTGAGGCCATTACCAAGACGCCGCACTGCGTATTGCTGCTCGATGAGATTGAAAAAGCGCATCCCGATGTGTTTAACCTGCTCCTGCAGGTAATGGACCATGGGACCCTGACCGACAACAACGGTCGCAAGGCTGACTTCCGCAACGTGATCATCATCATGACCACCAACGCGGGAGCGGAGGCTGTCACGCGTTCATCGATCGGCTTCACCGCGCAGGATCATTCCACGGACGGCATGGCTGCACTCAAGAAGCTTTTTACCCCGGAATTCCGCAATCGCCTGGATGCCATCATCCAGTTCAAGTCGCTGGATACCGAGGTCATCAAAGGGGTGGTCGACAAGTTCATTACCGAGCTGCAGGCTCAGCTTGACGACAAGAAAGTCATGCTCGATATCGATGATACGGCACGCCTGTGGTTCGCCAAGAAGGGTTATGACAAAGACATGGGTGCTCGTCCGATGGCGAGACTGATACAGGAGAAGCTGAAACGTCCTCTGGCGGAGAAGATCCTGTTCGGCGAGCTGGCCGATCATGGCGGAACCGTCCACATCAAGGCGGATCAGGATCAGGACGAGCTGGTCATGGACGTGGAGCCTGGCGAGTAACAGCATGTCGGCGCGCTAGCCCTGTCGGATGTCGATGGGGCTGTGTGCCAGTGGGGTATGCCTGTCTCGGGCGAAACCGGAAGAACAGCGACAGAAACAGAAAAAGGCGAGTATTGATCACTCGCCTTTTTTATTTGACGCGGAAAGTGATGCGACCCTTGCTGAGATCGTAGGGGGTGAGCTCGACCTTGACTTTGTCGCCCGTGAGGATGCGGATGTAGTTTTTGCGCATCTTGCCAGAGATGTGGGCAGTCACGACGTGTCCGTTGTCCAGCTCAACGCGGAACATGGTGTTGGGCAAGGTATCTACGACAGTACCTTCCATTTCAATGCAATCTTCTTTCGCCATCCAGACTCTTCCTCGGGAATAAAAAAGGGGTGCTAACAAAGCAGGGCAGAATTGTGCACCAAAACCAAGGGATACGCAAAGGATGTCTGTGCGTGAGGAGTCAGTCGAAGCTGATCCATTGATTGTTGAGAAACATTTCGAGGGGTTTGTACTCGGTCTTGTAATTCATTTTCTGGCATTCCTTGATCCAGTATCCCAGATATAGCGCGGGCAAGCCCCGCGCCAGGGATTCCTGGATTTGCCAGAGAATCGCGTGGACACCGAGGCTGCGTTCACAGGCTTCGGGCGCATAGAACGTGTATACGGCAGATAGACCGTTCTGCATTTCGTCACACACGGCAACGGCCATGAGTTCACCCTGCAGGCGAAACTCGTAGAAAAAGGTGTTACCCCAGTCACTGAGCAGGAACGAGGAAAACTGATCCGCAGAGGGCGGAAACATGTCGCCATCACGGTGTTTGGCACTGATGTAGCGTTCGTAGAGCTGATAATGCTCGGGGTTGAAATGGGCTGGAACCCGCTGCACATCGAGATCCTGGTTTCTTTTCAGTACGCGTTTCTGCTTGCGGGAGGGTACAAATTTGTGGACAGGAACGCGCACCGGGATACAGGCACAACAGTGTTTGCAGTGTGGCCGGTACAAATAGTTGCCGCTGCGACGAAAGCCTAACTCGGATAGCTCGCTGTAGAGGGAATGATTGACCGAAACCTTGGGGTCTGCAAACAGGGTGACCGCGTCCTGACGCGGCAAATAGCTGCATTTGTGTAGGGGCGTTACAAAAAACTTGATGGCGGATAAATCTGTCATGGTCTCTTTACGCCGCGCATGTGCAATAGCTTAATTATTAATGAGGCCTGTCCGGAAAGCCAGCGGTCTGCATTTGTTTGAGCACTGATTCCAGGGTAATGGAATCAATTTTCAATGGCCAGGACCCTGGCAAATAGGTGCTGTCCGAAGCGGTAGCCCGCAGGCTTTTGTGCAGCAGGCTCATGTAGTGTCGCCGTGGCAATGGCGTGGCACCAAGGCTTTCCAGGTGGGGTGTCATCATTTGACAATCGATGAGACGGAATTCGCGCGATTGCAAAAAATGTATCAACGCTGCAAAGGCCATTTTCGATGCGTCTGTTTCAACGCTGAACATGGATTCTCCGAAGTAGCACGCCCCAATGGCAATGCCGTAGAGGCCACCGATCAGTCTATCGTCGCGCCAGACTTCAATAGAATGTGCATGTCCCGCCGCATGCAGCTGGCAATAGGCCGCCCGCATCTCCGCCGTTATCCAGGTTCCCCTGGAATAGGCGCGGGGTGCTGCACAAGCGCTGATCACCTGCTCAAATGCCGTATCCGCAGTGATCAGGCAGGGCTTGTTGCGCATGTTCTTGCGCAGGCTGCGGGAGATCCTGAGATTGGTAGGCTGCAGAATGGCGCGGGTCGAAGGCGACCACCAAAGAATGGGTTGATCATCCTGGTACCAGGGAAAAATGCCGTGGCGATAGGCATTCAGCAGCCGCTGCAGCGAAAGATCGCCACCGCCAGCCAGCAAGCCATCCGGATCGTCGAGCGCCAGCTCCACCGGAGGGAACCAGCCAGGATCGTCGTTGAGGAAGGGTATCTGTATCAAAGCCGGTATCCAGTGTCGCCGTTGCGTGAATACCGAAAATAGCCTGTGTCGCCGAAGCGGGAAAGAGGCCTGCAGCAAAATTGTATCTGCCGCAGGCCTGCCGGTTAATTTGCCTGCTCGTCGAGATAACGCTCCGCATCAAGGGCGGCCATGCAACCGAACCCTGCCGAGGTAATGGCCTGGCGATAAATGTGATCAGCGACATCGCCGGCTGCAAAGACGCCTTCGACACTGGTCGCGGTCGCGTTGCCGTGGGTGCCGGTCTGGATCTTGATGTAGCCGTTCTCCATCTCAAGCTGATCTTTGAATATGTCGGTGTTCGGCGAATGGCCGATGGCAATGAACACCCCTTGCAACTCGATATCCCGGGTTTCATTGCTGTTGACGTCGCGAATTCTCATGCCGGTGACACCGCTTTGATCACCGAGCACTTCGTCGAGCGTGTGGTTGAACTCGATTTTCACGTTACCGGTGCGTGATTTTTCCATCAGGCGATCCTGCAGGATTTTTTCGCCGCGGAATTTGTCGCGGCGATGCACCACAATGACTTCGGCGGCGATATTGGCCAGATAGAGTGCTTCCTCGACAGCGGTGTTGCCGCCGCCAATGACCGCGACGCGCTGCTTGCGGTAGAAAAATCCGTCACATGTGGCGCAGGCGCTCACGCCTTTGCCTTTGAAGGCTTCTTCGGACGGCAGCCCCAGATATTTAGCGGACGCGCCTGTTGCAATGATCAGTGCGTCACACGTATAAGTGGCGTTATCCCCGTGCAGGGTAAAAGGTTTTTTCTGCAGGTCAGTGCTGTTGATGTGATCAAAAATGATCTCGGTATTGAACCGTTCGGCATGTTTTTTCATCCGTTCCATGAGTTCCGGCCCCTGAACCCCGGCGTCATCACCGGGCCAGTTGTCGACCTCGGTGGTGGTGGTCAGTTGTCCGCCGGGTTGAATGCCCGTGATCATCACCGGATTCAGGTTGGCGCGTGCAGCATAGACAGCGGCGGTATAACCGGCGGGACCAGAGCCCAGGATGAGCAGCTTGACGTGGCGAACAGGTTTCATCGATGTGGATTCCGAGCAGGGAAGGGTTGCGGCCAACTTTATCGCGGCCCGTATGAAGGGCGCCAATTATACATTTAAATCACGAAAATAGCGGCGGGCTATACTTTTATCTTGATTTCCCGACTGGAGTAGTCAGATGGCGCTTTTGGTAGGTGTTCCCAAAGAGATCAAACCGATGGAGGGGCGTATTGCCCTGACACCGGATGCGGTGGCAGATCTGGTCAATGACGGCATCCCTGTGCTGGTACAGGCATCGGCAGGGGAGCAGGCAGGTTTTTCAGATGAGGCTTATCGGCGGGCCGGCGCGACAATCGCAGCCAATGCCGAGGCATTGTATGGCCAGTCCCAGTTGCTGGTAAAGGTCAAGGAGCCAGTGGAGGGGGATCTGCAGTGGTTGCGACCTGAGCATCTGTTGTTCTGTTACCTGCATCTGGCACCGAATCCCGCATTGACCCAGGCCTTGCTCAACAAGAAGCTTACCGCCGTGGCGTTCGAAACAGTAGAAGTCAATGGCAGGCTGCCTTTGCTGGCGCCCATGAGCGAAATTGCGGGGCGTGTCGCCGTGCAGGCTGCTTGTCACTATCTGCATGCATCGCTGGGCGGAAGCGGCGTGTTGTTGGGAGGTGTCGCCGGGACGCCGCGTGGCAGGGTGGTGATCATCGGTGCCGGTGTGGCGGGTAAAAACTCAGCGTTGGTCGCTGCATCGCTGGGCGCGGAAGTACTGGTGTTCGACAAGAATACGGATGCGCTGCGTGAGGTGGAACGCCTGAGCCCGCTGGTCAAGGGGCTGTACATGTCGCGGACGACGCTCGCGGATTCCTTGAAAACGACTGATATTCTGGTGGGCGCGGTGTTGGTGCCGGGGGCTCGGGCGCCCAAGCTGGTGTCCCGCGAGATGGTCGCCGCCATGCCGCGTGGCAGTGTCATCGTTGACATCTCCATCGACCAGGGCGGATGTATCGAGACCATGCGTGTCACCGACTATCGTAAACCGGTGTATGTCGAGGAGGGCGTGGTGCATATGGGTGTCGCCAATTTGCCAGGCGGGGTGCCAAGAACGTCGACCATCGCGTTGTCTGGGGTGATTGCACCGTACGTGCATTGGCTGGCGCACGGCAAACTGGAAGACAATCCGGCACTGTTGCGCGGGGTCAATGTTCGCGGGGGGGCAATTGTGCATCCAGCCTTACTGCAAAATTAGGGACTTGGCGCTAAAATTGAAAACCAAGGTGATGATCTTTTACCAAGCGCATGTTTCCTCGTCACTCCCGCACGTTTTGTGCGTGCGGATGATTCATCGTTGATCGATTGTCTATGTCATTTTCTTGCAGTGTTGAACGGTAACCCGATTGAAAAAAGAAAATACGGAACATAACGCGCTTTTGTCCCATTGGTCTGACCTGCTCGCGCGTGGCTCTCGCGAGGGCGCCATGATTTCGCTGTTTTTTCTGGCGCTGTACCTGGGGCTTTCCCTGTTTACCTATGACAAGTCCGACCCGGGCTGGACGACCGTGGGAACGGTTGAGCAGCTGATACACAATGCAGGCGGTCCGGTGGGCGCCTGGGTCGCGGATGTATTGCTTTCCCTGTTCGGTGTGTTGGCGTTTCTGACACCGGTGTTGATCGCCTACCGTGCGTGGAAAATCTTTCGTCGCCGCATTGAGCAAAAACGGGTCTGGCCGCTGTTTTTCACCCGCAATCTCGGCTTGATTCTCACCATGGCTGGCGCCGCTGGCCTGGCGTTTCTGCACCTGCCGCTGCCGGTCGACAATCTGCCGGAATTGATCCCCGTGGGCAAAAATCCGTCGGGTGGCATTATCGGCATTTGGTTGGGGGAGTTCGGCTACAACCGTGTCGGGCCGGTCGGGACTACTTTGATCCTGCTGACTATCGCACTCACCGGGTTGACAATATTTGCCGATATTTCCTGGATCAAGGCGATGGATGCCATCGGTGCGAAGGGGTTGATGGCGTTCCGCTGGCTGGGTGGGCAGCTGCCCGATCCGGTGGCCTGGTATCGCCAACGCCGGGAAGCGAAGTCAGCCATTCCTACGCTCAATGCCATTGTCGAAGGCGACAGTGTGCCGGTGATCAAACGAACCAAAAAGGCTGACGCTGGCACGGAAAAACGCACCGAGCCCGTCATCGAGAAGAAAAAGCCCGTCGTGGCCGCACCGCCCTTGCTGGCCCGGGTTGTGGAAAAAGCAGAGAGCGTGGTGAAGCCGCCAAAGGAGAAGCCGGCACGGCCGCTGGACAGCGGTGACGTCGAGGGTGACTTGCCGCCATTGCACTTGCTGGATGTCGTCGACAAGGCCAAGAAAAAAGGCTATTCGGCGGAAGCGCTCGAAGCCATGTCGCGACTGCTCGAGCTCAAACTCAAGGATTTCGGTATTGAAGCCACGGTGGAAAACGTACTGCCGGGACCGGTGGTCACGCGCTTCGAAATTCAGCCCGCACCGGGCATCAAGGTCAGCCGCATCTCCAACCTCGCCAAGGATCTTGCGCGCTCCCTGGCGGTGATCAGTGTTCGTGTGGTGGAAGTTATTCCGGGCAAGACGTTTGTGGGTATTGAAATCCCCAATGAAAACCGCGAAATGATCCGCCTGAGCGAAATCATCGCTTCCGACGAGTTTGACAAGAACTCCTCACCCTTGACCCTGGCCCTGGGCAAGGATATTTCCGGTCGCTCGGTGTGCGCTGACCTGGCCCGCATGCCGCACTTGCTGGTGGCAGGTACGACCGGGTCCGGTAAGTCGGTCGGTTTGAACGCGATGCTGTTGAGCATGCTGTTCAAGGCGCCACCGGCCGAACTCCGACTGATCATGATCGACCCCAAGATGTTGGAGTTATCGGTGTATGACGGTATCCCGCACTTGCTGACGCCGGTCGTGACCGACATGAAGGAAGCCGCCAACGCCTTGCGCTGGTGTGTGGGTGAAATGGAACGTAGATATCGCCTGATGGCCACCATGGGCGTGCGTAACCTGGCTGGCTACAACCGCAAGATCACTGACGCGGAAAAACGCGGCGAGCCAATCAAGGATCCGTTCTTCAAGCCGGTCATCGATGGTGACAAGGCCCCGGACCTCACCACGCTGCCGTTTGTGGTGGTCGTGATCGATGAATTCGCCGACATGATGATGATCGTGGGCAAAAAGGTCGAGGAGCTCATTGCGCGTATCGCCCAGAAGGCGCGTGCTGCGGGTATCCACCTGTTGCTGGCTACCCAGCGTCCGTCAGTGGATGTCATCACCGGTTTGATCAAGGCCAACATTCCCTCGCGGATTGCGTTTCAGGTGTCGTCGAAAATCGATTCGCGCACGATTCTGGATCAAGGAGGCGCTGAGCAGCTGCTTGGCCACGGCGACATGCTCTATCTGCCGCCGGGAAGCGGCATTCCCGTGCGTGTGCACGGCGCCTTCGTCGATGATGATGAGGTCCATCGGGTCTGCGCCGATTGGCGTAAACGCGGTGAACCCGATTATCTCGAAGAAATTCTGCAGGGCGGAAGCGAAGCCGGTCCCTTGGGCTTTGGCGAGGAAGGCGGCGGTGGTGAAGGCGGGGATCCGGAATCGGATCCGCTGTATGACGAGGCGCTGCGCTTCGTCACCGAAACCCGCAAGGCCAGCATTTCGTCGGTACAGCGCAAGCTCAAGATCGGTTACAACCGGGCCGCCCGGCTGATCGAGGCCATGGAAATGGCCGGGGTGGTGTCGTCGATGCAAACCAATGGTTCCCGTGAAGTGCTGGCGCCCCCGCCCGTGCATATGAATTGATCCGCAATGGCTATTTGTGACGCCCGGGGCCGAAAGGGTGCGTTATAATGCGCGCCTTACCGTGCCCCTAATCACTCCTGTGGATTTACTCCCATGCTCCTGTTACGTCGATTCTCCTCTGGTTTGGCCGCTGGTCTGGCCGCCGGGTTGATGGCCGTTTCGTTGGCTGTCGCCGTGCCACTCGCCTCTGCCCAGGAACTTACACAACAACAAGCCGTGACGTCGCTGGTGTCTGACCTTTCCGCCATGAAGTCGCTGAACGCGACTTTCCACCAATGGGTCAACGACGCCAAAAATACCGCGTTGCAAGAAGTCACGGGCACCATGTGGATTGCGCGTCCGGGCATGTTTCGCTGGGATACCAATGATCCTTATCCGCAGCAAATTGTTTCCGACAACCATCTGCTGTGGATCTACGACCTCGATCTGGAACAGGTCACCAAGCGCAAACTCGATAAGCAGGTCGGCAATACGCCGGCACTGTTGCTCAGTGGTGACCCGGCGCAACTGGAACAATCCTTCACCATTTCGGCCTTTCGTTTCGATGAAACGGGAGAGCTGAGGTACGACCTGGTGCCGAAGTCCAAGGATGCGCTATTTGAATTGTTGCGGGTGCATTTCCGCAGCGGTCGCCTGCATGACATGTTCCTGCGCGACAATCTCGGTCAGACCACGCGTATCGAATTCGATATCAAAGCCTACAACGAGAAGATCGACACCTCGGTATTTGCATTCAAACCGCCGAAAAATGTCGACGTGATCGAGGATATGTAAACCCGTGTCGGACCTGCTTTCCGCCGATCATCGCCAATGGCAGCCGCTGGCTGCCAGAATGCGTCCGCGCAATCTTGAAGAATACGCCGGGCAATCCCATCTGTTGGGTGAGGGGTGTCCGCTGCGCAAGGCGTTGGAACAAGGCCAGGCCCATTCGATGATCCTGTGGGGGCCGCCAGGTGTGGGGAAAACCACGCTGGCCAATCTCATGGCGTCCTATATTGATGCCCAGTTCCTGACACTATCGGCAGTGCTAAGTGGCGTGAAGGAAATTCGCGCCGCCATCGACGAGGCAAAATATTATCGCCAACAGGGTCGCTTGTGCCTGTTGTTTGTCGATGAAGTTCATCGCTTCAACAAGTCCCAGCAGGATGCCTTTCTCCCGCACATTGAAGATGGCACGGTCATTTTTGTTGGCGCCACCACGGAAAACCCTTCGTTCGAACTGAATGGTGCCTTGCTGTCGCGCGCACGTGTCTATGTGCTCAAACCCCTCGATGCCACCGTGATTGCCGACAAATTGCGGGCAGCGTTGAGCGATGGACGAGGTCTCGCCGACGCGGGTATCGATGTCAACGAAAAGAACCTGGCGAAGATCAGCCTCGCTGCCGATGGCGACATGCGACGCGGCTACAATCTGCTGGAAGTGGCTGTTTCCATTGCCCAGGCCGATGGCAGCAGGGAACTGGGCGATGCTGTCGTTGAACAGGCCCTGGGCGAAGGTGTCCGTCGTTTTGACAAGGGCGGCGACCAATTTTATGACCAGATCTCGGCCCTGCATAAATCGGTGAGAGGTTCGTCACCCGATGGCGCGCTGTATTGGTTCGTGCGCATGATCGACGGCGGTTGTGACCCGTTGTATATCGCCCGTCGCGTGGTTCGCATGGCCAGCGAGGATATCGGTAACGCCGACCCTCGGGCGCTGACGCTGGCGCTCAACGCGTGGGACGTGCAGGAGCGTCTCGGTAGCCCGGAAGGTGAGCTTGCCATTGCCCAGGCCATCGTGTTCATGGCCTGTGCCGCCAAAAGCAATGCGGTGTACACGGCCTTCAACGAGGTCAAGGCGCTGGTGCGGGCCGGTGGCTCACTGGAAGTGCCCTTGCACCTGCGTAACGCGCCGACCAAGCTGATGAAAGCGCAGGGCCATGGCGAAGAATACCGCTATGCGCATGATTATCCCGATGGCTACGCCGCCGGTGAAAAGTATTTGCCAGCGGAAATGGCCGACCAGCAATGGTACGCGCCGGTACCGCGAGGGCTGGAAATCAAGATTGGCGAGAAATTGAAATTCCTTCGCCAACTGGATGCCCAAAGCGACTGGCACCGTTATAACGACGCCACTGCGACGCGGAGCAAAAAATGAATCAGGCAAGCTTGGTTCTGCTGGTCTGCGCCGGTGGCGCCCTCGGTTCACTGGCCCGATGGATGACGTCCACGTTCATCAATAGCCACTGGCAAAGTCCATTCCCATGGGCCACGCTATGCATCAATCTGGCCGGATCTGGCGCTTTCGGGCTGGTTTATGCGTGGTCGATGTCACATGATCACTGGCGTGATCCGATACGCATGCTGTTCCTGATGGGCTTCATGGGCGCGTTCACCACGTTTTCCACGTTTTCCTTTGAGACTTTCCGTCTGCTGGAAGGCGGTAAATTTTTTCTGGCGCTGGCCAATATTCTGGGCTCGGTCACCCTTTGTTTGTTGGGGACCTGGGCTGGCATGGTGAGCGGCAAACATCTTTTCAACTGACATTTCCACCTGAATTTCGAGAGGCAACAAGGACACTATGCTTGACTCCAAAGTGATACGTACCCAGCTGGACATGGTCGTGGAGCGGCTTGCACTGAGAGGCATGACGGTCGACACGGCACTGTTGGGCGCGCTGGAAGAAAAGCGCAAGGGGCTGCAGGTACAGACCGAACAATTGCAGAGCGAGCGCAACGCGCGTTCCAAGGCCATTGGCAAAGCCAAGGCGCAGGGCGAAGACGTGGCTCCGCTCATGGCAGAGGTCGATGCGCTCGGCGACAAACTCGTGCAGTGCGAAAACGAACTCAAGGAACTGATGGCGCAATTGCAGGACGTTTATTATTCCCTGCCCAATCTGCCGCATGCATCGGTACCGGCGGGCACCTCCGAAGACGACAATGTCGAAGTCAGACGCTGGGGCACACCTAGGGATTTTGATTTTGAACCGAAGGACCATGTGGATGTTGGCGAATCGCTCGGCGGGCTGGATTTCGAAACCGCCGCCAAAATCACCGGCGCCCGTTTTGTGGTCATGTCCGGCCCGATGGCGCGCCTGCACCGCGCGCTCATACAGTTCATGCTCGATACGCATACATCGTTCAACGGCTACAAGGAAGTCTACGTTCCCTACATGGTGAACGAGGATTCCCTGCGTGGCACGGGCCAGCTCCCCAAGTTCGGTCAGGAGCTCTACAAACTTCAGGGCGAAAAGGCGTTTTATCTGATTCCCACGGCAGAGGTGCCTGTCACCAACATGCTGCGTGACGAAATCGTGGCCGAAGATCGTCTGCCGCTCAGATTCGTCTGTCACACGCCTTGTTTCCGCAGTGAGGCTGGCGCCCATGGCAAGGATGTGCGCGGCATGATCCGTCAGCACCAATTTGAAAAAATTGAACTGGTGCAATTGGTCAAGCCAGAGGATTCCTATGTGGCGCTGGAACAGCTGACATCGCATGCCGAATCCATCCTGCAGAAGCTGGGTTTGCCTTACCGTGTCGTCGCACTGTGTGGCGGTGATCTCGGTTTTTCCTCAGCCAAAACCTATGACATCGAGGTCTGGTTGCCGGGTCAGCAAAAGTATCGTGAAATTTCTTCCTGCAGTAATTTCGAAGATTTCCAGGCTAGGCGCATGCAGGCGAGATTCCGTCCGGCGCAATCCAAAAAGCCCGAATTGCTGCACACGCTCAATGGCAGCGGTCTGGCCGTGGGGCGCACGCTGGTAGCGATTCTCGAGAATTATCAGCAAGCCGATGGCTCGGTCATCGTGCCGGAAGTACTGCGTCCTTACATGGGTGGAGTGGATGTGATTCGCCGCGCGTAATCGCTGGTGAATACGAAGGGGTAAAGGGGCCTGCCGGGCCCTGCCACTGACCGAATCATTGAGGAAGATCGATGGATTTCTTGCCGCTGTTTGCCAATATCAAGGGTCAGACCTGTCTGGTGATGGGGGGCGGTAGTGTTGCTGCGCGCAAGGCGAGCCTGTTGGCGCGTGCCGGCGGATGCATCCGTCTGGTCGCACCGGAAGCCTGCGCCAGCGCACTGGATGTCGTCGTCAGCAGCGGTGGCGAATACCGGTGCAAGCCCTTTGCCGATGCTGATCTGGACGGTGTCGCCCTGGTGGTCGCTGCGACTGATGACGGCGCACTGAATGCGCATGTCTCTGATGCGGCAAGACGTCTGCAGATCATGGTCAACGTGGTCGACCAGCCTGAATTGTGCTCGTTCATTTTCCCGTCGATTGTCGATCGCAACCCGATTGTGATTGCGGTGTCGAGCGGCGGGGCGTCGCCGGTCCTGGCACGCCTGATCCGTGCCCGCCTCGAAACCCTGGTGCCGGCGTCTTATGGCCGCCTGGCGGGATTGGTGGGGCGCTTTCGGGAACACGCCAAAAAGGTGTTTCCTGACGTCAATCAGCGTCGTGGATTCTGGGAAAGAATTCTCTCTGGCCCGGTTGCCGAGATGGTGTTCGCCGGCAAGGAGCGCAAGGCAGAGGAAGCCCTGACAGCGGCTTTTGCGCAGGCGGGTACTGAGACGATTCCCACGGGTGAAGTCTACCTGGTCGGCGGCGGCCCGGGCGATCCCGATTTGCTGACGTTCCGGGCCCTGCGGCTGATGCAGCAAGCCGATGTCGTGCTGTACGACCGGCTGGTGAGTCCGCAGGTGCTGGATCTGGTGCGTCGTGATGCCGAGCGCATCCATGTCGGCAAGGAACGCAACAACCACACGCTTCCGCAAGGGGACATCAATCAGCGTCTGGTGGATCTGGCCAGGCAGGGCAAGCGGGTCTGTCGCCTCAAGGGGGGCGATCCGTTCATTTTTGGGCGCGGCGGCGAGGAAATCGAAACGCTCGCCGAGAACAATATTCCATTCCAGGTGGTGCCCGGTATTACGGCCGCCTCCGGCTGCGCCAGCTATGCCGGGATTCCATTGACGCATCGGGACTATTCGCAGTCGGTGCGGTTCGTGACCGGTCACCTGAAAGACGGCACGCTCGATCTGGACTGGCACACACTGGCGTCGGAACGACAGACGCTGGTGTTCTACATGGGCTTGGTAGGGTTGCCCCATATCTGCGACGCGCTGCAGCAACATGGCCTGCCATCAACCACCCCAGTGGCACTGGTTCAGCAGGGAACGACGCAGCACCAGCGTGTCGTTATCGGTACCCTCGCCACCATTGGGCCCATGGTGGCAGAGAAACAGGTCAAGGCGCCTACGCTTACCATCGTCGGCGAAGTCGTGAATCTGCATGACAAGTTGAAATGGTTTGAACCTGTCGGTGAATAGTCGTTTTCTTGCGTTGATGCGCCGCTGACCCGCTTGCCGCTTGCATTGGCGCCGGTTCAACTATGCTTAGGGATATCGTGTTTGAAAAAACACTGGTTCCTGATAGAGAAGATACCGATGAGCTTGTTGTCGTCTGCGTCCATCCGATTGAAAATCCTGATTATTCCGCTGGTTGGCATTCTGGGCTTTGCAGGAGTGATTGCTTATAACTTCTCGGTTTCCAGTGCTTCGAACAGTCGCCTGAATGAAGTCAAAGAAGTTTATTACCCCATTCTTGAAAAGGCGGGTGCCTCGGTGGTCGCGCTCGATCGCATTACCGAGATTCTCAACTCTGCCGTGAGTGCGGGGGAAAAGGAGCTGATCGACGGCGCCGAGGAATATGCGCAGACGGTGCGCGACCATCTGAAGGACATCAAATCGCTGGAACCGCGCCGCAAGGACAAGGTTGCCCAAATTGAATCAGGATTTGAACGCTATTTCACCCTGGCCCGCAGCCTTTCCGTCGACATGATTGACGGTTCCGTGGGAGCAGGGCAACTGGGTCCTCGTACCAGTGAGATGGCCTCTTTGCTCAATACGCTGAAGGCGGACATGGAGCATTTCCGGGTCGAGAGTCATGAAATTTTTACGCGCAATATCAACGACACTACCACTGAATTAAGCAATGCCGTCACGGGTGGGCTATTGACGGCGCTGGTCACCTTCGTGGCGGTGGTGCTGGTTTCCATTTACATCACGTCGAGCATTACCGGCAGCCTCGATCACATCGTTCGATCCCTGAAGGACATTGCCCAGGGTGAAGGCGATCTGACCCGCCGTATTCCGCAGAACTCCAAGGATGAAATCGGTGAACTGGTGTACTGGTTCAATTCGTTCGTGGCCAAACTGCAGGGCATCATCCGCGAGGTGGTAGAAGTGACGGTACCGCTCAACGGGGTTTCCAACGAGTTGAGCCACCTCGCCAACAAAAGCGAAAACGTCAGTTCGGAACAGCTGGAAGCAACCCGCAACGCCGAACGTTCCATTGGAGAAATGTTTTCCAGTCTCGGTGAAAATGCCTCCAACGCCTCCAACGCCGCCGATGCGGCTGCAGCCGCCGATCATGAAACCAAGCAGGGTCGGGAGGTTGTTGATTCCACGGTGTCAGCCATAAATGTGCTCGCCCAGGAAGTGGAACGTGCCGCCGATACCATCCGTCAACTCGAGGCTGACACTACCAGTGTGGGGAACATTCTCGACGTGATACAGGGGATTGCCGGGCAAACCAATCTGCTGGCGCTCAATGCGGCCATCGAAGCCGCTCGCGCAGGCGAGCAAGGCCGTGGCTTCGCCGTGGTCGCCGATGAGGTCCGCACACTGGCCTCACGCACCCAGGTATCGACCCAGGAAATCCATCTCGTGATTGAGCAGTTGCGCCGCACGGCACGCGCCATTTCGGAAGTCATGGAGCAAGGGCAACGGCGGGCGCGCGAGAGCGTGGATCAGGCCGCCAAAGCCGGGGAATCCCTGGCGACGATCGCCAGCAAGGTCGAGACCATTTCCAGCATGAACATCCAGATTGCATCGGCCACTGAGGAACAACAGCAGACGTCTGCCTTCATCCAGCGTTCGGTGGAAGAGATACGCAGCGCTTCGGAACATGCGGCTGACGGATCGCGCAAAGTGGCGGAAGCCACCCAGCACCTTACGCAAGCAACGGCGAAACTGAGTCGCGTTACCAGCCAGTTCCGGGTCTGATGGTTATCGGGGTAACGCTGCAGGTTTCAGGCGCCCATGCTCCTGACGCTAAGTAAACAAGCGGAGTCGCTTGGAGGCTGACGGCAACTGTCAAAACGCGCTTTTGTCGCGAGCCTGCCACCAGTCGCTGGCGAGCTTTTCAGCACTTTCCCGTGTGTCAGCACGACCCAATATCCACAAAGCAATGGCCAAGGTCCCGATAATGGCCGCTTCGCCGTATTCATGTCGGGTATTGCCTCTCCATACCTCCCGCCAAATGGCCAGATCCATCACTTCTTCCTTGAGATGGCGTTTCGGGAACATCGCGGGCCAGGTATCGTCGTGGAGTTCGCCCTTGATGACACTCTGTATCAGGCAATCGCCGTCCGGGTTCCGTTCGGTTTCTCCGGCTTCACCTTTGATGACCGCGACATTTTCATACCCCAGGGCGTGGGCCGCCAACTGGTGTACCGGCCGATAGCCGGGGTGAAAAATTCCCTGCATGACGGCGTGGGCGCCGGCTGGATTGAGCAGCCGTGCCAGGGTATGCACGGGAGAACGCAGGCCCAGCACCCGTCGTAGATCAATCATGTGATCAAGTGGGGCACATAGTGCCTGCAACGGAAAATAACTGAAGCCCCGGGCATCCAGTTGGGTGGATACGTCTTTCCAGTCAGTGGCGGGAGCAATGCCCAGAAACGCGAGCGCATCTTCGGTATAGATCCGTTCAGCCGTATGACCGGCGGAACCGTGCATCAACACGCGCACACCGTTCTGACTCAGCAACAACGCAGACAACAGATACCAGGGATAGTGACGGCGCTTGCCTGCGTAACTGGACCAATCCAGATCGACACGGACCGGGGAGGCAGGGGCCACCCACTGACGGGCGGCTTTCACGAAGCCGACCAGTTCCTCCGGCGTTTCCTCCTTGACCCGCATCAGCATCAGGAACGCGCCCAACTGAACCTCCTGCACCTGGCCGTTCAGGATCATGGTCATCGCATCAAAGGCTTCCTGTTCCGTGAGCGCGCGCGAGCCGTTCTTGCCCTTGCCAAGAATGCGGACAAAGGGTGCGAAGGCGTGTTCGCCGGGCAAGCTGCCAGAATGATGGCTCATGATGGATCCTCAATCGGGTTGTGTGGTGTGCAGGGTGCTCCGGGTATCGCTTGCCGGTACAGGTATTTTTGGCTTACAGGCAATGCGTCGGCCGCGGCAGACCAGCGATACGGGCGGCCATCTTGGCGGGCGTACCGCCGAACAGACTCATCAGGTAAGCGCTGTTGATCCGTTCGGCACCAAGTCGCTGGGCGCAATATTTGACCAGCGATCGATTGTTCGGCGCGTGATCGAAGGTTTGATAGAACTCGCGTATCGCCTGGACTATTTCCCAATGCGCCTGTGTCATCTCAATACCGGCTTCTTGTGCGAACAATTCTGCCACCTGCGGATTCCAGTCCTCCAGATGAACCAGATAACCTTCCTTGTCACGGGCGAGATCGCCACTGCTCATGCATCAAACCAACTGACGGAACGGGCATGATCGCAGGCCAGCGCCACCATGGTTTCATAATCAATCAACTGAAACGGCGGAAGCACATGAATGCCGCGCAGTGCAGCGTCTTCCGCGAGCACGTAGATGGTGTGTCGCTCACTCAGACACTGCAATTGACGTTGCCAGGATTGCTCGCCGTGGATCGCCCAGACCCCGTTTTCGATCAGCAGCACGCTGTCTTCTGCCGTGAGAACACGCAGACAATCCGCCAGGGCGGAGCCGGTAAAGGGAGAGCTGGAGACCAGATGCAGGCTGGATTCGTTGGGCATGGTTCAGTAACTCAGAACAACGTCATGGGTGACAAACAGCTGCTTGATATCGGCAAAGTTGAGGGGCGCGCCTATGACGCAGTCGGCGGGGCCGAAGCCGCGGGAAAACAGGCTTTCCTTGCAGAGAAAAATATTTTCGATCTCGTAAAGCGGCAGCGATTGCAGCATGGCCGAGGTGTCCTTGAATCCGCTGCCCTTGGCGACCTGGGAACGCAACGCATTGTAAACGCCATCGTTCATCAGCAGCACCGAGACTTCCTGACCGAAAACGGCCACCGTCAAAGCGCTTTCGAGAGCATCCTTGGCGCGTGTGGTGGCATAGGGGGCACTGCGTATGACGACCAGAATCTTCTTCATGGCTCACCCGAACGTCAGCAAACGATCGGCGACGATCGTGCTTTCTGCCAGTTGACCGAGGCCCGCCACGGTAAAGTGGTCGGCAATATTGCGCGAGGGCAGGCCGTATCGCACCTGCTCGCTTTCGTTGACCAGACCGCGCTTGAGACAGGCGGAAATGCACAACACCAACTCGACCCCATGATTGTTTGCCAGCATTTGCCAGCGCTGGTAAATGTTGATCTCGTCCTGCGGGGGAATCCCCAGGGCGCTCCCGTTGAGAACCCCGTCCCCGGAAAAGAAAACGCGCGAGACTTGATGTCCCGAATTGATCGCGGCCTGGGCGAATCGCAGGGCCGTCAATGCACCCTGGCTGGAGTAGGGGGGGGACATCACGTTGAGCGCAAAAATCATGTTGGCCACAGGCTTTCGCAATGGGAATCAACGAAGCATAGCAAGTTAGGCGGTTTAGCCCAATAGCCTGCCACCAAACGGAAAAAGCGCAAAGAAAATGCTTCACAAGCTGTTGGGCATGGGATAGTATTCGCAGCCCAAGCTCGCACCGGAGGGGTGGCAGAGCGGTTTAATGCAACGGTCTTGAAAACCGTCGAGGATGCGAGTCCTCCGAGAGTTCGAATCTCTCCCCCTCCGCCATTTCCCCCCGCGATCACGCAATCCCGAACGCATTCTGCACTGCAAGCTCATCGCGTAATTCCATGGCTCATCGCGTAATTGCATTGTTATTCCGCTACAATTTAACTTTGGTCCCACCTTGCGGGCTGCAGTATTAACTTGTAAAAAGTCCGTCTGGGATATGCAGGAGAGAATTCAATGACTTATTGTGTCGCCATGTGCTTGCAGGACGGGATGATATTTGCGTCTGATTCCCGCACCAATGCCGGCGTCGACCATATTTCGACGTTCCGCAAGATGCACATCTTCGACAAGCCAGGCGAGCGTTCGATCGTCCTGCTCAACTCCGGCAATCTCGCCACCACCCAGAGTGTGATCAGCCTTTTGCGCAGCCGTTGCCTGCACGAAGGTGACAACCTGCTGAACGTTGCCAGTCTTTACGAGGCAGCCGTGCTGGTGGGCGATACGATCCGTGAGGTCCTAAAGCGGGACTCCGGTGGCGACACGCTGGCGCAAGGCGTTGATTTTTCCTGCTCGTTTCTGGTCGGTGGTCAGATCAAGGGTGAACAGCCGCGCTTGTTCAATGTTTACCCGCAGGGAAACTTTATCGAGTCGACCATCGATACCCCTTATTTCCAGATCGGGGAATCCAAGTACGGCAAGCCGATCATTGACCGGGTTGTGCGCTTCGAGACGCCCATGAATGAAGCGCTCAAATGTACGCTGATTTCCTTTGATTCCACGATCAAGTCCAACCTCTCGGTCGGTTTGCCCATTGATCTGCTCAAACTGCCGCTGGGTAACCTGGGCATGGCGAAACCGTTTCGCGTCGATGAAACCAACGACTACTTCCTGTCAATCCGGCGGGCCTGGGGTGAAGGGCTGCGCAAGGTGTTTGCCGGAATTCCTGATGCCGACTGGTTCGACGAACTGAACCGATCCGGTTGATGGCGGGGAAAGGACGTTTGGGTGGAGTGGATGGAATATGGGTAGTGGTTGCATAAATGCATGAGCAACACTGATTTGAAGGCGCGCAGGAGTCACCCATGATTAAGGTGTTGGTAGTGGATGATCACGATCTTGTGCGCACGGGCATTACCCGCATGCTGAGTGATGTGGCGGGGATCAAGGTGGTCGGGTACGCAGCTTCCGGGGAAGACGCCTTGCGTTTTCTCAAGGATACCCGCGTCGATGTCGTGCTGATGGACGCCAAGATGCCGGGCATAGGCGGGCTGGAAGCAACACGCAAGCTCTTGCGTCAGTACCCGGATGTCAAGGTGATCGCGGTCACCGTGTGCGAGGAAGAACCCTACCCGTCACGGTTTTTGCAGGCGGGCGCCGCAGGCTACATGACCAAGGGCGCGGGCATCGACGAAATGGTGAAGGCGATCCGACTGGTCTTCAGCGGGCAACGCTACGTCAGCCCCGAAGTCGCCCAGCAACTTGCGCTGAAGCCATTTTCCGGCACCGAAACGTCGCCCTTCGATCAGTTGTCCGAGCGTGAGCTGCAAATCGCCCTCATGATCGTCAATTGCCAAAAAGTGCAGGAAATCTCTGACAAGTTGTTCCTGAGTCCGAAGACCGTCAATTCGTATCGTTACCGTATTTTTGAAAAACTTGCCATCAACAGTGATGTCGAGCTGACCCTGATGGCGGTGCGCCATGGCATGGTCGATGTCGAGAGCATGCGCAACAATAGCTGACATACGCCTTCCACCGACTTGAGCAAAACAGCAGCAGAGTTTGCGAATGACCGATACAGCAACAACACCAGCGTTTGATATAGACGCTTTTCTGGGCTCGCTGACCAAGGCTCCCGGGGTGTACCGAATGCTGGCCGCCAATGGCGATGTGCTTTACATCGGCAAAGCCAAAAACCTCAAAAATCGCGTCAGCAGCTATTTTCGCAGCAAACAGTTACCGATCAAGACAGCGGCGCTGGTACAGCGCATTGTCTGCGTGGAGGTCACCGTCACGCTGTCCGAAACGGAAGCCTTGTTGCTGGAACAGACGCTGATCAAGGAGCACAAGCCGCCTTTCAACATCCTGCTGCGGGACGACAAGTCCTACCCCTACATTTTCCTGAGCGACGAACGTTTCCCCCGTCTTGCCTATCACCGTGGCCCCCGTAAAGCCAAAGGCCGCTATTTCGGGCCGTACCCCAGTTCGTTGGCCGTGCGTGAATCCTTGAACCTGCTGGAAAAGATATTCCAGGTGCGTCAGTGTGATGATGCCTTCTTCCGTAATCGCCAGCGTCCCTGCCTGCAACATCAGATTCATCGTTGTACGGCACCCTGTGTCGAAGGCGTTTCCGATCAGGCCTATGCCGAGCAAGTGCGTCTGACCACGCTGTTCCTGGATGGCAAGAGCAATCAGGTGGCTGAGGAAATTGCCGCCAAAATGGAAACGGCTGCTGCCGAGTTGGCCTTTGAAGAGGCCGCTCTTTACCGGGATCAGCTGGTCGCCATCCGGCGCGTACAGGAACAGCAGTACGTCGACAAGGAAGGCGGAGACATGGATGTGTTCGGGGTGGCCGTCAAGGACGGCATGGCGTGTATCCAGATCGTCTATGTCCGGGGTGGACGCGTTCTTGGCAGCAAAAGCTACTTCGAAACAGTGTACGGCCTGGATGCAGAAGGCAACGGCGGCAGGGAAGTG
Source organism: Pseudomonadota bacterium (assembly GCA_052035295.1). GTDB lineage: Bacteria > Pseudomonadota > Gammaproteobacteria > Pseudomonadales > Ketobacteraceae > HdN1. The sequence goes on from JBPOHS010000001.1 coordinate 30,905, forward strand.
CTCACCGAATTCATTTCCAGCTTCTATCTGGGCAATATCGCCCGCGATGTGCCGGGCGAAGTGTTCCTGCCCGAGTCGGTGGAGTTCGCCGAAGCCATTGAAAAAGCCGTAAGGGAGCGATACCAGCGCAAGCTGCGCTTCGTCTACCGGTTGGCTGGCACACGCGCAGGATGGACACGTCTGGCCGCCCGCAATGCCCAGGAAAACCTCGACAGTCACCTGGCCAACAAGCGCACGCAGTGGCAGCGTCACGTGGCCCTGCAGGAACAACTGCGCTGGGCCGTCATGCCGCAGCGCCTGGAATGTTTCGACATCAGTCATACCTCGGGCGAGCACACGGTGGCATCCTGTGTCGTGTTTGATGTCAACGGACCTAAAAAGTCCGACTATCGGCGCTTCAATATCAAGGATGTCGCCCCCGGTGACGACTATGCTGCAATTGAGCAAGCGGTAACAAGGCGTTATCAGAAGTTGCTGGAACAGGGGGCTGTTCTGCCGGATCTGATCATCATCGATGGTGGCAAGGGGCAGCTGGCACGCGCCACGGCTGCGCTGGAGCAGCTCGGGATAAGCACCGACCGCTTGCTGGGCATCGCCAAGGGGCATACCCGCAAGGCGGGTCTGGAAACCCTGTTCACGCTGGATCAGCCGCTGGGTTTCAGTTTGCCGCGTGACAGTGGTGCCAGCCTGTTATTGCAGCAGATTCGTGACGAAGCCCATCGCTTCGCCATTACGGGGCACAGGGGGCAGCGGCAGAAGGCAAAAATCCGCTCGACGGTGGAGGACTTGCCGGGTATTGGTCCGGTAAGACGTAAACGTTTGCTCAATCATTTTGGCGGTGTCTCAGCCTTGCGCTCTGCCAGCCAGGAAGAAATCGGCAAGGTCAAAGGGATCAGCCCGTCTCTGGCTGAGGAGATTTATGCAGCGTTACATAGCGTGTAACGCTTTACTCGCGTATATATTGCACTGAATGGAAACAAGGATATCCGACTGCATGCCAGCGCCGATCATTTCTAACTCACCGCACTACACCATTCCCAATCTGCTGACCATGATGCGGGTGGTGCTGATCCCGGTGTTCGTCGTCATTTATTATTTGCCGTTCGAGGGACGCTACCTGTTGGCTGCCTTTTTGTTCGCGCTGGCCAGTATCACGGATTGGTTTGATGGCTACCTGGCCCGCAAATGGGGGCAGGTGACCAAATTGGGCGCGTTCCTGGATCCGGTGGCCGACAAGCTGATGGTGGCAGCGGCGCTGGTGGTGCTGGTGGAGGCCCACGCGTCTGTGTGGCTGTCATTGCCTGCACTGGTCATCATCAGCCGTGAAATCACCATTTCTGCCTTGAGAGAATGGATGGCAGAGGTGGGCAAGCGTGCGAATGTGGCGGTCTCATTTCTTGGCAAGGTAAAGACGACGTTGCAAATGGTCGCCATCACCGGTTTGCTCATGAAAGATCCGGTGCTGGTGGACGGCGTGGTCCTGCTGGCATATTCACTGCTGTACATTGCCACTGGCATTACGTTGTGGACCATGTACGTCTATCTCAAGGCTGCCTGGCCTGACCTTACCGCCCGCTGAAGCGGTTTTGTCAGCTCTCGCAACTTGCTGATAAAAAAGATGAAATTAGTTGTTGACATGAAATTATCAATCTGTAAAATGTGCACCACATCAGCGGCATCAAGCACTGATCCAAAGCGGGAATAGCTCAGTTGGTAGAGCACGACCTTGCCAAGGTCGGGGTCGCGAGTTCGAGTCTCGTTTCCCGCTCCAAATTCAAAACCTCGGATTATCCGGGGTTTTTTGTTGGTGAAGCCAGCAAATTTGAAAATTCGGCTGGGTGGTAGAGTGGTCATGCAGCGGACTGCAACTCCGTGTACGCCGGTTCAATTCCGGCCCCAGCCTCCATACAGTGCCAAGCGTGGTTGTCATGCTTGGCATTTTTCGTTGTGATCTCCATCACTTGCGGGTTCCAAGCCTAAATCTGGTAAATTGATGTGCCCATCGGCCGGATGGCGAAATTGGTAGACGCACAGGACTTAAAATCCTGGGGGAGGCGACTCCCGTGCGGGTTCGACGCCCGCTCTGGCCACCATGTTTTAGGCTCCGCACTTGTTTCAGGCTACGCAGGCCGTCCTTGTTTTCTCCTGTTTGATTTCTCCTTCACTCACGACACCTTTCTGCAGTTGCGGATCTTCCATCGCCCGGGAGCGTTCCTTCCAGCGACTGGTCAGATGCTTTCCGTTTGCCATATCGCTGATGCCCTCCACTGACCCGTTGGTCGCCTGGGCCGGATCAAATCCTTGCATTTGCAATCTTTTTTTACAGTCGCATTTCTAAAGTCATTGTTTTGAGTTGCAAAATTCCAAACGCAGGTCAGACTATCGCCAGAAAACAACAAATAGATCGCTAACCACTGGTCGCCCAAAAAGCAGCCGATGGTGTGTCTATGAACTATCCATATCAGGAGACCCCTATGAGTACGCGGATGAATACCATCATCTACACCCTTACCGACGAAGCCCCTTTACTGGCAACGGCCTCTTTTTTGCCGATCATTCGCGCGTTTACTGCGCCTGCTGGTCTCAATGTCGACGCCGTCGATATCTCGGTGGCTGCGCGCGTGTTATCCCAATTTCCGGAATGCCTGAAGGAAGAGCAACGGGTGCCGGACACACTCGGCAATCTGGGCAAGCTGACGCTGCGACCCGAAGCGAATATCATCAAACTCCCCAATATCAGCGCCTCGGTGTCCCAGCTCAAGGCCTGTGTCAAAGAACTGCAGAAACAAGGTTTTGCCGTTCCGGATTACCCTGAAGACGCCAAGACCGACGAAGAAAAGAATATCAAGGCCCGCTACAGCAAATGCATTGGTAGTGCGGTCAACCCCGTGTTGCGTGAAGGCAATTCCGACCGCCGCGCGCCCAAGGCGGTAAAGGAATACGCGCGCAAAAATCCCCACAGCATGGCCGAGTGGAGCCAGGCGTCGCGTTCGCATGTATCCCATATGCATCATGGCGATTTTTACCATGGTGAAAAGTCGTTGACGCTGGATCGTCCGCGCGATGTGAAGATGGAGCTCATCACCAAGAGTGGCAAAACCCTGGTGTTGAAGGAAAAGGTCTCCCTGCTCGATCGCGAAGTGATCGACAGCATGTTCATGAGCAAGAAAGCGCTGTTGGAGTTCTACGAGAAAGAAATTGAAGACGCGCGTAAAACTGGCGTGATGTTCTCGTTGCACGTCAAGGCCACCATGATGAAAGTGTCGCATCCGATCGTCTTCGGGCATTGCGTACGCATTTTTTACAAGGATGCGTTTGCCAAGCACGCCAAGCTGTTCGAAGAGCTGGGAGTCAACGTCAACAACGGTATGGTCGACCTTTACAACAAGATCGCCACCCTGCCGCAAAGCACGCAGGACGAGATCAAGCAGGACTTGCATGCCTGCCACGAACACCGCCCGGAATTGGCCATGGTGGATTCGGCCAAAGGCATCACCAACTTCCATTCGCCCAATGATGTGATCGTCGACGCTTCCATGCCGGCGATGATACGTAACGGTGGCAAGATGTGGGATGCCAATGGTCGCCTGAAAGAAGTGAAGGCGGTCATGCCTGAATCGACCTTCGCCCGTATCTACCAGGAGATGATCAATTTCTGCAAATGGCACGGTGCGTTCGATCCCAGGACCATGGGGACTGTTCCCAATGTCGGTCTGATGGCCCAGCAGGCCGAGGAATATGGATCGCACGACAAGACGTTCGAAATTCCCGAAGATGGTGTTGCCAACATTACCGATCTCAACACGGGTGAAGTGCTGCTGTCACAGGACGTGGAGGCCGGTGACATCTGGCGGATGTGTCAGTGCAAGGACGCCGCGATTCGTGACTGGGTCAAGCTGGCTGTCAACCGGGCCCGCCATTCCGGCATGCCTGTGGTGTTCTGGCTTGACCAGTTCCGTCCACATGAGGCGCAGCTGATTACCAAGGTGAAGATGTACCTGCACGAGCACAACACCACCGGGCTGGACATCCACATCATGAGTCAGGTTCGTGCCATGCGTTACACGCTGGAGCGCGTCATTCGCGGTCTGGATACCATCAGCGCCACCGGCAACATCCTGCGCGATTATCTGACCGATCTGTTCCCCATCATGGAATTGGGTACCAGTGCCAAGATGTTGTCCATCGTACCGTTGATGGCGGGTGGCGGGATGTACGAAACCGGTGCCGGCGGCTCAGCACCCAAACACGTGCAGCAGTTGGTAGAGGAAAACCACTTGCGCTGGGATTCGCTGGGTGAATTCCTGGCCCTCGCCGTGTCACTGGAAGACATGGGCAACAAGACCGGTAATGCGCGTACCAAAATTCTGGCGAAAACGCTGGATGCCGCCACGGGCAAATTGTTGGACAACAACAAGAACCCGTCACCGCGCACAGGTGAACTCGACAACCGTGGCAGTCAGTTTTATCTGGCGCTTTACTGGGCGCAGGCGCTGGCCGAGCAGACCGAAGACGCGGAGTTGGCTGCACACTTTGCCAAACTGGCGAAGACGTTGTCAGAAAACGAGAAGACCATCGTAGAAGAACTGGCGTCTGTTCAGGGCAGTCCGGCTGACATCGGGGGGTACTACCGTCCCGACTGGTCCAAGCTTGACAAGGTAATGCGCCCGAGCGCCACGCTTAACGCGGCGCTGGCATCCGCTGCCACGGCCGGATAGCGCGCTTGATCGACGGCGCATGAACAAAAAAGCCCCCGATGAACATCGGGGGCTTTTTTGTTTCTGTAACAGGTGTCGTTTGGTGACGATTCCCCACCTGCAGCGCGTTTGTCGGTCAGCGTGGCAGTGCTTCAACGATATTCATGCTGACTTTCTCGCCGATGGCCGGAATAAGTGAAGGCGGGAAATCGTGGGCCATGCCTTTGAAAATATGCAGCTTCGCGCCCGGGATGTGGCGGGCGCTGTCGATGCCGGCTTTGACGTGCACCAGGGGGTCGACATCGCCATGCAGGATTTGAGTAGGGCAACGGACCCGGCTTAGCAGGCGCCGGAATCCGCCTGTGGCCGATACGGCGTGGGACTGCCGCAACACCCCGGCGGGCCGGTAGCTGCGGTCATAGGCGTCCGTGAGACGCTCCAGTAGTGTCTCACTGGATTCGGCGATACCCGGGCTCGAAATCTTGTTCCAGAACATCGCCTGCCGTTTGACGGCGGTGTCCCGGTCATGTCCCTTGGGCACGCCCCAGCCATTGAGCGCCAGCAAGATGTCGCGTCGGGGCAGGGGCAGGTCGGATTCATTGGTCGACGACATGATCGAGCACAGGCTGAGAACGTGTTGGGGGTAAATGGCCGCCGTCAACTGGCTGATCATTCCGCCCATGGAGGCGCCCACCAGGTGTACCTTGCCCAGATCAAGCTGCCGGATCACTGCGACCGTATCTTGCACCATGTCGTAAAGCGTGTAGTTGACACTCAGGTCCAGCCCGAGCCTTTGGCGCAGCAAGACGTTCGGCAGGGTGGTGCGGATGCCCTTGTTGTTTTCATCAGACAGGCCGATGTCGCGATTGTCGAAGCGGATCACCCGGAAGCCATCGCTCAACAGCTGTTGCACCAGCGTTTCCGGCCACATCGTCAGCTGGCAGGCAAACCCCATGATCAGCAGGACGGGAGGCGCTCCGATCGGGCCCTGGTCGATGTAGAAAATGCTGCCTTCTGGCCCCTGAACGTGGCCCTGTCTGCAATCTTTGCCTGGCGTATGAATCGAATGTGCAGCGGGCTTGGGGAGAGTGACTGGCATGGGATGACTCCGTTCAGCGTTGTCGAGGCTGTCCAAAGTATCCCACCTGCCGCTGCCTGTGAAGTGTCTAATCGGGTCAGCCCTCCAGGACACGGTCCCGGTAAGCGGCAGTCCCCCAGCCCTGGGTCAGGTCCGGCTGATCTGATAACAGGGATTGTAGGTTTTACCGCCCAGTTTCATGCGGTTCTGTTGAATGAAGGTCTGCAGCAGTTCATCCATGAGCGTCATGATCGCCGGATCTCCCCGCAGCTGAAACGGGCCGTGCTCCTTGATCAATGCCAGACCTTGCTCCTTGACGTTGCCGGCAACGATGCCGGAAAACGCCCGCCGCAGATTGGCGGCGAGCTCATACGCCGGTTGATCCCGCGTCAGGTTGAGCTTGTGCATGTTGGCGTGGGTCGGGTTGAACGGATGCTGCAGCGACTTGGGAATGTGGATCTGCCAGTTGAAATAGAACGAATCCTTGTAACGGCGACGGTGATTGTAAACTTCATCGGTGCGACGTCGCAGGTAACGACCGACCTCGGCGGGATCGTCAACGATGACATGGTATTTTGCGCGTGCTTCTTCGCCCAGTGTATTGACGATGAAATTGTCGATGACATCGAAATAGGCTTCGCTGGCTTTACTGGCCGTGAACACCACCGGAAAGGGGATATTGCGGTTCTTGGGATGCAACAGGATGCCCAGCAGGTAAAGGATTTCCTCGGTGGTACCGACGCCGCCCGGAAAGACGATGATGCCATGGCCCATACGCACGAAGGCTTCCAGACGTTTTTCAATGTCCGGCATGATGACCAGTTCGTTGACGATCGGATTGGGCGATTCCGCCGCAATGATGCCGGGTTCAGTGATACCCAGATAACGGGGGTTATGCACGCGCTGCTTGGCGTGGGCGATGGCGGCGCCTTTCATGGGCCCTTTCATGGCGCCCGGGCCGCAGCCTGTAATGATGTTGAGTTCGCGCAAGCCGAGTTCGTAGCCAATCAGTTTGGTGAAGTCATATTCTTCCCGCGAAATGGAATGCCCGCCCCAGCACACGACAAAGGCGCGTTTGTCATTGGCGCGGAATACGTCGGCATTGCGCAGGATATGGAACACCGCATCCGAGATGCCCCGCGTGCTGTTGAGATTGAAGCGTTCCCCATGCTTGACCTGGTTGGTCACATACAGCACGTCACGCAGCACGGAAAACAACTGCTCCCGGATGCCGCGAATCATGCGCCCGTCAACAAAGGCGCTGGCCGGTGCATTGTGCAGCTCCAGTCGTATGCCTCTGGCCTGACGAATGAAACGAATATCAAAGTTGCAGAATTCTTCGAGGATTTCCTGGGTGTTGTCGTTCTGGCTGCCCGTGTTCAGCACGGCGAGTGCGCAGCGGCGGAACAGGGGATAGAGCTCACCCTGTGTGTGCTGGACGAGCTGATCCACTTCAACGGGTGACAATACCTCCATGCTGACTTCGGGGGAGACTGCAACGCATGGGATCTTGGCGATCATGAGAATCCTTAGTGCCTGATTGGGTATACATTCACTATAGTACAGTTGCATTTCACTGACATGTACGCATAATTTCTTTCAATTTCAGTGGATTGGCGGTTACATTGACGAGTTCCGGCGAATCCACCAGAATTTGGCCGGGATTGACGACCACTAAGACAGAAGGTTCATGATGAAACTTGCCGACAGTTTATCCGGCAAGGAGCTCGACTCCTTGATGTACAAGCATGCCTGCCAGAGTCAGGGCAAAACGCCGTCGCAAGACGAGTTTGAACAAGGCTACACGCGCGGGGAATTCCACTTTGTGGCCGATGCCGCGCTGCTGGGGGATCTGATCGCGCTGCACCAGATCAATCTGCATCGGGTGGGTGGGGAGTGGCTGGCGTTCCGGGACAGCACCGGCTGCTATGGCGAATCACCCTCGGTGGCCGTCTGCCGCTGGCTGGTGACGGTCAAAGGCATCAAATAACACGTAAGCCTGCCGGACAGTTTGCAGGGCAGTGGTGTTAGTTGCTGGTCAGTGGTGTTTGCTGTTTTTTTAATCTGGCTCATACTGGATAGGGTAGTGTAGTTGAGGGTAGAGAGGGCATGATCGGTGAGTAATCCAGCGCTTAAGGTCCAGTTGTTACGCAAGCTATGGGTACATCTCACACCTAAAGAGATGTTCGGCATAATGTCTCCTGATCGCATCCAGCGCCTGGGGCTTTCGCTGGGTGAGGTACGTCGGCAGGAGCTTTCCAATATCCACAACGTCGAGCGTCAACTCAACGAGCTACGCCGTGGTTACGCCGAGCTCGATGGCGAAGGCCGGTTGGTCAAATCGGCCGGTGCCGCCGAAGTCAGGGATGTCGCCTTTTCCAGTATCATCGAATTCGCCTCGGAAGCGCCGGGCGCCGCTGACAAGACGCCGACCATCGCCGACATGCTGCAGAATGCCCGCGTGTTTTCCGATATGGAATCGTTGGGCAGGTTGCTGCGTTTGCAGAAAGTCTATCTGCTGACCGAGCGCATCATTCTTGGCATGAACCCCGCGGAACTGGACAAGGGCACACTGGATCCGCGCTGGTTCAGTCGCTGGCGTATCAACGTCAGTGAAATTCCGAACGGGCCCATGCAGCAGATGTGGGCACGTATCCTGGTCAAAGAGTTGATTCGTCCCGGTACCCACAGTTTGCGGGCCCTCGATCTGTTGTCGATGATGACGCTCGAAGACGCGGAAATGCTCAATCGCCTTACCGGCCTCACGCTGGATGATTTCGTCTACCGCAGTGCGGTGCAGGCGTTGTTCGAACAGTATGATCCGGAGATGTTCGAGAAACTGGAGGAATTGGGCATCATCCGGGGTGTGTTCGGGAAGGTCTATTCAAAGGTGCTGCGCTCCAGCGCGGACTCGCGGTTCCAGTGCGCGTTGACTGTGGCCGACAAGCAAGTCACGATCATTGCGGAATCCGATCGCAACGAACTCAGCATTCCCGCCTATTTGCTTACCAATCTGGGGCGGGAACTCATCTCGCTGTTCTCGGCCGTGGTCGAGCAGGAATATCTCTCGCTGGTCATCAATGATCTGCAGGCGCGCGGCATGAAGGTGTCCGTTACCGATGTTGCCAGTTCGGACTACAGCAGGAAAGTCTCTTAGGTTCTACTACTCTTAAATGGGGCATGCACCGAAGCGCGTCCCGTCCCATGGAAAGAGAGTATCGTGGACAAACGAAAACACAGGCGCCTGACCACCCGCATCGACGTATTCTTCTCGATTGCCCAATCCGGTATCCATTCAGGATGGTTGCTGGATTATGGCAAAGGTGGGGCTTTCCTGGTGTTCAAGCAGCCGCAGCAATATGCCGGGCTCGCCGATCCCGCGTCGCTGGTCGCGCGGGTGATACAGATCCATTTTTCGCTGGATGACAAAGAACATCTTCTGAATGGCCAGGTTGCGCATATCAGTGAACGCGGGATCGGCATCAAATTTGCCAACCTCGATCCCATGGCATTCGCGGCACTGGCTGAGTGTGCCCGCCGCAACGCAACGCTGCCGTTGGGTCACCCGGGCAGCCCATCCCCTTCAGCGGCCAATCGCGGTGCCGACCGTGACGTGTGCAAGCAGCGTATCGCTCATCTGAGTCAATTATTCTTCGCGGGGTTCCTGGAGGAATTCATCGACCAGTTCAGCAATCGACTGCTGAATCTGGCCGAACACCGCACCGCCGACGTTGATGCGCAGGCGTGTCTGGATGCGGTGGCGACGCTTTCCGTGGTGCGCAGACCCTTGATTGCAAAGGTGGAAGCCACCTATGACCTGCATTTACAAAACCACTTCAACGGCAAGCCTGTTTCCGCAAGCGATGAAGGTGATGCACCCGCGCGCGAATTGAGTCTGGTCGATAAAGCCGATTTTGAAGAATGGCTCATGGTGAAAGTGGCGACTTCACGCGCGGAATTGGCTTTGCGCCAATCCATGACCGAAATGATTGCCCGACTGGCGTCCTGCGCTGGCGTCAGCGCAGAGGAAGAACACAACCCGTTGTCCCCATCCTGTGTGTTTCGCGTCAGCAATATCGTGCTGCGCGACAATGGTGTCAGGGCTAACGTGGTGCAGTTGTTCCTGCGCAGTCTGGTCGAGCATGTGGTGAATCGCTTTGCCGGTTTTTATGCCGATGTGAATCAGGCGCTCGTGCAATTGGGCGTGCTGCCCGAACTGAATCTCAGTCAGACCGTGGCGAACCGCAAGCCAAATCCGCCGGCCAAAAACACGCCTGATCCTGCCGCCGCACGCGACGCAAGCGCGCCTGGCGGCGTTCGCCAGGGCGGGAGTCTTGCCACTCCTGAGGGCGGTTCCGCACCGGGCGTGACCTTTGCCGTGGATGAAAATCTTGCCCGCAATTCGTTTCTCGCGGCCAATCGATTGCTGGAAATGCAGCGCTTCATGCGTAGTGCACCCCGTCCTGACCTCCCATCTGTAATGTCTTCCGGGGGCGGCAACGGTATGCTTGCAGAGCCGTCATTCGCGGCAGCAAAAAATCTGTCGACCGAGGAACTGTTCAAAGCGCTCAATCGTGTCTGTAACGAGCTTTCCCTGCCTGAGTCGGACGCACCCGGTAACGCACCGGATCAGCTGCCCACCCTGGTGCTCGACCGTTTGAAGGCTATGAATGTCGATTGTTCGGACAGCTTCCGTGATTCCATCAGCATGATGGGATCGTTGGTGGCCAATATTGCTGACGAGCAACGAATGAGCGGAGAGTTGCGTTCCGAGTTTTGCAAAATGCAGGTGCCTCTCGCCGCACTGCAGGTGGCTGATCCAGAAATATTCCTGTCAGATCAGCACCCGGTGCGTGAATTGCTGAACTACCTCGCGATGCTCGCTGAACCGGAAAGCGTCAACTTCAAAGCGAATGCCGATACCGTAAAAGCGGTGATCAATCAGTTGATGACAGCGGATCCGCTGGATGAAAAGGTCGTTTCCCATATTCTCAAGGACGTCAAAAAGCAGATCGAGAAGGAAAAGAGTGTCATCGATCGTAACGTCCAGCGGGTGATCGAGTCCTGTGACGGACGCCAGCGTATCCTGCAAGCCAACGAATTCTTGAATCAACAGCTGGATCAGCGCTTGGCCAACCGCAAAGTTCCGCGCGTGTTGTTACAGCTACTCGACGCTGGCTGGAAAGAGCTGATGCGGTTGAGCTTGCTGCGTGACGGTCCGGACAGTCGTTCCTGGCAGACGTCTATTCACGTGGTAGAGGATCTGCTGATTTACCTGGGGCAGCGTCCGTGCCCTTCCGATGGGTTCCATTACCCCTTCGAGACCCTGCTCAGAGTCGTGGAAAAGGGCCTGCAGAAAATTGCCGGTGCCAGTTCGAGTGCACAAACGCTACTGAACACCTTGCGCACCAATGCCATGGCACCCAATGTCGATCTGGTGGATGGTCGCCAGTATTCCAGCAGGGAGAATGCCACCGACGTGCAAATGTTGTTTCCGGTGCGGCTGTGCAAGAAGTTGCAACGCCTGAAGATTGGTCAGTGGCTGGAATTCGGCGTCAAATCACATCGCAAGACCCTGTGCCAGATTGCCTGGATTTCCCAACGCAAAGACAAGTTTACGCTGGTGAATCAACAGGGCATGCGGGTGGTGGAACTATCCAATGATCAGTTTCTGGCGCGGCTGAGCGAAGGCGATATCCAGTTGCTCAATGACACGCAAGGCAGTGCGGTCGAAAAAGGGCTGGATGCCCTGATACAGAAAATCTACGAAAAAATCAGTTTTGAAACGTCCCACGACCAGTTGACCGGGTTGCTGTCGCGCAAGGAATTCGAAAAATCACTGGCACAGAGTGTCGCCCGTGCGCGCCGCCACCAGGTACGTTATGCGCTGATCTATGTCGATCTCATGCAATTCAAGCTGATCAACAGCCTGTGCGGTTATGAGGGCGGTGACAATCTGTTGCAGCAGGTAGCGGCGAAAATCACCGGTCTGGCCTTCGCCGGGCAGGTGTGTGGCCGCATTGGCGGCAATGAATTCGCGTTGATCCTGCCGGTTGACACGGACACCGATGCCTATCGTTATGCCTGTCAGGTCAAGGCGGCCATCGAACACGAGCGTTTCCAGTGGAGCAAGCATAATCATTCCTTGCTGACGGCTGTGTCGGTTTGCACCTTTGACCAGAATTCGATTCATGTACTGGAACTGTTGCGCACCGTGGAAGCCGCCACCCAGATCGCGAAATCCAGTGGGCTCAAGGAAGTCCAGATGGTGAAACCCGGCGATACCCGCTTTCAGGAACGCGACAGTCTCATGTCGTGGGTCGCGCGTATCACCAACGCGCTGGATAACGGTCAGTTGCGTCTTCGTTGCCAGAAAATCGCGCCGGCCGCTGAACTGCATCCCAACTGGTTGCCGCATTTTGAAATCCTGCTGACCGTCGTGGATGATGCCGGTGTGCATATTCCGCCGGCAGAATTCATCAAGGCAGCGGAAGCCTACGGGCGCATGGCCGAAGTCGATCGCTGGGTCATTACGCAAGTGCTGTCCTGGATGAAACAGAATGAACGTCACATGCCGGCGTTCGGCGGATTTTCGATCAATCTTTCCGGGCATACGCTCAACGACGACAGCTTTCTGGACTTTATTTTTGAGCAGCTGGTGCGATTCGGTGTGCCGCGCAGCAAGGTCATTTTTGAAATCACCGAAACCACCGCCGTCACCAACCTGGAAGAGGCCGCCGATTTCATCTCTGAAATGAAAGAGATTGGTTGCCGTTTTTCGCTGGATGATTTCGGCACCGGGCAATCGTCCTACGCCTATCTGAAAAAACTGCCGGTAGACTTCATCAAGATCGACGGCGCCTTCATTCGCAAAATAGATACGGACAATGTCGATTATGCGCTGGTAAAGTCCATCACCGAGATGGGGCACTATCTCAACAAGCACATGGTCGCGGAATTCGTTTCTGACAAAGCGAAATATGACACGGTAGTGAGTTTGGGCGTCGACTATTTGCAGGGATTCTATTTCGGCAAACCGGTCATGCTCGATGATCTCATTGATGTGGAATTGCGTCCCAATACAGCACCTTCGAGTAGAAACAGTAGTTTATGACGATCAGTTTGCAGGAATACGTAAGACAGGACGCTACCGGCCTGGCCGCATGGGTGAAAAACGGTGAGGTTTCCGCCCAGGAATTACTCGACGTTGCGATTAAACTCAACGAAATGGTCAATCCTGCCATCAATGCCGTGATCACACCGATGTACGAAGAAGCCCGCGCGCAATTGCATCAATGTCGGTCGGATGCGCCATTTGCCGGGGTGCCGTTTCTGTTGAAGGATTTGCTGAGTGCTTATGCCGGTGTGCCCATGTCGTCTGGCAGTGCCGCCATGAAACACTGGAAACCCAATTATCACAGCAATGTTACCCAACGATTTCTGGATGCCGGTTTTGTCATTTTCGGCAAGACCAATACGCCGGAATGTGGGCTGCTTGCGGTGTCCGAGCCTGCCGCCTTCAAGCCAGCGCGAAATCCCTGGAACCTGGATATGTCGCCGGGGGGCTCCAGTGGTGGCAGCGCGGCAGCGGTTGCCGCACGCATCGTGCCGATAGCCTCTGCCGGGGATGGCGGCGGTTCAATCCGCATTCCCGCCAGTGTGTGCGGATTGTTCGGGCTCAAGCCCAGTCGCGGTCGCGTTTCCAATGGCCCGGGCTGTGGCGAAGCGTGGGGGGGCGCGGTGGTGCAGGGCGTGTTGACCCGCAGCGTGCGCGACAGTGCCCGCTTGCTGGATTGCATTGCAGGGTATCATGCGGGCGATCCGTATACCGCGCCCACGCCCAACCGTCCCTTTGCGGCGGCCCTGACAGACGCGCCGCGTCGTCTCAAGATTGCCGTCTCCGGGAAATCCCCGCTCGGTCTTCCGTTGAGTGCGGAAGGCGCCCGCGCGCTTGATGAGGGTGTGCACAAGTTGCTGGCGCTCGGCCACACCGTGGAACAGGTTGAACCTCCCGTCTCCGGTCATGCCGTACTTGAAGACTACCTGAACCTTTATTTCGGCGCGGTTTCCGCAGAGTTGGACCACTGGCAGGACCTGCTGAAAGGCCAAAACGTCGATGAACTTGTCGAACCCGCCACCTTGTTGCTCAAGCGGGTCGCGCAACGCTTGCCGGTCGCGTTGACGGAGCGCAGCAAACAGAACTGGTATGAATATGCGCGGGCCATGGGTGATTTTCTTGAGCGCTACGACCTGTTCATGTTGCCCTCGACATCTGCTTACTGCTGGCGTGTGGGCAGCATGAGCCTGAACGCCGCCGAGAACTGGGCGATACGCCAGCTCGACAAGGTGTGGATGTCGCACCGCCTGTTTACGCGGGAACGCGTCGTGGTGCGTTCGCGTGAATTTCTCGAGAAAGTGCCTTTTACCCAGTTGGCCAACATGACCGGCCAACCGGCGATGTCGGTCCCCATGCACTGGGCGGCGGATGGCATGCCGGTGGGCGTGCAATTTGTCGCGCCCTACGGCGACGAACACAGTCTTATTACGCTGGCCGCGCAAATTGAAGAGGCGTTTCCCTGGGACGGCAAGCTGCCGCGATTGATTGATAGCTTGTGATGCTGAGCGGCGCGGTATTTCGCAGGCGGCTGCGTGAAAACGGCAAAGGACGGAAAACGGGCTCTGTCGCTCAGGCCGTGACGGCTTCTTCCAGAATGGAGGCAATGGTCTTGGCAAGGGCTTCGTTTTTACCGAATTCCACATAGGAGCGGGCGCTTTTCAGGATACGTCCGATCTGGAATTTCAGCTCCTTCATCATGAGGATGACGTCTTCCAGCTCGCGGTAAGCGAAATTCAGCTTGGTCTGCTCAAGCTGATCCAACCAGCGCAAATACCCTTCATCGAGAATGCCGGAACCCCGCACCGTTTTCATGCAGTGGAGCAGGGATACTTCGATGGCGCGCAGATCCTTTTCGCCGTGTTCCTTGGGAAAAGCGCTGGCAACCTTGTTGAGACGATTCAGTTCCGCGGATAGTGCCTCGTATTGCTCCCGCACGAACTTGCAGTTATCGCCCAGATTGGCATCCGAAATCGATGTCGCTTCCGGGAACCCCACCTGCTTGAGCGTCATGATGAGTGCTTCATAGGTCTTGTAGAAATGTGCTTCGCAGTTCATCTGCAGAATGGGATAAAGATTGCGGACGCCGGCGCTGCTCGTTTGCGCATGTTGCCGATAGGCGCCCTGCATGGCGTCCGTCATGGCGATGATCTGGCCGAACAAATGCAGTTCTTCGCCATGTTTCCCCGCCGGATAACCACTGCCGTCCACCCGCTCATGATGTTCCAGTACGGCGCGGGAAACCTCCTTCGGCAGCTTGTCCATGGACGACAGGATTTTTTGACCTATGACTGGATGCGCCTGAATCTGGCGCCATTCCTCGGGTAACAGCTCGCCTTTCTTGTTCAGCAACTCTGCGGAAATGTGCAGCATGCCAACGTCGTGCGTCAGGCCCGACACGAACAGCGTCATGACCTGGGCATCGCCCAAGCCCATGCGCTTGCCAATCACCGCCGCCAACCAGGCACTGAAAATGCTCTGCTGAAATAAGGTTGGCATCAGGATCGACATGACGGTAATTTTTTGCTTGATGATCGGAAACGCATTGATACAGCTGGTCAGGCGCGGCAGGCCGGCTTCCATGTTGATGCGATCATGGATTGTTTTCAGCTGTTCGTTTTCCTTGAGGAAACTGCGGGTGTGTTGGAGCAACACCGCGCCATCGATCTCATTTTCGATGCTGACACTGTTTTCCAGAGGCTTGGTCAGCCTGAACGTCATGATTTTCGATGCGGTACGCTCATCGATATTGGTGCCTTTCTTGGCGACCAGTACACCCTGGGCGTTAACGATGTCCTCGGCGGCAAGTACCGCGTTGCTCTCGTTGACCTTCGCCAAATGCTCGGTGTACGCATCGGTGTTGTCGTTTTCTCCCGGGGTACTCAACGAATTTGGCTCCTGTCAGGGTGGCAATCCTTAAAACGATCCTGAAAAAAGCATAGCAGAGCCCGGCGCGACCGGCTGGCAAATCGAGTTGGAACAACGGACGACGTACAACATGGGGTGACGGAGAAGGCTGCTCAGGGAGGGGGACGACGGGCCGATAGACCGTCAGGATGCCACGGGAGAATAACGCAAGAATTGAAGGGAAATCGTGCCTGCAGAGAGCGCGTGCAAGAAAACCGGCCGGACTGAGTGTAACAGTCCGGCCAATTCAGCGGTCTCAGAACTGCAGTCGAAAGCCTGCAAACCAGCTTTCTTCAAACGTCACATCTTTGACTTCATCGATTTCAAGTTCGATATGGCGGTAGCCACCATAAATTTCGCCCTTGGGAACAATGCGCCAGGCGACTTCCGCGTTGAAACCGTACACGTTTTCCAGATCATCGGCAGAAAGCACATCGGGAGCAAAGCTCACACCCACGGCCGCGGATATTCCCTGCGCATCGGGCAAGAAATAGCGTGCGCCAGCTACCAGCCCTGCATAGCCGCCGTCGAGCTGGTCAGCGTCGAAATAGCCGACTTGGCCACCCAAGCTGAATTCCACGTCGCGGAAATTGGTCATGCGATCTTTTGTCACCGCACCCGCGTAATACAACTGGCCATCATCATTGGCTTGTGAATTGGATTCATCGTCATGATGAAACAGGCCGGCATTGAATTCGAGCGCCTTGGGATTGGGTTGGGCCGACACATCCAGATGTGCAGCATCCTGGTTCAGGTCAATGGAAGCCGTTGCCGCCATGGCGACCGGCGTGACAGAAAAAAGAAGGGCACCAACAAAGGGAACATACCGCATGACAAACTCCTGTGACATGAGTGCGGGAAAGGAACGGTCGTTAGTCTAACGAAAACATTGGCTTGCGTCGAATGGCTAAATATAAGGCAGAATTTCGGCTTAATTGGCGCTGAATGGGCGCCGCAAAAATATAAGTTGAAAAAACAGGGAGATAAGTTTGGGTATTTTTTTAGTGTTTGCTAAACTCTTGATTGATATGTGCCGTTTAGTGTAGTAGGCCCAAGCCTTACAATAATGATGACCAAGGCAATGTAACCACATCGTAGACAGGAGTGTTGTTACTCAAAATGATGCACGATTTTGCAACGCACAAAAAATCCCAACAGCGCAAAAGCGCACCACGGGTCGCCAAGAAAACGGTGAACACAGAGAAACGTCCCGTGCGGGTGGCGGCTATTGCTGCGCTCGTGTCTGTGGTCGCCGTCGGTGCCCTTGGCTTTTCCCATGTCGTCAGCGCGGTCAGTGCCGATATCAATGAGTCACTGGCTGAGGCAAAGATCAGAAAAGAAGCCGAGCGCGCGCTCAAGGCGCAGCGTGCTGCAGAAAAGCAGCAGATCGCTGACGCCAAGCGGGTGCAACGACAGATTGACGCAGACAAGGCAAAAGCGGAAAGCAATGCCGGGTATGATTTCTACGAGAATCTCGTCGGTCACCCTTGGCCGGTCCCTGTTGCCAGCGATGCCTATACCAATAACGCCGTGTCTGTTGCCGCTGCCAAGAAAGAAGATACTGCCATCCTGCCTTATTCCTTGCAGGTAGCCTTGTATCGTGACGAGCAGGAAGCGCTGGCCTCACAAAAGACCCTGGCGAAGCTGGGTTACGCGAGCAAGATTGAATCCGTCAACGTGAAGGCGGGTGGCAGCTTGTTCCAGGTGACCGTCGGGCCCTACACAGGCCTGGAAAAAGCCACTCATGTGCGTGACAAGTTGCAGGAATACAATTATTTCGCGCAGGTCTATCGCGAATAAAAGTCCATCGCGACCAACGTAGCCCCGACACTCTCCTGAGTGCCGGGGCTACGGCGCTAAAGCGCCGAGCCGTTTACTTCAATGCTGCGTCGTAGTGATCCTTCACCTCTTTTTCACCCGGTGCGAGTTCAACTGCCCGTTTCAGCACTTCCCGTGCCTTTTCCTTGTCGCCATTGTTGAACAGTATCCAGCCGTGTGTATCGAGCACTGCGGCATCATTGGGTGACAGCGTCGCAGCCTTGGCAGACAGCTCCAACGCTTCCTTCATTTGCTTTTTCTCGAAACGAATCCACGCCAGATTGTTCAATGCACGCGGTTCGTTCGGATCCAGCGCCAATACTTTTTCATAGCCTGCAGCGGCGCCCTCGACATCCCCGCGAGTCTGCAATTGCATGGCGTTGAAGAGTGCTGCACCAGCGCTGCGTGGTGACTGCCCAGCCCACTCAGTCGTGAATTTTGCGCGTGCACTCTCATCCAGCAAAGCCATGAGGCGCATCGCCACCGGATCGGCAGGGGCCTTTTTCCAGAGCGCCTGCAACTTCGTCAGCGCCTCGGCCTTGTTGCCTTGTTTCTTCAACTTGTCGGCTTCAATGAGATCGGGCACGATTGATCGTGGATGCGACTCGCGGATTTGCGCGATGATCTTGTCCACCTCGGTATATTTTTCCGCAGTAATTTCGAGATGCGCCAGCATGTCGAGCAATTCCAGATCATGCGGGTTGGTTTGCAGGCCTTCCATCAGATAATGACGGGTTTCCGTGATGTTTTTGGCCGACACCTGCTTGCGCGCGAGTTCCAGGTAAACGCGGCTGGCAAGAATTTTCGGATACCCCTGGAAGGCACTGCGCGCGAGGGCTTCCTTGGTGTGGGAAAGGGCATTGTCATCGTCACCGGTCGCCAGATAGTACTCGCCGAGGCTGGCATCCGCCCCCCAGCCGTTGATGGCAGAGGCAGAGAGCTCCTTCAAGCGCTCGACGTAGGCATCGACCTTGCCTGTCTTGGTGCCGATCGCCGCCAGCAACTTGAAGGCGCGCATATTGTTGGCATCAACGCTGACCACCTTGTCGGCGTATTGCTGTGCCTGTTGCCAATTGCCGGCCTGGATTTCAAGCAGCGCAAGACCAATCAGTGCGTTGACGTTTGCAGGTTGAATCGAGAGCGACTTGCCGAACGCTGCTTGGGCCGCATCGACTTGCTTGAGTTGCAGATACGAGGAGCCAGCGACGGCCAGGGCTTCGGCGTTGTCAGGCAATTCTTGCTGGAGCTTGTCCGCCTCCTGCTTGATCGCATCCGTTTGTCCCGCCATGAACATGATGCGGATCAGCTGCGTGCGCAGTTCCAGATCCTTCGGTGCCTTGCTGATACCTTCGCGCAGTTGCGCGATGGCGCTTTGCATGTCGCCCTTACGC
The DNA here is from genome assembly GCA_052035295.1 of Pseudomonadota bacterium. GTDB lineage: Bacteria > Pseudomonadota > Gammaproteobacteria > Pseudomonadales > Ketobacteraceae > HdN1. Next base: position 49,910 of record JBPOHS010000001.1, read on the forward strand.
ACAAAATGATCGGCAAGCGCTGCATGCAATTTGGTGCGTTGTGGGTCGCGGGCAAGCACTTTGCGGATGGCATCGATGCCTTTTTGTTCCTGGCCTTCGGCCAGTGCAGCCAGTCCGTAGACTGCCATCAGGTCAGCGTCATCAGGGGAGCGATTGATATTTTCTTCAATGATGCGCAAGGCTTCGCCGGATTTATTGAGGCGCAACTGGTTTTCCGCCAGCAGACGCAGGATTTCCGGATTGGCGGTTTCCGGATCGACATGCTGTGCGAAATACTGGGCCGCACCTTCCAGATCACCTTCTTTCATGCGGATGATGCCAAGTAGTCGTCCGGCCGCATCCGGCGCGTTATTTTCGTTGTAGACCTGCAGCAATTTCTGCTCGGCGTCCTTGTAGTTGCCGGCCTTCAGCAATTCAATGGCTTCGTCGAATTGTGCCTTGCTGTTTTCTGCGCCGGGGCGGGCTTCGGCAAGCATCTTGGTGTAGACCATGGCTTCGGCGGTGCGCCCGCGCAAGGTCAGTACGTTGATCAGGCTATCGAGAACCGTCGCACGCTTGACCGTTAACAGGTCGGTATTGGGAAGGCCGATCAGTGCCTGCGTTAGCAGTTCTTCAGCGGTATCGAGGTCCTTGATTTTGTAGGCAATGGCCGCCTTCAGCACCAGTGCATCGGTTTCCTTGGGCGACTTGGCCAGAATGCCATCCAGAATACTGTTGGCTTCGGCGATGTTGTTCGCCTGGAAAGCGATCGCAGCGTGTCCGGTGGCAGCCGCGTATTGAATAGGTTCAGCGCTACTGGAACGCAGTTTCTGGTAAAGCGTTGAGGCGCTTTTGATGTCGCCGGTCAACACCAGTGCCTTGGCCTTGTAGAGCTCAAGGAATTCCTTCTGCCCGGTAGTCAGATCGGAAGGCGCATGCGCGATCTGTTCGAGCGCAGTTTGCCCCTTGCCACGTTCGATCAACGCCTCGATATGCGCTACGAACAATTCACTGCTCGTGGATGGATCCATCTTTTCCAGAATGGCGAGCGCCTGTTTGGTGTCCCCCAGTTCGCTGTAGATTTTTGCGATCAGGACATTGGCTTCCGGATTCCCCGGATCTTTTTGCAGTGCGTTCTTGGCTTCAATGACGGCAGCGCGGTATTGCCCCTGCAGCTGATAGGATTGTGCGCGGGACAGAAGTTGTCGGGCTTCACTCTCATTGGCGTCGTTATCTTCTTTGGAACAGCCTGCAAGCGAAACACAAGCTATGGAGACAGCAACCACGAGAGGTTTCAGGGCGCGAAGGCGCAGATGCATGACGTTTTTCACCAGGTTATTGGAAGGAAACAAACCAAAGTCGTATTTGGCGATACCTGGTGGAAAAGCTATCAGCGCGGCACGCTTAAAGCAATGGGAAAAAGCACCTTGTCATGGTGTTTTTCCCACTGTTTCAACTCTGTATCCGTCACTCGATGCTGGTCGTGGCCGTGGTGGAAAAATCGCTGTAAACGCCTTCCGAATCGATGGTGGCGATGGAAAATTCATAGAGTCCCGGCGCAAGGTTTTCCATGGTCCAGTCGGTGGTTTGCGGATCATTGATGCGGATAACGGTGACGTCAGTTTCCTGGTTCTTGCTGTAGCGTACCTCGTAGCCGCCGATTTCATAAACAGGCAGGTAGGTACCGTCTTCACGGGTGGCAGGAATACTCCAGCTCAATGAAACCATCGGAACAACCGGGGTTTCCACCGGCGTTTCGTCATTGCCGGTGGGTTCCGTCGTCACCGGATCGCCGCTTCCCTGATCAGGTGCGGTGTCATTGTCGGCAACATCCGGTGTGGTAGGAGTGGAAGATGTATCAGGATCCGTGGAGGCTCCTGGCTCGGTGCTGGTATCTGACCCCGTGTCTCCCGAGCCGACTGTCGCGCCACTTTCACCGGGTGTGCTGCCTGAGGAAGAATCACCTGTGGAAGAGCCGCCTCCGCCACCACACGCTGCAAGAGAAGCGACTGCCAAGGCAAGAATCAGCAACTTTGACGTTTTCATGGTGGGCACCTGTTCAAACTACGAAATTGAACGATCTATAAGTTCAAGCGTAGTCGGTGTCCGAAAAATGATCGCCTGCGGGTCGTGGTGGTTGTCTGAATTGCGGATCAGTTCAAAAAATAAGCTATTTTGCTGTGTCCATGCACAGCGTGAGCGCTATTCGCTCGTCGGCGGAATTTCTGTGAACTGGATCTCGTATTTTTTTAACAGGTCATAGAGCGTTGGTCGCGTGACGCCAAGCAGCCGCGCTGCATTGGAGACGTTACCTTCGGCCAGTGACAGGGCTTTCTTGATGGCATTGACTTCTGCTTCCTGGCGCACTTGTCGCAAATTGATGCTCAACTGATCGCCCGCATCCAGACCGATATCTGCAGCCGTGATCTGTTTGCCTTCACACATGATGACGGCGCGTTTGATCTTGTTTTCCATTTCACGAACGTTGCCCGGCCACTCGTAGTTTTCGATGGCCGTGGTGGCGTCTGCAGAAAACCCCTTGATGGAGCGATGCTGTTCCTCGGTGAATTTTTTCAGAATATGTCGCGCGAGCAGCACTTTGTCGGCAGCGCGATCACGCAGGGGAGGGAGGTTGATCACGAGTTCGCTGATACGGTAGAAGAGATCTTCCCGGAAGCTGCCATCCGCCACCATTTTTTCCAGGTTCTTGTTGGTGGCGCAAACCACTCTGACATCGACCGGGATTTCTTCGCGCCCGCCCAACCGCTCGATCACGCGTTCCTGTAAAAAACGCAGCAGCTTGGCTTGTAACGGCAGCGGCATGTCGCCGATTTCATCGAGGAACAATGTGCCTTTGTTGGCCGTCTCAATTTTGCCCGGCGTACGCTTGACCGCACCGGTGAAGGCGCCTTTTTCGTAGCCGAACAGTTCGCTTTCCATCAGGTTTTCGGGCACGGCAGCGCAGTTGATGGCGACGAAGCGGGCGCTGTTACGCGGGCTGAGGTTGTGTATCGCTCGCGCAATCACTTCCTTGCCGGTGCCTGATTCACCCAGTATCAGGCAGGTGACCGTGGCTGGAGCCACTTTTTCTACCGTGCGGCACACACGTAGCATCAACGGGTCTGATGCAATAACCCCGGCCAGTGGCGAAGTAACGACGTTATTAAGGCGACGGTTCTCGTTTTCCAGATCGTAAAGCTGGAAGGCGCGCTGCACGATCAGGTCAAGCGTGTTTGTATCGACCGGTTTCTGGTAAAAATCGTAGGCACCCAAGGCAATCGCGCGCAAGGCGTTCGCATAATCATGATAACCGGTCACGACAATGATTTTCGCGGCCGGGGCAAGCGTGGTGATTTCCTGAATGGTGCGGAATCCTTCCTCTACGCCTTCCTCATCAGGGGGTAGCCCGAGATCCTGCAGAATGACGGCAGGCTGTTCCCGTCGCAGCGCCGCAATGGCTGAGGCCCGGTCTTCCGCGACGACCACCCGGTACTGATCGAAATGCCAGCGCAGCTGGCTGCGCAATCCTTGATCATCTTCGACAATTAGCAGCGTAGTGTTCTTTTCAGTCATTGATATTACTTGCCAGTGCAAAGCCGCTGTCAGTGACCAGCGGAATGGTAATTTTGAACACGGTGCCTACCTTGGGGGTGGAGTTGACGGCAACGTCCCCACCCAGACTGCGTATGAACTCTCGCGTCTGATACACGCCTATGCCCATGCCCTTGCCGGATTTCGTCGTATCAAACGGCTGGAACAGTCGGTTCTTGATGAATTCGGCATCCATACCTTCACCGTTGTCTTCGACCTCAATGACGGCGTTTCCGCTTTTTTCATAAAGCGTGACGTCTACAAATCCCCCGGGAACGGTGGCTTCCTGCGCGTTCTTGATAATATGGGTAAAAATCATTTCCAGGTGGTCCTGGTCAGTCGTCACCATCATAACGCCATCATTGAGACGAAGCGAGGGACGCGGATTTTTCGACTGACATTTTTTCACGGCTTCAATCAATATTTTCTTGATGTCCACGGTCATGCTCGACGAGGGCTGCTTTTGCTGCAACTTCTTCAGCAAATTGCTCATGCGTTTTACCGAGTTGTCGATCGTGTTAATGGCATCCTCGATAAAAGCCGGATTTTCCTTGTGCTTGTTGGCGTTCTCAACCACCAGCGCCTGCTGCGCGATCAGGTTTTTCAGATCGTGCATGATAAAGGCCGTCAGTTTGTTGTAGGCCTCGAACTGTTTGGACTGGGCCAATAGTTCAGCCGCTTCATGACGGGAAAGATAACTGGCCACCTGACGGCCGACGGTTTTGAGTAGATCCAGGTCTTCCCAGGAAAGGCGTTCCACATGATTGGGCGTCGCCAGCAACATGAACCCATAAAGCCGTTGTTCGATTTTCAGTGGCATGATCAACCACAGTTTTTGAATGCTCTGCACCCAGTACGGAAGCGCGGAATTATAGTTGCTGAGCTCGTCCGGTTCGGCGGCGCCAGGCACGAACACCCAGTCAAGCTCCGACAGGATCCGGCAGAAATCACTGCTATCCGATTCCTCCAGCATCATCGAGGGCAGCTCCATGTTGCTGGTGGCTACCGGAATGAATTTGCCGTAGTGATTGTTGACCCACAGGCATCCTCCCGGGCTGCGGAACATGCCCGTTACGGCGCGTAAGGCGCGTTTGTCGAGGTCTTCGTCAGTCGGCTCCGAGAGGTAATTGATGAGCTTGAGCCATTCGGTGCGATAGTCGTACTTGTGATGGAAAAAGTGTTTGTCGACCATCACCGCCAGGCGGGTGCGAACGCTCTCTGACGCGAAGACGATGGCGACCAGCATGAGTGCGGTGAACAGCAGCACCGTCTGCAGGATGGTGCCCCAATCACCGCCATAATTCTTGATGTAATAGCCACCCGCCGCCATCAACGCCAGAAAGAAACCGGCAGTCGTCAAGCTGGTAGTATAAAAAACAATCGGGCGGGAGATGGAGACCCGGGCACTCATTTCACCCTGGGTAGACGTGGCCAGCAGTCCCACGGCGAGAATCATGGCGCTGATGCCGCTGACCAGACCGCGTGCGTTCCACAATTCCGTCGCCGTGTTTTTCATGATCAGGGTGTGTGCGAACAGGTACAGGTCGAATGCCATGAAGGCACCGATACCCACCGACAACACCTTGGCGAGCCGTGCATGGGGAGCGTTACGATAAAGCTGTTCGACGCCGACGGTACAAAGGATGGCCATCAACAGGCTGTTCCATGCGATCGCCATGTTATCGAGCCAAAACGCTTCGGCAGGCTTGCTGGAAACGGCGAGATAACCACTGGCGAAGACCATGGCCCAAATGCTCAGCAGGAAGGCCGTGATCTTGCGCGGAACCTTTTTGCCGGAATGGAAACGGATATTGAACAATAAAAACAGTAGCCAAGTACCGTAGCGCAGCGACTCAGTAACCAGCACCTGAGTGGACGAGAGGGCAATGTAGACCGCGCCTGCCGCATAAACCAGACACCAGACCGTACCGGTGATGCTGGCGAGGAGAAAAGAGGCATGCAGCTGTCGCCTCACTGCAAGAATGATGGCGACCACAAACACGCAGAGATTTAATGCAGCGCCCCCGGCATAACTGACAAAGGTAAGATGGTCGAGAGGCTGCATTGATCCCTTGTATGACTATCAGGACGCCTGTCGACCGGGAGGGCTCATCTTCTTCAGGCTGCCGGCAATATTGACCATGGCGCGATCAAACAGCAGACCTGATTCGAGAAGCTTGACTTGCCCCTGTTGCATGTCCTGGGCGAACTGGCGTTTGGATTTCTCCAGAAGTTTGAAACCAAACCGGTTGACGAATACCAGCTGGTCGGTTGCGTCAATTTTAGCAGCCAGTTTGCAGCGCGTCGTTCTTCCGCTGTCGGGGGCTGTGTAATTGATCCAGCTACCCACCTTGAGTTCCTCGGCCTTGCGCAGGAATTCGTAGGTTATCGCCTGATGTTTGATCTGCTGGCGTTCGAGCGCAGTCATTTCTTTCCAGGATTTGCCGCCGGCATTGTCGTTCTGGCCGAGTTCCAGCAAATACTGGGCGGTAATGGCCTGATAGAGGGGGGCACGGTGACCTTCAGTCAGGGTTTCAAGCAAGTCGTGCAACTGGTTGAGTTTCTGGTTGGCCGTATCGGCAATGATCGAGAGACGTTTGAAGCCTTCTTCCGCGCGGTTCATCAGCAAGGGCTTGAGTCTTGCCATGCGTTGACGGGACTTTTCGTCACTATGACGCACACAGAACCAGCACATGTCGTCAACAAACTGGATGGCGTCCACCCACTCCTGACAATCCTGGCCGTATTTGAGCAGGGTATGGATCAACAGCTTTTGCCAGTCGGATACCAGCAGCTCCCAGACCAGGGGGGGCAGCGAGGTATCGTGCAGCCGATTCCACAGCAGCTTCTGCACCTGGGACCGGGAATGATCCATCTTGGCTTTGCCATGGGCTGCTTCACTGGTGCGCTTCTCAACCAGCACCGAGCGCTTCTGTTCCTCGCCGACGTGCACCTTGAGTTCCTTGAGGCACTCGTCGAACAAGCCGACATCGCCCTGGAACGAATTGAGTACCCGATGCACCAGTCGCTCAATCAGCTCGAACAACGTGTCCTGGGCTGCTTTGTCGCTGTCATCCCAGCCGATGCTGGCGAGGGCGATTTCGTTGATGAAGCGTCTGACGCCATGGTTCTGGTTGCTGAAAAAGGACTTGTCACTCAGGGCAACCTTCAGCACCGGGATCTGCAGACGGGCCACCAGCGCCTGGATGGGCACCGGCAGGCTGCTGTCGTCGAGGACGAAATCAAAAAACATGGCGACCAGGTTGATGACATCCTCATCGGCCTGTTCGAGACTGCGCGGTTGCCCGGGCTGCCCCATGGCCACCAGACCGTTGAAGATCAATTGGCGCAGATCGAGGGGATTTTCGGCATTGCTGGCAAACTGGGTTTGCTGGTGGTTCAGGAAACCCTGCAAATCGGCGCCGGCGACGGCAGGCCCCATCGGCAAGTCCTGATAGAGGTGGCGGATGTCCTTGGGCAGGGTTGTTCCCATGTTGCGCAGGGCTGACAGCAGCCCGGACACCATTTCATAAGCCCGGGAACCGTCCAGTGCTGCTTCCATTCCAGGCATGTCGGTCAGGCCGATCTGATCGTCTGTGGCCGTCCCAGGCACGGAAGCCGGGGGTTCATGGTTGGGATTGACGATCGAGCTGCGAATTTTCGGCAGAATGCCGGACGCGATCAGTAGCTCATTTGCCAGTCGGTAGATATGCCCCAACTCACGAACCACCACGCGATCGAATTGCTTCAGCAGGATGATGCGCGCGGTGAATTCGACATCAAGGGGCTTGAGCGACCGACTGAATGCCGCACAAAGCTGGGCGGGATCAAGCGGGTTGTTGGTTTCGTTGACCCGGGGATTCTGTAGTAGATAATCCAGCCGGCAATTCAGGTGGTACAGCTCTTCCTGGTAAGTGGCGCGCGCCTTGCCCACGATGCCGGAAATGGCGACGTTCTGCTCCATCTCGTCATTGGCGACCAGGTTGAGCGTTTCCATCGTGTTGGTGCGTGGTTCATCGGTACCACGCGTTTTGCCCAAATCACGAAAGAGGTTTTCATACTCACGCTTGAAAGCGTTGATGACGTCACTCTTGCGAATGCGCACTTCGCGCATCGAATCGAAATACAGGTTTTGTTCCTTGTTGTTGGCCGCTTTCTTGGCCAGATCAAAGAACAGGTCGTCGCATGAAGTAAAAAATGTGTTGACGTGATTGAGCAGAATGCTGAGCACATTCTCTTTCAGCTGACGCAACACGGCCGGCAATGCAATGGCGACGTTACCTGTCCCGCTGTACGTACCTGTTGACGTAGGGTCGCCGTTGAAGGGCCTACGATCCTGATCCCAATTCATGCCGAATCTTCCAATGGATTTTTACACGCTGACATTAGCAAAATGCAATGAAGGTATTATGTCTCTTTGCTGTCCCGGGTTCAATGCGCACCACCGTACCGGGCAAGAATGTTATCACCCGCGCAGCGATGGTTCGTGATCCAGAAAAAGCCATTCAAAACAATAAGATAATGAGGGGCGTCAAGGGTTTTGTCGGGAATCAGACAGGGATCAGCACGTCAATTATGTTGCGTGCCGCGTTGAGCGGAGTCGTACGATCTTCGATAACGCGCGCTTCCAGTTGTTCTGCAAGCCGTTTTGCCTGTGTGTGATTTTGTAATCGTTGTTCTATCAGTTCGTAAACGAGTTTCCACATCCAGTCCTTGTTCTGGCGTGCGCGCCGGTGCGCAATCTCGTTGGCGGCCTGCATGGTGGCGTGGAATTCACCGATCATGCGCCAGACATCGGCAATCCCCTGGTTTTCCAGGGCCGAACACGTCATGACACGGGGCGTCCACAAGGGCTTGTGCTGCATCAGGTGCAAGGCGCTTTCGTATTGCCTGCGCGCCACCGCTGCCGTTGTTGCATAGGCACCATCGGCCTTGTTGACCACGATGGCATCGGCCAGTTCGAGAATTCCTTTCTTGATGCCTTGCAGCTCGTCGCCCGCATTGGGCAGCATGAGCACCAGAAAAAAGTCCACCATGCCGGCCACTTCGTATTCCGACTGACCAACGCCGACCGTTTCTACGATGATGACATCGTAGCCAGCAGCTTCGCACAGCAGCATGGTTTCCCGGGTTTTTTCGGCAACGCCGCCGAGTGAACCGGAGGAGGGAGAGGGGCGAATGAAGGCCATGTCCGATTGGCTCAGACGTTCCATGCGGGTTTTGTCACCGAGGATGCTGCCGCCGGTCAGCGGTGAGGAGGGATCCACGGCGAGCACGGCAACTTTCTTGCCGGCGTTGATGAGATGGCAGCCAAACGATTCGATGAAACTGGATTTGCCGACGCCAGGCACACCGGTAATGCCGATACGCACGCTCTTACCGGTATGCGGAAGCACTTCTTCCAACAAGCCTTGTGCCTGCTGGCGATGCGTATCCAGGCGGCTTTCAATCAGCGTGATGGCCTTTGCCAGAGGGCGGCGTGCGCCCCCCAGCAAGGCATTCACATCAATTTGCGCAACGCTCATGCACGCGCCGCATTGATCGCTGCCAGCACCGAACGCGCGGATTCCGGTACCGGGGTGCCGGGGCCGAATACACCTTTAACACCGGCCTCGAACAGACAATCGTAGTCCTGGCGCGGAATGACGCCGCCTGCCACCACGATGATATCGTCCGCACCCTGTTTTCTCAGTTCATTGATGAGTTCGGGCACCAGCGTCTTGTGTCCGGCAGCCTGGGAAGACACGCCAACGACATGCACGTCATTCTCGATGGCCTGTTTGGCAACTTCGGCCGGTGTCGAGAACAGGGGTGACAAGTCGATATCGAAGCCGACGTCGGCAAAGGCCGTGGCAATGATCTTGGCGCCGCGATCATGTCCGTCTTGCCCCATTTTGGCGACCAGCATGCGTGGGCGACGACCATGTTGTGCTTCGAAGGCTTCGATATCACCCTTGATGGCTGACCAGTTGTCGTCAGTCTGATAGGCGCTGCCGTAAACCCCGCTGACGGTTTTGGCATTGGCATTGAAACGGCCAAACACCTTCTCGATCGCGTCGCTGATTTCACCAACGGTGGCGCGGGCGCGGGCGGCTTCAATGGCCAGTTCAAGGCCGTTGCCTTCACCGGTTTCCGACCACTTGGTCAGCGCTGCCAGCGCCGCATTGGTGCGGGCCTGGTCGCGAGAAGATTTGACCTGGTTCAGGCGGCGGATCTGTGACTCACGAACCGCCGAGTTGTCGATTTCGAGGATTTCGACGGCGTCTTCCTTGGCGAGGCGGTATTTGTTGACACCAACAATGACGTCTTCGCCACGATCGATGCGGGCCTGCTTTTTCGCCGCGGCTTCTTCGATGCGCAGTTTGGGCTCACCGGTTTCGATCAAATGTGCCATGCCGCCACGCACTTTCACGTCTTCAATGATGACCCAGGCTTTTTCTACCAGTTCATTGGTGAGCGATTCCATCATATACGAGCCACCCCACGGATCGACGACCTTGGTGATGCCGGTTTCTTCCTGGATCACGATCTGGGTGTTACGCGCGATACGGGCAGAAAACTCGGTGGGCAGGGCAATCGCTTCATCAAACGCGTTGGTGTGCAGGGATTGCGTGCCGCCAAAAACCGCTGCCATGGCTTCAATCGTGGTGCGGATCACGTTGTTGTACGGATCCTGCTCGGTGAGCGACCAGCCGGAAGTCTGGCAGTGGGTGCGCAGCATGCGGGATTCGGCTTTCTTCGGATTGTACTGGGCAACGATGCGATCCCACAGGATGCGCGCGGCACGCAGCTTGGCGATTTCCATGTAGAAATTCATGCCGATGCCGAAGAAGAACGACAGGCGCGGAGCGAAATCATCGATGTCCATGCCGGCCGACAGGGCGGTGTTGATATATTCCTGACCGTCAGCCAGCGTGTAGGCCAGTTCCAGCAGCGCGTCGGCGCCGGCTTCCTGGATGTGGTAACCCGAAATGGAAATCGAGTTGTATTTCGGCATGTTTTTCGCGGTGTAGCCGATGATGTCGGCAATGATGCGCATCGATCCCTTGGGCGGATAGATATAGGTGTTGCGCACCATGAATTCTTTCAGGATGTCGTTCTGGATTGTGCCCGACAGTTTGTTTTGCGCCACGCCTTGTTCTTCCGCTGCGACGACGTACATGGCCAGCACCGGCAATACCGCGCCGTTCATGGTCATCGACACCGAGACCTTGTCGAGCGGGATCTGGTCGAACAGGATTTTCATGTCCTCGACGGAATCGATGGCAACGCCGGCCTTGCCGACATCTCCGGTCACCCGCGGGTGATCGGAGTCATAACCGCGGTGGGTGGCCAGATCGAAGGCGACCGAAGCGCCTTGTTGACCGGCCGCCAGGTTCTTGCGGTAAAACGCATTGGATTCTTCAGCAGTGGAAAACCCGGCATATTGGCGAATGGTCCACGGGCGACCCGCGTACATGGTGGCCTTGGGGCCGCGAGCGAAAGGGGAAAAGCCCGGCAGGGTGTCAGCGTAAGGCAGTGAGGCCGTATCTTCGGCTGTGTACAGGGGCTTGATGGCAATGCCTTCGGCAGTATTCCAGATCAGCCGGTCGGGTGACTTGCCACGGCTTTCTTCTGTTGCCAGATTTTTCCAGTCTTCCACTGTCGGCTTTTGCACTTCGTTGCCCATGAGACCCTCTGCTTGCAGTTCACACTTTACTTTTAAATTGGCGGTTAATTTACCGAAATCAGGTGTCAAAAGCACCCATTAACTGTAACCGTTTCTATCGGTGGACGCATTCTACCGCAAAGGTGACTGCGCAGTCTTCAGTGGATTGTCAGATCAGCCGTTTTCCGGCCGGGTGCAAAGGTTCAGGACTTAACAGGGTTTGTCCGTGCAGGGAACGCTAATCAGGGGATGGATTGAACCGGGATTGCAGGGTCGCGACTACCGGAACTACACCAACCTGTCGGTGCGGGAAAGCGCGTGTTCAATGCCGACGACCAATACCTGGGTAAACGCCGAATTCACCAACCGGCAGACAGGCAACGGAGAATTTTCGGCGATCAGGTCTTCAAAGCGACGGGTTTTTTCTTCGCTGGGCAGGAACAACACGATCAACCTCGCCCGTGAAATCCAACTCAAGGTAAGACTCAAACGGGGATGCGCAGCACTTTCGCTGATTGCTTCGCCACAGCGCTGACGGTTGGACGGATCCATCAAATGCTGCACTTGCGGCGCATCCGGAAACCATGACAGCGTGTGGCCGTCCATCCCCATGCCCAGCACGACGACATCGAGCTGTCCGGGCAGCACTTTCAATGCCTGCTCGGTGAGCTGCGCTCCTTGCTTCGGCGTCGTTCCATCGTTCTTGAGGGGAATGAAACAGGCCGCTTCTGCACGGTTTTTCAGTAAATGAGTGTGAACAAGGCGTTCATTGCTGGCCTCGTCTTGTGGATCGATCCAGCGCTCATCGGCAAGAGTGATCATCACCTTTTCCCAAGGCAATGGCTGCAGGTTCAAATGTTCGAATAACGGTATGGGTGATGTGCCACCGGAAACCACCAGGCTGGCTTTGCCGCGAGTGGTGATCGCTTCTTCAAGCGCTTTGGCAATAGCGTCGACGGCTTGATCGACTGCAGATACCGTGGTGCGTGCCAGCGTCAGGGCGAACATGTTCAGACGGCCCCTTCATGCCACACGTTACCGTCGCGTGCCAGCAGAAGTGTCGATGATGCCGGCCCCCACGTGCCGGCATTATAGGGATCCGGTTGCGAGGAATTATCACGCCAGCTGCTGATGATGGGATCTACCCAGGCCCAGGCGGCTTCCATTTCGTCCTGGCGTACGAACAGGGTTGGATCGCCGTGCACCACGTCTGCCAGTAAGCGCTGATAGGCGTCGGCTTTTCCGTTTGCCTTGCGGTCAGGCGCGCTCAAGTCCAGATCGATACTGCGAACATCCATGCCACGCCCCGGACGCTTGCCGCAAAGTCGCAGTTTTATCGATTCGTCGGGTTGCAGCGTGATTACCAACCGGTTGTTGTTGAGATGCGTGGACGTGCGATTGAAAATCGAGTGTGCAATCGGTTTGAACTGCACCACGATCTGGCAGGTGCGCCGGGGCATGCGTTTTCCCGTGCGCAAATAGAAAGGTACGCCGGCCCAGCGCAGGTTATCGATATTGAGCTTGAGCGCAACGAACGTTTCGGTGCTGCTGTCGCGGTTGGCATCGCCCTCCGGGTTGGCGCTGCCTTCCTGCTGGGCACCGTTTTCCTGGTTGTAGCCACAAAGGGTACGGCCATCAATAACGCCATTGGCGTATTGTCCCCGGACGACTTGTTCAACGATGCTTTGTTCATTGAGTGGACGCAGGGATTTCAGCACTTTGAGTTTCTCATCCCGTACCTGGTCCGGTTCAATGATCGATGGTGGTTCCATGGCAACGATACACAGCATCTGCAACAGATGATTCTGCAGCATGTCGCGCAGCGCGCCCGTTTCGTCATAAAAATCAATGCGTCCTTCAACACCAATGCTTTCGGCGATGGTGATCTGGATGTGATCGACGTAATGGTGATTCCACAAGGATTCAAACAGGGGGTTGGCAAAACGCAGCACAAACAGGTTTTGAACCGTTTCCTTGCCGAGGTAATGATCGATGCGATAGATCTGTGACTCGCTGAAATGCCGGGACAATACCTTGTTCAGATCCATGGCACTGGCCAGGTCATGGCCGATAGGCTTTTCGAGGACCAGCCGCGTATGGTCGTTGATCATGCCGGCCTGAGCCAGCTGGTCGCAGATCGAGCCGTAGGCAGAGGAGGGCGTGGACAGGTAAATGACGCCCGGCAACGAGGCGCTGGTGGGGTGCTGCTTTCCGTAGGCCGCAAGGCCACGTGTGCCCTGACCTTGGTTGTGCTGCCCGACCCCTTCATCGTCGCTGGTCGACAGGTAATCGAGATGGGGTAACAGTTCCTGCCAGGTGTCGTCCTCCCATTCGTTTTCAAGATGTTGGCGCAGGTTTTTCTCGATGAGCGCATGGAACTCTGCGAGCGCCATGGGCGTTCGACTGACTCCCAGAATCCGGGTCTGGGCAGAAAAACCGCTGTCACGGCAATAGCGGAAAAGTGCCGGGAACAGTTTGCGCAGGGCAAGGTCACCAGTAGCACCGAACAGCATCAGAATGAAACTGGCGGGTGTGCTCGCTTTCACGTCAGTGGCCTCGTCTTGATCAGATCTGAAGGGGATATGAATTAAGACTAGCGACGGGGCCCAGATAGTTCAATTTTCACTGAGAAGGCAAGTGGCTATTGCGCAGGCTGCAGGTTAGAATTCGGTTACCGGAATGCATGAACCGGTGAAAGTAGTCCTTTGTAGCCACCAGGAGTCGAAATGATCTCGAAATGTATTTTTCCCGTCGCTGGTTACGGCACGCGCTTCCTGCCTGCCACCAAGTCGCAGCCCAAGGAAATGTTGCCGGTGGTCAATAAGCCACTGGTTCAGTATGGGGTAGAAGAGGCCATGGAAGCCGGTTTGACCGACATTGGTTTCGTGACTGGTCGCGGCAAACGTGCGATCGCTGACCATTTTGACATCAGCTATGAGCTGGAACACCAGATCCAGGGCACGTCCAAGGAACACTATCTCAAAGGTATCCGCAGCGTACTCGACAACTGCAACTTCCTGTTCTCGCGTCAGCGTGAAATGAAAGGTCTGGGCCATGCCATTCTGACCGGCCGCCCGATGGTGGGTGAAGAACCGTTTGGCGTCATTCTGGCGGATGACCTTTGCATCTCCGATGAAGGCGACAGCGTGATGAGCCAGATGGTCAAGCTGTACAAGCAATTCCGCTGCAGCATTGTAGCCATTGAAGAAGTGCCGCACGATCAGGTCAATCGTTACGGTATCGTGCAGGGCGAGCTGATCAAGGACGGTTTGTACCGCGTCACCGACATGGTCGAAAAACCCAAGCCCGAAGAAGCGCCCTCCAACCTCGCCATTATTGGCCGCTACATTCTCACGCCGGATATTTTCGAGATCCTCGAAAACACAGCCCCGGGTGCCAATGGTGAAATCCAGATCACCGATGCGCTGCGCAAGCAGTGTCAGGATGGTTGCGTACTGGCATACAAATTCCGTGGCCGTCGTTTCGACTGTGGAAGCATTGACGGTTTCGTCGAAGCGACCAACTATTGCTACGAGAATCTGTACAAAAAGGGTCGCCTGTAATACGAGCACCCTGCAATAAAAAAGGCCGGTTTTACCGGCCTTTTTTATTGCTCGCTTTCTTTTTTATGGCGCACTTTCTTTTCTACCGCGCAATCGTGGGGCAACCGCTCCGCGCCTATGCTCCGGCCGCGGAACAACACCCTTACCCATAGCCGGCGTTGTGGGTTCAGTTGGTGTTGTTGGCGTTACGGTAAAGGGCTATCAGCGCTTGCGTCGCCGGATCAAAATGGGTTTGTTGACTGCCGGGAGTAGGGGAAAGCGCCTCCGCCACCTGCAGGCCGATGAGTTTGCCGAGCTCGACGCCATACTGGTCAAACGGGTTGATCCCCCAGCAAACGCTTTGCACAAAGACTTTGTGTTCGTATGCTGCAATCAGTTGTCCCAGCACCGACGGCGTCAGTTTCGGATAGACCAGCATGCTGTGGGGGCGATTGCCGGGCATGACCTTGTGCGGTGCCAACCGGGAAATTTCCTCGGTGCTCATTCCTTTGGCAGCCATGTCTGCGCGAATATCCGTTTCACTCTGGCCCGCCAGCATGGCATGGCTTTGTGCCAGACAGTTGGCAAACAGAAACCGGTGTTGATCATCCAGCGGATCAGGACTGACCAATCCGATCAAAAAATCCACGGGTATCGTACTGGTGCCCTGGTGCAGCAACTGATGGAAGGAATGCTGGGTATTGGAACCGACACCACCCCACAAAATGGCGCCGGTATCGAAACTCACGCCCTGACCATCGCGCGTTACGCACTTGCCGTTGCTTTCCATTTCCAGTTGCTGGAGATATGCAGGAAACTGTTCCAGGCGTTGTTCATAGCAAATGACGGCATGGGATTGAGCGTGCCAGAAATGCCGATACCAGACACCCAGCAAGCCCATGATGACCGGTAAGTTGGCGTTCAGGGGAGCGCTGGCAAAGTGCTGGTCCATGGCGTGCGCACCCGCCAGGAATTCCTCGAATCCATCGTTGCCGATAGCCAGGCGTACCGGCAGCCCAATGGCTGACCATAACGAGTAACGCCCACCCACCCAGTCCCACATGGGAAACACGTTTTCCTGGGGTATGCCAAAGGCGGAGGCCTTTTCGACATTGGTGGAAACGGCGACGAAATGATGCTTTACCGCCTCTTCATCACCCAGGGCGGCTACCAGCCACGCACGGGCGTCGTTGGCGTTGGTAAGCGTCTCGAAAGTGGTGAACGTTTTCGAGGAAACCACAAACAAGGTTTCTTCGGCGTTGCACTGGTGTAATACGCGAACAATATCGGAGGGATCGATATTGGAAACAAAATGGAAAGTGTAGGGTGAATCGAGGGCCAGCAGGGCGCGTGTCGCCATGTGCGGGCCGAGATCCGACCCCCCGATGCCGATGTTGACAACGGTACGAATCGGTTTGCCGGTGTAGCCTTTCCATACGTCGCTGCGGATACGATCGACCAATGCCGCAGCACGGGCGTTACAATCGCTGATCAACCCGCTGCACAGGGCCGGGCGCAATGCAGCGGGAGCGCGCAAGGCAGTGTGCAGCGCCGCCCGCTGTTCGGTGTTATTGACCAGCCCGCCGCCAAGCAGCGTGTCGCGCAACGCGCCGAAACCCTTGTCTGCCAGGGCCGCACAGAGAAGGTCGAGGGTTTCGCTATCAATGAGATGTTTGCTGGCATCGAGCAGCAATTCACCCGCACGAAAACTCAGCGCGTTTACCCGGCCAGGGTCGGCGCCAAACAGTGAGCTTATCGAACGGGAGGAAAAAAAGGCTTGCTTGTCGGCAAGGGCTTGCAAGGTTTCAGGCGGAAAAAACATAAGACTGTCGTTATCCCTTTGGCAGGTAAATGGCCGCATAAACGTGATGATCGTCGACGGCGTAACGCCCCTCCATCGTGTAGACGGGCACCCGGGCTTCCTTGTACGGTTTTATTATTTTTGCGCGAAAGCATTGCTGATGGGTGTCAATATCCAGTTCGGCATCCAGAAAATCAAGCGTGTAATGATTCAAAGGGTAGTAGACCTTGTGGATGCATTCCTTTGCACTGAAAACGAGCTTGCTGGCCCAGGTCGCGCCAGCTTGCTCAAGGCGGCTCACCCACTCGGATTCGACGGGGGTGCAGATCATTGATCTGAGTTCATCCTTTAGCGCGTCATTTTGTTCGGCATCAATGCCCAGTCCGATCGCTGAACCGGAATCCGTTACCGCGACCGCACAGTAACGTCCGGTGTGGGTGATGGCGCCCACCACCCCGTCGGGCCAACGTGGCTCACGCCCCTTCCCAGGCAGCAACCGGTAATCCACGATATCCAGTGCAGCAAGCGCCTTGCGGGCGGCATGCCTGCCAGCGCGGAATTCGCGACGACGTTTGTCTACTGCGCGGGTGATCACGGCTTCTTCTTCCGTCGATACCGGGGTATTCCACATCCAGTCTTCGGCTACCGTGACCTGTACGTGTGCGGGCAGCAGTGTCGAAAACACCAGGATTACCTCTTTTCCAGCAATTTCCGTTCCCAGGCGATGGCTGTCTTGATAATGGTATCAAGATCGTCATAACGCGGTTGCCAGCCCAACAGGTTGCGGATCTTTTCGCATTTGGCAATCAGGGCAGGGGGATCGCCGGCACGGCGTGGCTGATCAATGATTTTCAGCGGGCTGCCGGTCACCCGGGCGACCGTATCGAGCACTTCCCGGACACTGAATCCGTGACCGTAGCCAGCATTCAACGTGACGGACTCGCCGCCCTTGCGCAGGTAGTCGAGCGCCCGCAGGTGGGCGTCGGCCAGGTCTTCCACGTGGATATAGTCACGCACGCCGGTACCATCAGCCGTGGGATAGTCGGTTCCAAACACATAAACCTGTTCGCGTTTGCCCACAGCGGCTTCGGCGGCCACTTTGGTCAGCAGGGTTGCATTGCGGGTGGACTGGCCGATTCTGCCGTCGGGATCGCTGCCGGCCACGTTGAAATAGCGCAATACCACGTGACGAAGCGGGCAGGCCTTGCTCAAATCGCGCAGCATGGTCTCGCTCATCAGTTTGGACATGCCATAGGGATTGATGGGTTGGGTCGTCGCCAGCTCGTCAATCAGGGCCTGTTCCGGTTCGCCGTAAACAGCGGCCGTTGAAGAGAAGATGAAATGGCTGATGCCGGTATTCTGGCAGGCTTCGAGCAGCGCACGTGTATTCGCCGTGTTGTTGCGGTAATACTTGAGCGGATTCTCTACCGATTCCGGCACCACGGTACTGGCGGCAAAGTGCATGACAGTATCGACATTGTAACGGCGGATGGTGTCTTCGATCAGCGCCATGTCACCGACATCACCTTCGACAAAGGTTCCCGAGAGCACGGCATCACGAAAGCCGGTCACAAGATTGTCGACTACCACGACCTGCTCACCGCGATCCCCTAACTGCTTGACTACGTGGCTTCCGATATATCCTGCGCCACCGGTGACCAGAATGGTTTTTGCTGACATTAAACACCTCGTCTACTTTGTCCAGAGCCCATTATACCAGTCGGTATTTACTGTTTCATGAGCGTCATTGTTGAATTTCGTAATGAAATCGCATGGATAAGTGCCAAATTCTCATGGGAGTGGTCACGCTTTGCGCAACTACAGGCTACGCTTTTCATTAAAGCGTACTCAGTAATTCAGTATCGGGAAAAAAGAATGCAAATTTCTTGCAGGCTTTCCAGGGCTCGCATTGCCACGTGGATGGTGGCGATGGTCTGTAGCTCGCCCTTTGTTGGCGCGCAAGCGCACCTTGAAGGTACGTGTCTGATGCGTTTGGCCGATACTGCCGAAGCCGAAAAGCAGTGTCAGGTAAACAAGACGGAACGCGATCAATGTGCGCGCCCGCAGCAGGAACTTCAAAGTGCCATTGCTGACTGCCAATCGCAGTTGTACATCGGTCCGGATATCGAGCACGCCATTGGGCACGGGCGTGATAGGGTATCGGGAACAACGGCCTCCAGCCCCTACGATCGCGCAATTGAAACCGCGGCCCGACAGCAACGCCAGCTGGAAAGCAATCGTGCGCATTTTTCGTCCTATTTCGGTCTCGGTCGTCAGAATTATCTCGAAATGCTCGACGACTATTTCGACGAGTCCTCTTGCCCCTCGGCGTTTCGTGGCGTCAATGGGCGTTATCGTCTGGTGGGCGGGTTGAATCTGCGGCGGCTGGCTGTCGACCGCGATGAAAAACCTGCCATTCCCGTCGTGCATTGGCAGTTCTTCGAAGCGTTAAAACCGGACCGTTGCATCGCAGCACCTACCGGCGCCGACAAAAGCGCCTGGGGCGACAGTGCCATCGTCAACATTCCGCGGGAGCTGCTGCTGGAGCTCGCGGCCGACCGCAAGCAGAACAAGGTCTACCTCTGCGTCACCCTGCGTGACTGCGAGATTCAACGTGAGAAGCTTCAACAGGCCTACAATGACTATGTGGAGCATCTGCGCGTGCTGCATCGCATTGAAGATTGCTCAATCGGTGAGCAAATCAGTAAGGGAATCCGCTTCACCAAGGCCGGTCAGACGCCGTTGCGGGATACCGATGCTTTTTGTCAGCAGGAAGAACTGGACACGCTCGAATTGAATGAGCGCAACTTCCTGGTGGAACTGGAACGAGGGCTTTTCGAGCACGGGCGGCTGCCCTGAAAGCGTGAAGAAGCACACTGTTTCGGCTTGCAAATGAAACATTTAGTGGCAATCATGTGTCATACCGCTTTTGCTTGTGAGCAAGACACGTTACTGTTTGGGGTTTCGCCGCCCGAACATAACAATAACGAATGACTACCAAACCCCTCCGGGTTTCGTCGGGAAGACAGAACAGCACATGAACCTCCAGGCCAATTCCATTCCCAACACACCGTCCATCGCCGCGCGTAACAAGCGTCTGCCATTCTCTTTCGCCAAACGTCATGGCGTGGTGGTTGAAGACATCGGCGCTGTCGATGCCATGGTGGCATTCCGCGTCGGCATGTCGCCGCAGGTGATTGCCGAAGTCCGGCGCTTTCTGGGCATGCCCATTCAGTTCACGGAAGTGAGCGAGAGCGACTTCGAGAAGCGTCTGGCCATGGCTTACCAGAACGATTCCAGCGAAGCCATGCAGATGGTGGAAGGGCTGGGCGACGAACTGGATCTGGCCAGTCTCGCAGAATCCGTCCCCGAGACCGAAGACCTCATGGAGCAGGAAGACGACGCACCTATCATCCGTCTGATCAACGCCCTGCTCACCGAAGCGGTCAAACTGAATGCGTCGGATATCCATATTGAAACCTTTGAGCGCCGTCTGGTCGTTCGCATGCGTGTTGACGGGGTGCTGCGTGAAATCGTGCAGCCCAAACGCGCACTGGCGCCGTTATTGGTCTCGCGTATCAAGGTCATGGCGAAACTCGACATCGCCGAAAAGCGCGTCCCTCAGGATGGCCGTATCGGTCTGAAAGTCGGTGGCCGCGAAATCGATGTGCGTGTATCCACCATGCCCTCCAACGCCGGTGAACGGGTGGTGCTGCGTCTGCTCGACAAGCAGGCCGGGCGTCTGGACCTGACTCACCTCGGCATGCACGAATACGACCTGAAGCGCATGAAGGACGTTATCGTCAAGCCCCATGGCATCATCCTCGTGACCGGCCCCACCGGCTCGGGTAAAACGACCACACTGTATGCTGCGCTGACCCAACTCAACGATGGCAGCCGCAACATCCTCACCGTCGAAGACCCCATCGAATATCAGCTGGAAGGCATTGGCCAGACCCAGGTCAGCCCCAAGGTCGACATGACCTTTGCGCGGGGCCTGCGTGCCATGCTGCGTCAGGACCCGGACGTGGTGATGGTGGGCGAGATCCGCGACATCGAAACGGCCGAAATTGCCGTGCAGGCCAGCTTGACCGGTCACCTTGTCTTGTCGACCTTGCACACGAACACTGCAGTGGGCGCCGTGACGCGTCTTCGCGACATGGGTATCGAACCGTTCCTGCTGTCCTCTTCATTGCTGGGCGTGCTGGCGCAACGGCTCGTCAGGGTGTTGTGCAAGGATTGCCGTCATCCCTACCAGCCTGATGACGCCGAATGCGATCTGTTCGGGTTTGAAAAACACAACCGCCCCACGCTCTACAAGCCGTCGGGCTGCGAAAAATGCAATAACCTGGGTTATCGCGGTCGTACCGGTATCTATGAACTGATCGTGTTGGATGACGCGCTCCGCACCATGGTGCATGCCGGTGCCAGCGAACAGGACATGATCGCCAGTGCCCGCGCGCACTCGCCGGGAATCCGCGAAGACGGCAAGCGCAAAGTGCTCGCCGGTATCACCAGTATCGAAGAAGTGCTGCGCGTCACCAGAGAGGATTGATTTCGTGCCAGCCTATGAATATGTGGTGCTCGATAGTGCCGGCAAGCAAAAAAAGGGTGTGCTGGAAGGCGACAGCCCGCGTCATGTGCGACAACAGCTCAAGGAAAAAGGGCTGGTTCCGCTGAGCGTCGAAGCCACCGCGCAGAAAGCCAAACGCGAAGAAAAAAATGTGTTCCGCCGTGGCTCAATGAGTTCGGCGGATCTGGCGCTGGTCACCCGCCAACTGGCCACACTGGTGCGGGCGGGAATTCCCATCGAGGGCGCCTTGCGCGCGGTGTCCAAACAAAGCGAGAAACCGCGTGTTGCCAGTATCATGTTGGCCATTCGTTCGCGGGTGGTTGAAGGGCATTCACTGGAATCTGCCCTCAGTGAGTTTCCGCAGGCATTTCCGGATTTGTACCGGGCGACCGTCGGGGCCGGGGAACATTCCGGTCACCTGGATCTCGTGCTGGAACAATTGTCGGATTACACGGAATCCCGTCACCGCACCCAGCGCACCATTCAGGGCGCGATGGTTTACCCCATTGTTCTCACGGCTTTCGCCGTTCTGATCGTGGTGGGCATGCTGGTGTTCGTGGTTCCCAAGATCGTCACCGTGTTTGAAAGTTCGGGGCAACAGTTGCCGCTCCTAACGCGCATCCTGATTGGCAGCAGTGATTTCCTGCAGGGATGGTGGTGGGCCATTCTCGCCGTCATGGCGCTCATGGGGTGGTTATGGCAACGCGCCATGGCCCAGCCGGCTTTCCGTTTTCGGGTGCATCGCCGCTTGCTGGTGTTGCCTTTGCTGGGGAAAATCGTGCGCGGCATCGAATCGGCGAGGGTTATCGGTACGCTCGCCATCCTCTCGCGCAGTGGTGTTCCCCTGGTCGATGCCTTGCGAATTTCGGCGCAAGTGGCGGGCAATTTGCCCATCCGGGAATCGGTCGGCGAGGCGGCCACCAAGTTACGCGAAGGTTCCAGCCTGTTCACGGCCCTGGATGCCTGCGGTTATTTTCCGCCGATGATGATGCAGATGATCGCCAGCGGTGAATCGAGCGGCGAGCTTGACAGCATGCTGACGCGCGCGGCGCAGAATCAGGAACGCGAACTGGAGGAGGTTATCGCCACCATCGTCGGCTTGTTCGAGCCCATCATGTTGGTCGTGATGGGTGGGGTTGTACTTACCATCGTTCTGTCGATAATGATGCCCGTCATCAGCATGAACACATTAGTAAAATAACGGACTCAAGAGGTTTTTCCCGATGCAGAAGCAGTTCAGAAATCGCGCCCGTGTCACCGGCTTCACCCTGATTGAAGTCATGGTGGTCGTGGTTATCCTTGGCATATTGGCGACGCTGGTGGTCGTGAACGTGGTCGGGTCCGATGATAAAGCCCGTGTCACGGCAGCGCGCAGTGACCTCAGTGCCATTTCACAGGCGCTCGATCTCTTCAAGCTGGATAATTTCACTTATCCGACCACCGACATGGGCCTCGAAGCGCTGGTACACGCTCCGGAAGGCGCCCGTAATTTTCCCCAGGGTGGTTACCTGAAGAAAATGCCGATGGACCCCTGGGGCAATCCTTACCAGTATTTTGCACCCGGTTCGAACGGACCGTACGACTTGATGTCTTATGGAGCTGACGGTGTTGAAGGCGGCGAAGGCACGGCTGCCGACATCATCCTGCAATAATCGATTGAAGCAGTCACTTTGATGAAGGTGCAATGATTCTCCGTCGCCCGGCTGGTTTTACTCTTATCGAAGTGATGGTGGTCATTGTGATCATCGGCGTCATGGCGACGATGATCGTGGTTTCCGTCACGCTGGGCGACCCTCAGCGTGAACTTCGCAACGAAGCCGAACGCCTGCGCACAGTGTTGGCACTCGCCGCTGAAGAAGCGGTCATTCAACAAGTCGAATTGGGCGCGGAATTCACCGAATCCGGTTATCGCTTCCTGAAATGGGAAATGGCAGCCGCGGATGCCGGTACCGGCAGCAGTTTCACCAACAACCCGGGGCTTTCCGGCGGAACCAGCGCTCAGCAGCCGCAGAAAATCGACCCCCAGACCGGAAAGCCGATGGAACCCGAAGCCGAGTGGGTTGTCCTTGGCGGCGATGAAATCCTGCGGGAATACGAATTGCCCGAGGGCATGCGCATGCTGGTGCAGGTTGACTTCGAAGCGGTCGACATCGAATACAAGCCTGAAGAAAAATCCAATATCAAGGTCGAAGAGAAGCTGGTGCCGACACTGCTGTTTCTTTCCAGCGGTGAAACCAGTCCCTTCCGTATCGAGATGTTTTCAGAAAAAGGGGATGGCAAGCCGGTCTTTATCGAGGGATCCGTGATTGGTCAGGTAGGAGTCGTCGATGAACTCCCGCGTTAACGGATTCACCTTGATCGAGGTGATGATTGCATTGTTCATCTTTGCGATCTCGGCCACCGCCCTGAGCGTGACCTTCCAGAATAACGTCAACAATGCGCGCAGTCTCAAGGAGCGGACTTATGCCTCCTGGATTGCGGCCAACCGCATGGCAGAAATGCATGCCACGGGTGAATTTCCGCAGCTCAACACGCGAGACGACAAGGTGGAATACGCCGGTGCGCAATGGTTGATGCGCACCACGGTGTCGCAAACCGTGCCCGGGTTTCGCAAGGTAGATATACAGGTTGCGCCGCAAAGTTCGGCGCGTGAGATCAGCTTTTCTGCATCCTTGACTGGCTATGTCTCAGATCCGAACCCGTAAATCACGTCCGCGCGGTTTCACTCTCATCGAGCTGTTGGTGGCGATGAGCATTTTTGCTGTCATGTCGACGGCCATGTACACCGTGTTCAACAGTTACCAGCAAACCAAGGAAATCACCGATCGCGATGCGCGACGTCTGGCCGATCTGCAACGTTTTTTTGCGCAGTTCGGGCGCGAAATCAATCAGGCGACACCCCGTCCGGTGCGTGATGAATTCGGCAGCGACGAACCACTGCCTGCGTTGCGCGGAAGTGCTGAAACACTCGAATTTTCCCGCGCCGGCTGGAATCAGCCGCCGTTTGCCAGCGTGCTGCGAGGTGAAATCCAGCGGGTTGCCTATACCCTGGAAGAAGGCTTTCTGGTGCGTTCGCAATGGCTGGTGCTCGATCGCGCTGAAGACACCCGACCGGTGCGAACCCCCGTGCTGGAAAACGTGAGCGAAGTGAAGTTCAAATATTTTTATTTCGATGAAAACCAGAAAGTCGAGGAAACCGAGGTCTGGCCCCGCGATCTTGCACAAAACAATTCCAGCCAACCGACGGGAACGGGTTTCTGGCCGCCTCCCGCAAAAGACATCGAGTTACCCATTCTGGTTCAGATAACGCTGGTGCTGCCGGACATCGGGTCTTTGACCCGTAATTTTGCCCTTGTCGGGAAATACGGCGAATGATTACGTCCTTGCAGCGTCAACGTGGCACCGTTCTGGTCACCGTATTGATGATGTTTGCCATCGCCGCCTTCCTGGCCGCCGAAATGGCTTATCGCCAGAAGCTCGATGTGCGCCGCACGTCGGCCATGCTGATGAGCGAACAGGCACGGGAGTATTTGCTGGGCGCCGAAGCACTGGCCCGGCTGGCGCTCAAGGACGATTTCAAGGCGGACAAAAAAGATAACAGCAAGTTTATCGACAGCCTCGACGAGGAATGGGCACGCAAGCGACCGCCTTTCCCGGTGGAAGGTGGTTATATACAGGGCGAAATCATCGATGCCCAGAGTAAATTCAATATCAATGATCTGGTGGATGCAAGCGGCAAGACGGATTCCACACAGGCGAAAATCGGCAAGCATTATTTTATTGAGTTATTAAAGCAGCTGGATATTCCCAAGGAAGGCAGTCCCGAGACGGTCTATCAAATGATCGTCGATTGGATCGATCCCAATCCGGATGAAATAGGCCCCGATGGTCGTGAAGACGGCGCTTACCTGCGTGCCAAGCGTCCCTATCGCACGGCCAACCGGGTGATTCTGGATATCAGTGAGCTCAGATACATCGACGGGATGGATCTCGAGACCTTTAACAAATTGGCGCCCCATCTGGTGGCCTTGCCGCCGGGAACACCCAAAAACCTGAATACACTGGACAAGATGCTGATGTCGATGATGTCTCAGGATGCAGCCGGCCTGCAAACCGAACGTGAATCAGGTGGAATCGATGATAGCGACATCGGTAAATACGCACCAAATTGGGCTGATCTTAAAACCTCGCCCATTCTTGCTTCTCCGTCTCCCCCGGTTGGTGGTGGGAGTTTTGATCAGGACGATCTCAACGAAATGTTCACGGTCAAATCCGACTATTTCGAACTGCTCGCCAAGGCCGAGGTCGGTGGCAGGGTGGTGTACTCCAAGTCCCTGATCTACCGTTATCCGGATGGCGGGCGGGACCCGGAAAAGAGTGGTAAACTCAAAGTGATATACCGTGCCTACATCGATCCGCTGCAGCAACCGATGACGCAACCCGCCAACGCGCAATCCGCGACTAACGGGCAGGGTGGGCTGTCTGGCCAGAACGGCAGCAGATTCAATTAACAAAAACAACAGTGCAGGACTAATACCCTTGAAACGGCGTGCCTACATTCGATTGCTCAATGAGAAGCTCTGGTTCGATACGCTGGCCGGTACCGATTTCGCGACGTTGACGGAGTGGCCTGACCAACTGCAGCTGGAGTGGCTGGTGCGTCCGGCGCTGACAGCGGCGGCATCCCAGGCCGGGGCGTCGGCACAAACCTTCGTCACGCTGGACACCTTGCGGCAGGGCCTCGAAGCCCTCGATCCCGGGCTGTTCGACCTTGAGATTGTCCTGTTGATTGGTGGTGAACATTGCTACTCCACCCAGATCAATATCCCTTCCAAGCAGGCCAAGCATATTGCCCAGGCGCTGCCGTACATGCTGGAGGATCAGCTTGCCGAAGATGTGGAAACCTTCCAGTTCGTGTCGGGTGCGCGCAACAAGGAAGGCAATGTCTCGGTGCTGGCTTGCAACAAGGCCTTCGTCCGTCTGATCGCCGAGGCCTTCCGGTACCAGGACGTGCCGCTCGATGCCATCGTTCCCGACATGTTGAGCCTGCCGCTGCAGGAAGGGCAGTGGACCTTCCTGGTGGATTCGAAAACCTTGAGCGTGCGTACTGGTCCATTGGTGGGTTTGACCATCGAGATGGATGCCTTGCCCATTGTGGTGAAATCGTTATTGCTGGACGAATCGCAGTCGCCACAGCAAGTGCATGTGATTTTCGCCCACCGGCACCTGAGCGATAACATCCAGGCTTGGCTGCGCACGCAATTTACCAATATGGTGGCCGGTACATCGGTGCAGATCGACTTCAGTAACGTCGAAGATGAGCGGTTTGCGGTCCTCGCGGATTTCCTTTCGTTGAACGGTGCGTTGCCGGTCAACCTGCTTCAGGGTGAACTGAAGCCGATTCCGCGTCGGCGAGCCAGTACCCTCAACTGGAAACCCACTGCCGTGCTGGCAGGCGTGCTGGCGCTGATGCAAACGACTTATCTGTACGCGCAAACGTGGCAATTCCAGCATCAGGTCGAACAGATCAACCAGGAAGCCATCGCCACCTACAAGCGTTATTTTCCGCAGGATCGCAATATCCGCGACGTCAAACGGCAGATGGAAGACCATCTGCGTCAGGCGGAAAAGCTGTCTTCGGGCGCGAGCTTTCTCGCGTTGTTGGCGCAAACCGGGCAAAAGGTCAATGAATCCAATCGCGGAAAAGCGACCCCGCTGGTCAGCCTGAATCGCCTGTCCTATGACGAGGCGCAAGGGGATCTCAAGGTGGATCTGGTGGCCGAAAATTACGCTGCGCTCGATGCCTTCAAGAATCAGATACAAGCGATCCCGCTGGCTGTCGAGGTCGCATCGGCCAGTCAGGACGGGGAAAAGGTGAAAGCCCGCGTGCGGGTATGGAGTGACGTCAAATGAGCAGCAATTCCGAGCAATTTGAAACACTCAGGGAATTTTATTCGCAAGCCCGTCGTCGGTACTGGATGCTGGCCGGGCACGAGCGCATGGTGGTCAATGCCGTGGCTCTGGTGGTCGTGGCCCTGCTGATTTTCGTGATCATCGTGAATCCGGCGCTGAAAACGCGGGCTCAGGCAGAAGTGCAGCTCAATGCCAAGCGTGGCGTGCTGGAGTGGATCCGGGACAACGAGCAACGTGCCATTGCCGCCTCCGGTTCGACGACGGGACAAGCGCCCAAGTCCGGTCAGGCATTGATGGCCGTAGTGACCAGTTCCTCATCGCAGATGGGGCTTGCGCTCAAGCGTTATGAGCCGGATGGCGACGACAAGCTGCGGGTATGGCTGGAGGACCAATCCTTCAACAAGACCGTACGCTGGCTGGACAGTCTGCAGAAACAACACGGTATGACCGTGGTCAACGTGGCGGTGGATGCTGGCAAGGAGCCGGGTGTCGTCACAGCCAAAATCGTTTTGCGCGGATAAGCGACGTACCCATACATGTATCAGGATTTTTTCGGTCTCAGGGAAGCGCCATTTTCCATAGCCCCCAACCCCCATTATCTCTATATGAGCAAGCAGCATCACGAAGCGCTTGCTCATCTGGTCTATGGGGTGGGGCGCGACGGTGGATTTGTGTTGCTGACCGGCGAGGTAGGCACGGGCAAGACCACGATTTGCCGGTGTTTTCTGGAGCAGATTCCGGCAGATACCGATGTTGCCTTCATTCTCAATCCCAAGCTCAATGCCGAACAGTTGCTGGCAACCATTTGCGATGAGCTGGGCGCGACCTATTTCGACGACGATATATCGATCAAAACCCTGGTCGATTCCATCAACGATTATTTGCTGAAATCGCACTCGAAAGGGCGTCACACCGTTCTTATCATCGATGAAGCGCAAAACCTCAGCCCGGAAGTGTTGGAACAACTGCGCCTGCTGACCAATCTTGAAACCCACGAAAAGAAACTGTTGCAGATCGTGTTGCTGGGTCAGCCCGAGCTTCAGCAAATGTTCCTGCGTGATGACTTGCGGCAGCTGGCGCAGCGAGTTACGGCCCGTTTCCACCTCAAGGAATTGCCCACGGCCGAGATCGGCCCCTATGTGCGTCATCGTCTGGGCGTTGCCGGCGGTCGCGATATCTATGGCATTTTCCCTGAAAAAACCTTGCGCAAGCTGTATTCCATTACGGCCGGGGTGCCGCGTGTCATCAACCTGGTCTGCGATCGCGCCATGTTGGGTGCCTATGCACAGAACCTGCGCAGCGTTGACGTCCGCACCCTCGAACTGGCGGCACGCGAGATTCTGGGCCCGAGCTACCCCTCTGCGCTCAAGGCTCCGCTGTGGGTGAAATCCGCGCTTTCCGCCCGGGCGGCGGTGATGGTGCTGGCGATTGCGCTCACGGCGACCCTGTTGTGGGCCGTCAAGAGCGTGCAGATCAATATCGCCATCGAGCCGCAGAATGTGGCGGTGGGCGAAGTAGTGCGTACCCGACCGTTGGCTGATCTTCCGGATGAGCCGTCGGCAGCGGGTGCTGACAACGAGCGGGATACAGTGGTCTCACTGGCCGAGGCGCAAGGATCTGTGCCGGCAGCCTTAAACGCCGACGAAGCGGATGGCAGCATTAACGATGGCTCCCGCGAGGAAGACGGTGGCGAACCCACTGAAGCAACGACAGAGGATTCCACCCCTGCAGCGCTGCTGGCCGGCAAAGACGGGCTATCGGCAGAGACTCAGGTGCCTGCCAGTGGCGACCCTAAACTGGACCCCACCTTGGCGGGTGAACAAGCAACAGCTGCCGACCTGGCAGCGGCGGCCAGTTCAGCGCCAGGCTCGGGCGACGCCTTGCAGCAGATTCTGCAAGGTTTTCTGCTGGAACAAAGTGCTGCCGATGAAATGTCTGCCTACCGGGAATTGTTGGGGCTTTGGCGCTTGAGCACCAATGCCACGAGTCCGGCGCGGGCCTGCCAGCAGTTCCGCAAGGAAAGCGTGCAATGCATCTCCCGCGCTGGATCGCTCGGATTCATCCGTCATCTTGGCTTGCCAGCGGTGGTATCGCTTTATGCCAACAACGGTCGCAAGGCCTTCGCGGTGCTGCGCAAGCTCGAAAACGGTTACGCGACCCTGTGGATCAAGGACCAGGAAATCACTATCACCGAAGCCGCCTTCAACCAGGCCTGGCGCGGCCAGTTCACGCTGGTCTGGAAAGCTCCCCGTGATTATTTCGGGCCGCTGCGGCCGGGCGTGACCTCGCCACTGAGTCACTGGTTGCGCGAGGGGTTCACCGCGCTTGACCAGAAGCCGGTCGGCAAGCCCGGAAACACCTACGATGCGGCGCTGGTCGAACGGGTCAAGGCGTTCCAGCGTGACGTCGGCGAAACCGATGACGGCATTGTCGGGGAAGCCACGATGATCCTGCTGACCCGGCGCATGGAGAAGGGGCTTCCCTTGCTGATGGCGGAGGGCGCCGCACCGTGAGCTACATTCTCGACGCGCTGCGCAAGTCCGAACAGGAGCGCTCACGCGGAAAACTGCCCGAACTGAATCGCTTCGGGGATCCGGACAAACGGGTTTCTGGACATCACCGTTGGGCCTGGATTATCGGGGTCGCGCTGGTGCTTACCAATGTTGTTGGTGTAGGCATCTGGCTCTCGCGCCCGGATACCCCGGTGGCCACCGCCGACATCGACCCGGCCAGTGCTGCCACCCCAGTGGACGCAAATACACCAAAGACTCCCGTGACGGCGAGTACGCCCTCCAGTGCAACAACCGCTGCCGCTCCGCTATCCGCGGCGTCAGGCGCCACGGCGCCGGTGGCCCCTGGCGCTGCAGTTCAATCGCCTGCGGTCAATTCACAGACGTTGGCTGCAACACCACCACCCTCGGCGGCCACTGTACCGACATCGGCCGTGGCGGTTGCGCCCGGTGCCGTTCCCGCCACAGCCGTCACGGCGCCCCCTGCCGGCACGGTGTATTACGTCACCCAGGGCACGCCAGTGCCCGGCCAGCAAATCGTCGTCTTGCCAGCGGGCAGCGCAGTCGCGCCTGCCACCGGTGCAGCCGGCGTTGTGCAGATGCCCGCCCAGCCGGTAGCGGCGTGGCCCAGTCAGGGCGCGGTAGAACCACCGCCTCCGGTTCCGCCACCGCCGCCACCCGTGAATCTGGATCAGGCGCTGGATGCTACCGGTGCCAGCGCGCCTACCCCCAATGTCGCCTATTTGCCGCAAATGGACGAGTTGCCTGACTATGTGCGGGCCCAGATTCCCGACATGACGTTTTCGTCGCATATGTACTCGAGTATGCCGCGGTTTCGTTCGGTGGTGATCAATGGTGCGCGGGTCAAGGAAGGGCAAATGGTGGGCGAGACCATTCAAGTCAACGAGATCACCGAGACTGGCGTCGTGCTGAGTGTCGGGGGGACGCTTTTCCAGGTCGACGTATTGGGTAAATGGGCCCAGTAAGCACATTTACCCCGACGTTTTGTCTGGCCGTTGGCTATGCTTATCTTATAAGGCAATCGTGGACGACGTGAAAGATGACACAACAAGACAACAACCAGCGTAAAGTCGCCCGTCGGCATCTCATCTATTACCTGCGCGTGTTTGATCGCGACAGCAAGGTTTTGCTCGGCAATCTGGTCGATATCAGTACCCGAGGTATCATGCTGGTAAGCGATCAACCCCTGGAAGTAGGCAAGCATTACGATTTGCGGATGTATCTGCCGGAAACGGTAGAGGGCAGTCGTGAAGTGGAATTCAGCGCCGAAAGCCGCTGGTGCCAGAACGATGCCAATCCGGATTTTTACGACACCGGGTTTGAACTGGTAGATCCCGCCCCCCAGTTTCTGGAAGCGGTGGATCGTCTGATTGATGACTGTTTGTTCAAAAGCTGATTTGTGTCGGCACCGGCGCTCAATTGCTTACAATTTTGCGAAGGGCAAATCGTTTGCGGATGGAGAATCAGTGGCGATTTATTTATAGTCAGGTTTGCAAAATGCAAACACTACCGCCACCTTACTGTTTCTGATACCGATTTTCTACGTGGTGGCACCACGGCCGGACACTGAATGAGCACACTGGATTCGATCAAGAACAACCTGAGCATTGCGCGTTCGCTCATTGTCGAGGGGCGTGACCGCTACCTCGGTGTGACTCGCGTTGCTCTGGCCATCGAGCAGGTTTATCGCAAGCAAAGGCACCGGGCCAAATTCGTTTCCCAGCAGGATGCCCACCAGCTGCTGTTGCACGCTCACCAGGAAAGTGCCGACAAAATCGTCGAACTCTGCAAGGAAAATGGCGCGATCTGGGTCAAGTTTGGCCAGTTCCTGAGTTGCCGACCGGATGTGCTCCCCATGGAATACGTGATGGCGCTGCAGACCTTGCAGAATTCCGCCACCCCCGCGGGATTCGAATATATCCACCCCATGATCATCGAAGCCTGGGGGCAGGAGTGGGACAAGTATTTCCGTTCTTTTGATGTGAAACCCTCGGCCACGGCGTCGGTTGCACAAGTGCACAAGGGCGTACTGGTTGAAGGCAAGCAGGCCGTGGCAGTCAAATTTCAGCTGCCCGATGTGAGGGATTTGTTCGAGCAGGATTCGCTCGTGTTCCGGTCGGTTGCCGCCATTATTTCACCGCTGGTGAAAGAGTTCGATGTGCGCCAGGTCACCGATCAGTTGATCAAGCTCACGCTGGAGGAACTCGATTTCCGGCGCGAGGCGTCAAACCTGCGCCGGTTTTCCGAGCGTACCCACTTGCCGGGGATCCGCGTACCGAAACTGTATGACGAGTTCTCGACCGACAAGATTCTGGTCACCGAATGGATCGACGGAATCCCGCTGGCCCAATATCTCGCCTCCAACCCCGAACGTGCCACGGCCATACTGACGCGCATGCTGCACAGCTACATTCAACAGGTAACCCAGTTCGGGATTTACCACGCCGATCCGCATCCGGGCAACTTCATGGTGACGCCCAATGAGGAAATCGCCATTCTCGATTACGGTGCCATCGGCACCCTGACCCCTGACGAAACCCGTCATTATGGGGCCTTGCTGATGGGCTTGATGGGAATGCATCAGGCGAGACTGGGCGAGTTGTTCCGAAACGCAGGTTTTGTCTGCGAAAACCAGTCGGTGCTCGAAGAAATCAGTGATCACTTCATTGGCGATAATCGGCGTGAACGCAGCGTCAGCGACCGGCTCAACGACGTGCTGGAAAAACTGCGCGCCAATCGCGTATTCATGCCGGATTCCTTTATCGCCATGGCACGGGTCATCATCAGTGTCGGTGGCATGATGAAGCGCTATAACGTGGGTTTCGAATACCAACCTGCAGTCGCCTGATATTTCTCGTGATTTTGCGCTCTGCTGCACCCCCCGCCGCTTGTTTGAGGGGGGCGCCTCCTGCATGATTGTGCAGACTCTTTTTTCGCACCAGATGGACGTGCGCTTCCCATGCCTGACAAGAACAAATATGCAATAGCCTGCCTTTTTCTGTGGTTTTCGCTGCCGGCGTTCGGTGCCGAACCTGACCTGTTTTCGGTGTTGCGCCAGCCGGTCGCGGCCACGCCAAAGTCCACTGAGGTGTTCCGTTATGACAATGGTCTGGAATACACGGGCGACTGGAAAAACGGTCTGCCTGAGGGGGATGGTTCGCTCAAACTCCCCGGGGGCAGCATGTTCATCGGTGAATTCCATCTAGGCCTGCCGGACGGCACGGGCGCGTTGCAAAAAACCGATGGCAGTATGTACCAGGGCGAATGGCGGCAAGGCCAGCGTGAAGGCCTTGGCATCATGGAATACCCTAATGGCAACCGTTACGAAGGCGAATGGCATGCCGGCATGCGCGAGGGGGCGGGCACCTTGCTCTTTCCCAGCGGGTCGCGCTTCGAAGGGCTCTGGAAAAACGATGTGCGTCATGGCCGGGGGGAATTGAAGCAGAAAACCGGGGAAACCTATATCGGCGATTACGCCAACGATGTTCCGCACGGGTATGGCACCATCGTTGAGTCGGACGGCACCACCTATGCCGGCACCTTTTCCAAAGGCAAACGTCATGGCGTGGGGGATTGCACCAACTCGGCCGGCCAGAGCGAAACCTGCGTCTACGACAAGGGTCGGCGCATAGAAGGCGCGGCGGTCGTGGCCCGGGCGAATTCCCTCAAACAGCGTTACGAACCTACGTTCGAATTTACTCAGGGCTTGTCGCTATTGTGGGAAAACAACTTTTCCAAGGGCAAGGGCCTGATCACGGAACAGAAAATAACGTTCACCAAGCGGGCCGCGATGCTCGGTTCCGAGCTGAAGCTGGAAGCCAAGGGCGTCAATTTCTACCTGCTGATGGTGGTCAATGGCTACAAGGGACCGGGACGCTATCGCCTGTCCGGCGAGGACATGATCGTGTCCATCGACGGTGAAACCCCCTTGTTCCTGGCCGGAAAAGATGCCGGTGAAGTCAATGTCACCGCAGACAAGGAAACGATCATCGAAGGGGAGGTTACTGTGCCTCGCCTGTTCGCCAATGGTGCGGTGGGGCGCGAAAGTTACGCGATCCGGCGCGGCCAGTTCCGGGCGTTGCCCAGTGATTTCCAGCCGCTGAAGCGTGCCTTGGCGGATCGGCCGCCAATGACTCGTCACCTCCGCTTCAACAAGCGCAATTCCGGGGATTTGCGATCCCACAAGCCACTGGTCAATGGCACGCAACCGGCGGATCTTGAGGAATTAATAAAGCAGGTGGATAACAAAGGGAAGCAGCAGGGCAGTGAGAATACCGTTCAGCCCCATGGCAAGCGCTGAAAACGCGCCGCATTCCTGATTCAATTCCAGCGCACGCGCCGTGCCCAGCGCGTGGGCGGTGACCCCAAAGGCGATACCTCGTGCCGCCTGATCGGTACTGCCGCTGCGATCAAGAAGGGTGCCGCCCAGCATGGCTCCCAGTACCCCCGTTATCATCACGAACGACGCTGCCAACGACGCACTCCCGCCCAGTTGATCCGAGACAGCGACGGCGATGGGTGTCGTGATCGACTTGGTTGCCATGGAAATCAGCACGGACTTGTCCAGACCGAACGCGGCCAGAATGCCCATGGCAATGCCAACTGTCAGCACGCTGCTCACGACCAGCGTGCATAGCAGGGGTAGGAAGTATTGGCGGATGCGCTTGGCGTGAAAATAGATGGGGAGAGCCAGGGCGACCGTGGTGGTTCCCAGCAGCTGCTGCAACAGCAGCGTGTTGGATTGATAGCGTGCATAGCTGATCGGCAGCAGGTTGAGAGCCACAATGATCAGCACGAAGGCAATGATGAAGGGTTGAGCCCAGGCGCGCTTGCCCGACGTTTCGTAGCACCACTGCCCAAGCAGAAAGATGCCGACCGTCAACAGCAGGGAAAACACCGGGTGCTGGATAACCGGGACAAGTGCGTTCATGTACGCACCCCGAATACCCGCAGAAAGAAACGGAACAGATAGGGGGTTGCCCAGAACGAGATCACCAGACTGGCGACCAGTGCCAGACTGATAGGAAACCAGGCGCTGCGCAAGAGTGGGCCATAGTCCACAATACCGGCGCTGGCAGGCAGGATGAACAGCGGCAGCATCGCCAGCAGGCCCTGACTGGTTTTCTGCAGCTCGACGCCCGGCGTGAACACCAGACAATAAGCCAGCATTAGCAGCATGCCCAGCACCGGCCCGGGCACGGGCAGATCAAACACCACGTTCAACAAGACACCGGCCACCTGAAACGCCAGCAGTTGCGTAAACCCCTTCAGCACAGCTCTACCCCTTGCGCGATTCCCGGGCGGTATTTTGGGGCAAAGCGGCATCACTGGCTACAGGCTTGCCTGTCGAATCACGCACTCAAGGGCTGGTAGACAGCGGTTCCCCCTCGCTGCTTTGCTGAAGCTGCCATTCGACTGCCAGGCGAACCCCGTCACGCGCACTGATCTGCGGTTGCCAGTTGAGCTGCTTGCGTGCCTTGTCGGTGGAAAAATGAAAATCGTTGCCAAAGGCCTTCACATCGGTGGTGCTGAGCAAATGTTTGCGGGTGATGCCCTTGCGCGTCAACCACTGCGAAATCCAGGCAATGGTCATCATTACCGGATACGGGATCTTGAGCACGTTGATTCTTGCCCCCATGACCTCGGCGATCTGGCGGTAAAAGGATTCGGGTGTCAATTTGGTGGACCGGTCGAGAATCAGGTAGTCCTCACCTTCACTCAGTGGCGTATCGAGCGTGGTGAGAATCGCCCGCACCAGATCATCGATGTGGATCAGATCAACTTCGTAAGGGCGGCGTCGATGCCAGGTAAATACCCAACGTTCGCGGATCATTTGCATGATGGTCGGGAAGAACTGGCGATCGCCCGGCCCGTAGACCCAGCCCGGGTAAATAATGGTGGCGCGCAGCTGATGATCAGCAATGAACGCTTTGACCAGCTCAGAGGCTGCGATCTTGCTGTCGGCATAAGGTTCTTGCCAGGAACGGTACGGCGTGCGCTCGTTGATGACTTCCTCTTCTTCAGGAATGCCGAAAACGTCTGAGGTGCTGACATAGACCAGGCGCTGGATCTTGGTCTCGAGCGCAATCTCGCAGACATTGCGGGTGCCGTTGACATTGATGTCGAAAAACACTTCGCGGGGTGCGATTGAATTCAGCAGGGCAGCGGTATGGAAAATATGCGTGCAG
This sequence comes from Pseudomonadota bacterium, assembly GCA_052035295.1. Lineage (GTDB taxonomy): Bacteria > Pseudomonadota > Gammaproteobacteria > Pseudomonadales > Ketobacteraceae > HdN1. Next base: position 85,676 of record JBPOHS010000001.1, read on the forward strand.
CCACGCGCCGCCAGTGCCACGAGATGCTTGTCGCGGATGTCACCCTCGAAACGGGTGCAACGTGGCGATTGGGGGATCGCATCCCAATGTGGGCTGCCGGGCAAATCGAGCAAGTTGACCTGCCAACCCTGATTGAGAAGAGCCTGGGCGATGGCGCAGCCCACAAATCCGCAAGCGCCGGTGACGAGTGCTGTTTTCATGGTTAGTTCTTGTTTTATGGGACGTTGGTCCGAGTATACTCCTGCGTGGTTGCGTGACAATGAGAACCTATATTCATTTTGGTTCTATAATTGATAACGTTATGTTCTTTCCTCCCCTTGGACTGTGACTATACTGGTCAAGGTGCACTGGTTGTGTCTCAGCCAGCAGTAGTTACTTCTGACAGGTTTGGCATCATGGATAACGAAAAAAAATCAACAGATCAAATTCTGCATACCATTGAAGACACGCTCGAGGAACGCAAGGGCAGGGATCGTCGCAAGTCATCTGCGACCGAAGCCTATCTCAACCCGTCGCTGGAGCGAAGGAAAGGCAATGATCGTCGCACGCCGGACGATAATTAGCAGATACGATTTCTGTCATTGAAAAAAGCGGGATTTTCCCGCTTTTTTTGTTTCTGGAATCAGGACAGAATACGCGCTCAAGTGTTTGGTTTAACTGGAGTTGGCAATGAAAATGAAAGCTGTGGCGTTGTTGGTCGGTGTTTCCCTGCTGGGTGGCTGTGCGATAGACCCGTACACCGGGGAACAAAAGGTCAGCAAAACCGCTATTGGCGCGGGCGTTGGCGCAGTGTTGGGCGCTGCCGTTGCCGGCAAGAAAGACCGCGGTAAAGGTGCTGCCCTTGGCGCGGCATTGGGGGGCGGTACCGGATATTACTTCGACCGTCAGGAAGCCAAGCTGCGTGAAACACTCAATAACACGGGCGTCAGCGTAACCCGCACTGCCGATGGCATCAAACTGAACATGCCAGGTGCGATTTCGTTCCCGTCGGGTCAATCGAGTCTGATGCCTTCGTTCTACTCGGCGCTGGATTCGGTGGCGCTGGTATTGAAAGAGTACAAGGACACCTCCATCAAGGTGTCTGGCCATACCGACAGCACCGGTGGCGCCGAACTCAATCAGCGCCTGTCGGAACAACGCGCCGAGTCAGTGGCGTCGTATCTTTCCGGTCAGGGAGTTGCACGTGCCCGGATGCAGGTTTATGGTTACGGTCCGCGTTACCCGATCGCCGACAACCGTTCGGAATCCGGCAAGGCGTCCAATCGTCGTGTTGAGATCGACATTCTCAACGCGCAGCAATGATCGGCCAACCTCGATCCGGTTGATGTAAACAAGGCCTGGCAGAAGTGTCAGGCCTTTTGTTTTTTTATCTGCAACATGTGACTGAGAGGCAAACCATGACTTCTTCTGAAACGTATGACCTGGTGGTAATCGGTGCAGGTTCAGGGGGCGTGCGCTGTGCGCGTATTGCTGCACGACTGGGCGCGCGGGTGGCGTGCATTGAGTCGCGCTTCTGGGGGGGCACCTGTGTCAACGTCGGGTGTGTGCCCAAGAAACTGTATGTCATGGGATCGGAATTCTCGTCGTTGTTCGCGCGCGCCGAAGGTTTCGGCTGGACGCCGGGCACGGCGGTTCATCAGTGGCCGACACTGCAGGCGGCAGTAGTCAAGGAAGTCTCCCGCTTGAGCGGCGTGTACGACCGCCTGCTGGAAAACGCGCAGGTGGCCCGTTTCTGGGGGAGTGCGAGTCTACAGTCTGCCAACGTGGTAAAGGTCGGCGAGCAGCTCCTGCAAACCCGCCATATCGTGATTGCAACGGGTGGCAAGCCCAAGAGGCCGGAGTTTCCCGGTGCGGAACACGCATTGAACTCAGACCAGTTTTTTGCCATGACGAGTCTGCCGCGCCGCAGTCTGGTGCTGGGGGGTGGTTATATTGCCGTGGAATTGGCGGGGATTCTGGCGGCAGCCGGCTCCGACACGACACTGGTCTACCGTGGCGAACAGATATTGCGCGGCTTTGATTCGGAGGTGCGCGCGCACGTGCAACAAACGCTGCCCCTGCGTGGCGTAAAGGTCAGGACGGCGCTGAACATTGCGCGTATCGACGTCGACGCAGGCCAGTACCAGGTCAGGCTCACCAATGGTGAATGCCTGACCGTGGATGCCGTGATTGCCGCCACCGGTCGAACACCGAATATTGATGGGCTGGGTTTGGTCGACGTCGGCGTAACGCTGACGGAAAGCGGCGGCATCGAGGTCAACGAGCACTTTGAAACCCGTGTCACCGGGATTCATGCGGTTGGCGATGTTCTCAACCGCATGCAGCTTACCCCCGTCGCTCTGGCCGAAGGCATGTATGTTGCGAACCGTCTGTTCGGTTCGGCGCCTCAGCCTATTCGTTACGACACACTGGCGACGGCCGTGTTTTGCCAGCCGCCCGTGGCTTGTGTCGGTTTGACCGAAGAAGAATGCCATGCGCTGGGTCGGCCGTTCAGGATCTATCGCAGCCGGTTCAAACCGATGAGTCACACGTTTGTGCAAACCGACGAAAAAGTGTTCCTGAAAATTCTGGTCGATGCGGAAAGCGACAACGTCCTGGGCATGCATATGGTGGGTGATAACGCCGGGGAGATCATTCAGGGGTTTGCTGCCGCCATGACGTGCGGAATCACAAAACAGCAACTCGACAGCACGCTGGGGATTCACCCGACAGTGGCAGAAGAATTGGTCACCATGCGGGAGGTGTCGGCACTGATCACGTCACCATGACGTGGGCTGTGCGATAACCTTGGCTGCTAAAGGCCATCACTTCTGACGGTTTCGTTTTTATAAGCTATAGGACACCAGCGTTTGCTGTCGGCCTTTCACGATGGTAACGCCAACCCTGTGGGCCTGCTCGCGCAGGTCGTTGGGCAGGCGCGATTTGACTTCGTCGCTCAACAGGATGGAGGTGCCAAATTCCTTGTTGAGGGATTCGAGGCGGGAGGCGACGTTGACGGTATCGCCAATCACGGCGTACTTCATCCGTGTGTGGGAACCCAGGTTGCCAGCGACGACCGGGCCAGTGTGCAAGCCGATGCGACATTCAATGCGCGGAATCCCCAGTGCATTCCAGCGTTCGGCGATGCCTTCGACGATCCAGGTCTCGTTGAGCTGATCGAGCGCCGTCCGCATTTCCAGCGCGCAGCGAACCGCGCGTTCGGCATGATCGGGCAGGGTGTGCGGCGCGCCAAATACGGCCAGAATGCCATCGCCGAGGAATTCGATGACGCAGCCTTCGTGGCGATCGATCACGATGTTCATGACGCCCAGATATTGGTTGATCATGGCGACCATTTGCAAGGGCGAGAGTTGTTCGCTGATGGTGGTGTAATTCTTCAGATCGCAGAACAACACCGTGACCACGACCTCGTGCCCGCCCAATTCAATGTTGGCGTTGCGGGCGAGCAGGGAGCGGGCCACGTCTTCGCTCAGGTAGCGTCCGAACAAATCCCGGATCACCTGGCGTTCCTTGAGTTCCTCGGCCATGCGATCAAAATGCTTGCCGAGGACGCCGAATTCGTCTCGCCGATTGAGATGCAACCTTACATCCAGATTGCCCTGGGCCACGGCGCCGGTCGCCAGAATCAGACGCCCCAAGGGTTCCCGGATACTGCGTGCGACGACAAAGGAAACCGCGGCAATAATGCAGAGCGCCATCAGCAGGATGCCGGCAGAAATGATGAAGACCTGCCGTTGCATGGTGTCGAGCAGCTCACTCTTGACGTCGACTCCCACCAGGCCGATGGATTGGCCCTCCCGGGTCAGCAGGGGTGCGTAGGCCGAAAGCGTCACCCCGAATTCATCCGCATACGGTTGATCCTCGACCGCCGGTCGCAGGAAGCCTTTCAACAGCACGGGAGTGTCTTCGGCCGAGTAGGAATCTCCCGGTTTGGCCTGCTGCCCGCTACGGGAATAATCAACGAAGAAGTACAGGCGTGTCGGTACCGGAGACGGGCGGAGGATGTAGATCGACTCGATATCGGGGTCGCGGTCTGCCAACGCCTTGAATTGCTGCTGCAATCGTTGGTGGAGAGGCGTGGGTTCCTTGCCATTGGCGGGCAGGGCGGCGATCCCGTCGCTGTCGATGATCTGGGCAAGACTGCCGGATAGCGAGCCGAGCCGCCGTTGCAGGGATTCAACTTCGGATTGTGACCACAGACTGTAAAAGAAGTACACCAGCAGCAGCAACGTGAAGATGACCGCGCCCCCATAGAGCAGGGTCAGCCGGTAATGAAAACGGTGAAAGGCCCGGACCTCTCGCGCCGGGTTGATCGCTGCCGGCACGAACCCGATTCGGGATGCGTCGGTGGCCCGGGAGGCATCATCTGGCAGCGGTGGCGTGGATTTTTCCAACCACTCTGCTGCAGTAAATTTTTTAAGGTCTTGAGAATGGGACATGTAGGACCTTGGCGCAGAGCGCCCTTCGCGAGAGCTCCGTGCATGAAATAGGGGGGATCTTGTGGCGGCGAACAAGCCTGCCGCGCGATACACACAATATCATGTTTTTATCGGAGCGACTGAACAGTGGATGGCCAGTCAGCTGTCCAGGGTCAACCGCCAAAAAAGGGCTGATGAAAAAATGATCACTTTAATGGAAAAGTGTTCGACATGGGGCTTAACTGTTAGAAGTGACTTCTGTAGCAGTGAGGTGTCCCATGGAACACAGCAATTCCCAATTCACCCTGTTTTGCCTTGCATTAATGTTGGCAACGCTGGGTTATGCCCTTTATCGCATCACCAGTGCGAAACGCCACGGTGAAACCGCTCCGGAGGCGTCAGCCAGTTGGGCCATTTTATCGGCCTTTGTCGTGTGCGGCCTGGCGTTCATGCAAGTGGCCCTCGACGGGCGTAACAATAATCAGGCAGACACCGTTACCCATGAGGCCGATGCGGTGCATCATGTGGAACAGGTCGTTGAGCTGGGTAAGCCGCAATAGCGGACTGCCTTTCTTGCCGGGATGAAAACGGGGCTATCATGCCCCGTTTTCGTTTGGGGACGGGACCAGCGGTGTATCCCAAAGATCAGGCTTGGGCGGTGGCGTGTTCACGCCAGCCTTGGCCTTCAGGTGCAAGGCCAGCACGCGACTCCACATCAAAATGTAGTGATCATAAAGCCCGGTATTCTCAACCAGATGCTGATCCAGGGCCATGCCGCGCAACATCCATTGGGTCAGTACCATGTACTGGCCAACGTCTTCACCTTGCTGCAGGGGTTCCAGATAGTGTTCGGCCGTATCGACCAGGGTCCGATAGCTGGCTGTCCATAACTTCTGCATGATATCGGCGAGTTCGGCGTCGTAATGGCTCGCTCGCAACAGTTCATTGAGCGCGATGTGCTCGGGCTGGTTGAACACTTCCTTCCAGGAGTTGTAGATAAGATCGTGCAAGCGGTCGTCGGATGCCTGCAACTTCAACACACCCTTGCCCAACTGGATGTAAATGCGCTGCGTGAGCTGCTTGGCGGCTGCGGCGATCAACGCTGCTTTCGACGGGAAGTGGTGGACCGGCGCTCCACGGGACACTTTTGCCCGTTCAATAATGCGACTGACCGTGGTCGCGGCATATCCCTCATGCTGCAAGCATTCTATGGTCGCCGTGATCAGGCGGTGACGCATGGCCTCACTGCGCTCCTCCTGGGTTCGGCGTGTTTTTATCGGTAGCTCATCTTTGCTGCGACGGGTTTGGCTCATGCGCGTGTTCTTTCTCGCTGCGGCGTTCTAGCGGCGCGTAGTCTACTGGCTTGTACGGTCATACTAAACCTGTAAACACCCTGTTTTGTCTCACTCTTTCAGTACCGACGGCACCCCGGAATAGTTGGTGACACGGCGTATATCTTTGCTTGACTGACTTCGTGACTGCATGGTATCAATTATACATGTTGTACGTCCATATTGTAAATTAACACCACAGACAGGAGCTGTAACCATGCATGTCTCTCCGACGCCCGTAGCACCCATGATTCCCCGCACCCTTTTCAATGAAGACCATGAGGCCTTCCGCAAAACGGTGCGCCGCTTTTTCGAGGAAGAGATCGCGCCTCACCATGAGCGTTGGGAAGAGCAGCAACACATCGATCGTCATCTGTGGAACAAGGCTGGTGAGCTGGGCATGCTGTGTCCAACCATGCCGGAAGAATACGGCGGCGCCGGTGTGGATCGCATGTACAGCGTTATCCTGATGGAAGAGCAGGCGCGTAGCGGCGATTCCGCATCGGGATTCGCACTGCACTCGGATATCGTGGCCAACTATATTGTCAATTTCGGTACCGAAGCTCAAAAGCGTGAATGGTTGCCGAAAATGGCGACGGGTGAAGCCGTTGGTGCGATCGCCATGACCGAGCCTGGCACCGGATCTGATTTGCAAGGCATTCGAACCACGGCCGTGGCCGATGGCGATGACTATGTCATCAACGGTTCGAAAATTTTCATCACCAACGGTTATCTGTCAGACATTGTCGTCGTAGCGGTCAAAACCGGCAGTGGCGACAAGGGCGCACAAAACATTTCCCTGATCCTGGTGGAAGCGAACCGCGCGGGTTTCACCAAGGGCAAGCCGCTCAAGAAAGTCGGTATGAGAGGTCAGGACACCTGTGAACTCTTTTTCGATAACGTGCGCGTGCCGAAATCCAACATTCTCGGCATGGAAGGCATGGGATTCATCATGCTCATGAAAGAATTGGCCTGGGAACGCATGATGATCGGCATCATGTGTATCGCCGGTGCTGAGTATGCACTGGCAACCACTGTCGATTACGTCAAACAACGCAAGGCGTTTGGCAAACCGGTGTCTTCGTTCCAGAACACCCGCTTCAAACTGGCTGAAATGCGCACCGAAATCCAGATCGGTCGGGTGTATGTCGATCGCTGCATCGAACTGGTATTGCAGAACAAACTGACGGTTGAAGCCGCTGCGGCAGCCAAATACTGGGTGTCGGATTTGCTCAGCAAAGTGGTCGATGAGTGTGTGCAATTGCACGGTGGCTACGGCTATATGCTGGAATACCCGATTGCACGTGCTTACATCGATACACGCGCCAACCGCATCTACGGTGGCACCAACGAGATCATGAAAGAGCTGATCTCGCGTTCCATCTAATACACAAGCTTCAAGCACCACCCGGTTTCGTCGAGCCCGATGGTGTCTCTCCGGTCTGCGATACAGTCGATCCCGCCTCACGACTGGTCGCAGGCCCTTTCCTCCCGAATCGTATCAACGTTGGTCTCACTGTTTTAATAGCGTTTTAATCTCGCATGGAGAATGACAATGGGTGAATTGCGTTTTGATGGTCGTGTTGCAATTGTAACGGGCGCCGGTGGTGGCCTGGGTCGTTCACACGCGCTGGTGCTGGCAGCACGCGGTGCGAAAGTCGTGGTGAATGATCTGGGGGGGAGTGCACATGGTTCCGGACAATCGACCTCTGCTGCCGACAAGGTGGTTGCAGAGATTCGTGCCATGGGTGGAGAAGCAGTAGCCAACTATGACTCGGTCGAGAACGGGGAGGCCATCGTCAAAACGGCGCTGGACGCATTTGGCACGGTGGATATCGTCATCAATAACGCCGGCATTCTGCGGGATGTCAGTTTCAACAAAATGACGCAAGGCGATTGGGATCTCGTGTTGCGCGTGCATCTCACCGGTAGCATGAGCGTGTCGCATGCCGCCTGGCCCATCATGCGTGACAAGGGGTTTGGACGCATTGTCATGACCACGTCGGCCGCCGGTATTTACGGCAATTTCGGGCAGGCGAATTACAGCGCGGCCAAATTGGGTATTCTCGGGCTTGCCAACACGCTGGCCGAAGAAGGCCGCAGCAAGAATGTACTGGTGAACACTATTGCGCCCCTCGCCGCATCGCGCCTCACGGAAACCATCATGCCTCCGCAACTGCTGGAAATGTTGCAGCCAGAAGCGGTCAGCCCGTTGGTGGCCTGGCTGTGCCATGAGGAATGCAAGGAAACCAAATCACTGTTCGAGGTGGGTGCAGGTTACATTGCAAAACTGCGCTGGGAACGGACCGCCGGGTACTTTTTTCCGAACAAGCGCCCGTTCACCCTGGATGATGTGGCGAAACGTTGGCAGAAGATTACCGATTTCAGTGAATCGACCCATCCCACGAACACCACGGAATCCATCACGCCAATCATCAGCGGCATCAGTAACCCACCCCTGGGCGGCAATGAGTTCATCGATCTCGATCTGGCCGCGAAAACCAAACTGGAACTGGAATCGTCCTACGACGAACGCGATCTGGCACTCTATGCCTTGGGTATCGGTGCAGCGCGCGATCCCCTGGATCGCAACGAACTGAAATACGTCTATGAAATGGGCGGAAGTTTTGCTGCGTTGCCAACCTTTGGGGTGATGCCGCAGATGAATGCCATGCTGTCTGCCGCCAAAAAAGGCGGGCTGAAACTGCCCGGCATGAATTTTGGTTTTGAGCGCTTGTTGCATGGCGAGCAGTACACCGAGATCAAGCGCCCCTTGCCACCACATGCCCACTTGAAGCATACCTTCAAACTCAAGCAGGCATGGGATAAGGCGCCGAATGCAGTCGTCACGTTCGCCATCAGCTCTTGCGATGAGCAAGGGAATGAAGTCGTTTACAACGAAATGACCGCTTTTGTGAAAGGTGCGGGTGGTTGGGGCGGAGATCGGGGCCCGAGCACCGAAGAAAATGTGCCGCCTGCACGTGAACCCGATGCCGTTATCGAAGAAAAGACCGATGCCAACCAGACCTTGTTGTACCGTCTGTCAGGCGACTGGAACCCGTTGCACGCCGATCCGGATTTCGCCAAGGCATTTGGCTATGAACGCCCGATTCTGCATGGGCTGTGTACCTATGGTTATTGTGGCCGTCATGTGATCAAGGCCTTCAGCAATAACGATCCGCGTTACTTCAAGAGTATCAAGGTGCGTTTCGCCAAGAGCGTTTTCCCCGGCGATACGCTGATAACACGTATGTGGAAGGAATCCGAGACGCGGGTGGTATTTGAAACCCTGGTCAAGGAACGCAACGAAGTCGTGATCAAGAACGCCGTCATTGAATTGTACAAGGACATTCCACAAGCGAAGCCTGCGGTCAGCGCACCCGCGCAAAAAGAGGACGCTGCAAAACCTGCTGTAACACAAAGCGTTGAACCTCAGGTGTCTGATGTGTTTACCGCTATCCGCAAGCACATCGAAAGCAATGCAGGTTTGGTGGGGCAGGTGGGGACCGTGTTTCAATTCAAGTTTGCCGATCCAGACAGTAGCTGGGCGATAGACCTGAAAAATGGCAGTGGGGCGGTCAGCGAAGGCGTTATTGAAAAACCGGACGTCACACTGGAGTTGAGTCAGGCCAATTTCATCGGCATGTGCACTGGCGCCGAGGATGCTCAGAAGCTGTATTTCGGCGGCAAACTGAAAATCAGTGGCAATATCATGGCGTCGAACAAGCTCGCATTCCTGCAGAAAATGGATCCGCAGCTCGTCAAGGATGCCATGGCGCAACGTTTGAAGTCGGGCGCACAAACGCCAGCAACCTCTTCGGCCACAGCGACATCTTCGGCCAAAGAAACAGCGAGTGGCACTGCCAAGGCAGCACCGTCATCATCATCAGTGAAGCAGGCCCCCAAAGCTCCGATACTAATTGACAAGCTGTCTGCTCATATCGGGTCTCAGGAACGCTCTACACTGCCTGTGGCGAACATCGTGTTGACGATCAGTGATATCGAACGCTCGTGGACGCTGGATTTTGCCGCTGCGCCAGCGACAGTGCGTGAAGGCACCGATGCCGCAGCGAAGACAACCCTGGTCATTAGCGACAGTGATTTTGAAGCACTCTCCAATGGCAAGGCAGAGCTGCGCGATCTCTATCAGCACGGTAAATTGCGGGTGAATGGCGAGTTGCTGCCCGTGCATCAACTCGGCTTTCTGAAAGGTTTTTTTTGAGCCGCGTGACAGCATTTAGTCGCGTGACTGCATTTTATAACGTTTGAGGAAATGATCATGAAAAGACGCGTGAATGTGATCGGCGTGGGTATGACGAAATTTGCAAAGCCTGGCGCCAGCCCCGAATATTACACCATGGCAAAAGATGCCGGTCTCAATGCCCTGAAAGATGCAGGTATTCCGTACAAGGACATCGAGCAGGCATTTGTCGGTTATGTTTATGGTGATTCCACTTGCGGCCAGCGCGCCGTGTACGAGCTGGGATTGACTGGAATTCCGGTCGTAAACGTCAATAACAATTGTTCCACCGGGTCAAGCGCCCTGTATCTTGCGCGTCAGGCCATCGAAGGGGGCCTTGCCGAGTGCGTGCTCGCGCTTGGCTTCGAAAAAATGGAGAAGGGGGCGTTGAGCGCGAAGTTCAATGATCGCGAACCACCCATGACCAAGCATGCGCAAGTCATGATGGAGGTTCAGGGTTTTACCCAGGCGCCTCCCGCCGCGCAAATGTTCGGTGGCGCCGGCCGCGAATACCGTTGGGAACACGGTACCAAACGCGAAACCTTTGCCCAGATTTCAGTAAAGGCACGCCAACATGCCAGTCGGAATCCCTACGCGCTGTTTGGGCAGGTGCTATCGCTCGAAGAAGTCATGGCGTCGGAAGAGGTGTTTGATCCGTTGACACGATTCCAGTGTTGCCCACCCACTTGCGGCGCGGGCGCGGCCATACTGTGTTCCGATGAGTTTGCCAAAAAGCATGGTATCAGCAATCCCGTGTATATCGCGGCTCAATCAATGACCACTGACTATGCGTCGAGTTTCGATGAGCGCAGCATGATCAAAATGGTCGGCTATGACATGACGGTTAACGCCGCACGTCAGGTATATGAAGCCGCCGGCATCGGCCCGGAAGATGTGCAGGTGGTGGAATTGCATGACTGCTTTACCGCCAACGAATTACTGACTTACGAAGGATTGGGCTTGTGCCCGCAGGGGGGTGCCGAGAAGTTCATCTGGGATGGCGACAATACCTACGGAGGCAAGTACGTTACCAATCCCTCTGGTGGCTTGCTATCCAAAGGACACCCGCTGGGTGCGACCGGGCTGGCGCAGTGTACAGAACTGGTATGGCAGCTGCGCGGCATGGCGGAACAGCGTCAGGTCGCCAATGCGCGTATTGCGTTGCAGCATAATCTGGGACTGGGTGGTGCGTGTGTGGTGACACTTTATCGTCGGGACTGAGAGCGGATTTTCTGCGCCAACGTTGCCGGCGGCAGACAATGTGGTCGTTATCAGGCATCAACGATGAGACAGGCCCGCATCACAGCGGGCCTGTCTCATGTCATTGTAGCGTCATGACGATTTGGATAAAGTGACAGCTTTGCGCTTGTGATCCGGAGTCTGTCATGAAAACGATGTTGCGTGCTGCGTTTCTTGTTGCCTTCCTTTCTGCCTGTGAGTTTTCGCCCAAGGACAGCGCTGATGATGCCAGCTCGTCAGCTACCAGTGGCAGTTCCCTCACTTTTCTCGTTATCAATGACACCTACAGGCTTGACAATTTTCCGTATGTTCGCAGTCTGAGAAAATCCCTGGAAGCGCAGGGCAGGGATGTCGTGCTCTTGCATGCAGGCGATTTTCTGTATCCCTCGATGCTGAGTCAGCGTTTCGATGGGGCGCAGATGGTCGACGTATTCAATTACCTGGACGGAGACGGGGGTAAATTCGACGACTATTTCCTGCTGACTTTTGGCAACCACGAGTTCGAGAAAGACCGGATGAAGCATGTGCCACTGCTGCGACAACGCATCGCAGATTCCGGTTTTACCTGGCTACATACCAATCTGGTGTTCCGGAATGGGCTGGATGGGCAGCCGTTCAGCGAAGCCCCACCTTTGGCAATGTCCCGAATGGTGACGGTAAACGGTATCAAGGTCGGGTTTGTCAGTGCCACGACCAAGATCAAACCGGCCGAGTACATAGAGAAATTTGACAACCCGGTGACTGCCCTGCGCGACCGCATACGTGAATTGCGAGCGCAAGGTGCGCGTTATGTGGTCGCTGTCACCCATCTGACCGTTGCCGAAGACAAAGCATTGATCATGGCGTTGGGTGACGATGCCCCCGATTTGGTGGCGGGTGGTCACGAGCATGATAGGCAGAAGTTCGATGTCAACGGTCGTCTGCTGGTCAAAGCCGATGCCGATGCAAATAGCGCCGCCGTCGTTCAGGTCACGCTTGAAGACAAGCAACCGGAAACGTCTGTGGAGTTTGTTTCACTGCCCGGGAAATATGTTGCCGATCCCCTGGTGCAGGAACGCGTGGACCATTGGGTTAAAAAATTCGAAGATCAGCACTGCCGTGAACAAGGCGCGCCTTCTGATTGCATGCGGACAGCGATTGGAAAAACGCAGGTGGATCTGATCGCCGAAGAGCTGACCATTCGCCGCTTTGAAACCAATCTGGGCGATTACCTCGCGGATTCCGCGCTGGCCGCGTTTCGAGCGCAAGGCGCCCAGGTGGCCTTCCTGAATTCCGGTGGCATGCGCATGAACTACAATATTCCCGCGGGTCCGATCACCCGAACGCATATCGATTCTTTGTTCGCGTTTCCCGCGAAGTTGAACATGATCAAGCTATCTGGTAAGCAATTACAACAAATCGTCAATCACGCCATCACGGATTGGACGGGGAATGGTCGCTGGTTGCAAATCAGTGGTTTTGCCTTTCATCATGACCCGATAAAAGCGACCGCGACCCAATTGAGTCTCGTCACACCTTCAGGGCTGACGCCTGTGAAACCGGATGATGTCATTCTCGCGGTCACTAATGATTTTCTGTTGAATCGTGCTGGCGATCAGGATGGTTACACCATGATCGGGCAGGAGATGTCCGTCACTCCTCCGAATGCTTCGGTTGACCTCAAGGCGCTGGTCATAAAACAGCTTTTGCAAGCAGGCGATGTCGGCATTGCTCCAGCGATCGATGGAAGAATATGCAATGCGGCTTCTGACGGCCCTTGCCTGTTGTCATCGACGCCTACACGTTGACAAGATAGGTGTGTACGGGTAACGAGCGAGTTGTTGCTATCATCAGAAATTCTGCGCCGGCATAGTCAAGACACTCATGTGCTTCTTTGCTGACGAAAGGTCTGTTTCTGAACTGCTCTTGCAAATGTCGCGGAAATTTAACCTTACGAGACGTATCCGGTAGCATGGTTACCGTCATCTTTTTGTCTGGATTCTTTATCTGGATGGCGTAACACCCATGGGTTGGAAATCGGAATTTCTCTGTAAAGCTTAGTGCCTGGTTTTCATCATCAACGTTATACAGAAGATGGTGAACGTCTTTCATCTTGATAATGCTGTAACGGCCGCGAGCCACTGGCAACGCGTCCGGCAGATTGAGGGGTTGATTATCCTCAGGGAAAAGCAGCGCCTGCTGCCATGGATTGTCCGGATCCAGTTGCAAATAGTCTATGCCCTCGACGGCACCCCAAATGGGTTGCGAAAAGTCAGGTGTATTACCATGTGTTCTTCTCACCATGGAAAGGATGCGAAACTTGGCCCGTTCCAGCGGTTTCAGCACCAGATAGAAATGTTGCACTGCCTCCGGGTTGTTTTGCACTTCATTCCTGATACCTGTTCGATAGAAAAAGTAGATGTTACCCGTTTCCAGCGTCTGGTAGTCCGTGTGTGAACCAAGAGAATCTTCCATAACGTCCCCCTTGCGCCACGCATCCCGGCGTTGCAAATCCTTGCAACTGGTACCGGGATTCAGCATATAAAAAAGACATACGTGCACCGGAAAGGTTCAAAGGCTATTTTCGCCGCGTTGATGAGGATGAAAAACAGTCAGTGAACTCGTTACCGGTACCGTAACGCGTGGCTGTGTCCCTCATTAGTCAGGTGATGGTGTATCCGAAGAAGGTAAGTCGGGTGTGGACTCGGTACCTGTTCCCTCGGTCGGGATGTCGGTGTCAGGCGGTGGCACCAGGATCGATGCCACTTTGACCAGGTTCAGCTGCATGGCGCCATCCCTCTCCCACGCGTTCGCCAAGGGATCAACCATGGGCACCGGAATATTTTCCCTGGCGAGAACCAATTGCTTCGTGTCTACATTCAGGTTTCTGTCGCGCTGACTGACCAGCATGGGATTCAGTTGGCCATCCGCTGTAAAACTCATCATCAGCGCAGGAATGCCGACAGGTAATTGCGGATGGAGCTCGGAATGCCATGTATGCCAGGTTTTTCCATAAGTACTCACTAGTCGCCGCATGAGTTCATTTTCATCCGTCGTATTTAACCCGTGAGCGGCGAGTGCACCGGATTTAACCTCGTAATGATGACTGTGCCATAAAATTTTTCTTCTGGGGGAAGATTGTTGAATAATCGTTCGCTGATGATGTACTCGATTCCAATTAACTTCGCATCAGAGGTGTTTCCGTCATAGATAGTCGCCTGCATGAATTCATCGTTCATCTTTGCGACATAATGATGTGCTTGAACTTGTGCTTGCATGTTGCCACTATAAAAATGAAATCCATCGAGGTAGGTGCTGATCGCTTCAAGTGGCGAATTTTTCAGAACAGAATCGGCACCAGCTTCCCGGTTGAAGGCGCTTTCCCTCTCCGACTTTCGGTGCTCAGAAGACTTCACGTCTTTCGGTTGATCATCACAAGCGATAAGAGCGAATGCCAGAAAAAACCAGGAAGATAGACGAAGGTTGGCGATGTATCGATATGGAAGTGGTTTGTGCATGGGGAGAACGTCCTTGTTCGTGAGTGTAATGATTCCGATGTCATCGTCCGTTTTGGACGGCTTCCACTTTAGATAGTTGCAAGCACTGTATCAATGTCTGTCATGAAGCCATTCGTTTGCGTTCGGGTCATGCACATCTGTCGGTAGCAGGAAAATCTTCGAGGTGTCTTTGCGGGATGATGCCAGTATCTGATTTGCACCTATTTCACCGCTGGAAAAGAAGTGGCTGCAACCAGCCAAATAAAGTTCCCACAGGCGATAGGCTGTTTCACTCGCCACAGTAACGGCGTGTTCATGGTGTGCTCTCAGTCGTGCCAACCAGTGCTTGAGGGTCATGACATAATGCCGATGCATTGACGCGATATCGTGAATTTCGAAGCCAGCATTCTCAAAATTGGAGCACGTGACGCTCAACCTGGGGAGCTCTCCTTCAGGGTGAATATATTGATGAATGTATTCCTTGATTTGCGAGCGTTGGTGACCTTCAAAACTGTTCATGGAATGCGACAGGATTCGCCCGCCAGGTTTCAGCATGCGTCTCAAGCGCTGGTAGTCGTTGAGAGAACTTGATCGAACACCCTGATCGAAAGTGCCGATATCCAATACACCGTCATATCGGGCTTTTGCAGGCAAGTCGCGAAAATCCATCAGGCGTATGTTCACACGATTCGCGAGTCCTTCTCCATGAACCCGTGCCAACGAGTACTGATATTGTTGACGATTTGTTGTGATACCGTCCACCGTAACATTGTGGTGACGTGCAGCCCAGCACGCAAACGCACCCCAACCGCATCCGACATCCAGTATGTGTTGCCCGCTTTGCAACCTGAGTTTCCGACAAACCTGGTCGAATTTGTTGAGTTGCGCAGCCGCTAACGATTGATTGTCCATGTCGAAATATGCACAGGAATATACCATGTCAGGATCCAGCCACAGCCGATAGAAGGAATTTCCCACATTTCGTTGGCGGCTCAACACTGACATGGATGAGGTTTTTAATGCAGACAGGGAAGGCTGTGCGCCCGTTGAAAAAACACTTTTTAGCGTCGATATTCTCAGTGCATTCTTGGTGACAAACCATTTCTCCTGCAACGTAAAATGTTGTCGCGATATCCATTCGCCCAGATGAAACAAGTCTTCCAGACGACCTTCTACAGTAAAAATCCCACTTAGATAGTGTTTGGTCAACAAGACCAGATCACGCCTCAGCAAAATATCACTGATAACTGATGGATCGTTAACAACAATGCAGAATTTTGATTTTGCTTCTCCGCAGATGGTTTCGCCGTTCCACAAGCGGACAGAGATGGGATTGGGATAGCCCCTCAACATGACTGATAACACATTGCGTGCGGCTTGTACGTCGTCAGTGATTGCATGGGATGAGCGAGCTGGAGTTAAAAGCAATTCCTTTTTGTTTTTTAACAGAATGGACATATTCAAACCCCTCGACTGTCTAGAGTTGCTTCTCTTACGGTCACGAGAGGCGACGCATAAAGCATGCCAGCAACCAAGGGATCAGGTTGTGTGTGCTGCAATTGAAGCAGCAAGTGCTTTTCGCCAAAAAATAGGCGTGTCAACAAGGCGGCAGCACGTTGATGGACGCCATGAGGGGCATTGTCAGCAATTGAAAGTAAAATTTACACAGGCATTGTTACAAAAACAGGCAGCAGAGAACGCTATCAGAAAAACAGTTGGCTGTTGCTGTGCATGGGCTACTCACAGTAGATGGAGTAGAGCAGTTGCATGACGCGCCCAACGTTCTTGTTTTTCATTGAGTAGAACACTTGGGACCCGATTTTTCGATAATCGACGATATCCTGATCTTTCAGTTTGGCGAGATGCTGGGAGAGCGCCGATTGTGACAGTCCGACCAACGCCTCAAGCTCGCTGACATTGCGCTCAGCATCAAGCAGATGACAGAGGATCATCAATCGGTTCGAATTGGCAAGGATTTTCAGCAGCCGCTCCGCGCTGTCGGCATTTTCATGCATCTTTTCAATGGACAGTTTTTTTTGAAGTGGCATAGGCGACTCAATAGAGATGGGGCACACCACGGCGATCAAAGATCGCCCTGGATTCAAACTGAAACAGACCCGGTGTGTGAGGTGTGCAGAACCTCGCCCGCCGCATCGATTACCGTCAACTTGACCGGTATGCTCTGGGCAATGGTTTGCGTTACCGTACAGAAATTTTCAAATTGGCCGAGAATGCGATCGACGTGTTCCACCCCGGCGGCTGCTACACCAAGGGTAATGGACGCATCAATCGACAGAACCCGCAATCTGTTTTCTGTATTTCTGCCCACTAATGCTTCAACGCTGGTATTGAGTGGCTCAGCATTTTGTTTGAACTTTCGCAGGGCGAACTGAAGACTGTCTGTCAGACAGTTGCCTACCGCCGTGACCAGAAGCTGAACCGGGCTCGGCCCCATGCCATTCCCAAGTGGCTCAGGTTCATCTGTCACGATTGAGCGGGTGGCGTCACCGAATTCCGCTCTGAACTGGTAGTCCTTGATTTGCTTCAACGATACGAAAATTTTTTTGCCTTCACTCATTGCGTGCCCCTCGGTGTTTGCATTCCGGCATGTTTACAGGATATAAGATAATGCTAATATGTTTTTGTTGTAAACACAAACTCCCCTCGTCGTGACCGGAGGGCAGCAGGACATTGATAGTCGGTGTCCGGTTTACACCGCCCAAGCGATTCAACACGTTAATGAGGTTTCCATGCGATATGCGTCGGCGTTATTACTGATTGTTTCTGTCAATGCCCTGGCCAGCGATCCGGCTCTTGACGCCGAGGCTCAGGCGCTCGTGGCACCGTTTGCGGGGCAACTACAAGCGACCGTCAAATCGGCCATGCAGTCAGGAGGGGCGGTGGCTGCCGTTGATGCGTGTCACACGCTTGCGCCAGCGATTGCCAACCAGCATAGCAGGGCGCCTTGGACGGTAGGGCGAACAGCGTTGAAAGTGCGCAATCCTGGCAATACGGCTGACGAATGGGAGAAACAGGTGCTTCTCAAGTTCGAGTCCCAGCGGGCTGCAGGTACTCCCCTGGAGCAGTTGCGTCATGGCGAAAAGATTGGCAACGAATATCGCTATATGCAAGCGATCGGGACAGCGGAGGTTTGTCTTGCCTGTCATGGTAAAACGCTTGCACCTGAACTGCAGTCAGTCATCAAGCAAAAATATCCGGATGACCAGGCGACCGGTTTTTTGGCCGGTGATCTGAGAGGAGCGTTTTCCTTACGGAAGAGGTTGTCGGCCGAATAGTAAACCGATCAGCGCTAAATAGAAGATCTGCGCTACCATTAAGGGCCGGTAGCACGCAGCGCCCGGCCCGTCGGTATTAATGTTCTGTCATCGTATCGGGTGACGACTCTTCACCCTGATGAGGTTCTCGGGCACTGGCATTGCTCGCGATGCTGCCACTGCTCCATCGGTCAGTCGATACGCTTAACCTGTTCTGCACATCTTTGACGCCAGAACAACTATCAGCGATATCTTCAATGCGATGTTTGCAGGTGCGACTGTCGACACTCCCTTCGAGCGTTACTACTGAATCCTTGACGGTTACAGTGACATCACTGGCATCAACGTTTGGGTCATCACACAGACGCTCACAGACATCTTCTTCAATCCTTTGATCCGTGCGCTGATAGCCTTTGGGACCGCGCCCGCGATGTTGCTGTGGCTGTTGCTGTTGCCCGCTCATGCTGCGTTGCCCTGACGAAAAATTGCCAAAATTTGACCTTTCGCCCCAGTTCTGGTGCGATGGATCGAACTGGCCGCCGCCCATATCATTTCCAAACAAACGCTGGCCAATTCCGGACTGTCCTTGACCACTGTATTGGCTTGTTCCACCTTGGGAATAGCGGTCTTGGCCACCTCTTGGTTGGTTATATTCCGGCATTCGATCTGCAGTGCCGCGCCA
The DNA here is from genome assembly GCA_052035295.1 of Pseudomonadota bacterium. Lineage (GTDB taxonomy): Bacteria > Pseudomonadota > Gammaproteobacteria > Pseudomonadales > Ketobacteraceae > HdN1. Next base: position 104,337 of record JBPOHS010000001.1, read on the forward strand.
TTCGTCTCCACTGGTGGCATAGTTGCCACTGAAGTCCTGTTCCCGGTTCTGCTGCTCCCACCCATAGCGCCCATAATCCTGACTGCGCTCTTCATTGCGGCGAAATTCGGGTTGGTTGCGGTTGTTCTGCTGCTCATATTGCTGATCACGTGGATGTCTCTGATGCATGACTAAATCCTCAAATTGGTGTCTCAAGAATACTGACAAAGCCTCTTTCTTTAAGTTCATGAGACGGCCCGGCAGAAGATTGTTTGAGCTTCTGCCGAAACGGGAGGCAGAAAATATATTCGTGGAACTGGAACATTGTCACATTGCTACTGCCTACCTCTGAAGGTGCTGAATTTAAACGATAGATAAAGAGGTGGATACCGATATGAAAATCATCGAATGCATGAGCCAGAAAGTTGTTCTGTGTTCTCCACAGGAAACTATTCAAGCCGCAGCAAAAAACATGAAGGAGCATGATACTGGTGTGTTGCCTGTGGGCGAAAACGATCGTTTGGTAGGCATGATCACAGATCGCGATATTGTCATACGAGCGTTGGCAGAGGGCAGGGGACTGGATACCATCGTCCGTGATGCCATGAGTCAAGACCTGCATTATTGTTTTGATGACGAGGAGATTGAGGACGTCGCCACGCAGATGTCTGAGCTGAAGGTAAGACGATTACCGGTTTTGAACAGACAGAAACGCTTGGTGGGGATTGTGTCACTCGGTGATATTTCACAGGGTGTAGGCAATGCCAGTGCCGACGCGCTCAGTCGCATTTCCCAGCCTGGTGGGCAGCATTCCCAGCACTGATACATGGCGCTTGTTTAATGAGTCGTTTTTTGACGGCGTGCTTTTGGATGATGGCATGCCTGTCAAAAGACGTATGTGGTTATTGTTTTTTCGAGTAATGAGGTGTTTGGGCGTATCGTGTTCCTTGAATGAGGTCCGGCCGGTAAAAGTGTTAGATTTAGCCACTTCGCTCTTAACTATATGAAATAGCTAGCTTTATTCAATTTCCAGTTTAACCCGCATCGGCTTCACTTCCTTATTTAGATCCAACTCAAAGCTACCCAGCCGGCCCAGATGTGCCGTGTGGTACGGCGAGAACTTGGCCATGTGCTCCCGCCTGATATCGTGCCCTTCCGCACGTAGGTCGTTGAACGCTGTGGTCATCGCGTTAACGTTGTAGAGAATGGCCAGGTTGGCCAGCAGGTGGTTGAACTTTACGATCTTCCCCTGCTCGTGCTTCAGATTGGACGCGATCTTTCCGCTGTTGGCGAAGAACAACCAACGCGCAAACTCGTTGAACTCCTCGCTTTTGCAGGTAGCTGCCTGAATCGTTTTGCGTAGTTCCAAATCGGTGATGTACTCCAGCAGAAACATCGTCCTCACCACCCGGCCCAGCTCGCGGAATGCAAAATACAGTTTGTTCTTCCGGTTTTTGGTGCCAAAACGCCGCAGGATGGTTGAGGCTGTGATCTTGCCCGCCTTGATCGACATTGTCGTCCTTAGCATGTCGGGATAGTACTTCTCGATGCGGTCCCACTGAATCGGCTCATGAAACAAGGACTGAATGTGCTGGAGCACCATATTGCGATCCGGTTTATAGAAATTCAAATCCTTGATGTTACGAATGCGCGGCATCAATTTGATGCCCAGCAAATATGCCAGCCCGAATACAGGTGTTGATTGGGCTTGGGTGTCACCATGTACCGTGTCCGGCTTAAAGTCGGACTCGTCATTCAGCAACCCATCCAGGATATAGATCGCCTCATATACCCCGCACGGAATGAAGTGACTGAACAGCGCAATGTAGGTGTCGGACACGTGGTAATAAGCAATGCCGCCAAACCGGCCGTATCGTAGATGGTATTCTGACAGCAGATTATCCTCGTACAGATCCCACAATTTGCCGTCTGCCGATACGCTGTTCCCCGATCCCCAGCACTCAATCAGATTAAATTTCTTGTACGCATTGCTGACTTTGAATATGGCCTTATCCAGACGCTCAACGGTGGTTCGCTTGAGGTTGAGCCAAGCTACCTGTTTGCGGCTGATTCCACGAACGGAGCGTTCCGTTTCAGTGGGTCCGATATTCGTGCCATAACAGAATAACGTCAGCACAAAGCGCAGGAATGGATCATCCACCCTGGATTCAAAGCCTGATAAGGGGCCAAACAACTTATGCAACGACAGCCAACGTTCCGCATTGATGATGAGATCCAGCAAATTGATCTTTTCCAACCGATCCTGCAGCAACTCTGAAATTGCCTCAATCTCCCGCGAAGCCTCTTCTGCTTTACTCTTGCCAATGATCAGCTTGCCGTTTTCAATGCGCACCTGTTCGTCATCTGGAAAATTGCGATCAGCCGCGTAACAAGCCTCCGTCAATTGCGTCTTGAGCGCTTGGGTGAACTCGGTGCTACCCTTCACCAGTCCCAGCTCTTCGCAGTAACCTGGCAGCTCTGTATCGTATTGCTCCCAGCTGATCATCTGCTCCCGATAATCATCAAAGGTTTCGCTGTAAGGAATGTACAGATCGCCAGTGCTCAGTTCCTCTGCGATGCGGTCAAATACACAGAGCTCAAAGGCCAGCTTGTTCACATGGGTGATCTGGGCAGATTTGGTGGCTTTGCCAGTGACCAGCTTCCACCACTTATCGCGAATCCAGCGGATATTGAGGAGGTTTTTGCTATTGGGATCGTCAGGATTTTCCTGGATTGGGAGCGTTTCCGTTCTGCGTTGTTTGTACAGGCAAATAAATTCGAAGGCCTTCAGGACGTCAGTGTCTTCGGTAGCCGCTTCCAGCTTGAGAATTTCCACCGCGCGAAATAACGCTGGTCGCTGTTTTTTGTATAGGGGCACCATGAACGGATAATAGTTGTTGCCCGCATAAGCCATATACTGCTCGCAAAGCGCGAGTATATTTTTGCCTTCTTTGCCCAGGATGGGATCGAAGGCGGCAACGGACTCTGGTTTATCCAGGTAGACCTTGACGGTTCCCGACAATACCGAGATCAAGCGATCGATCTGTTTCTGTTGGTCTGCCCGATATTCTTCCAGCCGTTTTTCGGCCGAATGCTCCATTTTGCGCAAGGTCTTGATGACGATGTCAGCAGCGCTGTCGAGGGTTTGGGCGTATTGATGCCGTATCAACACAACCACCAACGCGGTGCGTTTGTTGGCCTTGAGTTGCTTCATTTCCGCCAGATCGAGTGCCTTGGCCTCATTAAGGTATTGCTGATGCTTGGTCGGAGGCAGACCCAGATCCGTAGGCAGCATGGATTGCAGGGAGGACAGCCACTCCAGGTAGCGAATATAAGCCTGGATGTTGCGTGGCGTCGGCCGTTTGGCTTCCTGTTTGAGGTCACGCCAGCCGAATTGTTCAGAGCCGGATGCGTTGAGCAAACGGTTAACGATGGCGCGCCCCTCGGCATTCAGATACCCCACCAATTGATCATAATAGGTGTTATTGACCTGCGACCGTGCGCTTTGACAGAGCCGTTGCAGAACACTGAAGGGTGGGATTTCAAATTGCTCTTTGACCAGGTATTCCAGCGCGACATTGATGATGTCTGCCAGCGCCTCCTTGGTCTTGGCAGCGCTGGTTGCCCATTGAAGTACTTTGTCGTTTGTTGAATCGGTGTCATAGGGACGCAGCTTCAAATGCTGACGGATCAAACGAACATGCCGATCTTTTGCGCCTGAACTGAAATAGGCACTGAGGTCTGCAAGCGAGCTGCGGTTGCGTACCAACTGTTTGATGTGCTGGATGATGGGCGTAGGGACATCGCCGAAGGTGACGAAGCGCCCCAGCCGTTGCACGATCTTCAGTTGCACCAGCAAACCCAGAAACGAAGTGCTGCCCCGTTTGCAGTGCCGTAATGCAAAGCGCAGCTCAGCTGCTGTCGGGGTATAGATCTCATCCAAATCCTTTTGGGTAAATGTCTGCTTCAGCCGTGGGTAGGCTGTCTGGTAGATTGCCACCATACTTGTGCAGCCTTACGAGTGTTTGGTGGCAGGAGAAGTTTGGAGAGCGCCCCATGCGAAGATGGGTGGATGAGGGAACGACACTTACAGCACTTCCTCACAAAACACAGCGGGAATGACAATGCGGGTGCGTTCGATATGGCCACGCTGCAAGAGGCCAGCGCGTTTGTCGCCTGTCACCAGATAATCCGCTTCGCCCTGCACGGCCATCGCCAGCAGGAAGGCATCATTGGGATCGCTGCATTCCTGGTCCAGGGTCAAGGTTTCCAGAAGCAGTGCCCGTTGCAGGTTGTTGATCATGGTGCCGACTTTGGCCGGTTGCAGTACCGCTTGCAGGCGCGGATAACGACTGGCTCGGCGAATCTCGTCCAGTTGGTGGCGCGACGTCACCAGCTCGAAACGGGCTGCCCGCCAGGCGCAGTAAATGGTGTGGGGGTAGCTGTGGGGTGAGATCAGGGCACTGAAAAGAATGTTGCTGTCCAGAACGACCCGCATCAGCGTTGCCGCGCCCAATTCAAGGCTTCATCCACCATGGCGCTCAAGTCATCTTCATTGACCTCGGCATTGGCGGCCTTGGCCTGTTCCGCGGTCAATTCCAGGATATGCGCACGCACCGCTTCCTCTACGAAGCGCGAAAGATCGCCCTTGCGCCCGCCGCCCTGACTGGCCAGGAACAGCCGCAGCGCTTGGTCGGTGTCGGCGGACACGGCCAGATTCCAACGTACGGTATCCATAGCATTTGCTCCACTTAATAGGTGTTTATGTGTTTATACATCTATTATAGGCGGTGACGCAAGGGCCGTTCTGGGGGAACGGAAGGCCGCAAACGGATCGGCACCGTCGATATAACGCAGGGCCGACTGCACATCACTCCATCCCACGTATTGCATCAGGGTCTTTACATCCCATTGGTTGGCATTGGCCCACCCGGCAAACCCGCGTCGGAGCGAATGGCTGCTGTACCGCTCGGACTCAGGCAGACCAGCCTTGGTAAACAACTCGCGCAGCCACTTGTTGATACTGCCGGGATTCATGGGCGTCTCGGACAGACGCCCCCAGCGATCGATGCGGGGAAACAATGGCCCCTCCGTTCTGCCGGTCAGAGTCAGCCAGGTATTGACGGCCTCCACCGGGCACAGTGCTCGTAAGGCTGGTGCCCGAAAGGTGCGCCCCTGATTGTCCCGATCGCCCTTGCTGGTGGGGAGAAAGAGCGTCAATCCCTCGCCCGGAGTGAGAGTCACGTGTTCCACCCGCAGGCGACATAGCTCATCGCTGCGAAAGCCCCGCCAGAAACCCAGCAACAGCAGCGCCCGATCTCGGATACACCGCAACTGCATCGCCGCATCTCTATTGGAGTTATCCGCCTGGTGACGCAGCCACGTATCGACGATCTCCAGTTGCTCCAGTTGCAAGGGTTTGGCCTGTTTCTCAACGGCGGGATGCAGGCGCCGTATGCCCTTGAGTATGGTTTTTACCAGCGGTGCTTTGGTGGGATCAGGAAAGCCTTGATCGTTGTGCCATTTGGCCAGCGCCGCCAGCCGCTGCTTGAGTGTATTGACTGACAGCGTGTCGGCGTGATCGGTCAGGTAGCGGCTGACGCTGTCGGCGGTTGCAGGCAACAGTCCGCCCCATTCTTCTTCGTAATGCCGAAGTGCGGCCCGATAGCTGCGACGGGTGTTATCCCGCGTGGCAGCCTCGATGTACTGGGCACGGGTCGGCATGGGGGCCTCCTGATCAGGCGCTGGAAAACCGGGATTCGTAACGGTTGAGCCCGAGTTTACCGCGAAAAACCAGCCTCCGATAGGATAACACTTTATTACCCTATCTATAAATAGCTTGGTTGTTGTCGGTGGCCATGGATCAATATAGAATGTATTTACATGGTATGTAATATATTATCTTAAAAACGGAATGAGGCAGAGGTATGGCACGGGCGGGCTTGAACAAGTTCAATGTGCAGCAGGCGCGGGACACGCTGCTGGCACGGGGCATCAACCCGTCGGTGGACGCCGTGCGCGTCGAACTGGGCAATACCGGCTCAAAAACCACGATCCACCGCTATCTGAAGGAACTGGACGCCGAGGACGCCACCCAACTGGGCGATGAAGCCCTGCTGTCCAACGTCCTGAAAGACATGATTGGCCGCATGGCCGCCACGCTGCGTGACGAAGCCCTGCAACGAGCGGAAGAAGCCAATCACACCTGGCAAACGGAGAAGGTACAACTGACGGCGCAACTCAGTGCTGCCCAGACCCGGCTCAAAGAGCTGGGCGCCGACAACACAGCCCTTGCGATCCGCCTAGAGCGCGAATACGCAGCGCACGATGAGACCAAAACCCGTCTCCAACATGCGGAGCTGCGCGCCGAGCGCTTTGACCAGCAAGTGAAGGGGCTGGAACAGCAACTCGACGACAACCAGAAGCACCGGGCATCGCTCGAAGAAAAGCATCGGCATGCGCGGGACGCCCTGGAACATTTCCGTACCGCTGCTCAGGAACAGCGCGAACAGGAACAGCTGCGCCACGACACCCAGGTCCAGCAGCTCCAGACCGAATTACTCCATCTCAATCAGACCCTGATCGTCAAACAAAGCGAACTCACCCAGCTCAACCGGGACAATGCCAGCCTGGTCGGCGAAGTGGGCGAACACCGGAAACAGATGAAGCAACTGGAAAAGCAGCTTAGCGAAAAATCGAAGCAAGCTGAGCTCGCCAGTGAA
>JBPOHS010000173.1:0-5737 GCA_052035295.1 Pseudomonadota bacterium
AGCCGCAAACACGAGAATGGCGCCCAACATGAAAACCCGACGCGCCCCAAAGCGGTCACAGGCCATACCCGCCAGAGGGATGGTTCCCAAAGAAACCAACGCTCCGAGCATGATGGCATCCAGCACCTGCGCCTTCGGCATGTGCAGTTGCTGTGTCACATAGGCAAGCGAGAAGGTCACCACCGTATAAAACCACGTCGTTTCGGCTGCGCGCGCGCCAATCGCCGTCAACAAGACCCGGGGATAGCGATGAAACACTTCCATGACTGGCATTTTGATGGGAGTGGCGTCTTCACGCATGGATTCGAAAACCGGGGACTCCGGCACATGCAGGCGGATAAAAACACCCACACCCAGCAAGAGCACGCTGGCAAGAAACGGCAATCGCCAACCCCACGCGAGAAAATCGGCTTCCGGCAGCTGCGCTACGGACGACATGGCCAGTGACGACAGTATGAGTCCTGCGCCAACGCCTGCCTGCGGCAGACTGCCAAAAAATGCCTTACGCCCCTCAGGCGCATGCTCCACCGCCATCAGTGCAGCGCCGCCCCACTCCCCGCCCACCGCCATGCCCTGCAAAAAGCGCATGAACACCAGCAAGGCTGCGGCACCATAACCCAGCGTTTCATAGGTGGGCAACAACCCGATGGCAACCGTGGGAACGCCCATCAACAACAACGTTGCCAACAACATCGATTTCCGGCCGATTCGATCGCCGTAGTGCCCGAAAACGGCCGCGCCCAGTGGCCGCGCCAAAAAGCCGACCGCGTAGGTACCGAAGGCGGCAAGCGTGCCGGTGACCGGGTCAAACACCGGGAAAAACAACGTGCCGAAAATCAACGCCGCCGCCGTGCCATAAAGAAAAAAATCGTACCATTCGATGGTGGTGCCGACCATGCTGGCGATCCCGGCGATCCGGGGGCTGCTTTGTGTAGTTCGCGCGTGTTTCGTTGTTGTCACGTTTGTCATTGCTCCCGGTTGGCGCGCCCGCTATCTAAACGGGGGGGAGCCCATGCCTCGCATGAACGACTCCTCGCCCTGACTGTTGCTAATTCACTGGGAAGCTTGACCAGCCATCCCACCAACCACGCATACTACCCGGACGCACCGCTCCCCGGAAGTGAGCACTTTTATCCCAGAACTCGTCTTGTGGAATCGTCGATGTGGATTGATCTTTCAGCTGGCGAGGCGCATAACGCGGTAATATCTCGCTAGTCGCCTCAGGGGGAAGTGGCGTTGCCGCGCCTTTGACGAAATCTTGCACCGCTGCGTCAAAATAGCGGGTTTCATCAAAACCTTGATCATCATCTTCAGACGCTTCGTCAGCAAACCATTGGCCAGACAATGCAGCCTTTTGCGAAAAGACGCTGAAGTGCGCGATCGTCAATGCATTGTTTTGCACTTGGTCAATGGTCACCTTGCCCTGCAAATCCAGCGTGTCATCGGCAAAGCCCTGCGCGATGATATTATGCAGATGCCCTGCAGTTCCATGTTTAAGGGTAATCGCATGCAGATAGCGCGAAGAACTTTCCGGCGTGATCAAGGTTACATTGAATAACGTTGGTTCTGAGCGGGGCATTGCCTGTGGATTCGCTGACTGGTTATCGCCTTCGATCGCATTATCCCCCATGTCTTCGTAGTGTTGCGCAATAACGAACTGCATCCGCCCGTGCCACCCCAGATCCCAATCGATACTGTCATCACCTGCGCCAGTGACAAGCACATTCTTGAGATCCACACTTCCGCCGAAGATCTCGATACCATCATCAAGCGACCGATGCACTTGAATGTTGCGAATCAGCGTTGCCGAACCACAACCACCCAACGTAAGCCCATTGAGTTCGTTATCCTTGAATGCTTCAAAACCCGCAAATTCAATACGCACATATTCCAGCACCCCGCACCCGTTACCTTCGCCAAGCCCCCCGTAAGCGCCGAACGCATTCTCGTGCATCAAGCCCTCAATGTTGGCGTTACTTTTATTGACCGGCGCATCTCCCAGTAAAACGAGACCACCCCAATCGCCTCGCTGCCGCCTCCCAACTTCACTGCTCGAGGTAAAGACAATGGGGGCGCTGGCCCGGCCGCGCGCAAACAGCTGAGCGCCACGTGTCACGATCAGGGCAGACCCCGGATGACCTTTGATCACGGTTCCCGGACCAATGTGCAAACTGGCCCCCGGTGCTACAAATACAAGGCCGTCCAGGTGCCAAACATGGTCGGCAGTCCAATGCTGCTCGCCCTGCAACACCCCATTGACTGGCCGCTCTTGCGACAACCAGGTTGAGAGCCATTCCCGTTCGTAATAAGCCAATCCGACTACCAGCAAGAACAGCGTCGCAAGCCAGACCATCCAAAGCGGCCAACGGCGCACAACTAACGCTGAGGGTGCAGTCCCCTGGCGTTCTTGCCCGTATACCATGGTTTCAATGATATCCTGATTAAAAGCCAGGCGTTCCAAGGCCCCGGGAGTCGCAGCATGACGAGACTCTCCCCCCGCGTTATATCCTGCGTGGCTTGGCCAATTATCCAACAACTCCTTACCCAGCGCCTGCAATACAGGATTCACTGATCGATAGGCAAGCAGACACATTTCCTGCCGGTAATCCAGATCTTGCATTAACTTCGTGAACAGCACCGGCGTCGGATGATCAGAAGCCTCGAATGCTATTTTAAGCCGCCAAAGTTTTTCAGCAGCCCAAGATCGCCCGGAAATTTTTAACGTCATGCTCGCCCCTTTGATAATGCGTCGGCGGTCGCACTATCTGCAACACATGTTACAGTTATATTACAGCCTCACAATGAACCCCACGGCGGCATCGCTACCCTAGTTTCTAGTGAAAACTTGAAAGCAATCCTGCTAACCTTTCTCCCATTGCAAATGACATCAAACGCAGAATGCACCGGTGGCCAGTCAACACGCTGTTCTGACCACCTCAATCTCTCAAGCAAGGAATCAGGATGAACCCGTCCTTACGGCCCATGGAGGCCTGCTGGCTACTGATGGAATCCGACGACGCCGCAATGCATGTCGGCGCGCTGATGATTTTCACCCCGCCCGAGAACGCTGCGCCTCAATACATCATCCAGCTTCTGTCTGCCCTTCGTGCAGCCCCCGTGGCCCAGGAGCCCTGGCAGGTCTGCCTGTCGCGAAACGCACTCGGAATCCGGCGCTGGCAAACAGACGAGGCGTTCGATATTGATTTCCACCTTCGTCACACGCCGCTGCCCGAGCCAGGGGGGGAACGCGAGTTGGGCATGACCGTGGAACGCTTGCATAGCCGCCCCCTCGATTTGCGCCACGCCCCCTGGGAATGCCACCTGCTCTCAGGGTTGAGCGGTAACCGTTTTGCCTTTTACTTCAAAGTGCATCCCGTGCTGTCTGATGCCACCACCCTGGTGCAAATGCTGGTAAGCACCCTTGCGGAACAGTCGGACCCGTCCCCTCGCGCCCCGTGGTCACAAGCGATTACCCCATGGCGGCGCGGTGATGAAAACGCGCTGGCGCGCCTCACCGGAATGGCACGTGCACGCCCGCTGGCAGCCGCGTTTGGCAGATTGATGCGGGCAGGCGGTCGCGATTCCCCTCATTTGCGGGCGCCTTACACCGCACCCCACTTGGCGCTGCAAGTCAGAACCGGGCCACAACGCCGCGTCGCCACGCAGCAATACGATCGTGCACGCTTGGCCGCGGTCGCAAAGGCATTTGATGCTACCGAGGGTGAGTTGGTGCTCTATCTGTGCGCGACGGCATTACGACGCTTTTTCCGCGAACATAATGCGCTGCCCCTTGAGGAATCGCTGGTGGCGATGTTACCGGGCCAACTCGACGCCACAGGCATTGGGCTGGTGAACCTGGGCACCCAGTATGCCGATCCTCAACAACGCTTGCAGGCAATAAAGGCCTCGCTTCGTGCCTCGCGTGAACACTTGCAAGCACTGCCACACGAGCTGCTGCCCACGTACACTTTTTTGGCGACATCGGCCTACCTGGTGGGCCAGGTGACGCGTCTCGGCGCCGGACCGTTCCCCATGTTCAATCTGGTGATATCCAGCACCTATGGGCCAGAATCGTCTCGTTGGTTGGGAGATTCACGGCTGAGTGCGCTGTACCCGTTGTTCCCCTTGCTGCGCAACAACGCGCTCACCTTCGACTGCATGCGTTTTGACGGCAAACTCCACATTGCGGTGGTGGGAGCACGTGACGAAGTCCCCCGTTTGCAGCGACTCGCGGTCTACCTGGGACACGCGCTTTCCGATCTTGAGGAATCGCTCGCGAACAATCAGACACACGCAGGAGTATCTCCATGAGCAAGCTCCGCTTGGGCCGGGCTGCCCGCAGCGCCAGTCTGAAGTTCAATGACCACGCTGCCACCGTGGCAGCCAACAGTTTCGACTGGTTATTCCGACGGCAGCGATTGGTGAAGTCTGGCCGTACCTGGTTTGAATTAATCCATGATGGTGACTTGATGTCGGTGCGCTACTACGGGCTCCCCGACGAGGATGACATTGAACTGGCCGACGGATCACGTTTACCGGTTTCCCGCAATCGATACGCGATTCCATTGGTGATCGTTCCCCCGCTCGGCGTCACCGCCGATGTATTCGACCTGCTGCCACAGCGTAGCCTGGTGCGTTACATGGCGGCCCGAGGATTCGATGTCTATTTGATCGACTGGGGACGTCCGCGCAAGGAGCACGCGCATCTGAATTTCTCGGACTACGCTGACCGTTTTTTTGGAACGGCGCTTGAAAAAATCCGACGCCATTCAGGCAAACAAGATGTGTCATTGATGGGTTGGTGTATGGGCGGGCTTCTTTGTCTGATGCATCAGGGGCTGGAGCAAGATCCCCACATACGCAATATTGTGACTATCGCCAGCCCGATTGATATGCGTGGCGCAGGCCTGATGGGCGATCTTGGCAAAGCCATCAATGCACCCGCACAACTGCTGCGCCGTTATACCTCGCTGCGCCTCGACACCTTGTTGCCAGACAGCCTGTACTCTCCACCCTTTATGACCACGCTTGGTTTCAAGCTCACCAACCCGATCGGTAGTGTCACAACTTATTGGGATCTGGTGACTCACTTATGGGATCGAGAATTTGTCGAGACCTATTCCACCACCAGCGACTATCTCAACAACATGTTGATGTATCCCGGTGGCGTCATTCGTGACATGACGGTCAAAGTGGCCGTCGACAACAAGCTGGCAGCCGGGCGCATTGAAGTGGGAGATCGAATAGCCGCCATCGATCAGATTACCTGCCCCCTGCTCGCGTTTGCCGGCGAAACCGATACGCTGGTTTCGCCGCAAATCGCTGGCAAATTGATTGATGTGGTCGCTTCAACAGACAAAGCATTTCGGGTGGCACCAGGGGGGCATATGGGCGTCATTCTCGGCTCACGCGCACCCGAGAAGGTATGGGCTGAAAGTGCGGACTGGCTGGCGAAACGGGCGTCCTGAGTGGCGCCTGTTTTCCTGGGGAGGCATCGCTGAACACTCCTCACAGATAAAATCACACGCCACGACAGTATCATTTGACTGCTTGCAGACGTAATCTCATGAGCCCCGCATGAGTGTGGCAGCGCATGGGCATGGCGTGTTGCGCAAAACAGGTATCTAGACGCGCAAGAAAGCCTGGGTGAACCCTCCAACTTGGATCATGACCAGAAATCAAAACCAATGAAATCAATTAGCCACTTACAACGCGCGTTCTGCGTGGCGCCTATGCT
>JBPOHS010000021.1:0-57910 GCA_052035295.1 Pseudomonadota bacterium
TACGGTACACGGCGCCTGCTGCGCATGCCGTTACAGGAGCCGTTGCCCCGCATTTGTTAAACGCAGGCAATGGAACGCGCCCCACAGCGGAGCGCTGGCATTCATGCAGAGCCGCACGCTGAGCTGGCGCAGCCATGAATGGTGGGTACGTTTGTCGGCGAATTGTTCGCGAAATGCCGCCGAGTCGAACAGGCTGGCCATTCTGGGCGGAATCCCGCCACCGATGACAACCCCGCCTTCGGCACCGTATTGCAGGGCAATATCGGCGGCTTCATGGGCAATCAGGGCAACGAATCGACGCAACACTTCGGCGCAGACGCTGTCCGGATGGCCCAGGCCTTCCCGCAATATCAGTGCATTGATGCCCAGGCGCGGAAAATCCGCATGCGCCTGCAAGTCCAGCAAACTGCCTTCCCCCCCCACGTGTCGCAGCAAACGAGGCAGGCCCAAACCTGAAATCAGGGTTTCGGCACTGACTTGCACCAGATCGTCATTCTTGAGTTCATCCACCAGTAACGCCGTATCGCCGAGACTGCGGGGCGCAAAGTTCTTGTGGCCGCCTTCGCCAGGCAGCACGCCGTACCGTTCCTGCGAACACAGCAAAGCCGCCTCTCCCAGCCCCGTGCCGATGCTGATCACCGCGATGGTGCCGGAGGGTGGCGGTTGCGGACCTTGCAGCCGGTGGAAATCAGCGTCAGGCAGAAAAGGTAATGACCAGGCAAAGGCTTCCAGATCATTGATCAACAGGCAGGGCATGCCGAACTGGTCTTCGAGCTGGCGGGCGTCGAGAAACCACGGCAGATTGGTCATCTGGCAGGTGTGTTGATGCACTGGCCCGGCCACGCCCAGACACATGCCCTGGAGCGGGCTGTATGCGTTCACTGTCGCATCATGTAACGGGGAGGCATACATTTCGGGAAACCGCTGCCGGTGTTCGCCAATAAAACGCGCGATCAGCGGTTGCAGCCCGGTGCTATCCGCGTTGTTGTAGGTAGCGGAATGCAGTAGCTGCCCGCTCGTGTCGAACATCGCGAAGGCGCTTTTGGTACCACCGATATCACCTGCCAGAAACATGACAATCGTTACCTGTCTGCATTGTGTGGCCCCCATTTTCCGCAGTCTCGCATTGTTCTGGAGAGAAGGCTACCTGGATCAACACAAAATGAAATTTACCCTGCGTATGATAATGTCGGCAATGTTTCCACAATAAGACGACGGTTTGAGGACAGGAGCGAACAATGAAATTTGATGTGGTGACCGTGGGAAGTGCGGCCGTGGATTACTTCGCCGACACGGATTCCGAGCTGATTCGCATCGAGACCCGTACCCGCAAGGAAGAGTTGATCGCGTTCCCGCTGGGAAGCAAGTTGCTCATCAACGCCTTGCTGATTCTGGTGGGGGGAGGGGGTACCAATACCGCGGTTACCTTTGCCCGGCTGGGCTTCAATACGGGGTATCTCGGAAAATTGGGCGACGATGGCAATGGTGACTACATTATCAAGAGCCTGGCCACTGAAGGCATCCGTTTCATCGGCGCTCGCGCCGGGCAAACCGGGCTTTCCTTTATTCTTGACAGTATTCATGACGATCGCAGCATCCTGGCCTTCAAGGGGGCCAATGATCAGCTGAAACCGGCAGACTTGCCTTCGTTTGACGCGGAATGGGTTTATCTTTCCAGTATGCTGGGCGAGAGCTTTGACACCGTGGCCGACATGATTGCCGGCGCCACTTACAAGGTTGCGTTCAATCCGAGCAATTACCAGGCGGTGAAAGGCTATCAGGGACTGAAAAAAGTCATCGACCGCACCGCGCTGCTGGTCATGAATCGCGAAGAAGCCTGCAAGTTCCTTGGCTTCAACTATGAGGAAAGCCCGTCTATCGCTGCGCTCATGCTGGAAATGGCCAAGCTTCCCCCCGAAATGTTCGTGATTACTGATGGCGCCGACGGAGTTTATGTCTATGACCGTGACAGCCTCTTTCATGGTTATCCTGCCGCCGATCTGGTCATCACGGAAACCACGGGAGCCGGCGACGCGTTTGCCTCGACGTTTACCGCGATGCTGCTGAAAAAATTGTCGATGGAGGATGCCATTCACTACGCCATGACCAATGCCGAATCGGTATTGGCGCATAAAGGTGCGAAGGAAATCCTGATGTCCTGGGACGCGTTGCAGGAAGCGGCAGGCAACAAAACGCGCGTCATTGAAAATACGAAAATCTGAGGGCGCCTGGCTCGGGAATCCTTGTTGACACGTTACAGCCGATGACTGCGCTTGACGTCGATGTAATGTGTCACGAGGTTGTGCGGAAGATCTTCCGGAACGGAATTAATGGCAATCACGCCCGACTGCTGCAGTTTGCGGGTCATTTCCTGCTGTTGCTGTTGCAGTTGCGACGCGCCACAGTAACGCAGTGCATCCTGAAAGGTTTCAACATCGTCGCGTTGCAGTTGTGCCAGCACGGGCTCCTGCAGGTTCGCCACCATGACCAGATGCTTGGCCTGCAGGGCGCGTATCGCGGGCGTTAATTCCTTGATGTCGGCCTGATCAATGTTGGTCAGCCAGATCACCAACGCCCGCTTGGTGTGGCGCAACAATAACTGACGCGTGGCATCGGCGTAGTCCGGCGCCTGCGACGTCGGGTAAATATCGTAGACATGGTTCAGCAACGTGTTGATCGCACCGCTGGATTTCAGCGGCTTCTGCCAGCGGTAACCGGCACCGAAACTCATGATCCCGACCGCATCGCCGTCGCGCAGTGCCATCTGGCTGAGAATCAGCATCGCATGCAGGGCGTGATCAAAGAAACTGAGTTCTCCATCCATGCTGCGCATGCGACGTGAACAGTCCAGCATGAAAATGATCTGTTGATCCTTTTCGTCCTGGTATTCGCGGGAAATCAGTTTGTGTTTGCGGCTCGATGCTTTCCAGTCGATCTGACGCAAGGTATCGCCCTGACGGAACTCGCGCAGTTGATGGAACTCCATGCCTTCACCGCGCCGGTACTGTTGGCGTATGCCGAGTTGCGTGCGATTCTGCTGGGCTGTGATCATCGAGAGTTTTGCCAGCCATTCAAAGTTCGGATACACCCGCAGGCCGGTTTTATTCCCCAGTGCCCAACGCCGGTGCCAGAGGGAGAGGGGGCCTGGCACCATGACATCGGTTTTGCCAAAGGTTTGCTCGCCACGCAGCTGCGGCGTGATCTGATAGTGCAGAAAGGCGCGTTGCCCCGGCTGCAGGCGTAACCGGGTTGATCTTGCCTCGGTATCGCAGGTCAACGGATGATGGTCGTAAAGTTCGATGGCGACAGGGGTGCGGTAACGATGTTCGATCTGTACCTGCACAGGATAATCGCGCCCAAGTGCAACGTTGTCACTGTGGGTGCGAGTGATGGTCAGCAAGGGGGTTCTTCTGGCGAGGAAGGCATCCAGTGCCGCGAACAACGCCAGGGTCAGGAATAATCCCCACCACACACTCTCGATGTGCGCGATATAGGGCAACATCGTGTGCTTGCCGGCTGCCAGCCATTTGGGCACGGCAACGGTCAGTGCGAGCACTGCCATGGCGGCGAGCAGCTTGAGCAGGCGCGGCGTTGGTCTCATAGGCGGGGCGCGTCCACCTCGGCAATCATGCTTTCCAGTGCCTGATCGGTAGACACGCCTTCGAGCTCCATCTCGGCATTCAGACGGATACGATGACGCAACACCGGCAAGGCCACACGCTTGATATCGTCGGGCAATACGTAGTCCCGATGCCGGATCAATGCTTGCGCACGACCCGCACGCAGCAAGGCAATACTGGCGCGGGGGCCAGCACCGTAACTGAAGTTTTGCCATTGCCGTGTCTGGCGGGCAAGGCGAACGGCGTATTCGATCACCGACGGGTCGGCGGAAATATTCGAAGTCAGTTGTTGCAACTGTTGGATTTGCGCACCGTCCAGCACTGCCTCGATGGCATCGACATTCAGACTGTCTTCCATTTGCCCGGTCGTTACCTGCGAAACCAGCCGCACTTCTTCGTCCTGCGACGGATAATCAATTTTGATTTTCAACATGAAACGGTCGAGCTCGGCTTCCGGCAGAGGGTAGGTGCCTTCCTGCTCGATCGGGTTTTGTGTGGCCAATACCATGAAGGGCGTTAACGCCTGAAAACCTTTGCCTTCGATGGTGATCTGTTTTTCCTGCATGACTTCAAGCAATGCGGCTTGCGTCTTGGCGGGCGCCCGGTTGATTTCGTCGGCCAGCAGCAGGTTGGTGAAGACCGGGCCGCGACGTATCTTGAATTGTTCTGTCTTCATGTCATAGAGCGCGTGGCCGGTGACGTCACTGGGCATCAAGTCAGGGGTGAACTGGATACGCGCAAACTGGCCGTTAAAACAACGTGCCAAGGCTTTTACCAGCAGGGTTTTTCCGAGGCCTGGCACCCCTTCGATCAGCACGTGGCCGGCAGCAAGCAGCGCTACCATCACCTGTTCGATGACCGGATCCTGTCCCACCATGACGCGCCCGATTTGTTGGCGCATGGTGTCTACGGCCTGGGCCGCTTGCTCGATATCGGAAAGCATGGTGCCTGTCATAGTGTGGTCCTGAGCTGTTGCAATAGGCGGATAAGCTCGATGAATTCTGCTTCATCCGCGACGGTGGGTGTCGTGAGCGCCCACAACAGACGCTCGTCGGAAAGGCCTAATTGTTCCATGGCCCGCTGCAGACGCGGGGTAGGGGTGATCTGGTGCCCGACAACCGGGCATTTGTTCAGTACGGGTTGGCGTGCTTCCTCGATCAACATCGATTGTTCTTCGGCGCGCCAGATAAACGACGTACTCGCATCAATATGTTCCTGAAGCTGGCGGCGATGAACGTTTTCGGCGCTCAGAATGGGGCCGAAGCGCCCGCCTCGAAACACGAGCCAACCTGCCAACAGGGCAATAACGCTGAGGCAGAGGTAGGGGGCTGATGTCCACAACAGCGTTATCAATGTGTCCGAATCCTTGTCGTACACCAGCCACACGTGCGGGCTGGTATCTGCCAGAGACCACAAGAAAAAGGCATGGTCGTAGTCGCCAATGTTGCCGTCATCAAAAATGAAGTGATCGGTCAACACCGTGATTTTGCCGGCGCCAAGGGTGTATTGAAGCATGTGCGCCGGTGGTTCGGTAAACGGCGCATGTGCATGGCCGGAAATATCTTCGACGTGATATTCCGACTCAAACGCAATCCTCAGGGGGTGTGAACCCTGTGACAAGGGCAGCAAACTGACGGTTTCTGCATAGGTCATGCCGCAGGTGCTGGTTTCCTCGCCCTCGACCGGTATATTCAGATTGTGGAGCGGGTTTGCATCATCATCGTCGTCACCCGTTGCTTCCGCGTCTGACTCTTCATCGTCGCTATCGCCGACCGTGGGCATGCCTTCTTCGTTGGTATCACCAGACTCAGCGCTTTCATCTGCGTCCCCTGCGTCATTCATTTCCTCTGTGTCGTCCGCTGCATTGTCGTCAGAGGATTCCGTGTCAGAAGGCTCAGCGTCTGATGGTTCGGTTCCTGATGGTTCTGCGTCTGTCGTTTCTGCGTCTGTCGTTTCTGTGTCGGTTGTCTCTGCTTCCCGTGGCCAGAGATATTGTCTGACGCCCAGGTCGTCCAGATAGGGGTCACCACTGGCTTTGCTGTCTTCGTCCCACAGGTAATGCACCGTGAGCACCAGATGCCCGCCACGTTTCACCCAGTCATGAATGTCCGTGCTGAGGGTCTGGTATTCGAGCTCATGGTCATAGAAAAGAAAGAGGGTGTCGGTGTTTTCCAGTCGTCCGGTCACTTCCGCGAGCAAGCCGGTACTTTTGACTTTGTAGCCCTTGTTTTCGAGGAATTTCTGCGCGGCAAAATACGGATTGTTGCGTGCTTCCGGAACAGGCCCCAGATCGACCCAGATATTTTTGTACGCGTAGTTTGTCGCCAGATGCCAGATGACGTAGCTGATAACAGCAACGACGAGTGCACCCAGCAAAAAATGACGGACAGGCTTTTTCATGCCACCCCCCCATGGGCATTGGCGTGAAAAAACACCCAGTCTTTGAGCAGGTCATCAAATTCCTGCTGGCTGATTTCCCGATGCCCGTAGGCAATACGCATCCAGGCTTGGGTCAGACGGTTGAAATAGGTTCCTACCACCGGTGGGCAACGGTCCTGACACAGTTCGACACTTTCAATTTCGGTGTAACTGCTGCCCAACGGCAAATGAAAGCGCTGCGAGAGATGGGCGAGTGCGCCCCGGTACAACAGACTGAGCGCCTCACGGGCATTGCCTTCCTGCCAGTAACGCTGCGCTTCAGCGGTCAACTGTTCGGGCAAGGCCTGAATATTGCCATCAGGACCATACACGAGCGTGAAGGCCGGCTGCGAACCGGTTTGCCGGGCGAGTCGGCGCGAGCGTTGGCGGAAGCGCGGCCACAAACGGGCCAGCACCAACACCACGATAGCAACGCAGGCCCACAGCAACACCTCCGTGGCGCGGGCGATCCAATCCCCCAGCTTTGCAAACCAGGCGAGCAGTTTTTTCAGGGACTTCGGCGTGGCTTGCTGCTTTTCCTTGTTGATCGGGCGTAATACTTCCCGCTTCTCGAGGCGACGAAAATCCGGACCTTCGAGGATCTCGACAATGGCGTTACGGTTGTCTTCCAGCACGCGCGGCGTGACCGGAGGCACTCGTTGCAGCGTCGAGGTGGGCTCACCATCGAGCGCCATGGGGGCCGCCACGGCAGGTTTTCCAGGCAGCGACATGCCGGCGAGAAGCAGGGCTGCGAGGATGCCGGCCAGGGGTTTACGCTTGTCCAGCCGGTGGGCGAGCTGCTTGAACGTGAGTTCGATATCCCAGCCTTCCAGCCAGGTGCGACGGTTGATGTAGAGTGAAAACCCCGCGGCGACATAGAACGGCAACACCAGGAACATCGCTAAAATGGCGGCAGCGGCAACGGAATTGGTGAGTACCTGGTCGGACAGCATCTGGTTCCAGTCAATGCGATCGGTCATTTCCTTTGGCAGCAGGGCAAACGCAACCAGTAGCATGTCGAGCGTGAATATCGTCTCGATCAACGCGCCAAGACTGGTCAACCATAACGCCGAGCCTGAGTTGATCCGGGACAGGACACGGATACGTTGCAGACGGGTTTTGCCAGTGAGCTGTTCGAGTTCAGCGACCGGCATGACAAAACTGCGCAAGGGGTGAAACCGCCGCCAGGTCAGCTTGGCAATGATCTCATGAAAAAGGATCGACCACTTGTGCCGCAGGATATGCTGCGCGTGCAGGTTTTCATCAAACAGGGCGCGCCCGAGAAACTGCAGGTGGAAGGTTTCAATGACGGGCTTGAACCACCACAGCAGCAACATGACAAAGTTGAGGTCTTGCGTGATGAGGTAGAACAGCGCGCCCAGTGCGCCAAACAACAGCACCTGTATCAGGAAGAGTTCCTTCCACCAGTGCCGCACCATCAGGAAGCCGAGATCCATGGCTTCATAGGGCATGCGCGGTCGGATACGGGCGCTCACCTTAGTCAGATCCATGAGCCCTCCCGGCCAGTGCCAGATAGCTGATAACCATCGCCCATAACGCCGACCCTACCAGGTATTTCAACCAGGCCGGCACGACCGAACTCGATGACCAGAAGGCTTCAATGAACGCGGCAATAAGCAAAAACAGGATGATGCCGTATACGATGGGCATGGCGCGTGCGGCTGCCGTGCGCAAGGCTGCCAGACGAGTCTGGTTGCCTGGCAGCAACAAGGCCGCGCCCAGTTTGAAACCGGCCGCGCCTGCCATGGCGATACCCGTCAATTCAAATGCGCCATGCGAAATCACGAACGAATAAAAACTGTTGATATGGCCGATTTCGGTCAGGTGGCCCGCGACACCCCCGATGACTACCCCGTTGTAGAGCAAAAAGAACAGGGTGCCCACGCCAAACGCAATGCCGCCGGCAAAGGTCTGGAAAGCGATGCCGATATTGTTGCGAATGTAATACCCGAACATCAGGAAATCATCCGCCGAGCTTCGCGCATCCTGCATGGCAGCGTTCGCCGACGGTTGATACATCTCGGTAAATTGGCGGATCTGCTCGCTGTTGAAAACGGAGTAGATCAGCTGCGGAAAGAAATATACCGTGGTGCCAAACAACAACGCGGGTCCGAAAAACAGCGCGATGGCCAGCCACAGATAACGGGCTTCCTCTCGCACAGCCTGCGGCAACCCGCCGGTGATGAATACCAGCAAATCATGCAGAAAGCGTGTCTTGCGTTGATACAGCCGCTGGTGACCTTCCATGACCAGGCGATTGAGGCGATCCACCAGATGCGGACTGTACTGGCGCTGTTGCGCAACGGCCAGATCGTGACAGACCTGGCGGTAAAGCTGCACGAATTCATGCGCGGAAAGCGCGTCATCGCTGTTGGCAAAAGCGTGTTCCAGCTTTTGCCAGGCGGCGTGGTTGGCTTCTTCGAACAGTTGCTGCTTCATCGCGACCCTACCAGCCACACGGCAATGCGGCGCAAGGTTCTGACATTGTCTTCATCACCGGGCGGAAGAATGGCCGCTAGATGATTGGCCAGTTCCTGCTGACGGCTATCCGACAATTGGTTGGCACGCTCGGCAAAACTCAGAATCGCGCGCTGTTCGTCGACGCTCAGCGGAGCGGGGGGCGGCAGCGGTGGCAGGCTGGAAAGCGCGGTTTCCCGGGCCGGGGGCAATGAATACACGACCACCGTGCCCGCCGCCAGATCGCCCAGCCGTTTGAATTGGCCGCTGATACAGCACGTTACCAGACCAACCCCGTAGAAGGCCGGCAGGAAATCCACGAAGCGCAGTAGATTTCGCAAAATGCTCGTCGACCAGGTCACGGGCGTGCCGTCATCGTGCAAGACCTGCAGGCCCATGGTTTGTTTGCCCGGCGTGCGGCCACGGTTGAGTACCTCGAAAACCACCGGATAGAACCATTCGATCAGGAATGCCAGAATCGAAAAAATCCCCATGCCCACTTCCTGGAACAGGGTGAACACATACAGTATGCCGAGAGTGGCGGAACCGCGAATCGCAAAATCAATCAGAAACGCCAGTGCGCGCGCAGAAGGCCCCGCGACGCGAATGTCGATATCGATGTTCTCTGGTGTTTCTATTTGATAGTACGTATCAAGCATCGGGCGCTGCGGAACGTGCGAGGAGTTGACCGGCCCAGCGTGTCGCCAACATGCTGGCAATGAAAATCTCGCAGCTGACGGCGATGGTGCCGAAGCCATAGAAAGCTTCGGTGGCGGGCCAGGCGAAAGCGTCAAGCACGCCTTCACAGAAAAACACGAGAATCACGAAGCATAACCACGCATAGCGTTTAGGCGCGTCGTGTTTGAGAAACGGCAGAAAAATGGCGATTGGCACTATGTAAAGCAGATCGATCGTCCAGCGTGGTGTGGCGAACCCTTCCAGCAGCGATGGCAGCATTCCCAACAGCATGAACGCGATGATCCCGCCGAGGGTCAGTCGGTGTGCCTTGCCCAGCTTTTCTTGCAGACTGCTCATTTCCTGTTCCCCATTTTGCTGTTGCCGAGAATGACCGCCAGTTCTGCCACTCGTTGCCCGAGTGCCTGACACAGGCTGATTTCGTCATCCTGTAACGGCTGATCTGAGGTGGGTCCGGCCCAATGGCTGGCGCCGTAGGGGGTGCCGCCCGACCGTGTGCTCATCAGGGCGGATTCGCGGTATGGCAGTCCGACCATGACCATGCCGTGATGCAGCAAGGGGAGCATCATCGACAGCAGGGTGGATTCCTGACCGCCGTGCAGACTGCCCGTTGAGGTGAAGACCGCCGCCGGCTTGTCAGCGAGAGCCCCTTTTTGCCACAGCGTCCCGGTTTGATCCAGAAAATGCTTCATGGGCGCGGCCATGTTGCCGAAGCGGGTGGGCGACCCGAGGATCAACCCGTCGCACCGTGCCAGATCTTCAAGCGTGGCGTAAGCATCGCCGCTGGCAGGAACCGCTGCCCCCTGACCCGCAATATCGGCGATCACGGGCGGCACCGTACGACAGAAACTCTCGGCATCGTTGACGCGTTCAATACCGGTGCAAATCTGCTGCGCCATGCGGGCCGTGTTGCCTGAACGACTGTAATAAAGCACGAGAATACGCTTCATCCGGATGCGGGCCTATTCAAACGGGGTTGGCAAACAAGGCCAGCACGGCCTCTGGCGGACGCCCGATCGTGGCGCGCTCACCGACAATCGCGATCGGGCGCTCGATCAATCGTGGATGCTGGATCATGGCATCGATCAGCGCGTCGTCAGACAAGTCGGGATCCTTCAAGCCAAGGTCGGTATATTCGGATTCCTTGGTGCGCAGCAGCGCGCGGGCAGGAATCCCCAGTTTGTGCAGCAGTGATGACAGTTCGCCCCTGTCAGGCGGCGTTTCGAGGTAGAGCACGATCTCGGGGGTGAACCCTCTGGATTCGAGCAGGGCAAGGGCCTCACGGGATTTGGAGCAACGGGGATTGTGATAAAGCGTGACATGCATAAATAAGGTCGATACTTGCCTGGGACAGGACGCTAGAATACGAAGATTGCCAGCCAGCGGTGCTGTCGGCCAACAACTCTAGCGATGCCTGCAGGATGGTCGATGCTTGCAGGATTATCGATGATGGTCGCCCGACAACACGGCCGAAAACAGGATTTCGCGCGTGAATGATGCCCATAGTAGCCCGATCTGGGACCGGCGAAAAGTATTCGCCTTTGCCAACTATGTAAAAGACAGTTTTTTCCGTCATGAGGGTGCGCAAACATCGGCATACCTCGCCTTTACCACCTTGTTCGCGATTGTTCCGTTGATTACCGTGACCTTTTCGGTGCTGGCTTTGGTGCCCGAGTTGCGGCGCTGGGAAAACGCCATGCGTGATGTCCTGTTTCGCCATGTATTGCCCAATACCGGGACTTTTATCGAAAAATACCTGGGTGAATTTGCATCGCAAGCCGCCAATCTGACCACGGCGGGAATCCTGGTCTTGTTTGTAACCTGCATGCTGATGCTGCGCAGGATCGAAAGTTCCTTCAACAAAATTTGGCACGTGCGTCAGGCGCGCACCGGCGTCAACGGCTTCCTGTTGTATTGGGCGATACTCAGTATCGGGCCGTTGTTGATGGGGATGGCATTTCTGCTGTCGTCTTATGTTGCGTCATTGCAAGTGCTGTCCTTGTGGTTTCCCTGGCTGGAAATGGATCGCTGGTTCTGGTCGTTTATTCCGTTTGCCTCCACCATTGCCGTGTTTTCCCTGGCCTATGTGGCCATTCCCAATACGTCGGTGCCTTTCCGGCACGCGCTCGTGGGAGGCACGTTTGCCGGCGCTTTGTTCGAAATCGCGCGTCATGTCATGGCGTTTGGTTTCCAGCTTTTCCCTTCCTACCAATTTGTCTATGGCGCATTTGCGGCGGTACCCATTTTCCTGACCTGGATTTATGTGTCCTGGGTAATCGTATTGCTCGGCGCGGAACTGGTGCAGTCCATGAGTTTTTTTCGTTATGAAGGGCGGCGCTCGACCGGCCGCCTTCCTGACGTGCTGAGCATTCTGTGGGGAATTCATCTGCACCAGCAACAGGGCAGCATCATGGAAGAGGAAAAACTCATCGAATTGTTGCAATGGCGGGATATGGGCAGCTGGGAGTCGTATTTGAACCTGCTGGAAAAGGAGCGCTGGGTGGTACGCCAGGGGCGTGGCTGGTGTCTGCTGCGTGATTTGCATATTCACACGTTGCATGATCTGGCGTGTAGCGTGTACCCCGACGCATTGGCACCACAACAGTCGGGAACACCACCCTGGAATGCCGAGTTCAACCGGCGGATGAATCAGACCCAGCAGCAGTGGCGCGACAATCTGAATATTTCCCTGGCCGAACTCTTCAGCTCAGTGCCGTCATCAGATAAGTATCCACCACCTTGAAATAGGGCGTGGACATCAGCACATTACCCATGCGTGCGCGGGTATAACGCTTGAGGTGGGGAAGCTTGAGGTCAATTTCGCCCGGCAAACAGGGCGTATCGGGTGCACACAACAGGAACTTGTGCTGGGGCGACTGCACTTGTTTCGACAGCAGCAGTGCAACACGCTCGTTATCCTCCTGGTCGGCGGGATCGTTCAGTTGCAGGGCTGCGGCGCGGATATGTACATCGACACGGGCGGCGCCCAGTGCCAGAAAACCATCGCCGGTTTCCTTGATCCATCTGACAATGCCGATCGACACCGGCTTTTCTTCAGTGCATTCGGTTCCGGAAAGCAGTAACAGCTCTCCCGGGTGCAAATAGCCTTTGTATTCCACCGGTACCTGAAAACGGAAGCCACTGACACTTTCCTCGACCAGCAGTGCCGGAAACCGCTGCGACACCTGTTCCGCGAAATGTCGCGCCACCGCCGTTCGCCCATTACAGAGCCAACGGTAAATGGCCGGAAGACTCCAGATGATCTCGCATTCGGCACGCTGCGACTGGCGCGAGACCGTGCGATGTTTCTGGCAGCGCCAGCATTCCTCCAGGTGGGCAAACAGGGCTTCCACGCGTTCGCGTGAGCCGTTCGGAAGATGTTCCGCCACGGCCTGCAAGCGTGCGCTGTCCGGATGCCATAGCAAGCGCTGTCCTTCGAGTTGATCACAGATCGTCGCCGTCGCCAGCAGACGAGCCTGCGGGTGCGAGCCGCTGGGCTTGTAACGCAGGCGTAATGGGCCTTCATCACTGTCGAGCCGCACTCCCAGGGCGCTGCTCATGGCGTCGTGATTGTCCGGATGTATCATGCTGGTGGCTTGTGCTGCTTTTCCGGTAAACCGGATGACCCACAGCGTATCTGCCAGACCCAGGCTGTAGGGGTTGGCGCCGGCCACCAACAGCAGCTGCACATATTGATCGTGCAGGGTCGGCATCGCCATGGGCAATTTCAGCAGGCTCGGCTGGCGATGCAAACCAAGCTGCTCGGCAGTGGCATACAGATGATGCGCCTCACGCCAGGCGTTAGGAGGCTGCTTGATATTGTGCGTGTAGCGTTGCAGCATTCCCTGGGCATGAAAAAACAGGGCGAGATAAAGGTAACTGGCGAGGGGCGCAGCGGCTGCCCTGACGCTGTCGGCATCGATCAGGCAATGCTTGTACGCTACGGCCAGCTCATCGCAAAATTGGGTAAAACCGTCATCGCCTTCGCTCGCGTACATGGCATCCGGGCGAAGATTGGTATTCTCGTGCACCCGCTCGGCAAAACGGGCAAAAGCATAGTGAAACCATTGATTGAGTCCGGCACGGCGCTGGTGCTCGACGTAATGCCGATTGAAATGCTGGAGGCGGGTGCGGGCAAGCGTGAGCGCGGCGCCGTGATCCTCGTAGGGCAATTCCCTGACTTGCTGGGAAACCGAAACATCGGCACCCTGGGGCAGGGCATGGCGGGAACGATCCACCGTCGGCACATTCAGGGGAAGTGTCGGTAGCGATAGGGTTATCGATGACAATGAGCGATGTGGCGATGAAATCGTTGTCATTCCGTGGCGGCTTCTTTTGTGAAGCTCGTTCCCTTTTCGGGGGAGCGATCAGTGTCGTTCTTGTTATAGTTGAGAATCCTATCACAGTTTATTGGCATTCCCGTTCAAATTGGAAGCGTCTTATAGACTCATATGTGGCTGATAAGTGCATAAACAACAAGGATCCTGCATGAGAAAAACACTCCGGATGAGGCGTGCCCAGGGTGAGTTCACTGCCGTTCTGCATGCGGCCCCCGAGGCGAATGCGGCAACGCCGCTGGTCGTGTGCCTGCATGGTTTTCCCGACAATCGACACAGTTTCGAGCCCCTTGTTCCCGGGCTGATCGAGGCGGGTTACCGGGTATTGACGCCCGTCATGCGGGGATACGAGCCGTCGAGCGTGCAGCAAGACCAGAATTATTCGGTCATCCAGCTGGCCAACGACATTGTGGCGTGGATGGATGAGTTGGGCGAACAGCGCGTTTTCCTGATCGGTCACGATTGGGGGGCGGTGACGGGATGGACGCTGATTGCGCTCGCGCCGGAACGATTTCATGCCTATGTGTCGTTGGCCATTCCGCATCTGGGGGCGTTCCTGCCCAGCCTGAAAGAGGTGCCGTCGCAAGTGTTTTTCTCGTGGTACATGAGTTTTTTCCAGCTGAAGGGGCTGGCCGACTGGGCGGTGAAGCAACGTGACTGGGCGTTGATCCGGCTGCTGTGGAAACGCTGGTCGCCCGACTGGGACGTGCCAGACCCGGTCATCGACTCGGTCATCGCCACCTTGTCGCAGCCTGGTGTAGCCTCGGCGGCGCTGGGTTATTACCGCAGCATGTATCGTCTCTGGTCACCGGAAAGCCGGCAGGCCCTGGCACTTGCCAATGATCCGGTGCGGGTGCCGACGCTGGTGCTGGCCGGAGAAAACGATGGCTGCATCAGCCCGGTCATGTTCGAACGCTGCATGGCGCCGGTCCTGCTTCCCGGTTTCGTCGAGTCGCGGCAGATATCTGGTGTGGGCCATTTCCTGCATCTGGAAAAACCAGATCAGATTCTCGACCGCACTCTGGGGTTTTTCTATCGCTGGCGCGTGACGGGCAACGCGGTTGCGCAGTAACGCAGCACTGACAATTCACGTATAATCCGACGCGCACTGGGTGCTTGCGGCCGCGAGCGCCTTTTCCAACCAATAGCGGGGGCTATCATGGCAGTAATTCGCCAGGATGATTTCATTCAGAGTATCGCCGACGGGCTGCAATACATTTCCTATTACCATCCTGCGGATTTTATCGAGGCGCTGACAGCAGCGTATGAGCGAGAGGAGTCCCAGGCGGCAAAAGATGCCATGGCGCAAATCCTCATCAATTCGCGCATGTGTGCCGAGGGCAAACGCCCGATCTGTCAGGACACCGGTATCGTGACCGTGTTCCTGAAAGTCGGCATGCACGCCAAATGGGATGCCACCATGAGCGTTACCGATATGGTCAACGAGGGCGTGCGTCGTGCCTACAACCATCCGGATAACGTGTTGCGCGCCTCCATTCTGAAAGACCCGGCCGGCAAACGCATCAACACCAAGGACAACACGCCCGCCACCATTCACTATGAAGTTGTGGAAGGCGATCAGGTCGATGTTACCCTGGCGGCCAAGGGCGGCGGTTCCGAGAACAAATCCAAACTTGCCATGCTCAATCCGAGCGACAGCATTGTTGATTGGGTACTGAAAACCGTCCCCACCATGGGCGCTGGCTGGTGTCCGCCGGGCGTGCTGGGCATCGGCATTGGTGGCACCGCTGAGAAAGCCATGTTGCTGGCAAAAGAATCCCTCATGGAGCACATCGACATCCATGAACTCAAAGCCCGTGGTGCGCAAAACCGTATTGAAGAACTGCGCCTTGAGCTGTTTGAAAAGGTAAATGCCCTCGGTATCGGCGCCCAGGGCCTGGGTGGTCTGACCACCGTGCTTGACGTGAAAATCCTCGATTATCCCACGCACGCTGCGTCACTGCCTGTCGCCATGATCCCGAACTGCGCCGCCACCCGTCACGTGCATTTCGTGCTCGACGGCACCGGTCCGGCCGACATCGAGCCGCCGAGCCTCGACACCTGGCCCCAGATTTCGATGCAGGCGAGCGAAAGCACCAAACGCGTCAATCTCGACACGGTCACCCAGGCCGACATCGAATCCTGGAAGCCCGGCGACACTTTGCTGCTGAGTGGCAAGATGCTCACCGGCCGTGATGCTGCCCACAAACGTCTGGTCGACATGGCCGCAAAAGGCGAGCCGCTGCCGGAAGGTCTCAGCTTCAAGAACCGCTTCATCTATTACGTCGGCCCCGTCGATCCGGTGCGCGATGAAGTAGTAGGGCCTGCGGGTCCGACCACCGCCACGCGCATGGACAAGTTCACCGAGACCATGCTCGCTGAATATGGTTTGATGGGCATGATTGGCAAGGCCGAACGTGGAACAACCGCCATCGAGGCCATCCGCAAGCACAAGGCGGTCTATCTGATGGCGGTGGGTGGTGCGGCTTATCTGGTGTCCAAGGCGATCCGCAAGTCACGTACGGTCGCGTTTGCCGATCTGGGCATGGAAGCCATCTACGAGTTCGACGTTCAGGACATGCCGGTGACAGTGGCAGTCGACAGTCTGGGCGAGTCCGTGCATCTCACTGCGCCCAAAATCTGGCAAAAACGTATCGGTCTGCTTCCCGTCTGATTACCTGCCTGCCCGGGTCCGTTTCCGGAGCGGACGGCCCCGGGTCAGGCAACCGCCTCATTCCTCAAAGGAAAACCTCAAATGCATTCCGTCACCGGATTTATCCTGGCGGGATTTTTCTTTTTCCGATTACGCGTCTACGCTTTGTAAAAGGGCTAAGCGAGTTTGTTCGTGATGCCCGGTGACATAGCGTTTTCCGGCAAGCGGCTATACTCAACAGTAGGTGTGCGAGTTTGCGGGTAGGACATTAAAGAGGAATTATGCCCATACCACTTTTGATCTGTGACGATTCGGCGATGGCGCGCAAGCAGGTGCGGCGTGCGCTTCCCGAAGGCTGGGACGTCGACGTCACCATGGCGACCAATGGTGTCGAAGGTGTAGAGGCAATCCGTGCCGGCAAGGGCGAGATGGTGTTTCTCGATCTCACCATGCCAGAGCTGGACGGCTATGGCGTGCTGGAAACGGTGAAGCGAGAAGGTCTGAAAGCAATCATCATTGTCATTTCTGCAGACATACAGCCCGAAGCGCGCGAGCGTGTTCAGAAACTGGGTGCCCTGGACTTCATCAAGAAGCCCATTGATGGCAAGAAGTTGCAGGATGTACTCGAGAGATACGGCTTGCTATGAACGACACACTTGCACTTACAGAAGATCAAAGAGACTGTCTGCAGGAAGTCGTCAACGTCGCCATGGGACGGGCAGGAGATTCACTGGCCCGTTTTCTGGAAGTATTCATCGAATTGTCAGTGCCACGCATCCGACTGGTCTCCCGCGAACAGTTGGGGAAAGAGCTGGTGGCGCTGGTGGGTGGTACCGACTGTTTTGTGTCGGGCGTCAGCCAAGGTTTTTTTCATGTCGATAACGGCCAGGGTGTGAGAGGCGAGGCGATAGTCGTCTTCACCGATACCTCCTTCAAGTCGTTGGCAGATCTGCTGGCCTATGATGGCGAGATCAATGAAGAAGCCGAAAAGGAATTGCTGCTGGATGTGACCAACGTCCTCAACGGCGCCTGTCTGAACGGAATTGGCGAACAAATCGAGGCCGAACTGGCGTTTTCGCCGCCGGCGATACTGGGTCAGCACGTCATGATTTCACAGTTGCTGGCACACGAGCGCCTGGCCTGGGATCACGCCTTGTTGGTGGAAATTTCCTATACCCTTGAAAATCGCTCCTTTAACTGCACGATGTTCCTGCTGATGCCCGGGGAATCCATCATCGTGGTGAAAGATGCACTGGATCGCCTGCTGGAAGATCTCTAAGTGGAAGACTTTGCCCCGTCGTACGAGTTGCTAGCGTTCATTGTCGATAGAGCCAATGTCGGCGTCTTTATTGTCAACGCCGATCTTGAGATCCAGTTGTGGAACCGCTTTATGGCGTCCAACAGCGGCAAGAACGCAGAAGACGTCGTGGGCAAGAAATTGTTCGACTGCTTTCCTGATCTGCCGCAGCGCTGGTTCGCCAAAAAGGTCAGCAGCGTTTTCATGCTCAAGAACTTTGCCTTCACCTCGTGGGAACAGCGCCCTTATCTTTTTCCGTTCCGGCATAACCGCCCGGTCACCAGTGGCATGGAGTACATGTGTCAGGATCTGACACTCATGCCCATCAAGAACAGCGATGGTGAGGTGGAGAAGGTATGTATCGTTGTCTTTGATGCGACGGATACAGCCATTTATCGCACCATGCATCAGGCTGCGATGAAAAAGCTGGAAATGGTCTCGCGTATTGATGGTCTGACCCAGTTGTTCAATCGCAGCCACTGGCAATCCCGCCTGAGCGAAGAGTTCAGCCGGGCTGCGAGATACCAGACCCCGCTGTCGCTGATCATGTTCGATCTGGATCACTTCAAGAAGGTCAATGACACCTACGGGCATCTTGGCGGTGACGCCGTGTTGTGTGCCGTTTCCCGCGTGGTGAAGAGTTCGTTGCGCGAAAATGATATCGCCGGCCGCTATGGCGGTGAAGAATTCGGCATCATTCTGCCCAATACGCCGGAAGCCGGTGCGATGGTGGTGGCGGAGCGTATCCGTGCGTCGATTGAGGCCTCACCGATTCCGTTCGAAGATCGTGAAATCAAGGCAACCTCCAGTCTGGGCGTTACCGAGTACCGGCAGGGCGTGGTGGATTGCGAAGCATTGATCGCCCAAGCAGATGCTGCGCTTTACAAAGCCAAGGAATCCGGGCGCAACCGGGTGATCCTGCATTCCACCGTTACGGGGCACTGAATCGTGGCGTTTTGAAGCCACCCCTGGAATCCCCACACATCCCTTTTCTGAAAACAGCAAGGGCGCCATATAGGCGCCCTTGCTGCGTCTGGGGTTGGCGTTGATCAACGCTTGACGCGTGCGGCCAGGAAGGCCATCAGCTCATCCAGGTTGACGTCCACTTTGTCTTCTTCGCGACGGCACTTGTACTCGACGCTATTGGTGTCGAGGCCGCGATCGCCAATCACGATGCGATGCGGTACGCCGATCAGCTCCATGTCCGCGAATTTCACGCCCGGTCTTTCCTTGCGGTCATCGTACATGACGTCATAGCCGGCCGCAGTGAGCTCCGCATAGAGGCGATCGGACAGTTCCTGTACGCGAGGTGACTTGTGCTGGTTCATGGGCACCAGCGCGATCTGGAAGGGCGCAATCGCATCGGGCCAGATGATGCCCTGCGCATCGTGATTCTGTTCGATGGCGGCTGCCACCACGCGGGAAACGCCAATACCGTAGCAGCCCATGGGCAGTACTTGCGCCTTGCCGTTCTCGTCGAGCACGTTGACGTTGAGTGCCTTGCTGTACTTCGTTCCCAGCTGGAAGATGTGGCCCACTTCAATGCCGCGCTTGATCAGCAGCGTGCCTTTGCCGTCCGGCGAGGGGTCCCCTTCGACCACATCGCGAATATCGGCAACGGCGGTATAGGTCCCATCCCGCTCCCAGTTCACGCCTTGCAGGTGGAAGCCATCACGGTTGGCGCCACAGACAAAATCAGCCATGTTGACGACGCTGCGATCGGCAATGACGGGAATGCTGAGACCCACCGGCCCAATCGAACCGGGCTCGCAGCCCAGCGCGTCGCGGATCTCGGCGTCGGTGGCCAGTTGCAGGGGCGAAGCCACACCCTTGATCTTTTCTGCCTTGATGGTGTTGAGCATTTTGTCGCCCCGCAGCAGTAACGCCACCAGTGTGGGTTTGCCTTCGTTGCTCTCGCCGTGCACGATCAACGTTTTGACAACCCGTTCGGCACTCACGGAAAGGAACCCGCACACCTCATCAATGGTGCGGGCATCAGGGGTGGCGATTTCGGTCTTCTCAAGTTGCGCCGCAGGGCGCGCGTTACCGATGGGCAGTGCCTCCGCCATTTCGATGTTGGCCGCATAGTCGCTGGTGTCCGAGAAGGCGATGCTGTCTTCGCCGGCACTGGCCAGCACATGGAATTCATGCGAGCTGTTGCCGCCGATGCTGCCGGTATCTGCCAGAACCGCGCGGAACTCCAGACCGAGGCGGGTGAAAATTGCCGTATAAGTGTCATACATGACCTGATAGGTCTTGCCCAAACATTCCTCGGTCATGTGAAAAGAGTAGGCATCCTTCATCAGGAACTCGCGTGCGCGCATGACGCCAAAGCGTGGGCGCGTCTCGTCGCGAAATTTGGTCTGGATCTGGTAAAAATTGGCCGGCAACTGCTTGTAGCTCTGCACGTTACCGCGTACCAGGTCGGAGATGACCTCTTCGTGCGTGGGGCCGAGCACGAAATCGCGCTGGTGGCGATCCTTGAAACGCAGCAGCTCGGGGCCGTAGGCCTGGAAGCGCTGGGATTCCACCCACAACTCCGAAGGCTGCACCACTGGCATCAGTACTTCCTGAGCGCCGGAACGATCCATTTCCTCGCGCACAATACGCTCGACCTTGCGCAGTACTTTCAACCCGGTCGGGGTCCAGGTGTAGAGACCGGCGGCCAGTTTACGGATCATTCCTGCCCGCAGCATGAGTTTGTGGCTGATGACTTCCGCATCAGCAGGGTCTTCGCGAAGCGTGGCAAGCAGGTATTGGGAGGCGCGCATGGGGAATTTATCCTCTGGGAATCGTCGAATGCTGTAACTGAGGGGGGAAATTGTAAGCGCTAGCCGACTATGCTACAACGCATGCTGCACAGTGAAGGAAGCATTCCATGGAAAATAAAGTCGAAATGCCAGTCAGCGAAGTCCCCATTCTCATTCGGGTGGATGATGGCGCCACCATCAAGGCAACCTGGTATGCAGGCAGGGAGGCCCGTGCGAGTCTGATATTTTTTCCGGCAATGGGCGTAGAGGCCCGCTTCTATCATCGCCTGTGCGCAAGTATCGCAGCGGCTGGCTTCAACGTGTTGCCCGTGGATTTGCGCGGACACGGCCAGCATAGCGTCAGATCAGGGCGGCATCTGCGATTCGGATTCAAGGAAATGCTGGAGCTGGATTGGCCAGCAGCGGTCAAAACGGCGAAAGGGTTGGCACCAGAGCTTCCTGTCATTCTTGGCGGCCACAGTTTGGGGGGACAGTTGTGCGCGCTCTATGCCTCGATGCGGCCGCAAGCCTGCAAGGCGCTGCTGTTGGTGGCAACGCCTTCTGTCCACTTCCGTGGTTGGCCCTTGCCATCAAGCCTGAAAATACTTGCCATGACTCAACTGGTCTGGGGAATTGCGGAGGCGTTGGGTTATTTTCCTGGTGATGTTCTGGGGTTTGCCGGTCGCGAGGGGGCGGGCGTCATTCGGGACTGGGCCCGCAATGCGCGCACTGGACAGTATCAGCCGGAGCGCATGAATACGGATTTTGCCACTGAGCTTGGGCGTTTGAATTGCCCGTTGCTGTCGGTGACATTCAGTGATGACGAATTATGTCCCCGTAAGGCAGCGCAGAATTTGCTCGCGAAAATGCCGTCAGCACAAGCGACACAATTGCATTTCACGCCACAAGATCTGGATTTGCAGTCGGTTGGTCATTTTTCCTGGGCCAAGCAGCGGGAAGCTTTTCTGGCAGAGGTGATACCCTGGTTGCTGGCGCAGGGAAAACCGACGGAAGACGCTACCCTGGTGGCGCGTGGTGAATACCTTTACTCTCAAAAGAAAGCGGCACCCGCCTTGGCGTGACATCGTTTGTCATCATTCGAACAGTAATAAAAAAGGGGCCAAGGCCCCTTTTTTATTACACATCCAGACATTCAGCCAAATCAGGCAGTCATGTCTTTCAGTTTCTTCAGCGGGCGTACTTTGACAACGTTACGAGCCGGTTTGGCTTTGAACACGGTCTCTTCGCCAGTGAAGGGGTTGACGCCTTTGCGAGCCTTGGTAGCAGGCTTGTTGACGACGGTGATTTTCATCAGGCCAGGCATGGTGAAAGAACCAACGCCTTTCTTGCCGATGTGGCGAGCGATGATACCGTTCAATTCATCAAGAACGCCTTGCACCTGCTTTTTAGCCAGGCCAGTGGTTTCGGCGATTTCCGTGAGGATCTGGGTTTTGGAGAAAGCTTCAGTCACAGCGGCTGCTTTTTTGGCAGCTGGGGCTTTTTCTTTCTTTACCGGGGCTTTTTTAGCAGGGGCAGTTTTTGCGGGCGCTTTTTTCTTTGCAGCCATGATAGCTTCCTTTGTGAAGAGATTCAAAACCCACTTGCGGCGGCGATCCTCAAGTGCATTTTCGCCGATAATTATTGGCACATTTTGCGAGGCCTGCAAGGCCTCTTGCTTGAAAACACACAAAAAAAGCCATTTTTTTTGTGTGTCCGGTGTGGTTGTGCCTCAAATCAGCGCGCAAAAGGCCTCTCCGGCACCGCAGGGCAGTGACTAACGGGCATTCTGCGATGTCATCGCGCGCGCCACATGATTGAAATGTTCCACCCAGCGCGCATCGAATTGTGTGCCTGCGCAGCTGCTGATTTCAAGTATTGCGCGAATAAACGGGCGTTTTGTCATGTGCGTGTGTGCCCGTTCATGTGTGCGTGCTTCGAAAGTGTCGACGATCGCGAGTATCTTGGCGCCCTCACATAGCACGTTGCCCGCAGCCCTGGCGGGATAACCGGTGCCATCCATGCGCTCGTGGTGCTGGAGAATGATTTGCGCCGCTTCGTCCCAGCGTTTTAATGGTTTCATCAGGGAATGCCCGACGTCGGGATGCGCCTGCAGCGTTGCGAGTGCCGACGCGGAAAGTCGATCCTTGGTGTGCAGCAGATCCACGGGAAGAAACGCCATGCCGATGTCATGCATGATGACGGCCGCCGCAAGCTGAGAGGGGGGGACAGGATTGCCGGCTTCTTTGTTCATTGCTATTGCGATACCGAGTTGTCGCGCAGTGCGGCCGCGCCAGAATAATGAGCGTGCTTCAAGCGGGACGTTGATCGATATGAAGAACTGCATGTCTTCATCCATCGCTACACCAAAGAAATCCAGGATGGACGCGATATCGCTGCTCGACGGTATGATTTGTCCTGGTGTCGACACGATAGTGGGAACAGCCCTGTCGATGGCGGGAGACACTTCTATCGCCAGTGCCGGGTCCATCAACATTAATGCCTGTTGAATGGCGGTGGTGCGGCTGCCGTCACTGGCCGCAGTAATGCGGAGGATGGCCTGGCTGAGCTGCTCCACGCTGAGTGCGGAAGGGTGGGTTGGCTGCCCGGCGACCGTATCCTCCAACCGCTTGTGCGCGCGATCCAGCGTAAGAAGAATAACGTCGCTAAGCACGGCATCGTAAGACAGATTTCCTTTGGCGATGCTGTCGAACAGGGCTTCCACGGCCTGCAGGATGGGCGTGATGTCTTTCATTCCTGCATACAGCAGGTTGTCCCTGGACGTGCGCAAGGTGCGCAACAGCCCATCGACGATCGAGCGGTCATTCGGCGATTGCTCCAGTTCGATCAGCGCATTTTCGCAGCGGTGATAGGCCTCGGTAAAATCCTGGAATAAATCTTCCAGGCGCTCGCGCCTTGCGTCATCGTGTCCGGCCGGCATTGGGATCTCCAGAATGTGCGGGGTTGGGAGGCGGTTTTCCAAAGTATAGTGGCGCCTCGAAAATTGGCCTCCATAGAGAGGGGTGGGCGGGTTTTTGTCAAATCCTAACCATTTTCGGTTTTTACGCTGCTGATTAATATGGGCTGACCCGATATAATGGCGTCCTTTTTGCCAGGCCATCGGCCCCATTGGGGGCGAGGGCTGCTGTTTGTAGCCTCCTGATCCGTAGTGAATGAAAGTAAAAAGGGGAAGCCCATGCCCATATACGAGTATGAATGCCGCACATGTGGACATCAGCTAGAGAAGATACAAAAGTTCAGCGATGCGCCGCTGACACAATGTCCCGCGTGCGGGAAAGAGGAATTGCAGAAGAAAATCTCCACTCCCGGATTCCGTTTGAAGGGGGGAGGTTGGTATGAAACGGACTTCAAATCCGGCAACAAGAAGAATCTGGCTGGCGATTCCGGTGGCGCCACCAGTACATCTACATCGTCAGGCAGCACTGCATCAGACTAGGCAGGCGCTTGTGGTTGTGCCGGGCGCTCGCGAGTCCTGACTGCGGCTGCCCGGTGCAATGCACCCCATGAAAAGTTAAAACAGGAAACCAGCTATGCGCAGCCATTATTGTGGCCATTTGAACAGTTCCCATGTCGATCAGCAGGTCACCCTGTGCGGATGGGTTCATCGCCGACGCGATCACGGCGGTGTCATATTTTTCGACCTTCGCGATCGCGAGGGTGTTGCCCAGGTCGTGTTCGACCCGGATACCGTCGAGGCGTTTGCATTGGCAGAGC
Organism: Pseudomonadota bacterium; assembly: GCA_052035295.1. Taxonomy (GTDB): domain Bacteria; phylum Pseudomonadota; class Gammaproteobacteria; order Pseudomonadales; family Ketobacteraceae; genus HdN1. The sequence goes on from JBPOHS010000021.1 coordinate 23,982, forward strand.
GGGTGCGTAGCGAATATGTGCTCAAAATCACCGGTCGTGTGCGCCTGCGTCCGCAAGGCACCACGAATGCCAATATGGCGACGGGCGAAATCGAGGTGCTGGGCAAGCAGCTCGAAATTCTCAATACCGCCGAAACACCGCCATTCCAGCTCGATGAATTCGGGCATGTCGGTGAAGACGTGCGCCTGCGTTATCGCTTCCTCGATTTGCGTCGTCCTGAAATGCAAGCGAAGCTGCTGTTCCGCTCCAAGGTCACCTCGACCATGCGTCGCTACCTCGATGAGCATGGTTTCATCGATGTCGAGACGCCGATACTGACCCGTGCCACGCCAGAAGGCGCACGCGATTATCTTGTACCCAGCCGTACCTATCCGGGCAGTTTCTTTGCGTTGCCGCAATCGCCGCAGCTGTTCAAACAACTGTTGATGGTGGCCGGTATTGATCGCTACTACCAGATCGCCAAGTGTTTCCGGGATGAAGACCTGCGTGCCGACCGGCAGCCCGAATTCACCCAGATCGATATTGAGACCTCGTTCCTGACGCAGGATCAAATCATGGAAATTGCCGAAGGCCTGTTCCGTAACCTGTTCAAGGAAGTGTTGAACGTCGAAATTCCACCGCTGCGCCGCATGCCTTTCTCCGAAGCCATGGGCCGTTTTGGCAGCGACAAGCCCGACCTGCGTATTCCGTTGGAACTGGTCGATGTAGCGGATCTCATGAAAAGCGTTGAGTCCAAGATTTTCGCCGCGCCCGCCAACGACCCCAAGAGCCGTGTCACCGCGTTGCGCCTTCCGGATGGCGGCAACAAACTGTCACGCAAGGATATCGACAACTACACCCAGTTTGTCGGTATCTACGGTGCGAAAGGGCTGGCGTACATCAAGGTTAACGATCTTGCTCAGGGGCGCGAGGGCCTGCAGTCGCCGATCCTCAAGTTCCTGCCGGATGACGTGGTCACGGCCATCATGGAGCGCGTCGGCGCCCAGAATGGCGATCTCGTATTCTTCGGTGCGGACAAAGCCAAAATCGTCAGTGACGCGCTCGGTGCCCTGCGCGTCAAACTGGGCCATGATCTCGGATTGGTGCAAGGCGAGTGGGAAGCGCTTTGGGTCGTGGATTTCCCCATGTTCGAAGAGACCGACAATGGCGGCTGGAGCGCGCTGCACCATCCGTTTACCTCGCCGAGCTGTTCACCCGAAGACATGCTGGCCAATCCGGGCAGTGCGTTGTCGCAAGCCTATGACCTAGTGTTGAATGGTGTCGAGCTGGGCGGTGGGTCTGTCCGTATCCACTCCCAGGAAATGCAACGTTCCGTGTTCCAGTTGCTGGGGATCGGGCCAGAAGAATCCGAAGACAAATTCGGGTTTTTGCTGGATGCGCTCAAATTCGGCGCGCCACCGCATGGCGGTCTGGCGTTCGGACTCGATCGACTGGTCATGTTGATGACCGGCTCGCAGACCATCCGCGACGTTATTGCATTTCCGAAAACGCAGACCGCTGCGTGTGTGATGACGCAGGCACCCGCCCCCGTCGATCCCAAACAGCTTCGTGAAGTGGGAATCCGAGTGAGAAAAGCCGACGAGAAATAAATCCGCGTCCTCTCCGGGAGCTAGCACGATCATGTGGTAGTTCCCGGTTCTGCTTCAACAGTTCTTCCCCGCAAAAAAAGATCTGCAAAAGATCCCCTGTCTAAAAATACACCTGCTAATATAGACAGTAGTTCGTATCCAGAAAAAACATCCATGACCATTATTCTTGGTATTGATCCGGGCTCCCGGGTGACAGGCTACGGTCTGATCAAAAAGGAAGGCTCCAAGCTCCTGTTTGTCGATTGCGGATGCATTTACACCAACGACAAGGAATCGATGCCTTTCCGGTTACAGCAGATTTTCATCGGTATTGGCGACATCGTGCGCGAATTCCGCCCAGAGCAGGCGGGTATTGAGCAGGTGTTCATGGCCAATAACGCCGATTCTGCGTTGAAACTCGGGCAGGCGCGCGGGGCTGCCATTGTTGCCTGTGTCAACGAGAACGTTGAAGTGCACGAATATTCCGCGCGCCAGGCCAAGCAGGCGGTGGTCGGCACAGGCGCCGCCGAAAAATCGCAGGTTCAGCATATGATCAAACGGTTGCTCAGCCTCCCGGAAGAACCATCCACCGATGCGGCGGATGCTTTGGGTATTGCCATCTGCCACGCCAACTCTCACAGTTCGATTTCCAGGCTTGCCGGCATAGGTAAATTCCGGCGTGGTCGTATTCGTCGTTAGAGGAAACTCATGATTACCCATCTGCATGGTGTTCTGGTTGAAAAACAACCCCCGCAACTGGTCATCGATGTGCAAGGCATCGGCTATGAGGTTGATGCGCCCATGACCACTTTTTACCGGTTACCTGCCGTGGGGGAAAGCGTCCAGCTGTTTACGCACCAGGTCATCCGTGAAGATGCCCATGTGTTGTATGCGTTTGCCACACGAGAGGAGCGTGCGCTGTTCCGGGCGCTGATCAAGGTCAACGGGGTTGGGCCCAAGGTAGCGCTTGCCATCCTCTCCGGCATGGAGGCCCCTCAGTTCGTTCGTTGCATCACTACGCACGATGTCGGCGCGCTCACGCGCATTCCGGGTATTGGCAAGAAAACGGCGGAACGTCTGGTGGTTGAAATGCAGGATCGTTTGCCCACGGATATCGGCACGGCGTTGAATTCGTCGGGTCAAGGCAAGGATGGCAAAACAAGGCCAGCCCTCTCACCCCTGCAAACCTCCATCGCCGAAGCCGAAGCCGCACTGATCGCGCTGGGTTACAAACCCCAGGAAGCGGCCAGAGCCATCAGCGCCATTGATAGTGAAGGCATGAAAAGCGAAGATATCATCCGTCTTTCGCTCAGGAACATGGTCCGCACCGCATGAATGATCGCTTGATGTCGCCGCAAGGAAAGTCCGAAGACAACCAGGATCGCGCCATCCGCCCGACACGTCTGAGCGACTATACCGGTCAGACTGCGGTGCGCGAGCAGATGGAGATCTTTATTGCGGCCGCACGCGGGCGCCAGGAAGCGCTTGATCACACCTTGATATTCGGTCCCCCCGGTCTGGGTAAAACAACGCTTGCCAATATCATCGCCAATGAAATGGGCAGTAACCTTAAAAGCACCTCTGGACCGGTGCTGGAACGCGCCGGGGATCTGGCTGCGCTGCTGACCAATCTGGAGCGGGGGGATGTGCTGTTTATTGATGAAATTCATCGCCTCAGTCCCATGGTCGAAGAAATTCTTTACCCGGCCATGGAGGATTATCAGCTCGATATCATGATTGGTGAGGGGCCGGCCGCGCGCTCCATCAAAATTGATTTGCCACCTTTCACGCTGGTGGGTGCAACCACCCGCGCCGGCCTGCTGACATCGCCATTGCGCGACCGTTTCGGTATTGTGCAGCGGCTCGAATTTTATTCCATTGATGAGTTGTCCCGCATAGTAGCGCGCGCCTCGGGCATTCTCGGGGTCGAAATCGCAGCGCAGGGTGCTCATGAAATAGCGCGTCGCAGTCGTGGAACGCCGCGTATTGCCAACCGGTTGCTGCGACGCGTCCGTGATTACTGCGAAGTAAAAGGGGATGGCACCATTTCCCAGGACATGGCCTCCCGCGCCCTTGATTTGTTAAAGGTAGACACGTTTGGCTTCGATACCATGGATCGCCGGTTACTGCTCGCGATTATCGAAATGTTTGACGGTGGTCCGGTGGGCATTGAAAGTTTGGGGGCTGCCATCAGTGAAGAGTCGGGCACACTCGAAGACGTTATCGAGCCGTATCTTATTCAGCAGGGCTTCATTATCCGGACGCCACGGGGCAGGGTGGCAACCCGCCAGGCGTACCAGCATTTCGGGTTGAAGCCGCCCACTCGTTCAGATATCCCGCCAACCGGCGACCTGTTTTCAGTGTGATTTGCAGGCAAATATGACCTGTGGCGAGTTGCATCAATCAGTTTGGAGGCGTTGTGGATTATTCGCGGCCGGATGCTACCGGTAATATGGGTGATGCCTTTGGCATTCGGGTGCGTGTCTATCTTGAGGATACTGACGCCGGCGGTATTGTTTATTACGTGAATTACCTTCGTTTCATGGAGCGTGCCCGCACCGAGTTTTTGCGAACCTTGGGCTGTGATTTCAGTCTGCTTGAAGTGCAGGGTTTTAAATTCGTAGTGTATAAGGCGCAAGTCGAGTATCATAAGCCCGCGCGAATGGATGACGAACTATTCATCAGTGCTCATCCGGTCAAACTCGCAAGAACTCACGTGGTTTTTCGTCAAGACGTATATCGCCAACAGTTGCTTTTGTGTTCAGCCCACGTTCAAGTGGCCTGTGTGACAGTTGACAGCATGAAACCCACTGCCATGCCGAAATCATTGCGTGACTCCTTCGAAAGTGCCGCTACACTGTCCAGCGTTACATCCTCCTGACTCATTGAAACCCGAACCCATCGATTCCGGCCGTCTTTTGGAGACTTGATTCCGTGCAACATTCCATGTCCATCACCAGCCTGATTCTCAATGCTACCTGGGTTGTGCAAATAGTCATGCTCATCCTTTTGGGCTTGTCCGTATCTTCCTGGTACATGATCTGGCAGCGCCGCACCGTTCTGGGAGAAGCCCGGCGGTCAGCAGACGAATTCGAGGAGCGTTTCTGGTCGGGTATCGATTTGAGCCGTTTGTTCATGCAGGTCAATTCGGATCCAAATCCATTTAGTGGACATGAGGCCATTTTCAGAACCGGTTTCAAGGAGTTTGCCCGACTACGCAAGGCTGGTAATGTCGAGCCTGATTCCATCATGGAAGGGGCTGAGCGCGCGATGAAAGTGGCCATGCTCAAGGAGCAGGAGAAGCTTGAGGCGCACTTGCCGTTTCTTGCCACGGTGGGTTCCACCAGTCCCTATATCGGCTTGTTCGGAACCGTGTGGGGCATCATGCACTCCTTCATCAACCTGGCGAATCAGAACCAGGCAACCCTGTCTGCGGTTGCGCCGGGGATAGCAGAAGCCCTCATCGCGACGGCAATCGGCCTGGTGGCGGCTATTCCTGCGGTTATCGCCTACAACCGTTATGCGGCCATGGTCGATCGTCTGTTGCATAACTACGAAACATTTTCGGATGAGTTTTCCAGTATTCTGCACCGCAAAGCCCATTCGAAAGAGGCAGATTGAGTAGAACGCAGCGAAACTCCACCGACAGGTATATGTGAATGGCAGCAGGTAAAAAAGGCGGAAGACGCTTAGTATCTGATATCAACGTCGTGCCCTATATCGACGTCATGCTCGTGTTACTCGTTGTTTTCATGGTCACCGCGCCCATGATGACCCAGGGCGTCAAGGTTGATTTGCCTGATGCCAACGCAGAGCCCTTGAAATTACCCGAGGAAGAAGAGCTGTTGATCGTATCGGTCGACGTCAGTGGCACCTATTTTCTCAATATCGGGAACGACACCAAGGAACCGAAGACACTGGAGCAGGTGACTGACCTTGTTTCCAAGGTGGTGAAGGCCAAGCCCAAGACCAATGTGTTCGTGGAAGGCGATGACGAAGCGAAGTATGGTTACGTCGTGAAAATCATGGCTTCCCTGCAAAAAGCGGGAGTCACCAATGTAGGGCTTGTGACTGAATCTCCGGGTCCGGAGAAGAAGAAGTGATCCTGCGGGAAGAACTCGATTTCGCTTCGCTAGCCAAATCCGTCCTGGTCCATGTCGTGGTGATAACGCTTTGCCTGGTATCCTGGCAGTGCTCCGAGGAGCGCGTGGTGATAATGCCGGCGCACGTGAAAGCGGTCGTTATCTCGAAGGGTTCCATTGCTGACAGGCCGATGCTCAAGTCCAAGCCGCAGGAGCAGCCCCCCAAGAAGATCACGCCACAGCCGAAAAAGCCGGAGCCGAAGAAACCCGAGCCGAAAAAGCCGGAACCGAAAAAGCCTGAGCCCAAGAAGCCCGAACCGGTCAAAAAGCCCGAGCCAAAACCGCAACCGAAGAAGCCTGAGCCGAAAAAGCCCGAGCCGAAGAAACCGGAGCCCAAGAAGCCCGAGCCGAAAAAACCGCAGCCCAAGACGCCAGACTATTCTGATCTGATCGATGAAGAGCTTGATGAATTGGCGAAGCCGACCAAGCCTACCAAAGCGTCTGATGCGCCAAGTGCGAGTACCTCGCCGGTCGTCGATAAATATCTGGCCGGAATTCGCTCTGATATCGAGCGGCGTTGGAGTCGGCCGCCCTTGTCCAGAAATGGCATGCAGGTCACCCTGCGTCTGTTTCTGTTGCCGGGAGGGGAACTGAGTGATGTCCAGGTGGTCGTGTCCAGTGGTAACGCCGCGTTTGATCGAAGTGCACTTGCGGCGGTTCAAAAGGCTGCGCGCTTTACTGTTCCATCAGACCCTGTAGAATTCGATCGTAATTTCAGGCAATTCACCGTCTTGTTCAGTCCGGATGACTTGACCTACTAGTAACTCATTAATGAAAGAGACAGGTTGCATGCGTTTTCAAGCAATATTCAGGATGTTTGCCTTTTTCCTGCTTTGCTCAATAGCAACGTTATCCTACGCCGAGCTCAAGGTTGTGGTGAGTAAGGGCGCTGATGATGCTACGCCGATTGCGGTGGTGCCATTTGCCTGGGAATCGGGTGGGCGACCTACCGATGATATCGCGACCATCATTTCCGCCGACATGCATCGCTCTGGCATGTTCAATCCGCTCGCCAGAAGCGACATGCTCAGCTGGCCAACCCGTGCTGACCAGGTATTTTTTCGTGACTGGAAGGTGCTGGGAACCGAGTATCTCGTCATCGGGCGCTGGTCTGAGTCCGGCGGGAAATACACTGCGAATTTCGATATTTTTGACGTGTTCCAGGGGCGCGTCATGAAATCTGCCAGTGCGACGGCGTCCAATCCACGTTGGCTGTCGCACTATGTTGCTGACATCGTGTTCGAGACGCTCACGGGGATCAAGGGTGCGTTCGCCACGCGACTGCTTTATGTGACCATGGAGCGCCTGCAATATCGCAAGCAACGTTATCGCCTGCATATCTCTGATTCTGACGGATTCAACGAGAAAACAGTGCTTGAATCGTATGAGCCGATCCTGTCGCCATCGTGGGCACCCAATGGGCGGCATATCGCTTATGTGGCGTTCAAGAACAGTCATCCTGGTATTTACATCCAGGATTCCGCCACGGGTTCTGCGCAGCGCGTAACCTCATTTCCCGGTTTGAACGGTGCACCCAAGTTTTCGCCGGACGGACAAAAGCTGGCAATTACCCTTTCAAAAGATGGCAATCCAGAAATTTACATCATGGATACCCGGTCGCGCGCACTGCAGCGAGTGACCAATCATTTCTCGATTGATACTGAGGCAAGTTGGTCGCCAGAAGGAAATGCCGTTATTTTCACGTCCGATCGCGCTGGCGGACCACAAATTTATCGTCAATCTCTTGCAACGGGGGGTATTGAACGCTTAACATTCGACGGCAACTATAACGCGCGAGCTTCAATGACCCCAGACGGTCGTTTCTTGGCGATGGTTCATGAGGATTCTGGTGGCTTTCAAATCGCCGTTCAGGATCTTGAACGTGGTTCTTTCAGTATTCTGACTGATACTGCCCTTGATGAATCGCCGAGTATCGCGCCGAATGGTATAATGGTGATTTATGCTACGCTTGATCGTGGTCGTGGTGTTCTTGGGGTTGTTTCCATCGACGGCCGCGTAAAGGTCAGATTACCGTCCAGCGTGGGCGAGGTGAGAGAGCCTGCTTGGTCACCATTTATGTTTTAACCCGTCACTTCGTCCTCTTTGGTTAGGTAGGATGCGGTGACGTTTAACTTGCGTGATGTTCTACTTTTAGGAGTTTTCTATGTCCATTTTTAACCGTGGTCACCTGTTTGGTTTGATCGCTGCCGTTGCGATCGCTGGTTGCTCCAGCACCGAAGAAGCTACCGAAGACGCCGGTGCATCTGCTGGTACTGGTACTACTGCTACCGAATCGGTAAGCACTGGTGGCGAAACCAGCAACCTGCTGAGCCAACGCGTTGTGTATTTCGACTTTGACAAGTCTGCCATCCGCGCTGATGCGTACGAAGCCCTCCAGGCTCACGCTCAGTACCTGGCAAACCACCAAGGTTCCACCATCCGCATCGAAGGTCACGCTGATGAGCGTGGCACCCGTGAGTACAACATGGCTCTGGGCGAGCGTCGTGCAAAAGCGGTTGTTAGCTTCCTGACTGCCAACGGTGCAGGCGGCGCGCAACTGGAAGTCGTTAGCTACGGTGAAGAGAAGCCGGTTGCTGATGCTCACGAAGAAGGTTCATGGGCTCAAAACCGCCGCGCTGAACTGGTTTACACGGCTGAAGCACCCTGATGCTTCCACGCGTTTCTTTTAACGCGTCCGCGCTATTTTCATTAATAGCGGTGCTGATGGTAACGGTCGGGTCTTCCCCGGCCGTTGCTTATCCGCCAGTGGAGCAGCGTTCTGCCGTTTCTGAAGGTTCCCAGGTTTTAGACCCAACCGATTATGGTCCGCGGACCTACTCCTCCCAACAAGGTTCTGGTTCTTCCATTTATGGGGGCGGAGCTTCTTCGAATACCTACAGTTCCAGCCCAAAGCCCGCAAGCAAGCCTGTTGCTGGCAGCAATCAGTGGGAGACTGTCAATCAGTTGCAACAATTGCAGGAAGAAGTCCAGCAGTTGCGTGGCATGATTGAACAGCAAGCGTTCGAAATAGAGCAGATGCGCAAGCAGCAGCGAGAACGTTATCTGGATCTGGACACCCGAATTGGCCGTTTGCAGGGTGGCAGTGTATCTGCTGGGTCGGTCACCACGAGTTCAACCGAGACAGAAGCTGGCGTAGCCCAGTCTGCGGCTTCCGCGAGCCAGCCCGCTGTTGCGGCGTCTGGTGATGAGAAAGCGGCCTATTCCGCGGCGCTTGACAATGTCAAGGCCAAACAGTTTACCAAAGCCATTTCCCAGCTTGAATCATTGCTTTCGACTTCCCCGACAGGCCAGTTGGCGCCGAATTGCCATTATTGGCTCGGGGAGCTTTACATGGTGAATGATCCAGCAGACTACGACAAAGCCAAAGCGCATTTTCAGCAGTTACTGAAGAATCATGCGGATCATGCCAAGGTTCCTGATGCACTTTACAAGCTTGGCAAGCTGAGTGCTCTCCGGGGTGATCGTGAGCGCGCCAAGGTTTATTTCGATCGTGTGATTCAGGAGTTTCCTGACGCACAAGCCTCTGTTCTGGCAAAAGACTACCTCAAGCGGCTTTGAAATGGGTGCTGCAGTTTGACGCGGCCCCATTCACGGGCGCGCGTCCTGTGTTCCTATGGTGATCAGTTGTATGTCTCTCCGCATTACCGAAATCTTTTACTCTCTACAAGGTGAGACAAGAACTGTCGGGCTCCCTACGGTGTTTGTGCGCCTTACCGGCTGTCCGCTTCGTTGCCAATATTGCGATACGTCTTACGCCTTCTCCGGGGGTGAGATGATGCCTTTGCAAGACATTGTTTCCCGGGTTGCAGACTACCGGCCGCGATATGTTACGGTCACCGGCGGTGAGCCTCTCGCGCAGCCCAATTGTCATCTGTTGCTGACGGCGCTCTGCGATCAAGGCTATGAAGTGTCCCTTGAAACCAGCGGCGCGATCGACATTTCGGGAGTGGACGCGCGGGTTGTAAAAGTGGTGGATCTCAAAACACCGGATTCGAACGAACTCCACCGTAATTTGTATGGCAACATCGAGCATCTCAATTCCCGCGATCAGGTCAAGTTTGTACTGTGCTCGCGGCGCGATTATGACTGGGCACGTGCCAAGTTGCTGGAATACGGCCTGGAGGATCGTGTGCAGGATGTGTTGTTCTCGCCATCGTTTGGTCAGTTGGATGCAACGGAACTTGCAGAGTGGATACTCAAGGATCGTTTGCAGGTGAGAATGCAAATTCAACTGCACAAACTGTTGTGGGCTGACGCAGCCGGACACTGATCTTTCCTTGGGTGGATAATATCTTCGGGAGTAGTCAACATGACTCAGGTTCGTCGTGCGGTGGTGCTGTTGTCCGGTGGCCTGGATTCCGCTACCTGTCTTGCCATCGCCAATGCCGCCGGTTACGAGACGTATGCGTTGAGCTTTTCTTATGGGCAACGACATGGTGCAGAGCTGGATGCATCTGCTCGGGTGGCTGCTGCACAAAAGGCCAAGGTGCATCGGGTGGCAAACATCGACTTGGCTGCATTCGGCGGATCCGCATTGACCGATACCCGGCTTGCGGTTCCGGAATCGCCGAGTGAAGGTATCCCGATTACCTACGTGCCCGCGAGGAACACAGTCTTTTTGTCTTATGCCCTGGCGTGGGCGGAAGTGCTCGAAGCCAATGATGTGTTCATCGGGGTCAATGCGGTCGATTACTCCGGATACCCGGATTGTCGCCCCCAGTTTATTGCCGCATTCGAGGCCATGGCCAACCTGGCAACCAAACGCGGTGTGGAAGGGCACAGACTTGCCATACATGCACCGCTGATGCATATGAGCAAGGCAGAAATCATCAGCGAAGGCAGGCGATTGGGGGTCGACTATTCCTTGACCGTGTCCTGCTATCAGGCGGAGGTTGATGGGCGTGCCTGCGGGCGTTGTGACAGTTGCCGATTGCGTCGAGATGGTTTTTTGCAGGCGGGCGTTAGCGATCCAACCCGCTACTTATAAGGCTTTCAGTCGGTTGCGCTGCTGATCGAAAAATCTTTTTAAAAACAAGCAGATAAAAATTCGAAAAAACGCTTGTCATATTTTTGAAAACCAGTAATATACGCATCCGTCGGGTCGTTAGCTCAGTCGGTAGAGCAGTTGGCTTTTAACCAATTGGTCGAAGGTTCGAATCCTTCACGACCCACCAAATTGAAACCCGCCTGGTGAAAGCCAGGCGGGTTTTTTATTGCCTGCAACAAACCGGCTTCCGCAAAAAGACTTTCTCCTCTAAAAAGATTTCCTCCGTAAATAGACTTCCTTTGAGTGCGTTTGTGGCGTTGTGTACGTTTGTCGATTGAACGGCGAGTCAAATTTCTTTATAACGCTCCCCATGCTTTTTTCAGAGTTCCCTTCCTACATTGGTTTCACTGGATGGAAGAGGGGATAATGGCACTGGTCCAAATTGTGGAGTCTTGCGATGGAGCTGTCTCGCGACGCTGTCAGAAATCATCTCGAACATCTTGGTCACGAAGACGTGCGTGATCCGGTCAACGATGAGCGCCTCAAAGACGTGATACGTCAGCGTCTGCGCGCAGAGAATGCAGTGTTGGTAGCCCATTACTATACCGACCCTGTCATTCAGGCGCTCGCCGAAGAAACCGGTGGCTGCGTATCGGATTCCCTGGAAATGGCCCGTTTTGGCAAGGATCATCCGGCTTCCACGCTGGTGGTGGCCGGGGTGCGTTTCATGGGGGAAACGGCAAAGATTTTGAGCCCAGAGAAACGTGTGTTGATGCCCACCCTGGAGGCAACCTGCTCCCTCGATCTGGGCTGCCCTGTCGACCGCTTCAGCGCTTTCTGTGATGCGCACCCGGATTGCGAAGTAGTGGTTTATGCCAACACGTCGGCAGCGGTCAAGGCACGTGCAGATTGGGTGGTAACGTCGTCCATAGCCGTTGAGCTGGTAGAACATCTCGCGGCGCAGGGCAAAAACATCCTGTGGGCGCCTGATCAGCACCTTGGCAGCTATATCCAGCAAAAAACGGGTGCTGACATGCTGCTGTGGGATGGTGCGTGTATCGTCCACGAGGAATTCAAGGCGAAGGCGTTGTTGGATCTCAAGGCAGTGTATCCGGATGCAGCTGTGCTCGTGCATCCCGAGTCGCCTGCCTCGGTCGTGGCGTTGGCTGATGTCGTCGGATCCACCTCACAGATCATCGCTGCGGCAAAGCAGATGCCGAATCCGGTGTTCATTGTGGCGACTGACAAAGGGATTTTTTACAAGCTGCACCAGCAAGCGCCGGGCAAGACGTTTATCGAAGCGCCTACAGCCGGTTCCGGTGCTACCTGTCGCTCGTGCGCGCATTGCCCCTGGATGGCCATGAATGCGCTGGAAAACCTGGCCGATGTGTTTGATCGGCAGGATAACGAAATCATCGTGGACGAAGCGATTGCCGCCAGAGCCATGCGACCGCTGGACCGGATGCTGGCTTTCGGCGCTGAACTCAAGCGCCGGAACAAGCTCTGATGATGTCCGGCAGCCGTGTCATAGCGACATGGCTTGTCGAGAGTATTCCATTTCCCTGATGCGATTTTGCAGTCGGGCGCTGGTTTCAAAGTTTTTCTCGGCGAGCGGAACGGCGAATCGCAGCTGCTCAATGGCCCGGTCCACCAGGCCGTGTTCGAAGTAGTATTCGGCTTGCGCCTGATACACGCCCAGTCGATCCCCCTTTTTTCCATAGCTTTCCGCCAGCATGTTCCACAGTGACGGTGCGGAACTGTTCGATTTGAGTAGCTGGCGCAATTGCAGGATGGCGTCGTCAGGTGCGCCTCCGCGCAGGCTGGCTTCGGCAAGCATGGCAGTCACCGGAAAGTTCTCCGGCGTCAGGGAGCGGGTCTGCTGCAGGCTCTGTATGCACTCGGTAAACTTGCGCTCGGCCATCAATACTTCGGCGTCGGCGAGACGATAGCTCAGGCGTTCAGGCCGCAGTGCCACCAGTTTTTTGATGATCGTGCGGGCCTTGTCGAACTGGTATTGGCGTACATAGGTCATGGCCAATCCGTAGTCCAGGGCTTCATTGCTGCCCGCTGCTTCGGTCCGCTGTGCTTCCAGCTGCTTGAGCATGGAGGCGGGATCCTTGGTGTAACGCGCCATGATGCGCGCCTTCATCAGCTGAAACTCCAGGGAGTCCATGTCGCGGCGCCGGGGGAATTTTTCAGCGCGGGCTCGCGCTTCGGTGATGCGTGTTTCGGTGACCGGGTGGGTCAGAAGAAAGTCCGGTGGCCGTTCACCGCTGTAACGGTGCGCCTTGGCCATTTGCTCGAAGAAGTCCGCCATGGCGGTGGTGGACATGCCTGCCTTGGCGAGGGTCTGCATGCCGATCTGGTCGGCTTCACTTTCATTGTGCCGGCTGAAACGCAATTGCTGATCCACCAGGGCGGCCTGTGTTGTGGCCAGCGCGGCCATTCCGGCATCTCCACCTGCTGTCGACATCAGCACGACGCTGGCCAGCAGCGCGGTCAGTGCTGTCATTGACGTATTCTTCTGCTTCTCCAGCCCGCGCGCGAAATGGCGCTGACTCAAGTGTGCCAGTTCGTGGGCCAATACGGCCGACAGCTCGTTTTCATTGCGGGCGTGCAGGAACAATCCCGCGTTGACGCCGATAACACCCCCCGGAACGGCGAACGCGTTGATTTCTGCACTATCAATGATGACGAGGGTCAGGCGGGGGTCGCGTAGTTCGCTGTTTGACGCCAACTTCAACAGCAGGTGATCCAGGTAGTCCAGCAGCAGGGGATCCTCGATCGTAGGGGCCTGTGCGCGCAGCATTCTCAGCCAGGCTTGACCGAGTGTTTTTTCCTTGTCGGGGCTGATGATGGCGTTGCTGCTGTCGCCGAGTGTCGGTAATTGCGCCGCGGTGGCAGCGATGCCTGGCACAGGATACGCAACAAGCAAGAGAAGGCCCAGGGCAAGGATGTGCAGGCATGTACCAATGCGCGTAACACAGGACAACGTAGCTGGATTCATTGAGCAAAAGAACTTCGATGGTAAAGGCTAATTGTAGTCAATTGCGGCGATGGCGGTCATGGCGAGCGTCAGGGCAATTGAAATATTCGGTTGGACAGCAGATTACAGGGGCTTGTTCGATAAGTCTCTACACGGCTCACAGAAGATTTCCCTATACTGACTTCCTACCCTCCCGGAAACTGCAGGTGACTTGTGACGACGGATCGAACGAGTGTCGATTGCCATCTGGATGCGCGCGGCCTGGCATGTCCCATGCCCTTGCTCAAATTGAAACAACAGCTCAACCGCATGCAGCCGGGGGAATGCATCGGCGTTGAAACCACGGATGCCGGCTCTTTGCGCGACTTCGATGCTTTTTGTCGTCAAGCGCAGCACGGCATTCTCGAGCAGTCCAGTCACGATGATGTGGATGGCAAGGTGTACCGCTTTTTGATACGTAAATTTTCTCCATCAGATGCAGGAACCTAACGGCGCATGTTCAGGTTGGTGAAGGAGTGGTACCTACAGTATTTTTCTGACGATGAAGCCACGATTCTGTTGCTGCTGATCGTGGCGAGCTTTCTGGTCCTGGCGACATTGGGCGATACGCTCGCCCCCGTGTTGACCTCCATCGTACTTGCCTATCTGCTGCAGGGACTCATCAATCAACTGGTCAGCAGACGGGTGCCGCCGATGCTGGCGCTCTCGCTTGTTTACGCGCTTTTTCTGGGGTCGTTGGTGAGTTTCCTGTTTGTGCTGGTGCCGCTGACCTGGGGGCAGCTGGTGCGATTGGTCAACGACCAGTTGCCGCAATGGGTGACGGAAAGCGCACGTATCCTGAAAGTGCTTCCTGAGCGTTACCCGGATCTGGTGTCGCAGAAATGGGTCGATGACCTGAGCGCAATGGCTACTACCCGCATGAATTCCGCCATGGAAACCGTGGTGTCATTCTCGGTGTCCAGTTTGCCTGGCTTGATGGACCTGCTCATCTTTATCGTGCTGATGCCGCTGCTGGTGTTTTTCTTCCTCAAGGACAAGGATCAGATGGTGCGCTGGCTGGTGGGTTTCCTGCCAGATGAGCGTCCCTTCATGAACAGCGTCATGCTGGAAATGAACATACAAATCGCCAATTACGTCCGTGGCAAGGCCATCGAGATACTGATCACCGGGGGCGTGACTTATATCGCTTTCCTCGTGCTGGGGCTCAACTACGCGGCGTTGCTGGCGTTCATGGTGGGGCTTAGCGTCGTCATTCCATATATTGGCGCGGTGGTGGTCACCATTCCAGTGGCGGTGGTTGCCTACTTCCAGTTCGGGTGGGGTACTGACTTCGTGACCGTGCTGGTCGCGCACCTGATCATTCAGGGGCTCGACGGTAATCTGCTGGTGCCCCTGCTGTTTTCCGAAGCGGTGAACCTTCACCCGGTGGCCATCATGGTGGCCGTGCTGGTGTTCGGCGGTGTGTGGGGAATCTGGGGGGTGTTCTTTGCCATTCCGTTGGCCACGCTGATCAAGGCGGTGCTGACCTCGTGGCCCCGCAAGGAGCCACCGTCCAACAAGGTGGAATGGCTAGACTGAGCCCTGCGCCCCGTTGAGCTGTTCCACGGCCTCCAGCACTTCCTCGACGTGACCGGTCACGCGCACCTTGCGCCATTCCACCCGCAAAATGCCCTCGGCATCGATCAGGAAAGTGCTGCGGTCGACGCCCATGATCTGCTTGCCCAGCAGATTCTGTGGGCGAATGACATCAAACAGACGGCAAAGCTTGCCATCGCTATCGCATATCAGTTCGAAAGGCAGATTCAGTTCGCCCTTGAAGCTCTCGTGTGATTTCAGGGTGTCTTTTGAAACACCGAAGATGACGGTGCGTTGGGCTTTGAATTCCTGATAGGCGTCCCGGAAATCGAGCCCTTCCGTCGTGCAGCCGGGCGTGTTGTCCTTCGGGTAAAAGAACAGGATGACGTTCCAGCCCCGCAGCGCAGAGAGGGCAACATCCTTCATGCCCGTCGCCTGCACAATGAAATTGGGCACCCGCTTGTTCAGCTCGACTATCGCCATAGAGCAGCGTCCTTACGCAACGTGTTAGTTGTTTTACCTCACGCGATTGCTCTAACTATATACGATAGTGTCGAATTTGACCTGCTTACTTGCGTGGTTCGATGGTTGCATCGAGATTGCGTTCATCACAGAAGTCGAGAAAGCTTTCGCGCAAATCCCGGAATCCCTTGCTGGAGGGTACGTTGACCACCATCGACAGGGAAAACATCGGCGATCCTGTATGGGCAGCGGCGTAGGTTCCGGTGTCCATTTCCTCGATGTTGATGAGTTGTTGGCCAAAGAAGCCGGCGATTTCGTTGACAATTCCCGGATGATCCAGCGCCACCACGTCAACCTGATAGGGGCGGGCATCAGCGCTGGGCGAGCGCGCTTCTGTCCAGCGGGCAATGGTGGTGAGCCCTAATGCGTCGCCCACGGCAGGCAAATCGGACTCGAGTTTTTGCAAGGAGGTCTTGCTTCCCGACGCCATCAACAACATCGCGAACTCGCCACCCAGCACAGTCATGCGGGTGTCGTGGATGTTGCAGTCGTGGTTCACCACCAGCCGTGTCAGTTGTTCGATGATGCCGGGGCGATCGTGCCCGAGGGCAGAGATAACGAGGAAAGCGGACATGTCGTGACTCCTTGGTGTTGGCGATCAAGCCAGTCTAGCACCGGTACCGGGACGCAACTACTTGAGCCCCGGCGTTTTTTGCTGTAGTCAGTGGGCATCTGGCCAGGTGCCAGCTTGCCAGGGAACCCTTGTTATTGCCCATTGTCCCAAGTACCATACCGCCTTTGGTGCGACACGTCTGACGTGTCTCCATTTACGCAGACCTGATACTGAAATCTGCGGCCGACTTGTCGGTGTATCATTGTCTTTATTCCATTAACCCCTGCGGGACGCATCCCGCAAGGGTCTGCCTCTCCCGCATACAAACGAGAGAGGTGTCATACAACAGGAGCTTGCCACCTATATGGTGGATCTTGATCCTTTTTCTTCAAAATACGGAGGCAATCAATGCTCCGTTTCATACTGCTTGGCTCCAAATGTACGGAGTATCAAGCCTGACATGTGTCTGTCAGTTCACTAGTTCAACAGGCGTTGAGGGCCAACCCCGACGTCTGAAGCTTGAACGACAACGTTCCTACCAGCATGCTGGTGCCGAATCCTTGGTAACAAGATCGGTTCGCGTCGAATTGCACGTCGTGAAGGGGCCAGTGACAGTAACTGCATGGCTAACCTAAGTGAATCATCGCTACAACCCTCGTGAGTATGAAAGAGCCTACGGCAATTATCGGCTCTAGCCAAAACGGGCAACGTGGTCAGTCCATACAATCAAAGGACGTATGGCGACGCTACATGACCACCGGGGGAAAGATGAAGCCTAAACAGTGAATCGGTATGAAACGGGGAACGTGGCAATCCCGACCACCCGCCAACGGCCAGCCATGGCACAGGCAGGTTCCTCGCAAGAGGAGCTGATGGGTGTGGGGAATGGGAGGATGCAAAAAGCGAACGGCTTTCTGTAATGGAAGGCATATCGGCTGAAACATTACCGACAAGGGCAATCTTGGCTGACGTGCATCTGGTTTACACGCGCGTGAACCTTTGCTGATCTCAATGTAACAGCTTACCTGAAGGGTAGACACTACCCTTCGGGTAAGTCGTCCGCCTGACGGGTAGTAAGTTGCTATCCATTAGGAGGACTGTATGAAACCGACATCGAAAACGATGAACGCTGCGTCCTCTGACGAGGCGAACGGCTGGCACCAAGTTGATTGGGAAAAGGCTTATCGCTACGTTCGGAAGACGCAATTGAAGATCGCGCAGGCAACTAAAGCCGGTGATTGGCGAAGGGCTTTTCGACTTCAACGATTACTTGCGCATTCGTTTTATGGTCGCTGTCTGGCCGTAAGGCGAGTTACTGAGAACCGGGGTCGCAAGACTTCGGGAGTGGATGGTGAGACATGGAGTACGCCAGCCGCCAAATGGAACGCCGTGAAACGTTTGTCACATACGCGGGTCTATCAACCAAGACCGCTAAAACGGGTATGGATACCCAAACCCGGCAAGCAGGAAAAACGCCCATTGGGAATCCCGACGATGTTGGATCGGGCCATGCAAGCGCTCTACCTGCTCGGATTGGAACCTGTTGTAGAAAGCATCAGCGACCCGAAAAGTTATGGCTTCCGGCCTGACCGATCAACCTCTGATGCGATGGTAGAACTATTCCATCTGCTGGCGCCTCAAACGGCACCGGTATGGATTCTGGAAGGGGATATCAAAGGGTTCTTTGACAACATCAACCACGATTGGCTGTGTCGTAATGTCCCGATGGACAAAAAGATGCTCCACAAGTGGTTGAAGGCCGGTGTGATTGACAAGCAACAGTTTGCTGAAACCCAGGCAGGAACCCCGCAAGGTGGCATTATTTCGCCTTGCTTGGCAAATGCCACGCTGAATGGGTTGGAGACTCAACTGAAAGCGCATCTCGCGCAGAAAGTAGGTGTCAAGAAATCCAAACGGCTTGGGATACAGGTAGTGAGATACGCAGATGACTTTGTGATTACGGCATCCTCGAAAGAGCTGCTGGAAAACGAAGTGAAGCCTTGGGTGGAGGGATTTCTGTCAATACGAGGGGTTCAACTATCACAGGAGAAAACGCGGATTACTCACATCGACACTGGCTTTGATTTTCTGGGTTGGAACTTCAGAAAGTATGCACCAAAGTCACCGCATAGGAAGGCCAAGCTGTTGATCAAGCCCTCGAAGAAGAACGCGCAAGCGTTTTACCAGAATGTGGCGGTGATCATCAAAAACAGCGGAGCGCTGACACAAGAAGCGCTCATTGGTCAACTGAACCCGGTACTGAGGGGGTGGTCGCAATACCATTCTCCGGTAGTGGCAAAACAAACCTTCAGTAAATTGGATTATCTTATTTTCTGGCGATTATGGCGGTGGGCAAAACACAGGCATCCAAAGAAGTCTGCCGACTGGATTAGGAAGCGATACTTCCATTCCGTGGGTGAACAAAGTTGGGTGTTTGGTGCAACTTCTAGGTTGCCTTCAGGAGAAGTGATATATCGCCGGCTCTTTGAGCTAGCGAGCACCCCCATCGTGCGTCACAAGCGTCTACCTGCGGGTTATAACCCGTATGACGCGGAACACGAAGAAAAATGGGAGGCGCTACGGGTCCAGCGGATGCAGCATAAACTGCGCTACCGTAAGGAAGTCGGATCGATTTTTATCCGGCAAAAGGGCTTGTGCGCTTACTGTGGGAACGGAATATCGGCGCAAACCGGCTGGCATGATCATCACATCGTAAGACGTGTTGACGGCGGGTCAGATCGCAAAGATAACCGTGCATTACTTCATCCAACCTGTCATGCCTTGATTCATAGTCAAGGTTATATAGGAAAGCTTCAATACAGCGGTCTAGAAGTGTAGAATCCACGATCTCAATAAGTTACCGGCCAAGCTTATCTTGGTTTGTATGTAAACTTGAGCCGTGTGCGGTGAAAGTCGCAAGCACGGTTCTTAGGGGGGGATGGGTCAGTAATGACCTGTCCCTACCCGACTTTTGCCTGCAATATCTGCAGTCAGCCGTTTGCGTGTCCCTCTACCGTCTGCGTAGCCCTCTACAGGAGTTTTCAAGTAAATGATTAATGGCAGCATCGTTGCGTTGGTAACACCGATGAATGGTGACGGCAGTGTGAACTGGGATTCTCTCGGCAAACTCGTGGAGTGGCATGTCGAGCAGGGTACCGACGCCATTGTAGCCGTGGGAACGACCGGCGAATCTGCCACGCTCGATATCGATGAGCACCTTGAAGTCATCCGTTTCTGTGTCGAGCGTTCCGCCAAACGCGTTCCCATCATTGCCGGAACGGGCGCCAATTCAACCAAGGAAGCCATCGAGCTTACCCAGTCCGCCAAGGATGTGGGCGCCAATGCCTGTCTGTTGGTCACACCCTATTACAACAAACCCACGCAGGAAGGCTTGTATCGCCACCACATGGCGATTGCCGATGCCGTGCAAATTCCTCAGATTCTCTACAACGTTCCCGGCCGTACGGCGTGTGACATGCTGCCCGACACGGTCGCCCGTTTGTGCCCGCATCCGAATATCATCGGTATCAAGGATGCGACCGGCAATATCGAACGGGGTGTGGCCATGATGGAGATGTGCGGCCCCGATTTCCTGGTGTACTCCGGTGATGACGCCACCGCAGTGGAACTCATGCTACGGGGCGCCAAGGGCAATATTTCGGTTACGGCCAACGTGGCTCCCCGCGCGATGGCCGCCCTGTGCAGTGCGGCGATGGCTGGCGAGGCCGACCGGGCGCGCGCCATCAACAAGCCGTTGGAACTGTTGCACCGTGATTTGTTCCTTGAAGCCAATCCTATTCCCGTGAAGTGGGCCCTGCTGGAAATGGGCCTCATTCCGGAAGGCATCCGTTTGCCGTTGACGCCGCTCAGCGAGAAATTCCATGAACCCGTTCGGGCTGCGCTGCGTGCAGCTGGCTTGCTGGCTTGATCTGCATGAATAAAACCCTTGTCTGGTTGGTACTATCGGCCGCTGTCGTTTTCAACAGCGGATGCAGCATCCTGTTTGGCGATGAGGGCGTGTTCCGCTCGCGTGCCATGGACTACAAGAAAGCCACGGAGCGAGGCCCGCTCCAAATCCCCGGAGGAATGAATTCGAGCAGCCGTATCGAACTTTACCCGGTACCGACCATCGCCGAGGCGACCGCGGACGCATACTCGCCCAAGGAGTCCGATGAGATTCCCCATCCGCAGGGGCTGCTGAGTGTGAATGAGGAAGCTGGCGTGGAAGTGCGTGAGGTCGATGACAAACGCTGGCTGGTGGTGAAAAAGCCTGCCGCCGCCGTGTTTGCGTCAACGCAGGCCTTCGTCGAGAGCAATGGCTTCAAGGTTGAGAAATCCGACCCTGCCGCAGGGGTGATTGAAACCGGCTGGCTGAAGCCACGGGAAGAGGAACAACCGGGTTGGTTCATGCGGGTTATCACGCTGAATTTCCAGGATTATTACGACAAGTTCCGGTTCCGCGTGCAGGAACAGGCCGCCGGCACCAAGGTTCTGATCGATCAGGTGCGGGAGCAGGCGTCGGACACGGAATCCCTTGCCAGTGATGTCGAATGGGATGGCAGTGAGGCGGACACGTCACTCACCAAGGTGGTTGCCAACGATCTTTCTGACTTCATTGCCGAGGAACAGGCCAATTCTTACCGCACTGGCGTGCTTGCATCGGCCTATGCCAATGCGCCGCGCACCATCATGACCTGGGATGGTAATGGCTTTCCGGTACTCGTTGTCACCATGGACATGAACCGCGCGTGGGCCGCCGTGGGCAATGCATTGGAACGTAGACGTCTCAAAGTACTCGACCTCAACCGCAGCCTGGGTGTCTATTACCTGCAGCGTGGCAAGCATGCGGTCGTCAAGGCGGATGATGACGAGGACGACGACGATGACGATGCCGAGGAGTCCGACCAGTACCAATTAAAGTTGCTGCGTGCCGACGAAGGTGTCCACCTGTCCGTGCAGCTCGATGACAACACCCTGGCGCCCGCCGAAGAAGCCAAGGCATTGCTTGAAATCGTCAGGGAAAACATACAGTAAGTGGATTTTGCATCGCTCGGCAGTGGCAGCGCGGGTAACGGCACGGTCATACGCCTTGCCGACCGCTGCGTCCTGATCGACTGTGGCTTCAGCCTGCGGGAAACCACCAGTCGTCTGGCGACGCTGGGGCTTGCCCCGCACCAGGTGACCGACGTGCTGGTGACGCATGAGCATTCGGATCATTTGGCTGGCGTAGCGTTGCTGGCAAACCGCTGCGGTGCCACCGTTCATTTGACGGAAGGGACCCTTAACAGCCCCCTTTACAAGAAACGTCCGGTCAATCCCGGCCAGATCAGGCGGGTACGTGGTGGTGATCGTTTTTTGATTGGTGACACCGAAGTGGAGGTGGTTGCCGTCCCGCATGACGCCAACGAGCCGGTCCAGTTCACGCTCACGTCGGCGGCGGGGAAACTGGGCGTTATCAGCGATCTGGGGCATACCCCGTATTCGGTTGTTCATGCCTATCGCGGATGCAATGCGCTGTTGCTGGAACATAATCATGACCCAGCCATGCTTGCCCATGGCCCCTATCCTTATTCACTCAAGAAAAGAGTAGGCGGGCCGTTCGGGCATCTCAGCAACCTGCAAGCAGTCGAATTTCTGCAGCAGGTCATGCATGATGATCTGCAACAGGTCGTGGCGATTCATTTGAGCGAGACGAATAACGCGGACTATCTGGTGAAGGATACCGTTGACGCGAAATGCGGCAACGAAGTCCCTTTTACCTTCAGGACTGCAACTCAGGGGCGTGGCTTCGGCTGGATGAGCGTCTGAGAAACAAACACCCTTTGTACATTTTTGTTGTCATCATTTCCGCTGGAGACTCCCATGGAAAAAAGAGAAGAGCTATATCGTGGCAAGGCCAAGTCAGTGTACGCCACCGACGTACCTGATCAGGTGATCATGTTGTACCGCGATGACACCAGCGCTTTCGACGGCAAGAAGAAAGAAGCTCTCGATCGCAAAGGTATGGTCAACAACAAGTTCAACGCGTTCATCATGGAAAAGCTGGAAGCCGCTGGCATCGAAACTCATTTCGTGCGCCTGCTGAACGATCAGGAGTCACTGGTCCGACGCTTGACCATGTTGCCGGTGGAATGTGTTGTGCGCAATATCGCTGCCGGTAGCATCTGTCGCCGCTTGGGCGTCACCGAAGGTGTGGATCTGGTGCCGCCAACGTTTGAGTTTTTTCTGAAAAACGATGCGTTGGGTGATCCGATGATCAACGAGTCTCATATCGCGAGCTTTGGCTGGGCCACCGCCGAGCAAGTGGAGATCATGAAGGACTACACCTTCAAGGTGAATGCGGTCCTCAAGAAACTCTTCGATGATGCAGGCATGTTGCTGGTGGATTGCAAGCTGGAGTTCGGTTTGTTCGAAGGCCGCTTGGTATTGGGCGATGAATTCACGCCGGATGGCTGCCGTCTGTGGGACAAGGACACGCGCAAGAAACTCGACAAGGACCGCTTCCGTCAGGGGCTGGGCGGTGTTGTCGAAGCCTACGAGGAAGTCGGCCATCGTCTGGGCGTCAAATTCGACTGACGCGCGAGAGATCGAACAGGAAACAAAAAAACCGGGTTTTCCCCGGTTTTTTTGTTTCCGTGTTGATGCGCCCCGGCTTCCGGTAACGCCGGCTATCAGCTGACTTGTTTGGCGAACTTGTCGAGTCCACGACTGATGACGGACTTGAGGCCCATACGCGTGATCTCGCCAAAGAACGGAATCGGATATTTGCTTTCAAAAACGATTCGATAGCGCAGTTGCGTGCCGTTCCCCGACTCGGAAAACTCCATTGTTCCCTTGTGATTCTTGAGGGGGGAACCTTTGGATATGACGTATTCCACCAGTTTTCCGGGGGTGAACGCCGTCACCGTTTCCTCAAAGGAAACGCCTGGCACAAGGCGGATTTCACGCACCGAACCTTTGCCATTGGTATGTCCATCCTGGCCATCGCGGATGCGCTTGATGTTGGCGCCCAGCACCACAGACAACTTTTCATGATCGCTCAGCTCGGCAAATACCTTGGACAGGGGTGCCTTGAATGTCTTTTCGATGAAAATTTCCTGCATGTTTCCCTCTCTTGTTTGCATGGTTGATTGGCTAATGGGGATGCTTTGATTTGATCTCAAAGCAGGTTGAATTCAATGCCAGCCGTCTGCAAGCGCGCGATCAGGTGTTCACCCATCGCGGCCGCCGGCGTCACTACGCCGAAATTTTCCGGTAGTTGTTCACCGTCCAGTGCCAGGCACAGTGCAGATTCGGCCAGCATCTTGGCGGTTTCGCCGTAGCCGGGGTCTCCCCCGGCGACTTCGGTCCAGACATGCAGTCCACGTGCTTTGCCGATGAATTTCACTTTGAACCAGCTGGAGGCGCGTTGGGCTTCCGTAGGCCCTTGCCCGGGATCGCGCAATTTGAGCAGCAGATCCCGTGTCGTTTTCAGTTGGGAGAGTGCGAATATTCCACCCACCGCTGCCAGGCCTCCCGCCAGTGTCAGCGGATTCTTTACCAATACGTGATGACCATAGCGAAACGCCGGGCCATAGGCGCGATAGGCTTCCGCGCTGCGGCAAACGACCTGCGGATCAATGGTCGGGAAGCTGCATGTATAAGCATCATACGCTTTATGGAAGGAAATGGCGGGGGCCAGTGTTTTAATGGAGCGCCCATTGCGCGGACGGTTTCGACGGGCCTGTACCCAGGTCTTGCGGCGCCGGTAATACTTGCGCAGGCGGGACATCTGGGTCACGGCGGAATGCCAGGTGCCGCCCGAAAATGTTCCGTGGGCTGTCACGTAGCCTTCCACGGTGACCGGAATGTTTCCCGCATCCTTGCCCAGCAGCTTGTTGAGTTCGTTGATCGTAAACAGGACACCCAGATCGTGTGGAATGCTGTCAAAGCCGCAGCAATTGACGATTTTGGTGCGGTTTTTACGCGCTTCCTCATCGTAGGAATATAGCAGCGACTCGACGAATTCCGGCTCGCCAGTCAAATCCACGTAATGGGTGCCGGCCTCAACACAGGCTTTGACCAACGGTTCCCCGTAGTTCAGGTAAGGTCCAACCGTGGTGATCACCACACGTGTTTGCCGGGCCAGGTGACGCAGGCTGTCGGGTTGATTGACGTCGCAAACAATGGTGTCCGGAACGTGGCCGGGGGTGAGTTGACTCAGTGCCTTCTGCGTTTCCTCGAGCTTGGCGACGCTGCGACCCGAAATTGCCCAACGAAATCTTCCGGCTTCGCTGGACCTGGCCAGATATTCGGCGGTCAGCCGGCCTGTAAATCCCGTGGCACCAAAGACCACGATGTCGTACGGACGTTGGGGGGAGGGGGAGGATGTCATGATCGGGACTCCGCTGGGTAACGTTGTGTATACTTTATGCGTATTGGTTGGAAAATCAATGTGCTTTGCAGGCGTTACTCATGTCGGAACTGCCAATGTGGCCGATGGGTAAGTCTGCAGTGTGCGGGGGGGTGCACCAAAGGCGCCGTGTTCATGAGTCTAGTGTGTAGAATCGTCAGCCGGGCTTTTTGTATCGGCAACCGGTTTTGGTCGCGCGAAGTGGAGGTCAAGTGAGTTTTGAATACAAGTACGCAAGTGATCGGGCGCCATTACCGCTGTTGCCCCGGTCGTTACCCATGGTGCCGGAACTGCAGCTCTACCTGTTTCCAGCGGAACTGCCCCAGGACAAAGTGTCGCAGGCCGATTTCCAGTCGCTGCTGGCCGCGCCGCCGTATTGGGCTTTTTGCTGGGGTGGCGGACAGGCACTGGCGCGCTGTCTGCTGGATGTTCCGGCGCTGGTGCGAGGGCGGCGTGTGTGGGATTTCGGCGCCGGCTCCGGCGTTGCCGGCATTGCCGCCCTGAAGGCCGGCGCGGCAAGCTGCGTGGCCGTCGATACTGACCCGCTGGCCCTCGAAGCGTGCGGGCGCAATGCATTACTCAATGACACTGTGCCGCTGGAACGTTCCGTCGTTTGTGTCCCTTTGGCCGGTGATCTCGTGCTCGCCGCCGATATTTGTTATGAGGAAGAAGGGCTGCATCAGGTGCAATCCTGGGCTTGTGCGGGCGTGTCCGTGCTGGTCGCGGAATCGCGGCTGGATCAACAACGCCTGAATGTTGCCGGGTTGACACTCATCGGTCAATTTCAGGTCCGAACGTTTCCGGACCTTGACGAAGCCGAACAGTTCAATGTGGTATCTGTCTACCGGGTGAACGCCTGAATTGCCTGCAATTCAGGGGGTTACATTCGATCACAATTTGTCACCAAACTGCTTATCTATCACAACTTACGCTGCCAAACCCTGTTGCTATAGTGCCTGCATTCGATATGCCGGAAGTGTTTTTCCCGGTGTGACCAAGTGATGCGGGAGCATAACAATGACAATAGGGAACATGCTGTTGGGCAGCCAGGCTGCTGATGCGGTTTCCGTAGCACAATACAAGCGCGATCCCTCGTGGTCCATTCAGGAGCCGTATACCCTCGAAGATGTGGTGACCGGATTCCATGATGTCGAGAAGCCGCTGCAAAAACCGGCCTTTGGTCGTTTGCGCGTGATGGCTCTCGCGGCCGGCATGGCGTTTTTTCCGTTCTCGATCGTGCTGTCGATTATCGTGTTTGGCGGGTTGATGGGGTGGGGCGTCGACTGGGTGCGGGTGGGAATCAGTCAGGAGAATCCTGCGATTACCAGCGGCGCGGTCGCCATGGTGTTCTGTGCGTTCCTGTTCATGATGCGCTTGCTGTTTCGCATAACGGCCGATCTGCGTCGCCGTTATGTTACGGTGGCGCTTGAGGAACGGGAGTATCCGGTTCTTTATCGTTTCGTTGCCCAGGTCGCACAGTCGGTCAACGGGCCGGTGCCCGCGACCATCAAGATCGACAATGAAGTCGGACTCGTGCTGCGCAAGAAAAGTCGGATGGGCAGTAACGACGTCGAACTTCTGATCGGTCTGCCGTTGTTCCATTCCCTGAGTGCCCGTCAGCTGTCGGGCATGATTGCCCATGCCTACGGCGGTTTTTCCCGCGCCAATGGCAGTCTGGGATATCCCTTCGTCGCCAATGTGAATCGCTGGCTGGTGCGGATCAGCGAGGGAGACTCGTCACGTTTGTATGATGAGTCAGTGCCGCGCTTTCTTGTGACCCTGTTTCAACCGGTGGATTGGATGTTGACCCAGTATCTGGCAGCGCTGTGCCGCTGTGCCGGTTACATGAGTTTTTCGGTGAGTCGTGGCATGGATATCCAGGGCGATGCGTATTCTGCGCGTCTGGGTGGTGCCACCGAATTTCGCGCGACACAGATCCGTTTGCGTGCGTTACAGCTGGGTAAGTCGCGGGTTTTCTCGCGTCTGGGGCAGAGCGAATTCACGGAGTACAAGGATATTGCGCGTCAGATCGCCGACGAGGCCGACGACCTGCAGTTTGAATTGCGTGCACAACTGGTTCGTGAAATGGAAGATCTGGTCTCGCCCCTGACACGCAGTCGCGTGGTCGATCTGGGGCGCATCGTGGAAGTAGAGAAAAGCCAGGACGAAGGGGCTTGTTTCCTGCTGGGCGCTGCCATCAGACTGTTGCCGCACGTGGACTCACTCGGCCAACGCCTGGGCGCCCGTTACCTCGGAGCACAGGAAACCGGCATTTGATCATGTTGGCGCGAGCCGATGCAGGCCGTCGGTCGATCAAAGGTAGGTAGCGGCAACCGCAGCCAGGGTGTCGCGTTCTTCCGTGGGCAGGTAGGGCGAAATCTGCGACATGACCTGATAGACCCCCAGCCCGAGATTGTTATCCCCCTGACTACTCCCCAATGAGCGAATCTGCTGGAAGTTAAGCCAATAGGTGGCCGTGATGACCGCATTCGTCGCAACGCTGTCGACATCTTCTTCATCGATGGTCAGTTGGCAGTGCGTCTGCATGCTGACAATGACTTCCCGCCAGGCATCGTGCATCTTGTCGAGGATGCGGTTGAAACGTTTTTGCAGGCGTTCGTTGCGTTCAATGATGCTGACCAGATCGCGGTAGAGAAAACGGAATTCCCAGATTTTTTCAAATACCAGATACACGTACATCCAGTAGTCGAGCATTTCCAGCGTGTCTGCCTTGGGCGGGTCAAGCACTTCGTTCATGGCGGATTCATAGAGCGCGAACAGCTCGGTGATGATCTCATCCTTGTTACGGAAGTGGTAATAGAGGTTGCCCGGACTGATATCCATCTCGTTGGCGATGTCTATCGTCGTCGTGTTTGGCTCACCGCAGAGATTGAACAGCTCCAGACTGGTGATCAGGATGCGATCCCGGGTTTTCAAAGGGGGCAATGGACGCCTCGCAAGCAGTGGTGAGCCCTCGGCCGAGGGAAGCGGTTCTCTTTCGATTATATAGAATAGGTCAGGCCTTGAAACCCCTCCCGTCACAAGGCTGGGGTCCCCCTGCAACTGCCCTGCGTCACAGTCAGTGACTAATACCGGACCGGTTTCGTTGATAATTGCCCAGCTTCGAAAGATAATACGTCGCCCGAAAGGTTAAGGGGGTCTGCTGCGGAGTGCAGCAGGCAGAGGTAGACAAACATGCAAGGGTACAAAACGGTGACAGATATACACACGCAGCATCTGCAAACCTGGACCAACCGCGAAGCAATGGCCGAGAGCATGATTCCTCTCATCGGCGATCTGTATCGCAACAAGAACGTCGTGACGTCCATTTACGGCCGTCCGATCATCAACCGGTCTGTGGTTGAAATCATCAAAGCGCATCGTTTTGTGCGTCAGCTCGAAGGCGATTCCCTCGCTGTTGAAGACAGCTACCCCGTATTGCAAGCCGTGGCGCAATTGCCGCTGGGGCCTTCCCGTATTGACCTTGGCAAGCTCGCCACCAAATACAAGCGTGATGGCGAAGGCCGTTCGCTCGAAGAGTTCGTCAAGACCGAACTGGCCGATGCACTGGTAGGTAAAAACAACCTTCAGCTCAAGGATCGCGATGTCGTCCTTTATGGTTTCGGTCGTATCGGCCGTTTGCTGGCCCGCATCCTGATCGAGAAAATGGGGACTGGCGCTGGTCTTCGACTGCGTGCCATCGTGGTGCGCAACGGTGGCGCAGAAAACGATCTGGCCAAGCGTGCGAGCCTGCTGCGTCGTGATTCCGTGCACGGTTCCTTCCGCGGTACGATCAGCATCGACGAAGAGAAACAGGCCCTGATCGCCAACGGTGCCTACATCCAGGTGATCTATTCCGACGGTCCGGACAAACTGGACTACACGCAATACGGAATCCACGATGCCATCGTCATCGACAACACCGGCAAATGGCGTGACAGCAAAGGACTCGGTCAACATCTCAAGAGCCCGGGTGCTACACAGGTGATTCTGACTGCGCCTGGCAAAGGCGAGATCAAGAACGTGGTCATGGGCGTCAACGATGACATGATTTCGGCGGAGGACACCATCCTTTCTGCCGCGAGCTGTACGACCAATGCCATCGTTCCGGTGCTGAAAGCCATCAATGACGAATACACCGTTGAAAATGGTCACGTCGAAACCGTTCACTCCTACACCAACGACCAGAACCTGATTGATAACTATCACAAAGGGAATCGTCGCGGTCGTGCTGCACCGCTCAACATGGTTATCACGGAAACCGGTGCAGCCAAGGCTGTGGCCAAGGCATTGCCTGAGCTTGCGGGCAAGCTGACCGGCAACGCGATTCGCGTTCCCACGCCCAACGTGTCTTTGGCGATCCTGAACCTGAAACTGTCCAAGGCCACCAGCAAGGAAGAACTCAATAATTTCCTGCGCCAGGTATCTCTGGATTCTCCACTGCGCAAGCAAATTGACTACGTGAATTCCTCTGAAGTCG
This sequence comes from Pseudomonadota bacterium, assembly GCA_052035295.1. Lineage (GTDB taxonomy): Bacteria > Pseudomonadota > Gammaproteobacteria > Pseudomonadales > Ketobacteraceae > HdN1. The sequence continues at coordinate 53,208 of JBPOHS010000021.1, forward strand.
TATCAACCGATTTCGTGGGTTCACGTTTTGCCAGTATCGTGGATGCCGAGTCCACGATTGTCAGCGGTGACCGTTGCGTGCTTTACGTTTGGTATGACAACGAGTTCGGCTACAGTGCCCAGGTCGTTCGCATGGTGCAGAAAATGGCTGGAATCGTGTATCCCACGTTTCCCAAGTGATATGCGCATACAGTAAGTAAATAAAAAAGGGAGCTTCGGCTCCCTTTTTTATTGGACAAATTTGGCGCGGAAATTTAAAACTCTGTTTAACTGTAGTAGGTAAGTGCCCGATGCAAAATGACTTCGCCCGATTGAGGTGTGGTCAAGCAGGCGAGAGGTACTTATAATCGGGGGTATATTCGAATTACTTATATTTTGTGTGGGTATTTGCGTTCATGATAAATATCAAGCGCGGATTGGACTTGCCGATTGCCGGTGCTCCCCGGCAGGCCATTGATGCAGGTGCGCCGATTCAATCGGTTGGACTGGTGGGTGCAGACTATGTCGGTTTGAAACCCTCGATGCGGGTGAGTGTGGGCGATCTGGTCAGGAAAGGGCAGGTGCTTTTCGTTGACAAGGATTTTGAGTCCATACACTTCACTGCGCCTGCCAGTGGCGTTGTGTCTGCGATACACCGGGGTGAGCGGCGTGTGTTCCAGTCGATCGTGATTGATGTGCGGCACGATCAAGACGATGAAGAGGAATTCATGGCTGTCTGCGAGGATCAGCTAGATAGCTTGTCTCGTGAGCAAGTGGTTCACAAACTGCTTTCTTCCGGACTGTGGACCAGTTTGAGGACGCGTCCCTACAGCAAGATTCCCTCACCCATTACCGAACCTGCTGCACTATTTGTCAACGCCATGGACACCAACCCCCTGGCCGCTGACCCTGCCGTTGTGATTGGCGATGCCCGACAGGCATTCGTCAATGGGCTGCGTGTCGTCAAGCATCTTTCCACCAAGACCTTTCTTGCCAGATCACCGACGTCTGAAATTCCCGTGGTGGAGGGCGTGCAGTCGGTCGCGTTTGCCGGGCCGCATCCTGCAGGACTGGTGGGAACGCATATCCATTTTCTGCGGCCGGCCAGCCCGTCGAAAGTGGTGTGGCATCTCAATTATCAGGACGTCATTGCCATCGGTCGCCTGTTCGTAACGGGCAAGCTCGACAGCACCCGTGTGGTTTCTCTGGCAGGCCCCCAAGTGTCGCAACCTCGACTGATCCGTACCGTACTGGGGGCATCGCTTGCCGATCTGACCCGCAACGAATTGGTGACAGGCGAAAACCGGGTAATTTCGGGATCGGTCCTGTCCGGCCGCTCAGCCTCTGCGGTTGAAGCGCATCTTGGCCGTTATCATCTGTCGGTTGGCGCGATCATCGAGGGGCGAAACCGGGAATTCCTGGGGTATTTGCAGCCGGGTGCCAACAAGCATTCAGCATTGGCCGTGTTCGTATCGGCGTTGCAACGGAGCCGCAGATTTGCCTTTACGTCGACAACCAATGGCAGCCCGCGCGCCATGGTGCCGGTCGGTGCCTATGAGCGGGTGATGCCACTGGACATTCTTCCCACGCAGTTGCTCCGTTACCTGATTGTCGGCGATACCGAGATGGCGCAGCAGCTGGGGGCGCTGGAACTGGATGAGGAAGACCTTGGGTTGTGCACCTATGTTTGCCCGGGGAAATATGAATATGGGCCCATCCTGCGTGATGTGCTGACGCGTATCGAGAAGGAGGGTTAAATGGGGCTCAGACAATGGCTCGATCAATTCGAGCCACATTTCGTCAAGGGCGGAAAGCTCGAGAAGTGGTATCCACTCTATGAAGCCGTCGATACGTTTCTGTATTCACCGCCGACGGTTACGCATGCTGCGTCCCATGTGCGTGACGGCGTCGATCTGAAGCGGATCATGATACTGGTCTGGCTGGCGACGTTTCCGACCATGTTCTGGGGTATGTGGAACGTGGGTCACCAGGCGAACAGTTGGCTGGCGACGCATCCGGATATGCTGGCAGCACAGACAGACTGGCGGTTTTATTTCATCAACCTGCTAGCCGGGCATGATCCTTCGTCGGTGTGGGATAACTTCATTTACGGTGCCGCGTATTTTGTGCCGATTTACGCGGTAACGTTCATCGTCGGTGGCTTTTGGGAAGTGCTGTTTGCCATTCGCCGCAAGCACGAAGTCAATGAAGGCTTTTTCGTCACCTCGGTGTTGTTTGCACTGACGCTGCCTCCCAGTATTCCGCTTTGGCAGGTGGCGTTGGGCATTTCTTTCGGTGTCGTGCTTGCCAAGGAAGTCTTTGGCGGAACGGGCAAGAACTTTATCAATCCGGCATTGGCCGGACGTGCGTTCCTGTTTTTCTCCTATCCGGCGCAAATGTCCGGGGATACGGTGTGGACTGCCGTCGATGGTTTTTCAGGTGCAACGGCGCTGTCGTTGGCCAAGCAGGGTGGGGTGGATGCCATTACGGCTGCCGGCATCACCTGGCAGGATTGCTTCCTTGGCAACATTCAGGGCTCGGTGGGCGAAGTTTCCACCCTGTTCATTCTGGCGGGCGCGGCCTTGTTGTTGATCACCCGGGTAGCGTCCTGGCGCATCGTGGCGGGCGTTATGGTCGGCATGATCACCATGGCGTTTGTGTTCAATTCGGTGGGTTCGGAAACCAATCCCATGTTTTCGGTGCCGTGGCACTGGCATTTCGTGTTGGGAGGATTTGCATTTGGCATGGTGTTCATGGCCACTGATCCGGTATCGGCATGCATGACCAATACCGGGCGCTGGATTTTCGGGATTCTGGTCGGCGTCATGGTCATGTTGATTCGCGTCGTCAATCCCGCCTATCCCGAAGGCATGATGCTGGCGATCCTGTTCGCCAATTTGTTCGCGGGCATCATTGACCATTTTGTCGTGCAGGCGAACATCAACCGGAGGCTGGCACGCAATGGCTAAGGAAAGTACTTCTCGCACGCTGCTCGTTGCATTCGTCATCTGTGTCGTATGTTCGCTGCTGGTGGCCGTTCCCACCGTCGCGCTCAAACCCTTGCAGCAAGAACAGAAACTGCTGGACAAGCAGAAAGCGGTTTTGTCGGCGGCCCGGTTGATTGATGTTGATGCCAAGAAACAGGAAATTCAGTCGGCGTTCGAAGCGTTGGATGTCCGGCTGGTCGATCTTGAGACCGGCGCTTTCGTGGAAGGTGACGCCCGTCGCTTTGATCTTTCAACAGCATTGAAAAGTGACAAAACCAGTCGCGTCCTGACAAGTGATGAAGACGCGGCCAGCATTAAACGTCGCGAATCCATTGCTCCGGTTTACATGAAACGCAACGAACAGGGTGAGCTGCAATCCCTGGTTGTACCGGTGCGGGGGTATGGACTGTGGTCGACTTTGTACGGATTCCTGGCATTGAAGGGCGATGGCAGCACCGTTGAAGGGTTGGTCTTCTATCAGCACGCAGAAACGCCCGGGCTCGGTGGCGAGGTCGATAACCCGAAATGGCGCGCGCTATGGCAGGGCAAGCAGGCGCTGGACGCACAAGGCAATGTTGCCATTTCGGTCATCAAAGGTAGTGTGGAAGAAAATGATCCACATGCGATTAATAAAATCGACGGACTGGCGGGCGCTACGCTGACCAGTCGCGGGGTTGATGCCCTGATCAAGTTCTGGTTGTCCGGGAAGGGGTTCGGGCCGTTCCTGGCTCGTGTTCGTACAGAGGGGGTATGAGATGAGTGCCACGGTCACGACAAAACAGATTATTACCGAGCCGGTCTTTGCCAATAACCCGATTGCGGTGCAGATTCTCGGCATATGTTCGGCACTGGCCGTAACGACCAACCTGAAAACGGCCTTGACCATGAGTATCGGTCTGACGCTGGTGACGGCGATGTGCAATTTCGCATTTTCGCTGGTACGCAACCAGACGCCGAATTCCATTCGCATCATCGTGCAAATGACGATAGCTGCATCGCTTGTCATTATTCTTGATCAGTTTTTGCGTGCGTTCGCCTATGAGATGAGCAAACAGCTGTCGGTGTTTGTCGGCTTGATCATTACGAACTGTATCGTGATGGGGCGTATGGAAGGATTCGCCATCAAGAATCCACCGATGGCCAGTTTCTGGGACGGTATCGGCAACGGTCTTGGCTATTCCTTTCTGTTGATGGTGTTGGCGGTGATTCGTGAGCTGGTGGGTTCTGGCAAGTGGTTTGGCGTTGAAATCATCAAGACGATCAATAACGGCGGTTGGTATGTGCCAAACGGTTTGATGCTGTTGCCGCCATCCGCTTTTTTCCTTATTGGACTGTTCATCTGGGCCCTGCGCAGCTGGAAGAAATTCCAGGTTGAGAGCAAGGAATTTGTCATGGCACCACAATCCAAAGCCATGCTCGGCCACTGATATGAGGATCAAACGCTAATGGAACATTATCTGAGTCTGTTGCTGAAATCGATCTTCATTGAAAACATGGCATTGGCCTTCTTTTTGGGGATGTGCACCTTTATCGCCATTTCCAAGAAAATTCAGCCGGCCATCGGTTTGGGGATTGCAGTGGTGGTGGTGCAGGTGCTGACCGTGCCGGCCAACAATCTTATTTACAATTATTTTCTGCGCGAAGGTGCCCTGGCATGGACGGGCATGGAAGGCGTGGAAACGATCGATCTCTCGTTTCTGGGGCTTATCATCTATATCGGTGTGATTGCCGCGATTGT
>JBPOHS010000031.1:0-5198 GCA_052035295.1 Pseudomonadota bacterium
GAGTGGTTCTATCAACAACTGCTCGGGGATTATGCCCACGCAGGAGCCGTGTCATGAGCAATGCGATCGCCATGAATAGCCGCTCAAAGGTTTCGTTATGGCGCGCGTGGCGCGATGACATTGCCTGTGTGTTCGAACGCGATCCGGCTGCGCGTACAACGTTCGAAGTTCTCACGACCTATCCCGGCGTACATGCGCTACTCGCTTATCGTATCAGTCACCGACTGTGGTACCGGGGCTGGAAATATCCGGCACGTCTATTGTCCTTTCTGGCGCGCTGGATCAGTAACGTCGACATTCATCCGGGCGCAAAAATCGGTGCACGTTTTTTTATTGACCATGGCGCATGCGTGGTGATTGGTGAAACAGCCGAAGTGGGTGACAACGTAACCCTCTACCACGGCGTTACTCTGGGCGGCACCAGCTGGTGCAAGGGTAAGCGCCACCCTACCCTCGAAGACGGCGTGCTGGTGGGCGCCGGGGCGAAAATTCTCGGTCCGATCACTGTCGGCGCCAATGCCCGCGTCGGTGCCAACTCGGTCGTGGTGCAGGATGTACCGGAAGGGTGCACGGTGGTGGGGATTCCGGGCAAGGTGGTCAAGGTACGTGAAGCCGGTCGGCCCAACAAATACGGCATCGATCTGGATCACCATCTGATTCCGGATCCTGTCGGCAAGGCAATTGCATGTCTTCTTACCAGAATCGACAGCCTTGAACAGAGTCTGGCCACCCTGCAGTCTGAGCGCGTAACAACGTTGATAACGCCAGCCTTGAGACGCCCCGTCGATTGCAACCCCGACAATGAAATCTGCATCAATGATTGCATCGGGCATCACTAGCCATAACGCGAGGCCCACCATGGACTTACAGGATTTTAACGTCGACACCTTGTACTTCGAGGAGTCGCTGAACCCGGATGTCGATCAGCTTCTGTCTAAAGCGGCAGCGCAATACGGGACACCCAGCGCTGAGACTTGTTTGCTACAAGCCTACCAGCTGGCACCGAGCAACCTGTCCGTTCTGGTGGGACTATACCGGTTCTATTTTTACCAGCACCGCTATGACGACGCGCTGTTTGTCGCTCAGCAACTCCTGACCTGTGTGGCGCCCCGCATCGAATTTCCGGACAACTGGCGCAATTTGCGGGCGTCGCATCTGGCGCAGGGGGTCATGATCTCCATCGGCTTCGTGCGTTTTTACCTACTGGCGCTGAAGGCAACCGGCTATGTCCAGTTGCGGCTGGGTGAATTCCAGGAAGGCGGTGACATGTTACGCAAGGTGATCGAGATGGACGCTGCCGATCGACTCGGCGCCAAACTGTTGATCGACATGCTGGATCGCAACAGTGCAGACATTATCCCATTTCCAGTCAAGGCATCAAAGGAGGCCTGATATGAGCGAATCCATCGACACACTGTCGCTTGACGATGCATTGGAAGAACTGAGTGCCGCCGAAGATTTTCTGGGTTACTTCGGCATTGCCTACGATGCTGCGGTGGTACACGTCAATCGCCTGCACATCATGCAGCGTTTTCATGACTACCTGAATACCGGCGACACATTGCTGCAGGATAACGACAGCGATGAGATCAAGCGCGCCGTCTATACGCGCTTGCTGCAGCGCGCTTACGACGATTTCGTCACGTCGGATGCGCTGACCGAAAAGGTATTCAAGGTGTTCAAGCAACAAGGCCCGCAAACCACCTTTGTTCCCCTGGATCAATTACTGGGAGGCTGAGTGTCATGCGTCCTGCCTTTGAATACGGTGAAGCCGTCAGACTGATACGCAACGTGCGCAATGACGGGACCTATCCCGGCATGGACATGGGAACCCTGCTGGTGCGTCGCGGATCAGTTGGTTGTGTTTACGACGTGGGCACCTATCTGCAGGATCAACTGATATATCGTGTTCACTTTCTGGAAGCAGGACGCACCGTCGGTTGTCGTGAGGAAGAGCTCATCTCTGCCGACGCGCCCTGGATCCCGAACAAATTCGAGTTTCGTGATGCCGTCGTGAGTACGCTCACCGTCAGCCAGGGCGATAAAACCGTGGTCGAGGAAGGGCAGAAAGGCAGCATCGAGAAAGTGATGGTGGACCACCCCAAGGGCCCGATGTACCACGTGCATTTTGGGCAAGGCTATATCCTGCAAATGCCCGAAGCGGCGCTGGCACCTGCAACGCCAGCGTCTGGCGAGAGCGAGGTGACGCATGACAACCTCTCCTGAATTTGCGTATTCCCTGCTGCGAGTGGCCGATGAGAAATTCGGCTGCAATCCCTCGTCGCTGCAACCCGAACAACACGATGAAGCCCAGCGCATCGCCCGTCGTCAGCTTGCCATCGAAAATGCCGTGCTTTCCAGCCCGGAATCGGCAGGCGTCTGCGTTCAGGAAAGCGCTATCGACGAGGCGTTTGAACGCATTCGCGTACGCTATGCCGATAACGACGCGTTTCAGCGGGCCATGGCCACTGCCGGCATCGACAATGACGCCCTGCGCGCCGCCCTTAATCGGGAATTGCGCGTCGAAGCGGTCATGGATCGCGTCGCGGCCCAACATGCCAGCATCAGCGACACCGAAGCCCATCTGTATTACTACATGAATCCGGCCCAGTTCGATCGGCCGGAATTACGCACCGCACGCCACATACTCATAACGATCAACCCCGATTTTCCTGAAAATCAACGCGATAACGCGCTCAAGAAAATCCTCGCCATCCAGCGACGGGTCGAGAAAAAGCCCGAACGTTTCGAAGAGCAGGCGTTCAAACATTCGGAATGCCCCACTGCTTTGCAAGGTGGCACCCTCGGCAAGGTAAAACGTGGTCAATTATTTCCTACGCTGGATGAGGCCCTGTTCGCAATGGCCGAGGGTAGCTGCAGCGATATTCTCGAATCACCACTCGGCTTTCATATTCTGTTTTGCGAAATTGTCCACCCTTCGGGTGTTGCTCCCCTGTCTGAGGTACTGCCCGGACTTCGGCAATGGCTCAGCCAGCGCCAAAAACGCATCGCGCAACGCAAGTGGCTCGAAAGCATTCTGATCGAAAAGGAAAACAATGCCTCTGTGGAGCATTTATCATGACTGACACTGATACCCCGCGTTGTTCATTCTGTGGTGTGGAAAAATCGGCCCAGACGCCCCTCATTGCCGGCATTGACGGGCGCATCTGCGAAGCCTGCGTGACCCTGGCGCATCAGGTGGTCGGCAGCTGGGGCCAGCGCCGCAAGAGCAATTTGTTCAAGCAGGAGTTGCGCACGCCAGAGAGCATCAAAAATCACCTTGATGACTATGTCATCGGCCAGGAATTTGCCAAGGAAACCCTGTCGGTCGCTGTATACAACCACTACCTGCGTCTGATCAATCGTGCAACGCCGCAACTGGGTGTCACACTCGAAAACACGGTGGAACTTGAAAAATCCAATGTATTGTTGGTCGGCCCCTCAGGCACTGGCAAAACACTGTTGGTGCGCAGCCTCGCCCGCATACTCGGCGTTCCTTTTGCCTCGGCAGACGCCACGACACTCACCCAGGCCGGTTATGTCGGCGACGATGTCGACACGATTATTTCCCGCTTGCTCGAAGCCGCCGCAGGCGACGTGCAGCAAGCGCAATCGGGTATCATCTATATCGACGAAATCGACAAACTCGCCAAGCGTGGCGGAGGCTCTACCGCTGTCCGGGACGTATCGGGCGAAGGCGTGCAGCAGGCCCTGCTGAAAATGGTGGAAGGCACCGAAATGCGTGTTGCCAAAGCCGGCAAGCGGCGGGAACACGGCGAGGAAGTAACCATCGATACGACAAATATACTTTTCATCGTGGGCGGTGCATTTCCAGGGCTGGAAGAGTGGGTGTCCAACCGTTTGCGCCCGAGCAATACGGGCATTGGTTTTCACGCGCCATTACGCAACAAGGAAACCCCGAACATCAACGCCTTGCTGGCAGAGTTGTTGCCCGAGGATCTACAGAAATTCGGACTGATTCCCGAATTTATCGGGCGCTTTCCGGTCATCACCTTCCTCAAGGAACTGGATCACGATGCGCTGATCAAGATTCTCACCGAACCACGCAACGCGCTCGTAAAACAATACCGCCAGCTGTTCAATTATCAGGGCGTCGATCTCGATATCACCACCGATGCACTGAATCACATTGCCCGCCAGGCGATGCAACGGCAAAGCGGAGCGCGCGGCCTGCGTTCGATCATGGAAGCAGCATTGCGTAATACCATGTTTCACATGCCCTCACAGAAAAACCTGCGCAAGTGCGTGCTGGATGTGACACATCCCGAGAACGAAGAGGAAACACCGGTATTGCATATCCAGAATGTATTCTCCGATGCAAGCGAGGATGCAACTGACGACTATGTTCCGGACGAAGTGGCTAGCGAAGTGACCAGTGTGCCTGCGCAAGCAGGCGCCTGATCGGAATTCTCCACCCCGAGGCTTGCGCGAAAGCGCTTTGTGTCACCTAAATGCTTTGTGTCTCCTAAATGAAAGTGTCACGCACATTAAAAACGCCACATTAAGTGGCGTTCTTTTTTCAATGAGCCCTTTTCTCAAAGAGCTCTTTTTTCAATTTCCTTTTTTTGGCAGTCAAGCTGCAGCTGTAGCCTTCATTCCAAACGCTTCACTGATGCTCTCAAGCCACGCCGTCAAACGCTGCTCGGTCAAACTGCTCTGATTATCCAGATCCAGCGCCAGACCCACGAACTTGCCATCCACTACCGCTTCGGAATGCTCGAATTCATAACCCTCGGTTGGCCACTGCCCGACCACCTTGGCACCCTTGCTGACGAAGAATTCGTACAGCTCGCGCATCGCATCGACAAACTCGTGTGAGTAACCCACCTGATCTCCCAACCCGAAAATCGCGACAACCTTTCCGGAAAAATCGCCATCGCCCAATTTGGGTAAAAATTCTTCCCAGCTCTCGGCCTCGCAATCCGCCGACAAGCCCGGAAGGATGCCTTCCCCCAACGTCGGGGTACCAATGATCAGATATTCGTATTTGGCGAAATCCCCGGGGGACGCACGATTAACATTCAGCGGATCCGCCATGGTGTCATCGTCGAAGCGCTTCTTGATCATCTTGGCGACTTTGCGGGTTTTGCCAGTGTTGCTACCGAAAAATAATCCTATACGTGCCATAACGTTCTCCGATTGAGGCTCTGCGATATATCTGTTGAATCACGCTAAAC
>JBPOHS010000080.1:0-21784 GCA_052035295.1 Pseudomonadota bacterium
GTATGCGTGCTTCCCTGCAGCTGGCTCAATCTGGCCAGAAAACTGCTCTGATTTCAAAAGTATTTCCAACCCGTTCACATACGGTGTCTGCTCAAGGCGGTATCACCTGTGCGATCGCCAGTGCGGACCCGAATGACGACTGGCGCTGGCACATGTACGACACCGTCAAGGGGTCGGACTATATCGGTGACCAGGACGCTATTGAGTACATGTGTAGTGTCGGCCCCCAGGCCGTGTTTGAACTCGATCACATGGGGCTGCCGTTTTCGCGTACAGAGGCCGGGCGTATTTATCAGCGTCCTTTTGGTGGTCAGTCCAAGAATTACGGCGAAGGTGGTCAGGCAGCGCGTACTTGCGCGGCTGCGGACCGTACGGGTCATGCGCTGTTGCATACCCTGTATCAGGCCAACCTGGCAGCGAACACCTGCTTTTATAACGAGTGGTATGCGGCAGATCTGGTGATGAACCAGGACGGCGTTTGCACCGGAGTAATCGCTATCTGTATCGAGACCGGAGAAGTTGTTTACTTCAAGTCCAAGGCCACGGTGTTCGCAACCGGTGGTGCGGGACGCATCTACTCTTCGACGACGAACGCACTGATCAATACTGGTGACGGTGTTGGCATGGCGCTTCGCGCTGGCGTTCCCGTTCAGGATATCGAGATGTGGCAGTTCCATCCGACCGGTATCGCCGGCGCTGGTGTCCTCGTAACCGAGGGTTGCCGTGGCGAAGGCGGTTATCTGGTAAACAAGGATGGCGAACGTTTCATGGAACGTTATGCGCCTAACGCCAAGGACCTTGCCGGTCGTGACGTGGTTGCGCGTTCGATGATGCAGGAAATCCTTGATGGTCGCGGTTGTGGTCCGAACGGCGATCACGTTTTGCTCAAGCTCGATCACCTGGGTGAGGAAGTCTTGAACAAGCGTCTGCCCGGTATCTGCGAATTGTCGAAAACCTTTGCTGCGGTCGATCCGGTCAAAGAGCCGATCCCTGTTGTGCCAACCTGCCATTACATGATGGGCGGCTTGCCCACCAACATCAATGGTCAGGTGCTGACTGTTGATGCCAATGGGAACGACAAACTGGTTGAAGGTTTGTTTGCCGTAGGGGAAGTGGCTTGTGTGTCCGTCCATGGCGCTAACCGCCTGGGTGGTAATTCACTCCTTGACTTGGTGGTGTTCGGCCGTGCAGCGGGTCTGCATCTCGAGAAAGCGCTGAAGGAAGGTGTTGAGCATCGCGATACCAGCGAATCTGATCTTGAGCGTGCCCTGACTCGCATCAATCGACTCGAAACCAGCAAGACCGGTGAAGATGTTGCGACGGTTCGCAAGGATCTGCAGCGCAACATGCAAAACGCCTTCGGTGTATTCCGTACAGGCGATCTGATGCAGGAAGGTGTTCGCAAGGTTGCGGAAATTCGCGAACGTGCCGCCAAGACGGTACTTGGCGACAAGAGCCGCGCCTTCAACACGGCCCGTATCGAGGCTTTGGAACTGGACAACCTGGTAGAAGTTGCAGAGGCGACCGCTATCGCGGCAGAAGCGCGCAAGGAAAGTCGTGGTGCGCACTGCCGTTATGATTTCCCTGATCGTGACGACGAAAACTGGTTGGTTCACTCGCTGTATTTGCCGAAAGACAAGCGCGTGACCAAACGTCAGGTGAACTTTGCTCCCAAGCAGGTTCCGACATTCCAACCCAAGGTTCGTACGTATTAAGGTGGCGTCATGAAAGTCAGCATTTATCGTTACAATCCCGAAACGGATAAAGAGCCATACATGAAGGAGTATGATATCGATACCGGTGGTAGAGATATCATGGTCCTTGACGTTCTGAACCTGGTCAAGGAGCAGGACCCTGCGTTGGCTTATCGTCGTTCCTGCCGCGAAGGCGTTTGCGGTTCGGATGGCATGAACATGAACGGCAAAAATGGGTTGGCGTGTATTACGCCAATTTCCATGGCCACCGGTGGCAAAGGCAAGCTGGTGCTGCGCCCCCTGCCTGGCCTGCCTGTCATACGCGACCTCGTTGTCGATATGACCATGTTTTACAATCAATACGAGAAGATCAAGCCTTACCTGATCAATGACACCCCGGCACCTGCCATTGAGCGTCTGCAATCGCCGGAAGAGCGCGACAAGCTGGATGGCTTGTATGAGTGCATTCTTTGCGCCTGCTGTTCTACCGCTTGCCCTTCGTTCTGGTGGAACCCCGACAAGTTTGTTGGTCCTTCGGGATTGCTTCAGGCGTATCGGTTCATCGCGGACAGCCGTGATACGGCGACTGCCGAACGTCTGGCAGCCCTCGATGATCCGTTCAGTCTGTTCCGGTGCCGTGGCATCATGAACTGCGTGAACGTGTGTCCCAAAGGGTTGAATCCCACGAAGGCAATTGGCCACATTCGCTCAATGCTGTTGGAACAGGGCACCTAAGTTCTGGTAATTGCTGTAAAAAGCTGCTGGTATTTGCTGTGAAAAGCCGTTAACATTCGGCCCCAATTGCCACCCTGACAACAAAAAGGGTGGCAATATTGAAAAGCGCTACACTTGATGTTGGGAAATGGCGCAAACGCTAAAGCCTGACATCTCTTGTTTATGTTGGGGGCGGGAAACACCCAAAAAGTGTTGTTCCGCGCCATTGAATTAAACCTTTCGGTAAAACCGAGCTATCTGGAAGAGCTACCGGGCAGTACCGGCTTGTAGCGATTCTTCAACGCGCGTTCCGTTGCCTGCTTTGCTTGGAGATCAAGTAGCACTGGCATCTTGCAGATAGTGTTTATAACCAACACGGTGATCTGCAATGGATGACGGCGTGATGTATCGACAATGGAGCACGTCCCACTTGACCGGGACCAACGCTGCCTACGTCGAGGAGTTGTATGAGGCCTATCTGAAGGACCCCAACTCCGTCCCCGAACAGTGGCGAAACCACTTCGACAAACTTCCCCGCGTTTCTCAAGTCGAACATGATATTCCGCACTCCACGGTGCGTGAGCATTTCCTCTATCTCGCCAAAAATCGCAGCCGGGTTCAACCTCTGGCCGTCAGCAGCGTTTCTTCCGAGCATGAAAAGAAGCAGGTCAAAGTACTGCACTTGATCACGGCCTATCGTGTGCGTGGTCATCAACGTGCGAATCTTGATCCGCTTGCCTTGATGAAACGTAAATTCGTTCCTGATCTTGCCCTCTCCCATCACGGATTGTCCGATGCGGATTCTGATACCACTTTTCAGACCGGCAGTCTCTTTATCGGCAAAGAGGAAGCGACACTTTCTGAAATCATCGATGCCATGGAACGTACCTATTGCGGAAGCATTGGTGCCGAGTACATGCATATCGTCGATACGTCGGAAAAACGCTGGATACAGCAGCGCATGGAGAGCGTTCGTTCGCGCCCGAATTACAGTCGCGAGGTGCGGTCGCACCTTCTTGAGCGTCTGACGGCGGCTGAAGGCCTCGAAAAAGTGCTTGCCAGCAAGTATCCGGGAACCAAGCGCTTCGGTCTGGAAGGCGGCGAGAGTCTTATTCCCTGTGTCGATGAAATCATCCAGCGCGCTGGCAGCTACGGCGTCAAGGAAATCGTCATCGGTATGGCGCACCGCGGTCGCCTTAACGTGCTGGTCAACACCTTGGGCAAGAACCCGGGCGATCTCTTCAGTGAATTCGAAGGCAAGAAGAAACATGCCGAGTATGGTTCTGGAGACGTCAAATATCACCAGGGCTTCTCGTCGAACGTCATGACGCCTGGCGGCGAGGTGCATCTCGCGCTTGCGTTCAACCCGTCGCACCTTGAAATTGTCAGCCCCGTTGTTGAAGGTTCCGTGCGGGCCCGTCAGGATCGCCGCAAGGACAAGAACGGTGATTTGGTCGTACCTGTCATCATTCATGGTGATGCGGCATTTGCCGGTCAGGGCGTGGTGATGGAAACCTTCCAGATGTCGCAGACGCGTGGATATCGCACAGGTGGCACGGTACACATCATCATCAATAACCAGGTTGGTTTCACAACCAGCAATCCGAAGGATGCGCGTTCGACCGAGTACTGTACCGACGTTGCCAAAATGGTGCAGGCGCCCATTTTTCATGTGAATGGTGACGATCCGGAAGCCGTGCTGTTCGTTACCCAGATGGCTACCGATTTCCGCCAGCAATTCAAACGCGATGTCGTGATTGATTTGATTTGCTATCGCGTTCGTGGCCACAACGAAGCCGATGAGCCCGCCATTACCCAGCCAATCATGTACAGCGTTATTCGCGGCAAGAAAACGACGCGCACGTTGTATGCAGAGCGTCTGATTGAAGGCAACGTGATTTCACAGGCTGATTCCGACGCGATGTTCGAAGATTATCGCGCGGCATTGGACCAAGGTCGTCACGTGGTAAAGAGCCTGGTCAAGGAACCCAATTCGTCACTGTTTGTGGATTGGACTCCTTACCTGGGTCACGAATACAGCGCTTTTTTTGATACTGGTGTTCCGCTCAAACGTATTCAGGAACTCGCGCATCGCATGGACCAATTCCCGGAAGGGTTTGTGGTTCTCAAGCAGGTCGAGAAAATTGTCGAAGATCGCCGCCGCATGGCTGCAGGTGCAATGCAGGTGGATTGGGGGTTCGCGGAAACCATGGCGTATGCAACGCTGTTGGCAGATGGATTCCCGGTTCGTATCACCGGCCAGGACGTGGGTCGCGGGACGTTCTCGCACCGACATGCGGTGGTGCATAACCAGAAAAAGAGAGGCGTGCATGTGCCGCTTCGTCAGGCGGTAGATAACGCCTCCACGTTTGATATCTACGATTCGTTCCTGTCCGAAGAAGCAGTGCTGGCATTCGAATACGGCTATTCTACAACCGCACCCAAGGGGCTGGTGGTATGGGAAGCGCAGTTCGGCGATTTTGCGAATGGCGCGCAGGTCGTTATCGACCAGTTCATATCGTCAGGCGAGCACAAATGGTTGCGTTTGTGTGGTTTGACCATGCTGCTTCCACATGGCTACGAAGGGCAGGGGCCTGAACACTCGTCAGCGCGTTTGGAGCGTTTCCTGCAATTGTGTGCGGAACACAACATGCAAGTGTGCGTGCCTTCCACGCCTGCACAGATCTTTCACATGCTGAGGCGCCAGGCCGTTCGTCCTTTGCGCAAGCCGCTGATTGTGATGTCCCCCAAGAGTCTTTTGCGGCACAAACTCTGCAAATCCACAGTGGAAGAATTGGCTGAAGGCCATTTCCGGACCGTGATGGGTGAAGAGCAGCCACATGATCCTTCGCAGATCAAGCGCGTCGTTATGTGTAGCGGCAAGGTCTACTACGACCTGCTGGAATACCGCAACACGCACGACGTCAAGGACACTATTATTGTGCGTATTGAGCAGCTGTATCCTTTCCCGGAAGAGGAGCTTTTCAATCTGCTCAGAAGTTATCCTGCACTTGAAACCGCCGTATGGTGTCAGGAAGAACCGCTCAATCAGGGCGCCTGGTATTGCAGTCAGCACCACATGCGCCATGTCATGCAGCAGCTGGGCAACAAGCTTTATCTGAACTATGCCGGCCGTAAACCGTCAGCCGCACCCGCAGCAGGTTATATGTCGGCGCATGCGGAAGAGCAGAGCAAGCTTGTGTTTGAAGCGTTCAATTTGAAGTGATGGTTCCACGATTTTTCCCAAGAAGCGGAAATTACAGATAACACTAAGGTATTAAGATGGCCACTGAAATTAAAGCCCCTCAATTTCCCGAAGCGGTTGCCGATGGAACGATCGCTACCTGGCACAAGCGCGCAGGTGACAAGGTCAGCCGTGATGAGCTGCTCGTTGACATCGAAACTGACAAAGTGGTGATGGAAGTCGTTGCCCCGCATGATGGCGTGCTTGCCAAAATCCTCAAATCGGAAGGCGAAACGGTCCTCAGCCAGGAACTCATTGCAGTCATCGAACAGGCCGGCGCGGAAGTGTCGGCTGCGCCGGTAGCGACGGCACCCGCTGCCTCGCCAGCTGCCGCAAAAGATGACGCTGTGGAAGACGCTTGGGGTCCTGCAGTTCGCAAATTGCTGGCTGACAATAACGTTGATCCTGCGAAAGTCGCCGGTACCGGCAAAGGCGGTCGAATCACCAAGGAAGACGTCCTGAATTATCTGGCAAGCGCACAGAGCAAGGCTCCTGTTGCAGCGCCTGCAGCGGCTGCCGCACCTGCTGTCCAACGCGCTGCTCCTGCGGGCGGCGTGAATTACGTTGCCGGTGACCGGGTCGAGAAACGCGTCCCGATGACCCGCCTGCGTGCGCGCATCGCGGAACGTCTGGTTGAAGCGCAGCACAATGCGGCCATGTTGACGACCTTTAACGAAGTGAACATGAAACCCATCATGGATATGCGCAAGAACTACAAGGATGCCTTTGAAAAAGCGCACGGTGTACGCCTTGGTTTCATGTCCCTGTTTGTGCGTGCTGCCGTTGAGGCCCTCAAGAAATTCCCGTCGGTGAACGCTTCCATTGATGGCAATGACATTGTTTATCACGGTTTTTACGATGTTGGCGTTGCCGTTTCTTCGGATCGCGGGCTGGTCGTTCCGGTGCTGCGTGACGTCGACAAAATGGGCTTTGCCGAAGTCGAAGGCAAGATTGCCGAATATGGTGACAAGGCCAAGCAAGGCAAATTGTCGCTGGAAGAGATGACCGGTGGAACCTTCACCATTTCCAATGGTGGTGTGTTTGGTTCCTTGTTGTCCACGCCGATACTGAATCCGCCGCAAACCGCGATTCTTGGCATGCACAAGATCCAGGACCGCCCGATGGCAGTGAATGGACAGGTTGTCATCCTGCCCATGATGTATCTTGCCCTGAGTTATGACCACCGCTTGATCGACGGCAAGGAAGCAGTTCAATTCCTCGTTACCATCAAGGAACTGGTCGAAGACCCTGCACGTCTGTTACTCGAAATTTGAGGCTGATTGCAATTTTTGCAACGGACTGGCGCAGGTCTCTGCGTCAGTCTTGCGAAAAGCCCCATCCGGATTCTGTTAACGCGGCCCTCAAGCTGCAATGCAAAAGGATATCAATATGTCGAAAGCGTTTGACGTAGTAGTGATTGGCGGTGGCCCCGGTGGCTATGCAGCAGCGATCAAGTGCGCCCAACTCGGGCTGAAAACGGCTTGTATCGACAAGTACATCAACAAGCACGGCAAGCCCGCACTGGGTGGAACCTGTGCCAACGTGGGCTGTATTCCTTCCAAGGCCTTGCTGGATTCCTCATGGAAATACCATGAAACCAAGGACGCGCTGGCCGTTCACGGTATCACCACCAGTGATGTGAAGATTGATGTGGCGGCGATGATTGCACGCAAGGACGGCGTTGTTAAGAAGCAGACGGAAGGTGTTGCGATGCTGCTTCAGGCCAACGGTGTCACGTGGTTGCAAGGCAAGGGTAAGTTGCTTGCTGGCAAACAGGTCGAATTTACTTCGCACAAAGGTGAAGTGGAAACGCTGGATGCGACCAACGTGATTCTGGCAGCGGGTTCCGAGTCGATCAAGATTCCTGTGGCTCCCCTGGTCGAAGGTTTGGTCGTTGATAACGCGGGTGCGCTCGATTTCACCGAAACCCCGGCGCGTCTGGGTGTAATCGGTGCGGGCATCATCGGTCTGGAACTTGGTTCCGTGTGGGCCCGTCTGGGTGCGAAGGTGACTGTGCTGGAAGCGCAGGATGCCTTCCTGCCGCTGGTCGACAAGCAGGTTGCCAAGGAAACGATCAAGCAGCTGACCCAGCAAGGTCTGGACATCAAGCTGTCGGCACGCGTCACCGGTACCAAAATCAACGGTAACGAAGTGGAAGTCTCGTACACTGATGCTTCCGGTGATCAGTCCATCACGGTTGACAAGCTCATCGTGGCGGTAGGTCGCCGTCCGTATACCCAGGATCTGCTGGCCTCTGACAGCGGCATTTCACTCGACGAGCGCGGCTTCATTTTCGTCAATCAGCAGTGCCGTACCGATGTGCCAGGCGTTTTTGCCATAGGTGACCTGGTACGGGGCCCGGCGTTGGCTCACAAAGCCACGGAAGAGGGCGTCATGGTAGCCGAAGTGATTGCCGGGCACACCACTCAAATCAACTATGACTGCATCCCCTCAGTTGTTTATATTCACCCTGAAGTGGCATGGATTGGTCTGACCGAAGAGCAGGCAAAATCGCGTGGTGACGAATACAAGACCGGGATGTTTGCGTTCGCCGCCAACGGTCGCGCAGTCGCTGCCAACGAAACTGCCGGTTTTGTCAAAGTCATTGCCGACAAGCGTACTGATCGCATTCTGGGTGTCCATATCATTGGCCCGCAAGCGTCAGAGCTGATCATGCAGGCGGTGATTGCCATTGAATTCGGTGGTAGCGTTGAAGATCTGCAATTGATGGTGTTTGCGCATCCCGGTTTGTCTGAAACCCTGCATGAAGCCATGCTGGACGTTGATGGCAAAGCGATTCATTCTGCCAAGAAGAAGCGCAAATAGTAAAAGTGTCACGAAGGTTGCACGTTATCGCCCAACAACACCGGAAAGGGGGATGGGATATAACGTGCAGTCTTTGAAAACAGCGCTGGCTGCTGAAACGATGCCGTCAAGGGTTGAATCCGGCTCGGCGAGCGTAGTGCGTGATGTCATGGTGTCTTCACAGACACTGCATAAGAAAGTAACGGTGAACCAATGAACTTACACGAATATCAAGCGAAGAAGTTGTTTGCCCAGTACGGCTTGCCTGTTTCCAAAGGCGTAGCCGCTCAATCTGTGGAAGCAGCAGCCGCCGCGGCGGACGAAATAGGGGGAGACAAGTGGGTCGTCAAAGCTCAGGTGCACGCCGGTGGCCGCGGTAAAGCGGGTGGCGTCAAACTGGTTAGCTCGAAAGACGAAATCCGTGCCTTTGCTCAAAAGCTGTTGGGTACCAACCTGGTAACCTACCAGACTGACGAAAAAGGACAGCCGGTCAATACCATTCTGGTGGAAACATGCACCGATATCGCCAAGGAATTGTACCTCGGTGCGGTCCTTGATCGTGGCAGCCGCCGCGTAGTCTTCATGGCCTCTACCGAAGGTGGTGTCGAGATCGAGAAAGTCGCCCACGACACACCGGAAAAAATCCTGAAAGTGGCGATTGATCCGTTGGTCGGCGCGCAACCTTACCAAGGACGTTTGCTGGGTTACCAACTGGGCCTGAGCAACGAACAAGTGAAGCAATTCACCAAGATCTTCCTCGGTCTGGCAAAAATCTTCGAAGAGAAAGACTGCTCGATCATCGAAGTAAACCCGCTGGTTATCACCAAGGAAGGCAATCTGCACTGCCTCGACGCCAAAGTCGTTATCGACGGCAGCGCACTGTACCGTCTGCCTGACATCGAAGCGCTTTACGACCCGACGCAAGAAGACGAGCGTGAGCGTATCGCGGCTCAGTGGAGCCTCAACTATGTTGCTCTCGAAGGCAACATCGGTTGCATGGTGAACGGCGCCGGTCTGGCGATGGCCACCATGGACATCATCAAGCTGAAAGGCGGCCGCCCTGCCAACTTCCTCGACGTAGGTGGCGGCGCGACCAAAGAACGCGTGACCGAAGCCTTCAAGATCATCCTGTCGGATGACAACGTGAAAGCCGTTCTGGTCAATATCTTCGGTGGTATCGTGCGTTGCGACCTGATTGCCGACGGCATCATGGGCGCGGTTCAGGAAGTCGGCGTGAAGATTCCTGTCGTTGTACGCCTTGAAGGCAACAACGCGGAGCTGGGCGCGAAGAAATTGCAGGAAAGCGGTCTGAACATTATCGCTGCCAGCGGATTCAACGATGCTGCAGAGAAAGTCGTTGCAGCGGTAGCGGGAGTATAACGATGAGCGTATTAGTCAATAAAAATACCAAGGTTATCTGCCAGGGCTTTACCGGCTCGCAAGGCACGATGCACAGCCAGCAAGCACTGGATTACGGCACCAAGATGGTGGGTGGTGTAACGCCGGGGAAAGGTGGCTCCACGCATATCGGCCTGCCGGTGTTCAACACGGTTGCCGAAGCCAAGGCTGAAACCGATGCAGACGCATCTGTAATCTATGTACCTGCACCGTTCTGCAAGGATTCTATCCTGGAAGCAGCCGATGCCGGTATCCCGTTGATCGTCTGTATCACCGAAGGCATTCCTGCGCTGGACATGCTGTACGTGAAAGAATACGTGGCGCGTAAAGGCCTGCGTCTGATCGGTCCGAACTGCCCCGGTATCATCACTCCGGGCGAGTGCAAGATCGGTATCATGCCCGGTCATATCCACTTGCCAGGAAAAGTTGGTATCGTTTCCCGTTCCGGCACCCTGACGTACGAATGCGTTGCGCAAACCACTGCGCTGGGCTTCGGTCAGAGTACCTGTATCGGTATCGGTGGTGACCCGATTCCGGGTACGACCTTTATCGACGCGCTGAAATTGTTCCAGGACGATCCACAAACCGAAGCCATCATCATGGTGGGCGAGATCGGTGGATCTGCCGAGGAAGAAGCAGCAGCGTTCATCAAGGAATACGTGAAGAAGCCGATGGTCAGCTACATCGCCGGCGTTACTGCTCCTCCGGGCAAGCGCATGGGCCATGCGGGCGCCATCATCGCCGGTGGCAAAGGCACTGCAGACGAGAAATTCGCTGCGCTGTCTGACGCGGGCGTGACGGTTTGCAGAAACCCTGCAGAAATCGGCAAGACCCTCAAGGAAGTTACCGGCTGGTAATTCCTGTTGGCCGGTGTCGTCTTGCGACGCCGGCCAAACCCCTCCCTCCCTCCCGCGACAATCTCTGGTTATTCTCCCTGCCTGCAATAGTTGCAATGTTCTGCGATTGGCTCGATTTGCTGCCAATTGGTCTTTCGGAGTCATTCTTGCGTTTCGCGTTCTGCTTTATAGTGTGGATGGCGTCGCCATGCTTGCTTAGACATTTTGGCATTTCAGGGAGTTAATCGATGTTTGGATATGAGCACCAGCCTTTTTCGTTCAAACCCATGAGCGCGGAACAATTCCGGTGGTTGACGGCACCGATGCGGTTTTACTTTGACCCGGTGTTCCAGGGGATCGAGAAGCTGGATCCGGCAAAACCTGTTCTGCTGGTTGGGAATCACACGATTTATGGCGTGGTAGACGTGCCGCTCTTGCTGGCCGAGATTTATCGTCAGCGGGGTATCTCGGTTCGTGCACTGGCCGATCATGCGCATTATCAAATTCCAGGCTGGCGCACCATGCTCGATCGCATGGGCGGTGTTGAGGGTACGCGGGAAAATTGCGCGCAGCTCATGGAACATGGTGAACACATCCTGGTGTTTCCGGGCGGAGCGCGTGAAGTCGCCAAGCGCAAGGATGAAAAATACAAGCTGGTATGGAAGAAGCGCTTCGGCTTTGTCCACATGGCGGTGAAGTATGGCTACCCGATTGTTCCTTTCGCGGCGGTAGGACCAGACGATATGGTCGACGTTGTGTGGGACGCCAATGACATCATGAAGTCGCCCGTTGGAAAACTGCTTGGCAAAATGGGGGCGTTCGATCGTAACGGTCCACTTCGGGGTGGAGACATCATCATGCCGGTTTCCCGTGGTTTGGGATTCACCGGTATTCCGCGGCCGGAGAAATTTTATTTCGCGGTGGGCGATGTCATTGAGACGGCACCTTTCGTGGGCCATGAAGATGACAGGGATGTGCTCGAAAAACTGCGTCATCAGACGGCCGAAGCCATCGATCATTTGATCAGCGAGCAGCTGATCAAGCGTGCACAAGACAAGAATACCGGCTTTGTTCGTCGGCTGCTGAACCGTTTTTGACGCTATACCATCGACATCATCAGCTCGTGTACTTCCATGAGCAGTTGTCGTAATTCCTCTTGAGACAGTCTTGGCACCGCGTGAGCGGCGCCAAGCAAACCGTAATAGCCTATCTTTGCCAGGCGCCTGCCTTTTTCCTCGTCACCACACACCGCCTGATAAATTTCGATCAGGCGATCCATGCGGCGTTTCTCTACTTTGGCGACAAATTCGGCGACGCGTGAGTTGGCGCCGGCCCAGGCGTTGATGCCGTTTTCCAGCGCCATCGACATGTTGAGCGTGTGTTGTATCAGTCTTGCCAGCTCGCTGGTTGGATCAGGATGGGTATCCGAGAAAATGATGTCATCGGTATGGATGTTTTGCCATTGCTGCAGCACCGCCCCATGAAACTCGTCCATGCTGGAGAAGTGGTGATAAAAAGAACCTCGCGTCACTCCGAGCTTTCGTGCAAGACGCTCTGCTGACAAGACGGTGTGTCCTTCTGTGCGTAAAACGTCCAGCGCGGCTTGTACCCATTCTCCCTTGCTGACACGCATCGTGGCGATCTCCTGCTTTACTTGCAAACATGGCCCATAATGAATAAATCATACAGGGTTGTATAGTAAAGTTGCCCTGACTATGCTGTGACGAGGCCAGTATGTCGATACAGGCAACTAGAGCGTTACAAAATAATAAGGAGGCCGCTCCCATGGCAACTCAGATTTCCAGTTTCGGCGCACAGAAAGTGCGTCAGCTCAAATCGATTCCGGGTGACGCAGGTTATCCGCTGGTTGGATATACCTTTGATGTAATGCGCGATCCGCTTCGTTTCATGCGCCGGTGGTACGACAAATATGGCGAAATTTCGTGGACGCGCGCCTTCGGTATCAAAATGCTTTATCTCACTGGGCCTGACGCCAACCAGTTCGTGTTCCAGAACAAGAACGATATTTTTTCGAATAATCAGGGCTGGGATTTTTTCATCGGCAAATTTTTCCATCGTGGCATCATGTTGCTCGATTTCGAAGAACACCGGTTTCATCGAAAGATCATGCAAAACGCGTTCAAGAAGCCGGTGCTGGTCGAGTACCTCAAGCAAATGAATCCGGCCATACTGGAAGGCATCAATCAATGGAAACCGGCAAGCACCTTCCATGTGTTTACGGCGATCAAACAATTGACGTTGGATTTGGCCACCGAAGTGTTCATGGGCTACGAACTGGGCAAGGAGGCCAATAAACTCAATAAAGCGTTTATTGATACCGTACGTGCAGGCACGTCGTTAGTACGTTTTCCTGTGCCCGGCGGGCGCTGGAAAGCCGGTCTTGATGGTCGCAAGGTGCTGGTGGATTTCTTCAAATCGCAGATCGACAAAAAGCGCAACAGTCAGGGCATGGATTTGTTCAGCCAGTTGTGTCGGGCCGAGACCGACGAGGGTCAGCGTTTCACGGATGACGATGTCATCAATCACATGGTCTTTCTGATGATGGCGGCGCACGATACCTCGACCATCACGCTTTCAACCATGCTTTATCATCTCGCCAAAAATCCGGAATGGCAGGAGCGTTTACGCCAGGAAAGTATAGCGTTGGGCAAACCGTTTCTAGAGCATGATGATCTGGAAAAAATGGAAGGCATGACGCTGGTGATGAAAGAGTCTTTGCGCATGTGCGCGCCGGTACCCAGTGTTCCGCGCAAGACGGTGCGTGATGTCGAATACAAGGGTTACCACATTCCCACAGGCACCATGATCAGCGTGACGCCCTATTTTACGCACTACATGCGAGAGTATTGGACCAACCCGTTCAAATTTGATCCCGAACGATTCAACGAGGAACGCCGCGAAGACAAGATCCATCCCTATGCCTACGTGCCTTTCGGTGGCGGCGCACACATGTGCATTGGTTTGCATTTTGCCGATTTGCAGGTGAAAGCGATTTTGCACCAGATTCTGTTGAAGTACCGTTGGAGTGTCGATGCGGGATATGAAATGCCGATTGACACGACCTCATTACCGGTGCCAGGCGACAAATTGCCGGTCAAACTGGAAAGTTTGTAGTTTCCAAAGAGGGAGCCACCTTGCCATGCGTCGTGCATGACAAGGTGGATTTTTTGGCGGGATCAACCGCGTTTTTTCTTGGCTTCGGATTCCAGGCTGAGGCCGGCAATAACGAACTTGATCAGCTTCCAGGGACTCTTGACGAACAACGCATCGATCATTTTGGTGAACAGTTCGTACTTGCGTGAAGTGTACGGGTACCAGTTCGCCTCGATCTTGGCAGAGTCGGCATCGATCAGCAGGGACTTCGAACGGGTATAACCCAGCAATCCTTCCTCACCTTTCTGTCTGCCGTAACCACTGGCCTTGCACCCGCCAAACGGCAGCGCAGGGTTGCCTTCCGTCAGCATGACGTTGTTGATGGAAACTGCACCGCATTCCAGTTGGCGGGCCACGCGTTCGGCACGTTTCACGTCGTGACTCCAAACACTTGCCGAGAGACCGAACTCGGTGGCGTTGGTGAGTTTGACGACTTCATCTTCGGAAGTGAATTTCATCACGGGCAGCAGCGGGCCAAACGTTTCTTCACGCAACACCTGCATGTCAGGCGTTACATTGGTGATAACCGTGGGAAGATAGAACAACTCATTACTGTGCAGCACTTCGCCGCCGCAGTGTATGGTGGCTCCTTTGGCGCGTGCGTCCTCCACCTGTCTTCTCACAATGTCGAGCTGGAAATCCACGGTCATTCCGCCGACGTCCGCGTTGCCGGTATCGCCGGCATTGATGACCAGGCGGCGGGCTTCCGACGCGAGCATCTCGACAAACTTGTCGTAAATGCCAGCCTGTACATAGATACGTTCCACGGAACTGCACGATTGCCCGGCATTGGTCAGCGCGCCCCACAGCACTCCTGAGACGGCACGTTGCAGGTTTACATCGTCGAACACGATGGCTTGATCCTTGCCACCCAATTCAATGTCTACCGGAATCAGTTTTTCTGCTGCCTGGCTCAGGATACGCTTGCCGGTACGTGCGGAGCCGGTGAAGAAAATCTTGTCCGGACGTTCATCAATCAGGCGTTGGGCGGTAACGCCGGTTCCATAGGCGATAAAGACGCTTTGTTCGAGCAACGGATCCACGGCCATGAGTTTCTCGATGATGCCTTTCAGTGGCGTCACTTCCGACGGTTTCAGGATGACCGCGTTCCCGGCCACATAGCCGGCGAGAATGGATGTCAGTGCAATGTGCAGCGGATAGTTCCATGGCGTGATGATGAGCACGACACCCATCGCTTCGTGAACGATGCGGGATTTCTTGCCCATCAACGTGATGGGTGTGCTCACCTTTTTGTCTGCAAGCACTTTGCGGGCATTTTTCTCGAGCCATTCGAAGTTGTCGAGAATGCCAAGGATCTCGGACACCAGCGCGTCGGAACGGCACTTGCGGGTCTCGGCGGTCAACTGGTCGATAATGGCTTCCTTGTCGCGCACGATAACGTCTATCAGCTTGTGTACAGCTTCCAGGCGCGCTTCCAGTGAGGTTTTGCGCAGACGTTCAGACGCTTTGCGCGCATCCGCGAACATCTGTTTCAGTTCGGCTTCACCGGTATCCATCATCGTTTCAAAGGTGATGTCCTGGTTTTTTTTCGACTTTTTTGCAGTTTCCATGATGAATTACCCGTGTGTCGGCCTGGTGTGTTCAATGGTTATCGCAGTGGTTTATGCGAATGTTGGTTTATGCGAGTATTGTTTTACGCGAGTATTGTTTTATGCGAAGTTTTTGCCTTCGCCGCGATAAGTGTGAAATGTTTCGACGATTTGATTGCCACGCAGGGCATTCAATGTATCAAATCGCTCGCAAAGTTCGCCCGCCTTGGAATGGCGCCAGAATACCGGTGCACCCAGTTCCAGCGTCGGTTTTTTCAGTTTGATCGGGGTCTGCACTTCGCCGCAACCTTCGTTCTTGATCAACGTAATGCCGGTCGGAAGATGCGGGTAAGGACCCTTGATATCGGAAATGGCGCCCGACGCGACGTAGCCACCGCTAAAACAGGTGTACATGCCTTTGCGAGGTTGACGCGAGACAGGTGTAGCGAAGCCCGCGGCGGGTTCGTGCTTGAATTCCAGATAGCAGTCAAACAATCGTGGCGAATAGAAACCGCTGCCGACGGCCACTTCAGTGACCGACGCATCCCGGAAGGTGGATTCGATACTGCCGGTGCCACCACCGTTCACCAGGGTGATGTTCGCGCCCATTTCCTTGAGTGCCGCAACGACTTCCTGCCGGCGCTGATGGAAAATCGGGATGGATTTCGCTTTCAGTTTGGGCACGACGGCGTTTTCCAGCCACTTGCCGGGGGCGTTATCGACGGCTCCCGCCACTTGCGATTCATAGCCCATCACGGCACACAGGTTGATGCCGGGCAGCGAGGCGATTTTTCCGTAAAGCTGTCGTGCATCATTGGCGCTGCGGATCGGGGAGCGATATACGCCGAAATAAAGTCCGGGGAAATCCACCGACATGTCGACATCCAGGCAAACGGGTGCCACTACTCCGTGTTGGCGGGCGATGTCATTGATCAATTGGGCGTGTTGTACGCAATCGATCATCAGGTAGATCCGCTTGCCGGCGGCAATCTGCTTGCAGACAGCGTCAATAGAGGCTTTGCATACGCTGGGATAAGCCACCAGCAGGTCATCCATCCCGGTGCTGGCCAGCCAGGCCGCCTCGGCAGGGTGATAGCACATGATGCCGACGAAGTTCTTGCCCTTGTCCAGCAGGTAATTGAGGACAGCACGCGACCGGATCGACTTGGACACCACCCGCACTGGTCTACCGCCGGCACGGGCAGATATCGCCTGCATGTTGGTGTCCAGAAGGTCGAGGTCGAGCCAGGCTGCCGGGAGGGTCACGGAGGCCATTGCTGTCTTGTACTGGCTATAGCGCTGTTCAGGGTTCATGTGGTTCCATCCTGTAATTGGCACTAAAGTACCATATATGTGCGAGCAGAGCAATTACTGCATACGTGCTGCATTTTGCTATGCTCAAGGCTGGAAAAAACACGCATGATCAACTGCTTGGATGGATCAACGCGGAGTCGGAAGCTTCCGTCCATGATGACGTCAAGGAAAAATACCCATGAGTGAACAGGTTCCCGCGGATTCCCCCCCGTCATACGACTACCACCGAATGGTAAACAAATTCATGAAGAGCATCCGCCACGGCCAGACGCTCGGGCTGGAGTTGGTGGCGGCTGCGAAAGAGGGTATTACCATCAAGCTTCCTTATAAGGAGGAGCTGGTCGGCAACCCGTACACCGGTGTCATTCACGGCGGCGCCATTACTGCCTTGCTCGATCAGTCCTGCGGCATGGCTGTGGCAGCGGCGATCGCCCCCGAGCTCGATATCACGCCGACCATCGATCTGCGTATTGACTACATGCGCCCGGCCGAGCCTCATCGTGATGTACTGGCCTTCACCGAAGTGTATCGCGTGACCAAAAGCGTCGTGTTCGCGCGCGGTGTGGCGTATCAGGACGATATCAACAAACCCATCGCGCATTGCGTGGCAACCTTCATCCGTATGGGAATGAAGGATGGTTACCTGGGCGGCAAGAAAAAACAGGAAGGTGCCGCATGATGTCGCTCGAACAGGTGCTGGAAGCGTGCCATGCCGAGAACAATTACCAGAAGCTCGTAGACAATGTCCCATACGCCCGTTTACTGGGTATCGAGTGCGAGCGGATGGGTGACGAAGTGTTGTTCAAATTACCGCCGAGAGAAAGTAATATTGGCAACCCGACGCTGCCAGCCATCCATGGTGGCGTATTGGGCGGCTTTATCGAGCATTCAGCGATACTCCACGTTGTCATGTTCATGGAACGCCCGCAATTCCCTCGTATCATCGATCTTTCGATCGATTATCTGAGTGCCGGTCATTTTCGTGATACCTATGCGGAATGCCGTATTCTGCGCATGGGCCGACGTATCGCCAATGTGTCCGTGGATTTGTGGCAAAAGTCGCGTAGTCATCCGATAGCAACCGCGAGGGCGCATATGTTGCTTGAGTAGCGATAAGGTTGAGGCTTGATGAGTGCAGTGACGGCGGGTGTGTTTTTTTTGGCGGTGGCTGTCGTCATCGTCATGGCTGTCTTGTTGGGTAGTCGCTTCGTCGAGGCTCATCAGCGTTTCAAACTCGCCGTGCTATTGCGCTGGCCCGTTCGCCAGTACCGGGTCTCTGACATCCTCCGTGGTTCGGTATCACTCATCATTTCCATGCTCGCCGCAGGATATCTTGCGGTCGTTTCCGGCGCCCTGTGGTTGCGGATGAATCCCGAAAACCCTGTCCTGCCGGCGGATTCTGGTGCGGTTCGCTACCAGAGCGCCTTTCCTGTCGTCGATGTGCCGGGTTCCGGCGAATTGTCGGCCCTGTTCCGGGGAGATAGCCGTGGTTGGCAGAACATTGACTGGGACACGGCAGGTATCCGTTTTTCTGACGGCAAAGTGGGCTCGCCGGTCAGAATGATGCATATCCATTTGCAGGAAGGCTGGGATAGCGAGGGCGAGACATTCCGGCTGTCCATAACGCCTGCACACCTCAATGCACCCGTTATCGAACTCCTGTCCTTTGACCCCGCCTCGGGGGGAGCCCCGGACATTGCCGTCATCAAGGGCGGGTACTGGCTTGAGCTGGAGGTGGCAGAAGCTCACGAAAGCGTCTTGCGCGGGCGTATCCGCCTCGTGCTTCCCAAGGCCTACCAGACCTGGCTGGTCGGCGACTTTGTTGCCAGCCCCAATGGCATCCGCTATGTCCATGGAGAGCTCGACAGAACGCATGATACGCCACAGACCCTTGCGCGGATTGGTGCTTCCCATGCGAATTCCCTGCTGTGGCGATGGATCGAAGGGGCTCCCCAGGTATCCCGGGTGAGTTTGCAGACCAGTTTTGAACCCATGAGTGGGCAGGGGATGGTGCGGGTCAATCTGGGGAATCTGGGCGACTTTGATTTGCCGCTGGCGTTTGCGAAAGGGGAGTCCGGTTGGT
This sequence comes from Pseudomonadota bacterium, assembly GCA_052035295.1. GTDB lineage: Bacteria > Pseudomonadota > Gammaproteobacteria > Pseudomonadales > Ketobacteraceae > HdN1. Next base: position 18,813 of record JBPOHS010000080.1, read on the forward strand.
ATGTGGTGCCTGATTCCGTGCCGCTGCTGGCCGCAACGCTGGAGATGCAGAGCTTCCCGTCAGCGGCAGGCAATGCCAAACCTTCGATGGCGGTGCCCGCCGCGAAGGCGTCGTCGGTTTCCTCGCCGGAACCGGCGACGATTGAGCGGTTCGGTGTGCTGCACAGGAATATCGGACTGCAGGGCAATCTCTATACGCTGGACGGAAGGCGGATTGCTGGCGCTATCGCTGGTGTTGAGGGCAATCAGTTGCGCTTGCAGCGGGTGGTGGAAGGCAACGCCCTCGTGGTGGCCGTGTCTGAAAGCAATTTCCTGAAGTTCGTCCCCTTGCGGTAACCCCATTGATGCCATTGGCGATTGATTTAACGGGCCCCTCTTGAACTGCCATAAATTGCCCCCATAGATTTGGCATCTTCGCACACTTCAATGGGAGGTATTTTTCGATGAGCGTAGCCGCACAAAAAGAAACCCTGGGCTTTCAGGCCGAGGTCAAAAAACTGCTGCATTTAATGATCCACTCTTTGTACAGCAACAAAGAGATCTTCCTGCGGGAACTGATTTCCAACGCATCGGACGCTGCGGACAAGCTGCGTTTCCTGGCATTGTCGGACGCGGATATCTATGAAGGCGATGGCGATCTCAAAATCTGGATCGAGACCGATTCCGACGCCAAGACCATAACGATCACCGACAACGGCATCGGCATGACCCGCGATGAGGTCATCCAGCATTTGGGTACCATTGCCAAATCGGGTACCTCTGAATTCCTTTCGCACCTGAGCGGCGATCAGCGTAATGACTCGCAATTGATCGGCCAGTTCGGTGTCGGCTTCTATTCCGCGTTCGTGGTGGCGAAGAAAGTCGAGGTGTTCACCCGCAAGGCGGGCGTTGCGGCAGAGCAAGGCGTGCACTGGGTGTCGGAAGGCGAGGGTGAATTTGTTGTCGAAACGGTCAACAAGTCTCAGCGCGGCACCAGTATCGTATTGCACTTGCGTGAAGAGGAAGCCGAATTCGCCGATGGTTGGCGAGTGCGTTCCATCGTGCGCAAATATTCAGACCACATTTCTCTGCCTGTTGTCATGAAGAAAGACGCGCCCGACGTCGATGAGGAAACGGCGGAAGGCGAACAGGCTCCAGCCCCGAAAACACCGGAAGATGAAGTCGTCAACAAGGCGACCGCGTTGTGGACCCGTTCGCGCGGCGAAATCACCGACGACGAATACAAGGAATTCTACAAACACATTGCGCATGATTTCGAAGACCCGGCGATCTGGAGTCACAATCGTGTCGAGGGCAAACAGGAATATACCAGCCTGTTGTACCTGCCGAAGCGCGCGCCCTTCGATCTCTACAACCGTGAAGCGCCGCGCGGGCTGAAGCTCTATGTGCAGCGTGTGTTCATCATGGACGAAGCTGAGCAGTTCCTGCCGCTTTACTTGCGTTTCATCAAGGGTGTGGTCGATTCGGCCGACATGCCGCTGAACGTCAGCCGCGAGATCCTGCAGAACAGCAAGGTCGTCGAAAACATGAAGAACGCGCTCACCAAGCGTGCGCTGGAAATGTTGGGCAAGCTGGCAGAGAACCAACCGGATGAGTTCAAAACGGTGTGGAAGAACTTCGGTCAGGTGCTGAAAGAAGGCCCGGCAGAAGACTATGCCAACAAGGAAAAAGTTGCCGGCCTGTTCCGTTTCGCTTCCACCCAGGGTAACGGTGCCGAACAGATCGTGTCGCTCGATGATTACATCGGTCGCATGAAAGAAGGCCAGGAACACATTTATTACATCACGGCAGAAAACTATAACGCTGCGGCTAACAGCCCTCACCTGGAAATTTTCCGCAAGAAGGGCGTAGAAGTGCTGGTCATGTACGATCGCATTGATGAATGGATGATCGGCTATCTCAGCGACTTCAAGGGTAAACACCTGCAGAACGTTGCCAAAGGCGAGCTCGATTTGAGCAAGCTGGGCGGTGAAACCGAGGACAAGGCGCAACAGGAAGAGAAAGAGAAGACTCACAAGGATCTGCTGGAGCGCCTGAAAACGTCCCTGCATGACAAGGTGTCTGAAGTCAAGGTGTCCACCCGCCTGACCGATTCCCCTGCCTGTGTGGTTGCCGGCGCTTATGATCTGGGCCCGCAAATGCGTCAGATCATGGAAGCGGCAGGTCAAAAGATGCCGGTGTCCCATCCCACTCTTGAGGTCAATGTGGATCATCCGCTGGTCGAGCGTCTTGAAAAGGAGATTCAGCAAGACCGTTTCGACGAACTGGCCCATATCATCTTCGATCAAGCCACTCTGGCCGAAGGCAGTTCGCTCGAAGATCCGGCGCTTTATGTGCGACGAATCAACAAGCTGCTACTGGAAATGTTCAACTGATCTGCACACTGGGCCGGCGTTATGCCGGCCTTGTCGTTTCTGCGTCACCCATCTGTCATGAATAGCCTGCTAGCTCCCCGGTCACGCAAATCGGGGGATTTTGTCGTCGGCTTTGACTAGAATTGAGCGCATTGATTGTTTTTCAGGAAGACGGATCCTCTCTCATGTCTGATACCCCGCATCGCGTTGCTGTCCTTGGTGGCGGCAGCTTTGGAACCGCCATCGCCAATATCCTGGCCGACAACGGTCATCTCGTGTATTTCTGGATGCGTGACGCCGCCGCTGTCGACGATGTGCGCCTGAACCATGAAAACAGCAAATATTTGCCGGGCTACAAGCTCAACCCCGCCATCATGCCTACTACTTCACTGCAGGAAGCTGTCACGGGGGCTGAAGTCGTGTTTCTCGCCGTGCCCAGCAAGGCCATGCGACTGGTGGCCCGGGAATGTCGCGCCTATGGTCATCCGCGCCAGATGTACGTGAGCACCTCGAAGGGCATCGAAGTCGACAGCTTCAAATTGATGAGCCAGGTGATCAGCGAAGAGTTGCCAGAAGCCGTGGTGGGGGTGTTGAGTGGCCCCAATCTCGCCAAGGAAAT
>JBPOHS010000160.1:0-13835 GCA_052035295.1 Pseudomonadota bacterium
CCTCGGCACCGGCACGTATTGTGGTCGTTGCGTCGACCGCGCACCGGCATGCCAAGACGCTCGATTTCGACGCCGTCACCCGCACGAGCCGCACGCTGACTGCCTTCCCGGAATACGCCGTCGCCAAGCTGGCCAACATTCTGTTTGCCGCGGAACTGGCGCGTCGCCTCGAAGGCACCGATGTCACGACGTATTCGCTGCATCCGGGCGTGGTCGCCTCTGATGTGTGGCGTTCTGTGCCCTGGCCCTTCGACAAGCTGATCAAACGCTTCATGATCACCACCGAGCAAGGGGCGGCAACCAGTCTCTACTGCGCCACCGAGCCATCGCTGGCCAATGAAAGCGGTCTTTACTACGACAACTGTAAGCGCAAGACACCGACGGCCCTTGCCCAGGACAAAGCACTCGCACAACGCCTGTGGGAAGCCTCCGAACGCTGGGTCGCCAACGCCTGAGCACTCGCATGAGCGAGCCCTACCACGTCGAAAACCTGCGCCTGTTGCTGTCCAGCGTGGCCGAACGCTACGGCGATATCATCGAGCCGGAAGACCACGCCTTCATTCACGCCTTTGAATCCCTGCCCGCCCCGGCACGCAGCCTGATCACCCGGCTCGTGTGCCGCTCGGCCCCGGCGTTTCGTGCCAGCCAGCTACGCTATGAGGATGTCAATGACATCCCCGCCGCCCTCGACACACTGGCCGCAGAGGGTTTGGTATTTTTGGAAGGCATGGGAGCGCAGAACGGAACAGAGTCGTTGGGAAACGTGGCGCAACAACAAGCAGCCACTCTCGAAAAATACCTGCACATCACCACCAAACCCGAATTGATCGACTGGTTCAACGCCCCCCGCCAGCTCAAAAAGCCTGAACTCATCGCACATCTGCGCACGCATCACGACGACACTCAGCTGCTACATTCCCTGCACCAGCGTGACACCTGGATCACGCCGCTGCACACCTCGCGCATCGCCAAATTCGAGCTGTGCTTTTTCGGCAATCGCCACCAGAAACTCAACGAATTCGTGATTACGGAGCTGGGCCACGTCGTCTATGAAAAATACGAACTGAGCGCGAACACCCGTTATTTCAACAGCAAAATCCTGCTGGAATACACCCACGCTCTCACCCAACTGCAACACGCGCTCGATGCGCAACTCAGGGGTGCCGATATCCGTTCCATTCGTCACTGGGAATCACTGCTGCCCCCGCCCCTTGAAGAACCCCGTTACTCACGCCGTCGCGCCCATGTGCTCTACCATCTTGGCCGCGAAGCCGAACGCTGCCACCAGTGGGAAGACGCGCAACGCCTCTACCGCGCCAGCGGCACCGACAACTGCCTGGAACGACTGGCTCGCCACGCCAAAAAACAAGGCGATACCGACACCGCCCGCGACTTGCTCTGCACGCTTCTGACCCATTCGCACGACCCGGAATGCCACTCGCATGCCCACCAACTACTGACACGCCTCGGCTTCCCCCCGGAACGACCGTTATTCGAGCCCGACATTCTCACGCTCCAGCTACCGCTGACCGACGACGCCATCGAAGATCAGGTCGTTGATCACTTCGCCGCGCAGGGGTATTGGTGCCACTACAGCGAGAACCTGCTGTTTAACGGTTTTCTCGGCCTGTTGTTCTGGGACATTTTGTTTCAGCCGGTGCCCGGTGCTTTCGCCAACCGTTTTCAACGCGCACCGCTGGATTTATACGAACGGGAATTCATCACCCGCCGTCAGGACGCCATTGACCAACGCCTGGCCCTGATCGCGCGCGGCGACGCCAAACCGCTGATTGACCAGCACTTGCAGGAAAAGCGCGGCCTCGCCAACACGCTGGTGCACTGGGATTTCTTTGCGCAGATTTCATGGCAGCGCGTGCTCGATGCCATGCCGCCAGCACATGTCAGCCTGATCTTGCAACGCATGCTGGAAGATCTGGGACAACATCGGGCGGGGTTTCCGGATTTGTTTTGCATTGATCCAGCAGGGCGTTATCGCCTGCTGGAGGTCAAGGGACCGAATGACAAGCTGCGGGAGAACCAACGGGCGTGGTTGGCATACTTTGCCGAACACGGGATTCCGGCGAGTGTGGTGATGGTGAGTGATGACGCTCGGGAATGACGTTACATCGCCTTGTTCAGCGCCTGTGCCTGATCATAAGCCAGCTGCAACTCCTTCGGCAGCGTAGGCACAAGCGTCTCACCCGTGCCTTCCGGCTGCTCCGAAAACACCTGTGCCGCGCCATCCTTCACCAGCACCACTGCCATCTGGTTGGTATCGGCGTTCCACACCATCCCCGCCTTGTCCTGCACCGCCTTCACCTCGGTCGGAATCACTCGCGACGCCACATAAAACAGCGCACCCTCCTGTTGTATCTCCTGAGCCGTACGCAGCATCTGCATGGTGGGTTCGTACTTGTCGCCCAGCAGCGCCGTCATGCGATCCTTCACCATCGGGACCTCGAACAAATTGACCTCATTGGGATCAAAGCCCACCAATGGCTTCAGCAACGACCACATCATCTTGCTCTGCAGCGGATTGCCAATCAGTAGCGACGTAACGCATCCCGACAGGAATACCACCATCATCGCGACGGAAACGGCTCTTGAAATACGCATGAATACTTCCTCTTTAACGTGTGTTTCAGGCAGGAAGGACAGCCAAAGCCATCACCCCGCAGGCTATCCCTTTGATATCACAGGGGCACGGAGCATGCAAACGCGAGCGGCCTGAGGCATCCGCCACTCTCTACGGGCGCTATCAGTGGCGAATGGCTTACACCCAAAACGCCTCCGCCGAAAGCAACCCCATCTTGACTGACACGGACGCCAACCGCTTTTTTGACCTTATAAAACCCTTTTTAATCAGAATATTACACTCGTCAGCCAGGCACTTTTCAGCAGTCTTCAGGCACGATCCCTGTCGACTTTGGAACACATCAAGATACAAGAGACATTATGTGTATTGATGACTCATTTGAGTAATGCTAATTTCGATCGTGCAGTTCGGCCATCCGATATAACAACAGACCAAACAGAACAACAGACAAGACATAACAACAACCACATTGAACAGGTCGCGCACCCGCGATCGAGGGCTCAACCATGTCCTGCACTACTTATCCTCCTGCCGCTCGCCGACGCGATGGGGGCCACGTCCTGCGTGGCGTTCTGGCGCTATCCACCCTCCTGCTGACAAACACTGCCCAGGCCTATGTTTACGACAAGGATCCCGATGCCTTGCTGGGCAGCACCCAGGGCGGAAGCGCCCAATGGGATTACTGCTACAACCAGCCCGATGACACCCCCGTGCCCGTTGACCCGCGCACGCTGGTGCAGCCAGGCGTCAGCGACGGCAAGGCCGTGCATTTCAACGCCTACTGGAAGGAATGCCACGCCAACCCCGAGGCCGTGAAGGAGTACGGCAATTTCGCCACCTGCGGCGAGTTGCGAACGGCCTTCCAACGCGGCGCGGCATTGCTCGACACCGGTGGCCCCGGCGTGGCCGCGCTCTTTGCCGGCACCGAACACAAGGACAGCGCAGCGGCAGGTGGCATCTCGACGTTCAGCGCGACCCAATACAACAAACTCTGGCAACGCTGGGGCGGCTACACCTCACGCCCCGCCGACTTTGACCAACTTGTCTCCGAGCGCTACGGCTCCGGCCTGCATACCACTCGCAACCCCTACCCTCTGCCCGGTGAAGACCCCAATCAGGTCAACGGTGGCAGCGGCCAGCTGCCCGAGATGTTCACGCAGGTACGCAACCCCGACGGCAGCTGGAGCGGCCGCATCGGCGTCACCTGTCATGGCTGTCACAGTGGCGCCGTGGGCTCTCCCACCCAGAGCAGGGATCTAGGCTTTTTGTTCGGCGGAAGTGCCGGCACCGACCTGAACCTGTTCCTGCGCGACATGCTGCCGCTGGGTTATCTGGCGTCGGGCGTGACACCGCTCAATCTCACCCAGGTGCGCGGCACCAATAACGCCAGCGCGGTCAACATCGCCTTCCTGTTTCCACAGAAAGGGCTGCCCAGCCTGACATCGATCTGGCGGATTCTCGGCTCGGGCTCGACGGGCAGCATGGATTCGCCCACCTGGTGGAGCATGGGACATCGCCCCTTGAAATTCGTTGATGGCCTGTTCCCGATGGATGCGCCGCGCGTCGATGCGGTGTTTTACACCCCTTTCTTCGGGCTGTTTGGCGGCACCGCAGGGGGGCTGGGCATGGAAGGCATGCAATGGATGCGTGACCATGGCCCCGAAATGAATGCCTGGATCGAAACCCTAAAGGCACCGCGTTATCCGCTGGAGGTCAACATTCCGCTGGCCGAAAAAGGCGCCGTGTTGTTCCACGAACTGGATCTGTGGGCACCAGAGCGCAACAACCCGATCGATCGCCCCGAGGGTAACGGTTCCTGTGCGGGGTGCCATGGCGCTTATGCACCGCGTTATGTGAACAATCCGGCTTATCTGGCAACGCCGCAACTGGAAGGCATTGCTGGCTACATTGTGCCCTTGCGCATTATCAATTCCGACAAGCACCGGGTGCTGACCAATACCGAAGGCATGGCGACCGCCGGCGCGAAAAACTTCTTCGGCTACCCGGAAACGGCCGGCACCGAAAACGACTGTGGCCCGCAGAGCCAGAAGCGCCTGCGGGGCGATCGTGAAGTCGGCTACCTCGCCCAACCGCTCTATGGTGTGTGGGCCAGCGCGCCTTACTTCCACAACGGTTCGGTGCCCAATCTGTGGGAGGTGTTGAAACCCGCCGATCGCAAGCCGATCTGGCGCCGCGTCTCGGCACCGCGCCTTCCTGGCGTGGAAGGCAACGTGGTCATGGGCTTCGATACCGATTTGTCACGCGCCTTCGACACCACCAAAGTGGGCTGGAAATACGACGCCATCGCTTGCGAACGCCACTACCCGATGGTCGTCCCCGGCAACAATTGCGATCCTGACGACCCAACCAACAAACCCAAGCATCAGCGCTTCCTCGAGAAGCTGTTCTCGAGCATCACCGGCGCCTGGAACCTGTGGTATCCGCCCATCAACAACATCGATCACATGGAAGCGCGCAAGATCTACAACACGAACCTCTACAGCCAGAGCAACACCGGCCACGAGTTCTCGGCCGTGTTGACGGATGAGGAGCGTTACGCCCTGATCGAGTACATGAAAACCCTTTGATCAACGCAGCCTGGGTGTGGGGGAACAAGCAGACCCCACGCCCTTTTTTCTGCGCTCGCCTCTTTACGGATTTGCTGATAACGTGGGCAACACCTCATCAGCAAATCCCCTGCCCATGCACCGCCCCGATCCCCGCCTCAAATACCTGGCCGGTTACCCCGCCGACACGCTTTCGCAAGTCGAAACCTTGCTTGAAGAACAGCGACTGGGCGACGTTTTGCTACGCAAATATCCGTCCGCACACCAGGTTCGTTCCGACCGCCAGCTGTATGAATATGCCGTCGATTTGAAAAATGAATTCATGAGCAAGGCGCAGCCGCTCAATCGCGTGCAATACGACAGTAAAATCCAGGTGATACAGCATGCGCTCGGACAGCACCATTACATCAGCCGCGTGCATGGCAGCAAGGTGAAAACGGTGAATGAAATCCGCATTGCCAGCGTGTTCAAGGTCGCGCCCGAGGCATTCCTGAAAATGATCGTGGTGCACGAACTCGCCCATTTTCGCGAGAAAGAACACAACAAAAGCTTCTACCAGCTGTGTCGGCACATGGAGCCGCACTATCACCAGTATGAATTCGATCTGCGGCTTTATCTCACCCACCTTGAGCTGTTCGGCGAACTTTACACGGCCTGAACAGCACCGTTATGGCATTGGCAACCGGAACTTCATCACATCGATTTTTTTTGGATCGAGGTTCTTCACTTGCTGCTTGACCGCGCTCAAGGACGCGACGACTTCATCCCGCAAGGGTTTTTCGAGTGTGTGCTCGGCGACGGCCGCATCAAGCACCATGGCGTAACGATCAATGATGGTTTCAATCGACAGATCGACCTCACGCCTTTGCACCTTGGCAATCACCACTTCAGGGGCTCGAATCGCGGCTTGCCAGCGTTTTTCGAAGCTGGCCTTGTCATCGGCTTTCATGGCGTTTCTCCTGATCATAGCGAAATCTGATTGACGTTGATTTCACGCAAATCGATGTTATCGATTTTGATGCCGCGCACCGACACCGGCAGACTGATGTTCTGCAGGTTGAGATCATTGGCCATGGCATACAATTCCACATCGGTGATCGCCATCGATTCGACGTTGAGGTGTACGGTGGGCGTTACACGCAGACCAATGGCGAGAATGCCAAGATCAACACTGAGTTTTCGTGCGGAGGCAATCGCGGTGGTGCCAAATCCGGGCGAGACAATATCCTGCACTTTGGTCTGCGGAATTTCGAGATCACGCAAGCTCGCCTGCGGAAGCACGATATGATTCTCGGGCGTGACATCCTGCACCGACGCACGTTTACTGTTCGATGATGGCACGTTGACATTGGTGACATTAAGACTTCCGATGCCAAGACCATTCAGCGCAAATCCCTGATGAGGCAATTCGGTTTGGGTCACGCCGATTCCGGTGATCTGCGTCTTGCCCAAATGGAGATTATCGATCGGGGTCATGAGGGCATTGATTCCCGGCACTTCTACGGTTGGAATGAACATCTGGATATCATTCAGCGAGGGAATGGTGATATCGCCCACCGTGAACGGAAAATCGAGACTGCCCAGATCATCGGTGCCCGACCACGAACCGATGAAGCCCAGGTCGATTTTCCACTCCAGTACAAAACCCAACTCAATGATGGTTCGCACGTTTTTCAGCGCCGCGGCGCCGTTTTTCAAATGAGCGGAAAGGCCGTTGATCTGGATTCGATCAATCGTGGCCGTGCCCAGCATCACCTTGTCAACATCGACACTGTTGATGGCACCGGATTGAATATTGATCTGATCGATACGGAGTTTTTTGTAGGCTTGGCCGATGGTCAAACCCAGCCGGTCAAGAAATTCGCGAGGGGAACCGATTTCATCCAGAATGGTTTCGGCTCGTGCAATGGTTTCCTTGAGCGTCATGGCGCACCTCCTTGAAACAGGGTTTCGTGGTACTGCTTGCGCCATTATGCTGGGAGTGGAAGGGAAAGTAACGTTGCGAGGGAAATATATCTTTACAGTTTAAATAAGCATAACCGTTATAACCGGATACCCACCTGTTTTCTTCTTTAACTGATCACTGAGGAGTTTCCAGCTGCCACGCACATTTAATGTTATAACGAAAAGCTCCCAGATAAACCGAAACGGAAAGCGCCACTGAAGCAGCGCATTCCATCATTTGGCAAACGCTTTATTTTACAGCGGTGCTGGTTTTGGTGATCAGATCTTCAACACCTTTATTGATGGTGTTTTCCCAGGCACCGGTACCTGCTGCAAAACTGTTGAGCGACACGCGTCCGTTAATTGTCTTGGGCAATGCCACGCCGGGCAGATTGCCTTTGAGGTCAACTTCCGAGATGAAATCCAGGCTGATGGTGAAAAAGCCAGGGGTCATCCAGGCCCATAATTGTTTGATGTCGACGTCGATCTGGGCGACATCTGCGCCGGCCGCTTCTTCGCGGGAGATGACGCGATAACCGCTCTGATTAAGCGACTTGGTCACCGCTTCACGCACCAACTGCTCAACCGTGCGGCCTTCTGGCAACACGATATCGCCCAGGGCCATGCCCCAGCCGTTACGTTTGCGAGCAATGGCACGCGAAGTGATGGCTTTGTCGGTGATGTTGCCGTCTTTCAAAGAAGGGATAGAGGGCTTGTTGGGCTTTAGTTCGAACTGGCGCAAATCATTGACGGCAACGATGACCACCGGCTTGCCGGAAGCCTCTGCTTGCATCGGAGCAACACGTGTATCGATAATTCCACGCGACGTGGCACACCCTTGAATGAAAAAACCGACCATCAACAAAATGGTCAAACGTAACCACTGGGACATAATAACTCCTTTTTCATGAATGACTATTGGCTTCCTTTTCCCGGAAGCCTTTCTGCACTAAGCGGTCGAATTATAAACAGATCGAGAGTGATTGCAGCAACTTTGCGAACAAAATCCTTACAGGAACAGCACAAATCCATGCAAGATGCATTTAATGAGAAGCATTATCTCCTTCTTCTCCCGCCGCCACCGGCCGCATCTTCATCTGCAACCCCGTCAGGAAGTTCCGCAAAATCTGCGAATGACATTCCCGGTAATGCTTGTGATCCGGCTTGCGGAAGAACGCCGACAATTCATGATTGCTCATGCGGAAATCTGCCAGTGCCATGATCTCGAGGACTTCCTCGCTTTTCATGTCGAGCGCAATTTTCAGTTTGCGGAAAATAATGTTGTTGTTAAGCCGCTTCTCCGGTGGTGGCAAACCGCCCTCCCGCTCGCCGCGTTTTTCCACGATCAATCCGTTCAGGAATTTCGCCAACGAAATATCGCGACAGGGCACGAAGCCTTCCTCATCTTCGCGCTTCATCCATTCGCTCAGCTCCTCGAGACTGACCGTCGCTCCCCCCAGGGCAAACACCTGTAGCATCTTGTGATCATGGTAATGAAAGATGTAGCGGAGACGGCGAAGAATATCGTTGTTGTTCACATGTGATCCTGCAGAGAGCGACGCAAGCCACCATGACTTGCGATGTATGGCGGCAGTGTATCAGATTTCCCTCTCGCCGCCGCTCACCCCAAAGCAACCCTGCCCCGCCCATGTGCCGGGAACTGCGCTGCTCAGACCCACCCCCTGTGATATAGTCCGCGACGAATCCCCATCGAGTCTGCACATGAAAAAAATCGCGATTTTCGCCGATGTGCAAAACATCTATTACACCTGCCGCCAGGCCTATGGTCGCCAGTTCAACTACCGGGCACTCTGGCAGCAGATCCAGGCCGAAGGCGATATCACATGCGCCTTTGCCTACGCCATTCGCCGCAACGACGACAAGCAGATCAAGTTTCAGGATGCCCTCAAAAACCTCGGTTTCGAGATCAAGCTGAAACCCTTCATCCAGCGCAGCGACGGTAGCGCCAAAGGAGACTGGGATGTCGGCATCACCATTGATGTCCTCGAAAAGGCCGCCGAGGTGGATACCGTCATCCTGCTGTCAGGGGACGGGGATTTCGACCTGTTGGTGCGAAAGATCCGCGCCAAATACGAAGTCGAGGTGGTGGTTTATGGCGTCCCCAACCTGACCGCCCAATCCCTCAAGGACGCCGCCAGCCGCTATCAGGCCATTGCCCCCGACCTGCTGCTCACCTGACACCGACCGCCCCGACCCGCGACGTTATCCCTTGATACACGGCATTCACTGGCAGGATCATTGCATAATCCCTTGATTCCCCTGTTCATACCGGCACTTTCTGGCTAGCCTTGATGAGAAGCGCCGGCAGATGACACCGGGGCAAACCGTACCGATCGGCAAAGGGAGCCACAATCCATGAGCGACACGACACAGAAGATCAAGGTCAACAACCCGTTGGTAATATTGCATGGCGACGAGATGGCTCAGGTGTGTCTGGATCGCGTGCTCGACCAGTTCGTGAAGCGCCGCCTCGACATTCCCTTGATCGAGATGGACCTGTCCGCCGAAACCCGCTTGCGCACCAACGGCCAGATCGTCAAGGACGCTATCGACGCCCTCAAAAAATACGGTGTCGGCGTCAAGAACGCTGGCATGACCGTCAACAAGGCCCAGCTCGAAGAACTGCTCGCCAAAAATCCGGACATCGACCGCACCAAACTGAAGCCGCTGGCGACCAAATCCCCCAATGGCGCCATCCGCGAGGGCATCGGCGGCAACATCACCCGGGAGGACATTCCCTTCCGCAATCTCAAGCGCCCCACCCCCAACTGGATCGGCCGCGATATCGATGTCGACACCATGGAAACGGGTGGCAACAAGCACAGTCACAACGAGATTTCCGACGTCACGGGCGTGATCAAGGTGATATTCGTTGGCAGCAGTGGCAATCCTGTCGAACTGCATCGCCGCAAGATCAAGAAAGGCGACCCCTGGTTGCTGGCCACCAATGACATCGAGAAAGTCAGGCAATGGGCACACAACTTCTTCCAGCGAGCCCTGCGAGAAAAACGCGATGCTTACCTGGGCCTCAAGGATACCGTTATCCAGGGCTATGAAGGCACCATGCGCGAAGTCATCGAAAGCATCTACAAGAGCGAATACCAGGCTGAATTCGAGAAAGCCGGTATCAAATATTTCTACGAACTCATCGATGCCCAGGCCGCGCGCATTGTCGCCACACCACCCGAGCGCGCCCTGTGGGGCGTGCCCGAGAACACCACCGGCCGCAAGATGTACAAACTGGTCGAAGCCCTCAAGAAATGGGGAATTCCCGAGCGCCAGTACAGTGTCTCCATCTCGCGCATGAGCGCCGGCGGCGGTGATCAGTACGGCAGCTTCAACATGCCGGTCGAAGAAGACGGCTTCGTGAAAGTGATACTCGACGGCGTTGAAATGCACGCCCGCGACGTGAAGAAAGGCGACCCCATCATCTTCATGCACAACGACCGCGAAGCCATCAAGGACTGGGTGAGCCAGGTGTTCCGCGATGCTGCAAAAAACGACAAGGAAATCTACTTCGGCCTCAAGCGCGAATACATGCAGTACGACGAAGTCTTCAGCGACGTGATCCGCGAAGTGCGACTGGACATCGTCAACCACAACCTGCAACCACCGTCCTTCATGATCATGCGTCCGTCCAGCCAGCTGAAGAAAATGATCACCGACCCGCCACGCAACGGTATCTACCCGTCCCTCAACCTGGATGGCGACGTGTTCTCGGATATATCGGCCGCCCTCGGTGGCAGTCTGGCGACCGCCAGCTCCATCATCGAGAGCAAGGAAGGCACCATGCTCTACGAAGCGCCGCACGGTACCGCACATGACTTGTTCATCAAGTACCAGGAATCCGGCGGCAAAGTGGCATTGTTCAATTCCTCCGCCTTGCTCTACGCCGTCGCCAACGGCCTGGAGACCCTCGCCGAACGGGAACAAAACACCGAACTGAAAGCGTATTCCGACAAATTGAAAGCGGCACTCATCGAAACCGTGGCGCAGGGCTACATCACGGCGGATCTGCGTGGCAAAACCAAAAACCCGGAGAACGAGAAAATCGTCGACATGATCGACTTCATGGATCAGATAGAAAAGAACCTGCAGGCGCTGTGCGGCTGAAGCACTGACATCCCCGCCTCAACCCAGCGCCTGCCGACAGAGGTCCATGATGAAATCACGCATGGCCATCACGCGGGCGCTGGCTTTCATGTCCCGGTGATATAACAGCCATAATTCGTGGCGCGTCTCCATGCGCAGGGACGTCGCCTGAATGAGGCGATCATCCTGATCGCCGATGAACGTCGGCAACAACGCGGCCGCCATGCCACTGCTCGCGGCGAGATAATGGGCTTGCATGGTATTGCTGCGCACCACCGGCGCCTGCCCCGGAAACAGCTCGCACAACCACTCCACCATCGGCAAGCGATACCACGCCGCATCCCAGGAGACATGTGGCAAGCGCTGCCAGTCCCCCCCCGCTTGCTCCAGCGCCTGACGCGTGCAATAGAGTCCGAACCGGAATTCACCCACACGCTGCGCAATACAATCCGGAGCATGGGTGTCGCGATGCGGATCCATGATACGCAACGCCAGATCTGCTTCCCGGCGCGCCAAATCGGCCAAATGGCGATTCACCAGCAACTCGACCTGCAACTGGGGATAGCGAGAAACAAACCGGTGCAACTGGGGCACCAGCAGAAAATGCGCCAGGGATTCAAACGTTGCCAACCTGACCACCCCCGACAGCGGCCTGATCGCGTCCCCCTGGCGCTCCACCGCCTGCATCGCGCGTTCGACCTCGACGACCTGCGCCAACAGCGCCGACCCGGCATCCGTCAGCACGTAGCCACTCTGGCGCCGCAGAAACAGCCTGACGTCCAGGCTCGCTTCCATGGCATCAATGTGACGGGAAACGGTCGATACACTCGTGTCCAGGCTGGTCGCCGCCGGCGTCAGCCCGCCCCGTCGCGCCACCGCCAGAAAGTACTTCAGGTTGTTCCAATCCATGACGCATTTTCCATAAATGGAAAATACTTTAGCGTTTTCGTCTATTAACTTCCACAAACAGAACTTGCTACCGTGGGCACACCCGTCGCAGGCATCCAACGAGCGTCACCATGCATTCCGCTATCACCTGGTTAACACTGGGCCTCGCTGCCTTCTTCTGGGCGCTGATGTTTTATCTGGGCCAATATGCATTGGCCTATCTCTCCCCCGAGGCCGTCGGTGGATGGCGATTCCTGCTGGGGGGCATGGTATTGCTGCCCTGGATGCGTTGGCGTGAACGTCCGGACTGGGCTGGCCTGCGTCGCAACCTCATACCGCTGTCCGTCATGGCCGTCGTTGGGATCGGCGGCTTCAACCTGGCGCTGTTTCACGGCATCCGTCACACCAGCCCCATGAACGCGGCACTTATCATGGCGATATGCCCCATTCTCATCACCTTCCTTGGTGGTGTGCTGACACGGGAACCCGTTCATACGCGCCAGGTCTCGGGGCTCATCGCCGCGCTGGTTGGGGTCATGGTCGTGATCAGTCAGGGCGACCCTGCGCAGTTGCTGCGGCTCTCCTTGCGGAAAGGCGACATGCTGATACTGCTGGCTGCCGCGTGCTGGGCCCTCTATGCCACCCTGCCGAAGCGTTTCATTCACGATCTGCCGCCGATGCAGATGACCGCCATCACCGTCAGCGGGGGCGGCATCGTTTTGAGCGCCTACGCACAAGCCACCACGGGAGACATGCTGACCGCAGTCCCGGTGGGCGTGGCCGCAGCCCTCGCCGCCATGGGATTGTTTGGTTCCGGCGTCGCCTACATCTGGTGGAATGACGCGGTGCGCACCGTCGGCGCAGGCGTCGCAGCGGTCTTCATGAATCTCGTGCCAATATTCACCGCCCTGATCGGTGTCTGTCTCGGTCAAACCATCACCCTCCCACAGCTGGCCGGAACCGCCCTGG
This sequence comes from Pseudomonadota bacterium, assembly GCA_052035295.1. Classification (GTDB taxonomy): domain Bacteria; phylum Pseudomonadota; class Gammaproteobacteria; order Pseudomonadales; family Ketobacteraceae; genus HdN1. The sequence goes on from JBPOHS010000160.1 coordinate 13,078, forward strand.
TTCTGTTGGGCGTGTGGTTGTCGACCTCCCGTGCCAGACCTGTGCACCGATACAAAACCCATCCCACCCAAGAGAGACTCGTCTGATGTGGCATTACATTGAAAAAGGTCAGGGGCGACCGCTCGTCCTGCTCCATGGTATCGGCATGTCCAGCAAGGCATGGGCGCCCGTCATGCCGCGACTGGCCAAAGAACGCCGGGTCATTGCCTTCGACACGGCGGGGTTCGGACAGAGTCCAACCTTGCCTGCAGGCGTCGCGCCCACAACCCACAACCTGGTGCGACAGCTTGCCCGGGAATTGAAGACCCTGGGCATACAGGAACCGGTCGACATCGCGGGCAATTCCCTGGGGGGATGGATGGCCCTGGAAGCGGCACGCCTCGGGCTGGCACGATCGGTGGTCGCCATCTCGCCCGCCGGGCTCTGGCGTCACCCCTCATGGCGCGCGAAAGTCATCTTCTTTGGCCTGCGCCGAATTGCAGAGACCGCGCCCGGATTGGTGAGGGCAAGCCTGCAACAGGCCCTGTTGCGCGAGCTCTTCATGGCGGTTCCGCTGTCGACGGGCGGCAGAGCCATGCCCGCCGAACTCGCCTTCGAGCTAACCATGGATTTCGTGAACGCGCCTGGGTTTGTCGACACCTTCCATCATGCCGACCGTTTCAGCGGAGGCAAATCCATCCAGGTACCACTCACGGTCGCGTTCGGGACCCACGACTGGTTGCTGTTGAAACCCGAGCAACGCCGTGATGAATTACCGG
>JBPOHS010000093.1:0-1893 GCA_052035295.1 Pseudomonadota bacterium
CCCGGCCTCCTGGCCGGGTTTGTTTTTGTATTCGGCCTCCTCCTCGGCAGCTTCTTCAACGTCGTCATTCACCGCCTGCCGCTGATGATGCACCTTGAATGGATGCAATCCGCCCGCGACTTCAGCATGGAGACCTGGGGCCACGTCCCCGCGCCCCTGGATCAGCACCCCAAGGCCTTCCCCTCGCTTCCCTTCGACCTCGCCCGACCGGCCTCCCGCTGCCCACACTGTGGCCACACCATCCGCTGGTTCGAGAACGTCCCGCTCGTGTCCTGGCTGGTCCTGCGCGGCAAGTGCAGCCAGTGCAAGGCACCGATCTCACCCCGCTACCCCATCATCGAGTTCGTGACCGGCGCCCTCTCCGCCTTCATTGCGTTACGCATGGGGCTGACCTGGGAGATGGGATTTGCGCTCGTCCTCACCTGGGCGCTGATCTGTCTGACGATGATCGACTTCGACTACAAGCTGCTGCCTGACCAGATCACCCTGCCCCTGCTATGGTTCGGCTTGCTGATCAACATTTCCGCCACCTTCGTGCCCCTCAGTGAGGCCGTGATCGGGGCCGCCGTTGGCTACCTGATCCTGTGGTCCATTTATTGGTTGTTCAAGCTGCTCACAGGCAAAGAGGGTATGGGCTATGGCGATTTCAAGCTGCTTGCTGCCCTGGGCGCCTGGATGGGTTGGAAGGTACTGCCGCTCATCATCTTGCTCTCCTCCCTGGTGGGCTCTATCATCGGCCTCTCGATGATCATCTTCCTCGGGCGCGACAAGCAGATCCCGATCGCGTTTGGCCCCTACCTCGCCATCGCCGGCTGGATAGCCTTTTTCTGGGGAACTGACATCCTTCGCCATTTTTCGTTAATTTGACCTCCGGATTTTCACCCCCTGAGGTCGACCAACAGACCTGACAGGACACCTCCGTGCTTGTAATCGGCCTTACCGGCGGGATCGGCAGCGGCAAGACTGCTGCCACCGATCGCTTCAAAACCCATGGCATCACCATCGTCGATGCCGACATCGTTGCACGGCAGATCGTCGAACCCGGCACGCCGGCACTAACCCAGATTCGCGAGCACTTCGGGGACGGCGTTATCCAGCCAGACGGACAACTCGACCGCCGCGCCCTGCGCGAGATTGTGTTCGCCCACCCCGAGGAACGCAAATGGCTGGAAGGCCTCACCCATCCATTGATCGGCCAGGAAATCCTGCGTCAGCTGCAAGCCAGCCATTCACCCTACACGTTACTGGTCTCCCCCCTGCTGTTTGAAAGTGGGCAATCCCGCATGGCCAGTCGCGTGGTGCTGGTGGATGCTCCCGTGGATGCGCAGATTAGCCGTACCGTTATAAGGGACAACACTTCGGAGGCAGGCGCTCGTGCCATCGTCGAAGCGCAAATGTCACGCGAAGATCGCCTGAAGCAAGCCGACGATGTGATCGTCAATGACAAGGATCTCAGGCATCTGTACGATCAAGTCGATGCCCTTCACCAACACTTTCTGGCCTTGGCCAACACCTGAAGGAGGCACCATGACCACCCTTACCGTCAAATGCCCCCACTGCGGCAAAGACGTCGCCTGGACCGCCGAAAACGCCTACCGCCCGTTCTGCTGCCAACGCTGCAAGCTGATCGATTTGGGGGAGTGGGCGAGTGAAACGCGCGTCATCAAGGGCGCAGCCCTGACTGAACAGGATCTCGAAGATTTTGAAGAGGAACTCGGTCAGCTGCTTGATGACACTGACCGCAAACTGCATTGAACTTCCGGGCAATGCTTAATAGATCACGAGACACCATCCAGCGAGTTGCGACGACAATGCGGGATCAAGAGCAATCAGGGAGCGCCGGCTGCAGAGGGCAACAGTGCTGATATGTGACAGTTTCTGCCTGTAATAGCT
>JBPOHS010000217.1:0-4486 GCA_052035295.1 Pseudomonadota bacterium
GCTTCAAACGGTGACAGTATGCGCCCCAGCAGAGGCTCGAGTGGATATTGTTGCGACATAGGGATTCGCCAGACGATCGAGTGGGTTGACTAGGCTACCACAGCCGCGAACCGGTTGCGGCGCAGTGGCTTTTGGAAAATGACCTGCTTTTGTGCTACAACCTCATATCGCCCGGCCTGTGGACCGGTGGGATTGGCCTGCGCTGCCGGAATGCGCAAGGTTTGCGATGAAATGGAAATCAGCTGCGGGTTTCCAGCACTTTGAGGCTCTATTTGGGGATGAACATGCGAAATGCGTTCAAGTGCACTCTTTCGGGAGTGTTGGTGGCGGGGACTTTTCTGTCGACCTCGGCGCTGGCCGACAGTGTCGGCGTTATATTGGGCACCGGGGGTGTCGGCGCGGAATGGACAATGCCGGTGTCCGAGCGGGTACAGACGCGGGTGGCCTTGTCGTATCTGAAGGTCGATGCCGACGAAGAAAGCGACGATATCGAGTATTCGGCGGAATTCGACAACATCGCACTTGGGGTGCTGCTCGACTGGCATCCGTTTGCCGGCGGGTTCCGCATGAGCGCCGGTATGGCGTTGGCGGATTTCGGTATCGATCTGCAGGCGAACGCCCAGGAAGAACCCTACGAAATCGGTGATAACGAATATACCGGCGATCTGCAGCTTGACGGTGCGGTCGATTTCAACAAGGTGGCTCCGTATTTTGGTATCGGTTGGGGGGCGTCGGTGGGGGAAACCGGTTTGTCATTCGTCACCAATCTCGGCGTGCTCCTGATCGGCAAACCCACCGTATCGCTGGATGCCAGTGGTTCGGTCAGCCAGCTGGACGAGTCCGGCAACCCGGGCCAGACACTGGCGGTCAACGCGTTTCCCGAATTCCAGCAAGACTTGCAGAAAGAACGCAACAATGCCGAGCAGGATCTTGAAGATTTCAGTTTCTACCCGGTGTTCAATCTTGGCATGAGCTACGCGTTCTGACGTGAGCCGCAAAGGAAGCCCTATCATGAAATATCAAACACAATCACGTATTCGTCACCTGCTGTGGCTGCCCTTGTTGGTCATGCTGTCCTTGGCAGGATCATTCGCCCATGCATCGAACGCATCCATTTCCTGTACCGGGCTGGACACCGAAGATCCGCAGTGTACGTTGGATGGCAGCACCTCTGAGGGGTTCCTGAACCTGATACAGGATGTGCTGGAATCCGCCGATAACGTTGAAGTGTCCAGTGGTGTCTGTACGCGCGACTTTGGCCAGGATCAGGTGTCAACTTCGTTTACCTGTGTTCTGCCAGGTCCCAATGAGCAGACGCCAGGCCTGACCTTCGAGTGTGAGGATGCGGAGGGTGGCGGCGGTGCGACCTGTACGTTACCGGATGTTCCAGCGGCCTATTTTTCACTGGATTGCAATACCGCTACAGATCCCGAAACCGGGCTGTTGACGGGCGGCAGCTGCGATGTCAATTCCGATGAAACCGCAGTGCGCGCCACGCTGATCGAATCCGGTCTGTCGGATAACGCCGCCTCGGTGGGCGCCAATCTGTTTGCCGGTTGCGCGTTGCGTGCGGGCTACATTGATGATGCTCCCACCGCCTTTCAACGCGATTGCGATGCTGTCCTGGCGTTACTGGGTTCGGGCCAGGATGCGCAAGCCGCCGCCCTGCTCGAAGAAATCACGCCGCATAACGTCGACGTTGCCATTGACACGACCGCACAAATCATCAGCCAGCAGCTTCAAGGTGTGGCCGGGCGCATGGCCCGTTTGCGCCAGAATCAGCGCGGTATGGATGTCGCTGGTCTGCGCTTTTTTGATGGGCTGCACTGGGTCAATGCCGGCAGTCTGATGGCGAGCAATGCCCCCGTCGATGCCGATGCGCCTGCTGTGGTCGCGTTTGGCGACAGCCGGTTGGGCGTATTCGTTGATGGTGCGCTGCTGAGCGGCAGTCAGGACGAAGATGCCACGGCGGTGGAAGGAGAGACCGAATATGACGGCCAAACCTTTACGTTGGGCATCGATTATCGTATTACCGATGCACTGATCGCCGGGGTGGCCTATAGCCTTGGCGTTACCAGCACGGATTTTTCCGGTGATCGTGGCAGCCTGGATTCCACCAACTACTCGCTGCTGGGCTATGGCACCTATTACAAGGATGCCTGGTATGTTGAAGGTACGCTGGCCGCTGGCAGTGATCGTTACGAGCAGGATCGCCGCATGCGCTGCGATCTGGATACCTGCGGCATGGCCTTTGACGTGCTGGCCTCGTCGGAATATTACGGCGACCAGACCGCCATCTCGCTGGCCACGGGTTATGGCTTCAATTTCAATGCGCTCACCGTAACGCCGAATCTGCAGTGGAGCCAGATGAACATCGATACCGATGCCTACGAGGAAACCACTGTCAGTCCAACGACGGAAACGGGCACCGGCTTCCTGCTGGGTATGGATGATCAATCCCGCGATCACAATACGGTCAGTGTGGGTGTCGATACCACCTATGCCATCAGTACAACGTTTGGTGTAATCCAGCCCCATGTGAGTCTGGATCTGTTCAACGAACTCGATGATGACGTCGTGGTCGTGAACGGCCAGTTCCTCGGTGGCACCGCCAATGAAGACAAATTCGCGCTGACCACGCGGGAACTGGATTCATCCTACTATGTGCTGGGCGTGGGCTCTTCGCTGCAGTTGAGTGGCGGCGGCAGCGGCTTTGTCGACGTGCGTTCGCTGCTCGGCTATGAAGATGCCAGCCAGTGGCAGCTTCGCGCCGGCTGGCGCTGGGAAATGTAATCCTGCCAACTTCGTCACACCTCGGGCGGCTGCCCGGGGGGTGACTTGCCTTTTCTGTCCCGTGCGCCTACATTGGTCAAATATTGATCGATTTGTGTGGTCGACGGGGCATCCGTGTCTTCTTCGCTTGTTCTGGGTTCTCAATGGTGGAAGGTCACGCTGGCTGGCGCTGGTGTCGTCCTCGCGTTGCTGTTGGTCTGGCGCGGCGTCGCTCCCGTTGCTGCACCCGCCGTAGCCGTGGACCCCGTTGCCGATCCGATGGCTTCCCCTGCCATGCCGTCGGCAGTCATGGATTCCGATTTGGCCATTGCCCGGGCCGTGGCGGCTCAGCAATCGATGCAGGCGGCGGAACGTGCATTGCAGGCCGCGAACGACGTATTGAGTGCACCGGATATCCCGGAGCGCGCGCTGATCTGGTCGGCCGCCGGTGATGATGGCGACCTGCCGGCACTGGCCCTGAACCCCCAAATTCCGCATGCGGAAGTGGTTCATTTGCCGGAGCCCCAGGCGCTTGAAAAAGTGCCTGGCGATCGCTTGAGTGTTCCCCTGCTTGGTGGGCGCACGTTGGCCGTCACCGTTGAGGATGCGGCCAGGCTTCCCAACGGGGATTACACCTGGCGCGGCTATGTGGATGGCGAGGGCGACGATTATCCGGTCATTTTCACAGTGGGCAAAAATTCGGCGTTTGCTACGATTACGTCATGGGAAGGCAGCTACACCATGGAATCGATCGATGGCGTAGGCTGGTTGTACCGCAACATCATTGACCGGGGTGAAGACTCGGTACCCGCGCCCGCGGGAGATAGAGGACTTTAAGGGACGCGCGCGAGCCATCAGGTTCGTCAATCAGGGAGGGTTTTCAGTAAAGACTCATTGGGGGTTGTGACATGTCGGTATTGTCGTTGGGCAACAAGGCCACGCGAAACCTGTTTCTGGCGGGCGGCACCCTGGTGTCGGCTCTGACTGCACCCACCGCACTGGCGGCTACCATCGACGTTCTGGTGCTCTACACGCCGGGTGTCGAAAGCAAATACGCAGGCAATCCCACCACCCGATTCAATCATCTCATCAATGTCAGCAATCAGGTCTACGCCGACAGCGGCGTTGATCTGCAAGTGCGCCTGGCCGGCGCGGTCAAGGTGAATTACGCCGACGCCGGTTCTGCCGACACAGCACTAGACAACATGACCTATGGCCGTTCCGTGTTCAGCAATGTGGAAGCACTGCGTTCGCAATACAAGGCCGACATGGTGCTGTTCTATCGGGTATATGAACGCACGCATGGCAGTTGTGGGTTGGCGTGGGTGAATCCGGGAGAACAGGGCAATCTTTCCGGCGAGTGGTCGAGGAAATACATGTATGCACATGTGGGGATCGATGCCTGTCCGGATCACACCACCGTGCATGAGCTGGGACACAATATGGGACTGAACCATTCCCGCCTGCAGGATGGCAGTGGGGGTACTTTTCCCCATGCGTTGGGGTACGGTGTGTCCGGCGTTTTTACCGATGTCATGGCCTATACCTCGGTGTTCGGTGTGGATTACTGGACCGGCACCGTTTACAAACTGTCGAATCCAGCGATGACCTGTCGTGGCTTGCCCTGCGGAGTGGATCGCTCGCAGGCGGATGGCGCCGATGCTGCACACGCGGTGAATCAGGTCGCATCGCAAATCGCCGCCTATTACGACGG
>JBPOHS010000039.1:0-57353 GCA_052035295.1 Pseudomonadota bacterium
ACGCGCGAACAAGGGCTTCAGTTTCCTGAAGCCTGTCATCAACTGGCTCTCGATAACGCCCAGAGCCTTGAGGCATTTTCCGCTGCACCTGTATCGGTGGTGTTGAGTGGCAAAGATCCCCTGTATATGGTTTATACGTCAGGTTCGACCGGATTGCCCAAAGGGGCCGGTGTTCGTCACGACGGTGAAGTCAATCTGCTCAATTGGTACGTGGAATCCCTGGGGCTTGGTCCGTCCGATCGGGGCTTGCTGATCAGCGCGTTCGGTTTTGACCTGACACAAAAGAACCTGTTTGCGCTGTTTGCTGCCGGGGGCGCCCTGGTCATACCGGAACAGGAACATTACGACCCGGATGCACTGGCCGCTGCCTTGCACCGTTATAATGTATCGCTGGTGAACGGAGCGCCTTCTGCGTTCTATCCCTTGGTCGAAAACGCCGGGCGCGCCGGCTACCCCTTCCCGGCATTGCGGAATGTGGTGCTGGGCGGTGAACCCATACGCCTGGCAGCGCTGCATGACTGGTTACAGGCGTCTGGTGCTGCGTTGATGAACAGCTATGGTCCGACGGAATGTACCGATGTCGTGGCAGCATGGTTCTATCGAGCCGGTTCCGAGGATGACCACGCATTACCCATAGGTAAACCGTTACCAAATACGCAGTTGCATGTTACCGACGTATTGGGTCGACGCATGCCTTTGGGCACCACTGGTGAATTACGCATTTCGGGTGTGGGCGTTGGTACCGGCTATCATCAGCGGGATGCGTTGACCGAACAAGTGTTTTTGCCTTGCCCATTCGCCGAGGGCCAATGGTATGCCACGGGTGACCTGGTGTATTACCGTCATGATGGCGCCTTGGTTTATCGCGGGCGCAAGGATTTCCAGGTCAAGTTGCGCGGTCTACGTATCGAGCCGGGCGAGGTCGATGCATTGCTGAAGGCTGTTGAAGCAATTGACGATGCATTGACATTGGTGCGCGACGATCAGCTGGTCAGTTACGTTATCCCTGGCAACGGGACCAAGCTGGATCGCGACTTCCTGCGTGAACATTTGAAGTCCAGTTTGCCCGAATTCATGGTGCCTGCAGCCATTGTACCGTTGGTCGCGTGGCCGCTGACCCCAAACGGTAAAATCGATCGCAAGGCATTGCCCGCGACGTCGTCTTACGCGACCGGCAATGGCGATTTCGTTGCGCCGCGCAACAGCAGCGAAGAGCAGGTTGCAGCTATCTGGCAACAAGTGTTGCGCAAGGACGACATCAGTGTCACCGCGAACTTCTTTGATATTGGGGGCCACTCACTGTTGGCCACGCAGGTTGTGTCGCGGATTCGTCATTTGTTCAAAGTCGATATTTCCGTGCGCGCCCTGTTTGAAGCTCCAACAGTGGAGCAGCTGGTTCGATTGATCAGTACCGCTGCCAGTGCAGGTCTGATCGATGATGCGCCGCCAATGATGGCGCTGACCGAACCCAACCGGGATACCCTGTCGTTTGCACAATATCGTTTGTGGTTTATCGATCAGCTCAATCAGGGTTCTAGCGAGTACAACCTGCCTTCGGCCTTCCGCATTGAAGGGCCGCTGGATCTCGATGTGCTGGATCGCGTGTTTACCGAAATCGTTCGCCGACACGAAACCTTGCGCACCAATTTCCTCGTGGAAGACGGCATGCCCAGACTCCATGTGGCTGATCCTGGCGCGTGGCTGTCACCGGTGGAAGATCTTTCCGCATTGGGTGAAACCGAGCAGCAACGCAAAGTGGCGCATTGGGTTGATCTGGATGCCAACAAGACGTACCAGCTAGCCAGTGATTCGTTGTTCAGCACACGGGTGCTGAAACTCTCTTCTCATGAGCATGTGCTGTTGCTCAACATGCACCACATCATTGCTGACGGTTGGTCCATCAGTGTATTGGTGCGTGAAGTACAGATGCTTTATCAGGCCTTCAGTCGCGGCCAATCGTCACCGTTACCCGAGTTGGCGTTGCAATACTCGGATTTTGCTGTTTGGCAGCGTCAGTGGTTGACGGGCGATGTCATGGACAAGCTGCGCAACTATTGGTTGAACGCATTGAAAGGCGCGCCCGATGTCTTGCGTCTTCCGACGGACAAGCCGCGCCCCAAACGCCAGACATTCAACGGCGCGCATCTGCCGGTGAAACTGTCGGCCGAGTTGTCGAGCCGGGTCAATGCGTTTTGCGACAGCCAAGGGCTAACGCCATTCATGGTATTGATGGGCGCCTATCAGATACTGTTGAGCCGCTACGCCAACCAGAAAGACATCTCGGTGGGAACACCCATTGCGGCGCGCACCCGTACCGAAATAGAAGGGCTGATCGGTTTCTTTATCAACGGACTGGTAATTCGCAGCCGACTCGATGGCAACCCCAGCGTTACCAACTATTTGCAACAGATGCGAGAGATTGCGCTGGGCGCGTATGCGCACCAGGATATGCCCATTGATGTACTTGCCGATGCCCTGCAATTCGAGCGCAGCAGTGAGCATGCGCCTGGTGCACAGGTTGGCTTTGCCTTGCAGAACACACCGGCCGAAGATTTGCAGGCCGACAGCGCAGGTTTGACCATTTCACCTGTGGCGCGCGAGCACAAGACGGCAAAATACGAGCTGACACTGATCCTGGAAAACAGTAACGGGTGTTACAACGGTGTCGCTGAGTACAACACCGATTTGTTCCAGGAAGCCACCATTGACCAGATGATGCAGCGTTACTACCGTATCGTCGAGCAAATGATTTCCGCCCCGGATACCTTGGTCGACAATATTGAACTGTTCGAAGACAAGGAGCTGTATTCCTTGCTGGACGTGGATTCCAGCCAGTTTGAAATCCGCCCGTTGTCACCGATGCAACGCGACATGTATCTCGATACCTTGCTCGATCCTTCCACGCTCAAAAACAGCCTGGGTGTGCGGATTGCCACCTCGGGTCCTTTCGATCTGGAAGCGTGGTGCAAGGCCGCTCAATTCATTGTCGATAATGCGCCAGTACTGCGTTCCGTTATCATTCCTGCTGATAAGCCCTGTCTCGATGTTGCCTACCTCAAAGTAGCCCACCGGGCGCAGGCGCGCGTGACCGTAGTTGACTGGACCGATCGTGTTACGTCGGACGAAGCACTGGAAGCGCTTGGCCAACAACTTGCCTGGCAGCCTTATGACATACATGGGGAAAATCAGGCCGAATGCTTTGTTTATCGCCTGAATGATCAACGCCATTTCATGTTGTTCAAAGCTAATCACATATTGCTTGACGGTGTCGGCATCCTGTTGCATCTGAATCACCAGATTCAAGTCGCAGAAGCGTTGACTCGCGGTGAACAGCCGCCGGTCATTCCTGACCATTTCCGTGATTTTGCTGTTCAGGCACGCAAGGAAACTGATTCCGAAGCCACCCTGAAATTCTGGAAACAGGCATCTGCGGATCTTGAGGCAGTGGATTTTTCCCTGCCTCCACAGAGTAAACAAGCCGCGTCAACGCCAACGCGCATCGTCAAGCGCGTCCGCCTGAGTGATGAACATTGGCAGCAGGTTCGCGCTTACTGCAAATCTGCAGGTGTACATCCCTCGTATTATTTCAAGGCCCTGTATGGCTTGATGATCAATGTATATTGTCGCGCCGAGCAGGATTTTTATATCTCTGAAGTGCTCGGTGGGCGCAACGGCATACATCGCAGGACGTATGGCAATTACTTCCAGGTCATGCCGGTGGTGTTCCCGCAAACACTCTTCAAGTCTGACGCGCAGGTCGCAGGTTTGTTCAATCACGTCGCCAGCTATCGCAAACAACTACGCGATGTCGGTTACGCGTCATTGATGATGCAGCGGCAGTTGTTGCCGCAGGGTCGACTCAATTTCATGTTCAACTACTACAACTTCATCGCTTCGGTGAGTTTGTGGGGAACGCCGGTGGAAACCTTCACCTATCCGCAGGTGCAGGATGGCCCCATCCAGTTTGTTGTGCATGATCAGGACGGATGGCTCGATCTGGTGTTGATTTATTTGAGCAACCAGTTTGATGATTTGCGGTTTGGCGAGCGCATGTCACACGTCAGTCAGCAAATCATGAATGGCGTGACAGCCTTGGGCGATCTGGATTTTGTGCTGCCGGACGAGCAGGCCATCTTGTTGACGCAGGAACAGGGGCCTTCCGTCAGCTTTGCCGACGACATAACCGTGGTCGACAAGTTCCAGGCGCAGGTGCGCCGCACACCAGACGCGTTAGCGGTGAAGCTGGGTCAGAGCGCGTTCACTTACGCTCAACTGGATCAACGCAGCAATCGGCTGGCGCGTTACCTGACGCAACAAGGTGTGGGACGTGGGCAGCGTGTCGGAATCTGCCTGGATCGTGGGCTGGATCTGTTCGTGGCCGTTCTTGGGGTCATGAAAGCCGGTGCCGCCTATGTCCCCATGGATTCACATTATCCCGCCGAACGACTGTCCTATATCCTGGAAGATTCGCAGGCGCCGTTCCTGCTCACGCAGAACTGTGTGTATGCGCGTTTACAGGAGGAAGGCATTCACCTTGCGGGCAAGCAGGTGTTGTCGCTGGATGGTGATAATGATGCGTGGGAGGCTTGCTCAGACCAGCCCCTTGAAACGCGTCCGGCCCTTGATGATCTCATTTACGTCATATACACGTCCGGCTCTACCGGATTACCCAAGGGTGCTGCGGTATATCATCGCGGCGAGGTCAATTTGCTGCACTGGTATGTGAACACATTGTCGTTGACGGCCGCTGACAAGTTTTTGCTGGTGAGCGCCATTGGTTTCGACCTGACGCAGAAAAACCTGTTTGCGCCACTCACGGTGGGCGGTTGCGTGGTGGTCCCAGACATGGACCAGTACGATGTCGATGTTGTGGCGGATACCTTGCATCGCGAAGGCATCACGGTCGTCAACTGTGCACCCAGTGCGTTCTATCCCGTGGCAGAAAAAACGGCGCACGCTGGCTATCCGTTTGCGCAGCTCCGCTTTGCCGTGTTGGGGGGAGAACCTATCCGTTATAACGGGCTGCAGGCGTGGCTGAGTCATCCCAGGTGTCAATGCCAGTTGGTGAACTCTTACGGTCCCACCGAATGTTCGGATGTGGTGGCGGCGTACACGCTGGCGAACGATGCTGCCCCTCCATGGGAGGTAATCCCGCTGGGGGCACCGGTAGCCAATACGCATTTGCAGGTGCTCAGTGAGCAGGGAGCTGTGCTGCCGGCCGGATTGGTCGGGGAGTTGTTTATCGCAGGGCAGGGCGTCGGCGCCGGTTACCTCAACCGTGACGAGCTGAACGCGCAAAGTTTTGTCATGCGCAAACAGGGCGAAGGACGCTGGTACCGTACCGGGGATCTGGTGCGTCGCTGGCCGACGGGCGAGCTGGAATACATCGGCCGGCGTGATTTCCAGATCAAATTGCGTGGTTTGCGCATCGAATTGGGCGAAATCGAAATGGCACTGCGCCAGCAGGCAGGCATCATCGACAGCTTGACGCTGGTCGTGGATGACAGGCTGGTGTCTTATGTCGTTGCCGATGGTCAGTTCGACGAGCGCCAGTGTCGGCAGGCGTTACGCGCCCACTTGCCGGACTATATGATTCCAGCTGTGCTGGTAGCCATGTCGTCCTGGCCTTTGACGCCCAACGGCAAGATCGACCGCAAGGCGTTACCGGCGCCCGATGCCCATGCCAGAGCCGAGTTCATCGCGCCGCGCAACGATACCGAGGAACGTATTGCGGCGATCTGGCGGGATGTGCTGGGTGTTGAGAAAATTGGCGTTTATGACGACTTTTTCGACCTCGGGGGGCACTCGCTCCTGGCCGCGCGCGCAGTGTCGAAATTCCGCGCCGAGTTCCAGGTGGAAATCCCGTTAAGGGCCTTGTTCGAGATGCATACCGTCGCGGATATCGCTACCTATCTGGATGCCCTGTTGTGGGCGGCAAACAACGCGGAGGCAGCGGCGACCACCGAGAGCGATGAGAATCGCGATGAAGGGTTTCTGTGAACCAGGCCGCTGGCTTGGTCACGGTAGTCTCAATCCAAAATGATCGATAGTGGGTCAAGCCCGGTGCCGGGGTGGGGAGGATGATCTTTGTCCACCCCGGCAGTGTGTTTCCCCGGCGAAAAAGCTCCCGCTATTCCCTTCAAAACTGTGTGAACTTCCCCTAAATTCCTTACGGTCCCTCCCAAAGCCGACGGGCGGTTATGGTAATATTCGCCCTTGGCTTGGCGCCGCCCGGCGCTTGGCGCGTTCTCCCGCGCAAGCGGCCAGGGCCTTTAGAAAAACTATAAACAAGAAGAAGTAGGTCGCTGCATGAATGTCATTGAGTTCCTGTCCTCGTTGGCCAAAAAAGACATCCGCCTCTGGCTGGAGGGTGAAAACCTCCGCTTCAGCGCGGCAGAGGGAGTCTTTACCGGGGAGCTGAGGAACGAAGTCGTCAAGCGCAAGCCCGAAATCATCGCGTTTCTCAAGCAGGCCCAGAAGCTCACCGACGCCCCCATACCCAAGGCTGATCGCAACCAGGATCTGGTTTTGTCGTTTGGCCAGCGCCGTCTCTGGATCCTGGCGCAGCTGACCCCCAACGATGTCACCTACAACATGGCCAGCGCACTGGCTTTGCGCGGGCCGATTCGAATCGAATTGCTGGAGAAAACCTTTGCGGCCATCGTGCAGCGGCATGAAAGCCTGCGCACCCGGTTCGTCGACAAGGAGGGCATTACCTCTCAAGTCGTTGATGACTCCAGTGGATGGCAGCTGACGTCCAATGATATTTCGGCTCTCGCTGGTAGTGAGCAGGATAACGCCGTTCAGCAGGCGCTCGATCGTGAGGTCCTGACACCGTTCAACCTGGAAACCGGCCCGTTGTTCCGCGTGCAGGTCATTCGGCGTTCGTCAGAAGATCATGTGCTGATCGTTGGCATGCACCACGTGGTTTCCGATGGCTGGTCGATGGAGATCCTGGTCAAGGAATTGATCACGCTGTACGTAAGCTTTGCTGCCGGTCACGGCAACCCACTGCCGCCGTTGTCGGTGCAATATGCCGATTTCGCGGCCTGGCAGCATCAGTGGATGAATTCGGACGGCCTCAAGAAGCAACTGGACTTCTGGCACCAGACCTTGGCTAACGCGCCGGCCGTGCTTGCCCTGCCGACGGATCGCCCCCGTCAGCAAACGCCGCGCAATCATGGGGCCGTTTATCAACGTGAACTGTCGATAACGCTGGGTCCCGTCGCAAATCGATTCTGCCAGCGTCACGAATTGACGCCATTCATGTTGTTTCTGGGAAGCTGGCAGTTGTTGCTGGGGCGCTACGCGCAAACCCAGGACGTTATCGTCGGATCGCCTATCGCAGGCCGTTCACGTGCCGAGTTTGAAGACATCATCGGCTTTTTCGTCAATCTTCTACTGTTGCGTGCCGACCTTTCAGGCAACCCGACGGTGGCCGAATTTTTCGCGCGCATTCGATCGCAGGCATTGGGTGCGTTCAGTCACCAGGATGTACCGATCGATTACCTGCTGGAAACGCTCGATGTCGAGCGCCAGCCCGGTTATCCCCCGGTTGCCCAGGTGGGGTTCCAGCTGCTGAACGTCGGCGATACCAATGCGGCATTGCAAGGCCCGATCAGTGTCGATCCGATCCCGTTGAAACACGTGGCGGCGCGCATGGATATGCTGCTGGCCGTCGCCCGAAACGAAGACCGTTATTCACTCAGCATCGAGTACAACATCGATTTGTTCAATGCCTCGACCATCGCGTTGATGGCTGAGCAGCTGGAATACCTGGTGACCCAACTGGTTTCGGCTGACACAGCACGCATTGATGATCTGAATCTGGTCTCCGAGGCAACGCTGCATACGCATCTCGGGTTACCGGGCAATGAATTCACGCTGGTGCCCCTTAACGGCAATCAGCGTTCCATGCTGATCGACGAACTCACTCACGCCGGAACTCACCAGAACAACTACGGAATTTATTGCGAACTTCCGTTTGTTCCCGATGTGCAACGCCTGCAATCTGTACTGAATGCTGCCACGGCTTCACACGCGGCGCTGCGCGCACGGATCGTGCCGTGTACCTTGCCCGGTACGGATGATCATTGGTTGGCGATCAGTCAATTTGCAGAGCATGAGTTGCAGTGTCATGAACTCTCTCATGCCGGTGGTGACTGGCTCGAATTCGTCGAAAAACTCATGCACCGTCACCAGCCTGTGATCAATACGGCCATGGTGCATTTTCATCTGGTCAAGGTCGCTGAACAGCACCATGTCCTGGTGTTGGGTTGCCACCATATCATGCTGGATGGCGCATCCACCTACCTGTTGATGAAAGAAGTACTGGAACGCTACGGCACCGGAAATGTTTCTGTCGTTCCGGATGACGCCTGGACGGCTTATAACCGTGACGACCGCGCACTTTGCGACAGCATGGCAGTACGGGACTTCTGGAAGTTGAACCTGCATGGTATCGAGCCCCTCGATTTCAGCAAGCCGCATACTGCATTCAAGGCGCAAGCGGTCAGTGTTTTCAATGACCGCCGTGTTGAATTGCAATGCGAAGGCGATGCCCTCACCGATATTCGTAACTGGTGTCGTCATCACCGGCTGTCACCAGCCATGTTTTTCAAGGGTGTCTATGCACTGCTACTCAAGGAATATTGCCGCGCCGAAGAGGATTTTGCCTTTTTCGAGTTCCAGGCCAACCGGGATAAACAGCTGGCAGAAAGCATCGGCTGTTACTATCAGCAATCGCCGGTAGTCGTTCGCAAATCGGTATGGGCAGTCGGTGGAAAGACGAGTGAACTGTTCGCACAGCTGACTCACCTGCGTGACGCCGCAAAAGGGAAACGTCGATTCTCCCTCACTGAACAAAGTCATTGGGTGCCACGCGCGCGTGCCGTGTTCATGTACAACTACTACAATTTCGTACAGAACGCGCAGGTGGATGGCGTCAAGCTGCAGCCGAAAATGTCTGCGCCCAAGGTCGACAAAGGTGTTCAATTCATCGTGCGTGATGAAGGTGATTCGATCACGTTCGAACTACGATATGACGTCGAGATTTTCGATGATATGGATTTCTTGCCTCGCTTTGTCAGTGTGGCATCGCAGATCGCGTCGGGCGTTACGCAAATATCTCAGTTGTCCCTGGTGTTGAGCGAAGAAAGTCAGTGGTTGCAAGCTCAGAACAAAACCACGACGGCGCTTCCGGATTTTGCAACGATCGTCGAAGGTTTCGAGAAACAGGTCAATGTAACGCCAGATGCCATGGCCATTATTCATGGCGGTCGTCAGCAAACCTATGCTCAGCTCAATGCCCGCGCCAATCAGTTGTCGCGTTATTTGTCCGGCCTGGGTGTTAAAAGCGGTGCGCGGGTTGCCGTGTGTCTGGATCGCGGCATCGATCTGGTCAATGCGGTTTGGGCGGTGCTGAAGACCGGGGCCTCGTATGTGCCGGTGGATCCCGCCTATCCACTGGATCGCATAGATCATATCCTGAAGGACAGTAATGCCTCTCTGGTGTTGACCGCATCGACCCTGGTCGATCGCCTGCCGCAGAGCACCTGTGACGTGGTGGCCATTGATGCCATGTCGTTTGATGCGTTCAGTCGCGAAAACCAGACGGACAAACCGGCGGCCAGCGACGAGATTTATGTCATCTATACGTCAGGATCCACCGGCCTGCCCAAGGGAGCGGCGGTGACGCATCAGGGCGAGGTGAATTTACAGTTGTGGTATCTGCAGGCACTGCAGTCAACGGCCCAGGATCGTCCTGTGCTGATCTCTGCCGTGGGGTTCGATCTCACGCAGAAAAACCTGTTTGCACCGCTGTTGAAAGGCGGAGCCATCGTCATTCCGGACATGGATTTCTATGATGACGAGGCCATTCTCACCGCCATTCATGAACAGCAGGCCACCTGGATCAACTGCGCGCCCAGTGCATTCTATCCGCTGGTTGAGGCTGACCGTTCCCATCATTATTCCCGCTTGGCATCGTTGCGTTATGTTGTACTGGGCGGCGAGCCCATTCGCTTGTCGGCGCTATTCGACTGGTTAGCGTCGCCGGCCTGTCACGCCCGCCTGATGAACAGCTATGGTCCGACAGAATGTACCGACGTAGTTGCATGGCACGTACTCGATCAAGTCGATGCGGCAACGACGTTGATTCCCATTGGCAAGCCCGTACCCAACATGCACCTGCACATCGTCAACGACCATTTGCAAACGTTGGCACCCGGGTTGGTGGGGGAGATCGCCGTCACTGGCATAGGCGTCGGTTTGGGTTACCTGAATCGGGAGTCCCTCAATGCATCGGTATTTCTCTCGAACCCTTTTGGCGACGGGCGGCTCTACAAAACCGGCGACCTGGGGCGTTATTTGCCCGATGGCAATGTCGAATATCTGGGGCGCAAGGATTTCCAGATAAAGTTGCGTGGTCTTCGAATCGAACTGGGTGAAATTGAGACCGCACTCAAGGCGTTGGCAACCGTCAGCGATAGCTTGGTACTGGTGCGAAATGAACAGTTGATAGGTTATGTGCTGAGCGACGGTGGCGTCACGCCAGCGGAATGGCGGGAAACCCTGCGCGCGCGTCTGCCGGAATACATGGTGCCCTCGGCGTTGGTCGCACTGGATATCTGGCCACTGACACCCAACGGCAAAGTTGATCGCAAGGCGCTGCCCGAGCCCCATGATAACGCGGCCCATGCCCAGGAAAAAGTCGCCCCACGTACGCCGATCGAAAGCGAAATTGCGTCCATCTGGGCAGAATTTTTGCCCCATCAGAAAATCGGTGTACTGGATAACCTGTTCGAATTGGGTGGAAATTCGATTACTGCGACGCGCATCGCCTCGCGCTTGCGCAAGTTCTACAACGCATCGATATCCGTACGCGATGTGTTTCGCGCTGCCAATATCGCCGAGCTCGCCGTGGTCGTCGAACGCGCGCAGTTGAACGAAAATATTCCGCCAATTACGCCTGCGCCGAGAAATGGCGTAATGCCTTTGTCGTTCGCACAACAACGGTTGTGGATGCTGGACCAGTTTGATCCAGGCTTACCAGCCTACAATATGCCTGGTGCCTTCCGCTTGCAGGGCGAATTGCAGCGCCAGGCATTGATCAGTGCTCTGCAACATATCGTCAATCGACACGAAATCCTGCGTTGCTACGTTGTCATGGACAACGACAATCCGGGCTTGCAATTCCAGCCCGAAAATCAATGGCAACCGGAATTGCTGGATCTCTCCGGCTGGTCCGAGAATGATCGCGAAGCAGAGATCCAGCGTCGTGTCACCAATGAATTGAGTTTCCGGTTTGATCTGTATCGCGGTCCATTGCTGCGCGTCACGTTGATCACCTGTAGTGCTCATGAACACGTCATGATAACCAACATGCATCATACAGTGGGTGATGGTTGGTCAAATGGTGTGTTTGTACATGAGCTCAGCCAGGGCTATGACGCCTATCGTCTGGGTGCAAGCCCTGCATTAGCGCCGTTACCCGTTCAGTATGCTGATTATGCGTCTTGGCAACGTGCGTGGTTGAATGACGCCGAACTTGACAAACAACTGGCCCATTGGCGGGGTGTGCTCGAAGGTGTGCCCCCTTTGCGTTTGCCCGTGGATTTCCAGCGAAAGCGCGAAGCCAGCACCATGGGCGCGAGTTTGGCATTTGCCTTGCCGCAACGCGATTATCAGCAGTTGTTGCGGTTTTGCCAGCGGGAAGGTGTCACGCTTTATATGGTGCTGTTGTCCGCGTACATGGTGTTGTTGGCCCGTTATGCGAACCAGAGAGATATCGCGGTCGGTACACCGATAGCAAACCGCAATAACGAAGCGGTTGAGGGCTTGATCGGTTTCTTCGTGAATACGCTCGTCATTCGTGGCGTGATACGTCCTGGCGCCAGCTTTACCGAATTTGTGCAGGCGATTCGCGCTCAGACCCTCGGCGCCTATGCACATCAGGATGTGCCGTTTGAACGCCTCGTGGACGCACTGGTCGATCAGCGCAATCTCTATCGCACACCGCTGTTCCAGACCATGTTTGCACTGCAGAACGTGCCCATGGAACAGAATATTGCACTGCCCGATGTTCAGGTGGAGCCCATGGCGGTGCAAGCGTCACAAGCCAAGTTTGAATTGTCGTTGAGCATGCTGGAGTGGCAGGGTGAACTCCGTGGTGAACTGGAATACCGTACCGATTTGTTCCTGGCGTCGACGGCAGAGCAATTGGTGGCAGAATTCCAGTCGCTGATTTCGCGGATCAGCAGCCAGCCGGATACGCCAGTCAACGCCTTGCTGTCAGTTGACGTCGCCAGCACCGGGTGGACCTTCAAGCCCGAAAACGTCATCTGGGAACAGGATGTGCTGAGTGAGTCACTCCTGTCGCTGCAGGATCGCGCCGACTTGTTGGCAAATGCGATACGCGAGAACAAATCCGTATTGATCATTGCCGAGGACGATGCCCCTGCGGCTCGCCACGAAGTGGGGGAGATATTTATTCCTGCCGGATATGATTGTGCGTTTCCCAGCATGCATACGCTGACCTTGTTTGACCAGGATTGGGTCAGCACAGGCTTGCATGGCCATTGCAACAGCCTGATGCAAATCGTGCTGAGCTGCACTGAAAAAGGTGAAACCGCTGACAATCCTGCCTGGGAAGTGGTGAGTGACGATGCGCCGGAATCGCCGCTCTACAAGAGCGTTATGTCGATCTGGTGCACAGTGCTCAACAAGTCTTCGATGCGCGCCGGTGATGACTTTTTCCGTTTGGGTGGACACTCCCTGCTGGCCACGCGTGTCATCTCCCAGCTCAGAAAAGCATTGGGTATCTCCATTCCCATCCGCCTCCTGTTCGAGCATCCGCGCCTGGTGGAATTCGTCGACGCGCTGGAACACTTGCAGGGCACACTGGGCAATGCGAGCTTACCGCCGCTGGTCGTGATTCCGCGCGCCGGAAAATTGCCACTGTCGTTTACGCAACAACAATTGTGGTTGCTGGATCAGTTGGATCCGGGAAATCCGGCTTACAACATGCCCTTTGCACTGCGTATCGAGGGCGATCTCGATATCACGGCGTTCAATCAGGCGTTCACCACCATTATTGAGCGGCATGAAGTCTTGCGTAGTAATTTCCGCGAGGAGGGCGGCCTGCCATATGTGACGGTCCGGCCCGCTCAGGCGTGGAAATTTGCCAGCGTGGATCTTTCCCATCAGCCGCTGGACGATAACTATCGCGTGCTGCCCTCGCTGGTCCACGAGGCCTGTGAAGGACGCTTCGACATCGCCAATGATTTGCTGATGCGCGGCCAACATGTACTGCTGGGTGTCGATGCCAACGGCGTACCTCATCATGCCATTTTGGGCGCCATTCACCACATGGTGTCGGATGGCTGGTCGCTCAATCTGATCACGCATGAACTTGCCACGCTGTACAAGGCCTATCGGGAGAAAAGCGCGGCGCTGCTCGCTCCGTTGCCCATTCAATATATTGATTTTGCCCATTGGCAGCGGCAATGGCTGCAGGGTGACGAACTCGATCGTCAGGTACGTTACTGGAAAGACAAACTCGACAATGAATATCAGGTGCTCGACCTGCCTACTGATTATCCGCGTCCTGCCATTGCGACTTCACGCGGGGAATCCTTCACCGTCACCTTGCCGGCAGAAATAAAACAGGTCATCGGCGAAACCGCTTCGCGCCACAATGCAACGCCGTTCATGGTGTTGCTCAGCGGCTTGTATGTGGCGTTACACCGCTTTTCGGGCCAGGCAGGCATTAACGTAGGCACCCCCATCGCCGGACGCAACCTGACTGAAACCGAGGCATTGGTGGGGTTCTTCATCAATACCGTTATTCTGTCGGTAGATTTGGGTGATAACCCGACACTCGTCAGTTTGCTGGAGCGTGTAAAAGCGACAGCTCTTGATGCATACGCTCACCAGGCGCTGCCGTTTGAAAAAATCGTGGAAGTGCTGAAACCCAAGCGCGACCCCAGCCGATCACCTTTGTTCCAGGTGTTTTTCAACCTGCTCAACCTGCCGGATCCAACCGAAGTATCAGGTATTCGCGTCGACAACCTCGCGCAGGAAGACAACGAAGGCCACGCGAAATACGATATCAATATTTACGCGAAGGAATTTTCTGACCGCATTGATTTGATGGTGGTGTTCAACCCGGATCTGTATCGCAAGGAATCCGTCGCCAATATCGTTGATGCAATGCTTTCGACCTTGCGCGCTTTTGGTGAGGCCGCTGATCAACCTGTATTGGCACTTCCGCTCGTCAGTGCTGCGTTTGCTGCCGCAGATCCTCGCGAGCCGCTGAGTTCGACGCCTGCCTATAATCCGCTCGCCCGTTTGCGCACGCTGGCTGAACAATCGCCTGCCAAGCTTGCGGTCGTGGGCGAGGGCGGAAGCATGACTTATGCGAAGTTTGCCTCCGCGGTGGATCGATTGGCTACCGGCATGTTGAACGCAGGGATACAGGAAAGTGATGTGGTCGCAATACACCTGTCGCGCAGTATCCAGTTACCATTGGCGTTATTCGCGTGTTTGCGTGCTGGCGCCGTCTTTACGGTACTCGATCCGGCTTACCCGGGTGAACGTCTGGCGGCCATCTGCTCGATTGCCAAGCCCGTGCTGGCGCTGGTGGCAGAGAATACGGGTGTACAGGAAGGCCTGCAAACGGTGCTTGGCGCGCTACCCAAAGGGACGCTTCCGCTAACGGCTGCATTGACTGGCGATGTAGCCGCTGTCGATTTATTCCCCGTCGATGTGTCCCGTTTTCCCGACTACGATCCCGACCGTACTGCCTATATTGCCTTTACGTCCGGCACCACCGGCGAGCCGAAGGGCATCAAGGGGTGTTTCAATCCGGTAGCGCATTTTGTCGAATGGCATGCGCACAACATTGGCATGGGTGCTGATGACACTGTGTCCATGTTGTCAGGCCTCGCACACGACCCCCTCTTGCGCGATATTTTCACGCCCTTGTTTAGTGGCGCAACCCTGGCCATTCCGGCTGCGATGGATATGCTAGACCCTCAGCGTTTGCTGTCCTGGTTTCAGGAAAAGCAAATTTCTGTGTCACATATGACGCCGAATCTGTGGCAGTTGCTGATGCAGGCAGCACCCGAGTTCAATCTGCCTGCACTTCGTGCTGTCGCGTTTGGGGGAGACCGGCTGACGGCACCGGTGGCTGAGAGTGTATGGGCTGCGAGTGCCCAGGCACGCATCTTCAACTTCTACGGGGCGACCGAAACCCCGCAGGCGATGGGGTGCGTGGAAGTCACTCGTCAATCGCTGGACGGTGTTTCCATTCCGGTGGGACGCGGTATCGAGGGAGTTCAGCTGCTTGTCGTGAACGCTGCTGGCCAGCTTTGTACTGGCGGTGAAGTAGGTGAGATCTGGATCCGTACGCCCTACCTGACCCAGGGCTATCTGGATACGGAAGAACAATCACCGCGGTTCATAACGAATCCGTTCACGGGCGATACACACGATAGGGTTTACAAAACCGGCGATAAAGGCAGGTACCTCGCCAACGGCCAGGTGGAATTCCTCGGCCGCATCGATCAACAAGTCAAGATCCGTGGCTATCGCGTGGAACCGGCAGAAGTACAGGCCCGGTTGCTCCAGCATGCGGATGTGGCGGCTGCAGCAGTGATCAGTGCAACCGATAGTGGTGAAACACGTCTGGTGGCATATGTCGTTGCTGCATCGTCAGTAAAAGGTGAAATCGATGTTGGCATCTTGCGCGCCCATTTGCGCAAGGATCTACCGGAATACATGGTGCCGGTGGCGATTGTCGCTATCCCGCAAATACCGCTCACACCGAACGGAAAACTGGCGAAAGCCCAGCTGCCGGACTATCACGTTGCTGTTGAAGGGCGTGAATTGATATCACCACGCAATCAGACCGAGCGTGAAATCATGGCCCTCTGGCAGGAAGTACTGAAGACGGAACACATCAGTGTCACCGATCAGTTCTTTGATGTTGGCGGACACTCGCTGTTGGCCACGCAGGTAGTCGCCCGCGTCAAGGATAAATACGCCATAGAATTCAGCTTGAAGAATATATTTGAGATCTCCACGGTAGAAGGCATGGCCAGGTACGTTGATACGGCGCTATGGGCAAGACAGGCGGCAACTCAGCCGGCTGTTGCAAGCGCGGACGATGATGACATGGAAGAAATAGAAATCTGAGCCTGATTTGGCCAAACCACCTGATATAAACCGGGAAACTGCTGCAGTCGGATAATTAGAACATGACCATTGTTGATTTGCTTAGCCAGTTGCGTGAAGCGGGTATTCAGCTGACCCTGGACGGGGACAAGCTCAAAATCAAGGCGCCTCAAGGGGCGCTGACCGATGAGCTCAAGGAACAGCTCAAGCAGAACAAGGAAGCGATCATTGCGTTTCTGCAGGGGGCGACACAGGAAGTCAAATCGCAGCTGTTTCCAACGATTGATCGCCAGGGGCCGCTGCCCCTTTCCTATAATCAACAGGGTTTGTGGTTCTTTGAACAGCTGACGCCGGGCACGGCGGCTTACACGATGCCAATAGCGTTCAAGCTGTTGGGATCATTGAACGTAGATGCCTTGCGTGCGGCAGTGGCGAGCGTGATGCAGCGTCAGGAAACCCTGCGTAGCCACTTTGTGGCCAATGAAGAGGGCGTGCCTCACGTCATTATCGACGCGGACCCCATGATCCCGTTCGTGCATGAAGAAGTGGTCGTTGACGATAACGGCGATGCTCTGTTGCGTGAGCGCGTATCACAACAGGCCCTGTCAACTTTTGATCTGGCGCGTGGCCCGTTGTTCCGGCTTCAATGCATCACCGTAAAGGACCGGTCAGGTGTGACGTTATTTTCGTTACTGACCGGAGCCATGCATCACATTATTTCTGACGGTTGGTCGATGAACGTTTTCGTCAAGGAAATCTTCGTCGCCTATTTGCAGAAAGCGGTAGGGATTCCGGTGCCGGTGCCGGCCCTGGACGTCCAATATGTGGATTTTGCCGCCTGGCAGCAAGACTATCTGCATAGCGATACGTTTGCCAAGCGCATGGGCTACTGGGAAAAACATCTCAAGGGCATTCCCAGCCACCTTGCGCTGCCCACAGATGTGCCGCGCCCGTACATTCAGGGAAACAACGGTGGCAAACACGAATTTGTGTTGAATTCATCATTGTCGGCAGCCTTCGTGGATTTTTGTCGTCAACAGGATGTGACGGTGTTCATGGGGCTCATGGCCGCATGGAAATTCGTCATGTACAAGTACGCCGGACAGGAAGACTTCTGCCTGGGTATTCCCATGGCTGGCCGAAATCACAAGGGGTTGGAAAACATCATAGGATTGTTCATTGATCCACTGATCGTTCGCTCCCCGTTATCTGAAAACAAATCTCTTCTCGATAATTTGCAGTCCGTGAAGAAGGAAATTCTTGATGCATTCGATCATCAGGAAGTACCGCTGGCGCAAATCGTCGACAAATTGCAGGTGCCTCGCAACCCTGCTTACGCTCCGATTGTGCAGATTGGCTTCCAGCTGCAGAATTTTTCGGGTGTCATTGCCGACGCTGAAGTCGACAAGGCGCTGTATGGGAAAATCGAAGAGCTGAGTCAGCTGCGCATCGAACGCGTCAAGATCGAAGAGGTGGCCTCCAAATTCGACATGATCGTGAGTCTGTCGCAGTCGGCGGAAGGCCTTTCTGGATATATCGATTATAACGCAGACATCTTCACCCCCGCGACGATGCAGCGCCTGATCGGACACTTCGAAAAGGCGCTCGATTGCCTGATGCATCAGGGCACACTGGCCTTGCGTGAGTTGCCATTGGTCGCAATGGAAGACCTCAGGCTTGCACTGCATGCCGAGCACGCGGCTGCGATTCGGCCGTTGACTGACACGCAAATGCTGCTGTACATGGATGCAGCCATGACCCCCGAGACTGTACAGAACAGCATCGGCACCATGATTGATCTGCCGTTCGCCGTCGATACCGAGAAGCTGCGTGCGGCAGTCGCTCATATCATTTCGACTTACTCGCTGTTTCGCACCAGCTTCGTGGCCTGTGATATTCCCTGGGCAGAAAAGGTCTATCAGGTCGTCGCTGAAAGCCGATCCGTACCGTTATCGATTGTCGATGTCAGCGATACATCCGAGCGTGATGTCTATGCCTGTATGCAAGAGTGGGTGTATACACCCTACGATATTCATGGCTTGGATCTGTTTGCGTTTCGTTTGTACAAAATGGGCGAAAATGTTTTTCGCCTGGCATTCAAGGCGCATCACATCATTATCGATGGCACGTCCCTCGTTTACATGACCGACAAGTTGGGCCAATGCTATGACGCGCTGGTGGCCGGTGAACCTTTGCCAGTGTGGGAAGACCGATACGAGGAATTCGTTCAGATTCGTCGCAGTGAAGTCGACCAATTTGACACCCTGGAATTCTGGAAAGCCCGTTTCCGCGACTGTGTTCCGTTAAGCATTTCTCGTGTGCCTGGCGCCACCCGCAAGGCAGATTTCGAAGTCCTGGATTACGTCATTGATGCCGAACACACGCGGAAAATCCAGGCGTTCTGCAAAAAGAACCGTACCCATCCTGTGGAATACTTCCGTCTGCTTACGGCGATGATGATCCGGCACTATTGCCGACCGGAAGGCAATTTCGTTTTCAACGAAGTGCAGAATGGTCGTGCCAATCCCAAGGATGACACGCTTGGCGTGTTCTATCAGGCTGTGCCCTATGTGATGGATCTTGGTTTGTTGCAACCGGCGACGACCTTGCGCCAGTGTTACGATGCCTTCTCTGCCTATCGCAAGGAGGTTCGCCATCATCGTCAGTATTCTATTCTGGCGCAGTTGCACGCATCAGAAACACCTTCGATCTTTTTCCAGTTCAACTATTTCAATTTTCTTGCGGAGCACGTCTGGCAAGGCCAGGCGCTGCATACCGAATTGCAGTCGGCGCATGTTGAAAGAACCGTACAATGTTTTTTCAAGGAACTGCCAGACACTTATCTAATGCAGCTCTGGTGTGATCGTACCGCGTTTGATGATC
Organism: Pseudomonadota bacterium; assembly: GCA_052035295.1. Taxonomy (GTDB): domain Bacteria; phylum Pseudomonadota; class Gammaproteobacteria; order Pseudomonadales; family Ketobacteraceae; genus HdN1. Next base: position 19,060 of record JBPOHS010000039.1, read on the forward strand.
ATCGCTATCTTGAGCGTGTTGCCTGGTTGTCACACCAGATTCTCGATGGCCGTGTCCAGACCTTGGGCGATTTGCAGTTCGTTCTGCCTGATGAAACAACGCAGTTGGCAGTGATCAATGCGGTTCACGCGACATTGCCTGCCCAGGATTCCATCATTGAACAATTTGAACAAAGCGTATTGACTCATGCGCACAAAGTGGCAGTGACGCATGGGGATCACAGCCTGACGTATGATGAACTTAATCATCGCGCCAACCGGTTGGCGCGAGCGCTTCACGATCAGGGAGTCGGTGTCGGTTCGCGTGTGGCTATTTTGTTGAGCCGCCGCGTAGAGATGATTGTCGCCGTGCTTGCCGTACTGAAGGCGCGCGCGTCCTACGTTCCCGTTGAGGCAAGCTATCCCTGCGATCGCATTCAGTACATCGTGGGTGATTCGGGTGCCAAAGCCGTTATTACCGAAGACTGCCAGCTGTCCAAAATAGGCGAAACGACGGCGTGGATTTTCGATGTGGATAGCGATGCCCCTTCCTTGGCTCGTTATCCTGCGGATAATCTTGTCGACAAGCCGCAAGCAGATGACGAAATCTATGTGATTTACACGTCGGGTTCCACCGGTCAGCCCAAAGGCGCATCGGTGCATCATCGCGGTGAAGTCAACCTCCAGCGTTGGTACATTGATTCCCTGCAGCTGGGTGCAGATGACCGTACGCTGATCATTAGCGCGTTCGGTTTCGATTTGACGCAAAAGAACCTCTACGCACTTCTGTTGGTAGGCGGAACGCTCGTCTTGCCCGAAATGGAAGAATACGATGACAGCATTGTTCGCGATACCCTTCAAAAACAGCGAATTACCCTGATCAATTGTGCGCCAAGTGCGTTCTATCCCCTGGCTGCATCGGTCGAAATGTATGCCCAGATCAATTCCCTGCGTTGGGTCGTGTTGGGTGGTGAGCCCATACGTCTGCCGTTACTGTTCCCCTGGCTCAGCAGCGAAAATTGTGTCGCGCGCCTGGTCAATTCCTACGGTCCAACTGAATGTACCGATGTCGTTTCCTATCATATTCTCGATTCGCTCGAGAGTGATGACGCGCTGATTCCGATCGGCCTGCCCGTGCCCAATTGCGAATTGCATATTCTGGATCATGCCTTGGTGCCGGTGGCACCCGGTTTGATCGGCGAGCTCTGCGTCACCGGCATTTGCGTGGGTAACGGCTACGTTGGGCGGCCTGACCTGACGGAACAGGCCTTCGTCGGCAGCCCGTTCGGGGCAGGAAAACTTTACAAAACCGGCGACCTTTGTCGTCAGCTTCCCTCTGGCGCGATCGAATACATCGGACGCAAGGACTTTCAGGTCAAGGTGCGTGGTCTGCGTATAGAACTGGGTGAAATTGAAAAAGCCCTGACCGCAATCGCTGGCATTACTGACGGATTGGTATTGGTGCGGGATGAAAAACTGATTGCGTATGTGGTCGGCCCCGGCGGCAGCAATACGGGAGCCATGCGCGATCAGTTGCGCGCCCGGTTGCCGGATTACATGGTGCCGAATATCATCATGCCCCTCGATGCGTGGCCACTGACCCCCAATGGCAAAGTCGATCGGAAGGCTTTGCCATTACCCCACCAGATTGGTACCAGTACCGAGCATGTTGCGCCGCGCAATGAGACCGAAAGACGGCTGGCCCAGATTTGGGAAGAGGTACTCAAGGCCGATCAGATTGGCGTATTCGACAATTTCTTCGAGTTGGGTGGCCACTCCCTTCTGGCCACGCAAATCGTTTCGCGCACGCGCAAAGCCTTTGACGTCGCCCTGTCCCTGCGTGAACTGTTGGTAGAACCGACCATCGCCGCCCTGGCGGAGCGAATTCTTGGAAATGCTGGTGGTGCAGGGCGGAATGCCGCCATTCCCCACGCAGATCGCAGTGCCCGCATTCCGCTGTCGTTTGCGCAGCAACGTTTGTGGCTGCTGGATCGCATAGAACCCGGCAACATTGCCTACAACGTACCGATTGCGGTGCGGATTTCCGGTGGATTGCAGGAAGGGGCATTGCAACAGGCTGTATCGGATGTCATCAATCGTCACGAAGGTCTGCGCACCTGCTTCCATGATGACGAGCAGGGGCCTTTCCAGTATATGCTGCCTGTGCAGCGTTGGGCGACGGAAGTACATGCCTTGTCCCGTCACACGGATGATACGGAGTTTGAAATACAACGATACGTCGGTCAGAAAATTGCGCATGCCTTTGATCTGGTCAAGGGGCCATTGTTTCAGTCGACGTTGTTGAAAGTGGCTGAGGGTGAGTGGATTTATGTGTTCGTCGCCCACCACATCGTGACTGACGGCTGGTCCATGGGCGTATTCATCCGTGAAGTGCTGACTGCCTATCTGGCGTATGCGCGCGGTCTGCCCATGCCGTTACCCCAGGTGGCACTGCAATATGCGGATTTTTCTGTTTGGCAGCGTCAGACGCTGGGTGGCGATATCCTGCAAACCAAACTCGATTTCTGGAAACAGCAACTCGAGGAGCTGCCTGTACTGACGCTCCCTGCGGATTATCCTCGCCCTCCGGTGCAGACGTTCAACGGTGCAACACACCGCTTTACGTTTTCGGAGCAAGTGTCATCGCGAATAGACGCTATCGCCCGCAGCGAGAGTGCAACACCTTTCGCCGTGTTGATGTCGCTCTATGCCGCCCTGTTGGCGCGTTATTCCAACCAGTCCGATTTTGCGATAGGAACCCCGGTGGCCGGGCGGGATAGTGAAGAGCTTGAAAATATTATTGGTTTCTTTGTCAATACCGTGGCCTTGCGGGTGCGAGCCGAAGGGCGCCATACCCTGCGTCAGCTTTTGACCCAGGTCGCAGAAACCGCCGGCAATGCTTTTGAGCATCAGGAAATTCCGTTCGAGCAAATCGTTGATGCGGTCGATCCTGCGCGTGATATGAGTCGTTCGCCGCTGTTCCAGGTCATGATGGTGTTGCAGAACATACCGCTGGATACCACTTCGCTGGATGCGGTCACCCAGCACGTCAAAGACGTGGCCATTGCTCCCGTCAATTCCCCTGTGGAAACGGCCAAATTCGATTTGACCCTGACGTTTGCATCCAACGGCAGCCGTTACGAAGGCGCCATGCAGTTCAATACCGATTTATTCGCGGCGTCAACCATCGAACGTATGATCGGCCACCTGCAACGTCTTGCGCAGCTTTGGCTGGAAACGCCCGACTGTGAATTCCGTCATCTGGAATTGCTGACGCCGGATGAAAAATTTTCAATGTTGGCCCGATGGAATCAGACGCAACGTGAGTTTGACGCTTCGCTGACGGTGCAGCAGCGATTCTCTCTTTCCGCGCAAGCCCATGCTGATCGTGTTGCGGTTCGCTGCGGTGAAGACAGTTTGAGTTATTGCGAGCTGGATCGGTTGTCGTCTCGGGTTGCCGCGTTTTTAAAGGCTTCCGGTGTCAAACCGCAAGATCGTGTTGGTGTGTGTTTCGATCGTTCCCTGCATTTGATGACAGCGCTGTTGGGGGTGATCAAATGTGGGGCTACCTACGTACCCATTGACGCCAGTTATCCGGCAGGGCGCATCAGCTATATGCTGGAACGCTCCGCGATTCGTCATGTGCTGACCCGTCAACACCTCACCGTCAATTTGCCGGCCGACGGTGGAGAGGCGGGTGCGCAGGTTCATGACGTGGATTCGATTCTGGTCACCCAGACTGAGCTGAACGGTTTTCAGGATCATTCTGGTTCGCCGGAAGATTTGTTCTACGTGATTTTTACGTCCGGCTCGACGGGCAATCCCAAAGGCGCGGCAGTCTTCCAGCGATCCGAAGTCAACCTGCTGGAATGGTACTGCAACGAATTCGGGATGGGGCCGAGCGATTGTGTTCTGCTGATGAGCGCCATTGGTTTCGACTTGACCCAGAAGAATCTTTGGGCCCCCCTGATGCGTGGCGCCTGCCTCGAAATCCCGCCCTTCCAGGAATACGATGCTGCCGCGTTCGCGCAAATTATCGAAGATCGCAGGGTAACCTGGATCAATTGCGCTCCCAGTGCGTTCTATCCGTTGGTGGAGACTGATGTCGGTCGCCATGACTATCCGAGTTTGCGTTGGGTTTTCCTGGGCGGCGAACCGATCAATTTTTCGCGGCTTTCTCATTGGTACCGACATACGTCAGCTGCCGTTGTGAACAGTTACGGTCCAACGGAATGTACCGATATCGCGTCATATCACGTGATTGCCCACGATCATCCTTCACATATGCGTGTACCGATCGGGCGTCCCAACGATAACGTGCAACTTTATGTGCTGGGGGCGTATCAGGAACTGTTGCCCCCGGGTGCCACCGGTGAATTGTATGTCGGTGGTGAAGGCGTCGGCGCGGGGTATATAGGCGATGATGAACAAACCCAACGTGTCTTCATCGCGCACCCGTTGGCAAGTGGCCAAGGCCTGCGCGGCGATAAACTCTATCGTACTGGCGATCTTGTGCGTTACCTGCCCAATGGCGATGTTGACTATCTGGGGCGCATTGATCATCAAATCAAGTTGCGTGGATACCGCATCGAAATTGATGAAATCCAGGCAGTCATCAACAGTGTCGACGGCATTACGGAAAGTCATGTCGCGGTGCAGGGAAGTGGTGCCTCTCAACTCCTTGCTGCTTGGCTCGTGCGCGCAGCGGGGGTAGACGACGAATCATTGCTCAAAGCGGTGTCTGACCGTGTCAGCCATCATCTGCCGATGTTCATGCGCCCACACGCCTATGTCGTCATGGATCGCTTCCCTCTGACGCCCAACGGAAAAATTGATCGCAAGGCACTGCCTGTTGCTCGCGCCGCTGATGATGAAGCAATGGTTGAACCGCAAACCGCGCTTCAGAAAGCTGTCGCGGGCTTGTGGACACAGGCATTGGGAATCGAGAAAGTGGGGTTGGCGAGTAATTTCTTCAATCTGGGTGGCAACTCGCTGGTGGCGACGCAGATCATCGCCAAACTCAACAAGCGTTATAACGCCCAGGTGTCGGTGCGGAGTCTGTTTGATCATCCACGCTTTGAGGATTTCTGCCATTTCGTTGAAACGGCTGAGAAGGGCGCCGCTTTGCCCGATATCAAGTCGGGTCCGTTGACTGGTGAGCACCCACTGTCGTACGGGCAATCGCGCTTGTGGTATTTTGAGCAGCTCAACCCGGGAACCTGTGTCAACAATATTCCGGGCGCACTCCTGATTCGCGGCGATTTCCAGCCGGCAGGGCTGCAGTTTGCGCTGACCGAGTTGCTGCAACGGCATTCCATCTTGCGTGCAAACTTTTTCCTCGATGGTGAAAATGGGCCGGCACTGCGTATACAGGACAGCATTCATTCAGCCTGTACCCTGATGACGGCGCCGTCGTCCGTTATTGAATCTGTCGATTCCATTCAGGCCTACATCGAACAGGTACTTGATATCGAGACCCGCACGCCCTTTGACCTGACGCGCGGCCCCTTGGTGCGGATACAACTGATACAGCTGCCGGCCACGACGAGCGATTCCGGCCAGATAATGCAGCATGCATTGGTGTTTTGCATGCATCATATCGTGTCCGACGGTTTGTCGATGGCAGTGATGTTGCGGGAATTGCTGACACATTATGCATGCTATGTCACCCGTAAACCCTTGCTGATGCCTTCGCTGAAGGTGCAGTACACGGATTACGCGCGTTGGCAGCGCGACTGGTTGCAAAGCCCGGAACTTGAACAGCAACTGCAATATTGGGAACGTTCGCTTTCGCACGCACCGGATTTCAGTACGTTTCCAACCGATCGTGCTCGCCCTGCAGTGCAGACAACGCGTGGCGAAGTCCTGCAGCTGTCCCTCTCTGACGAACTCTCTGCGCGCATCGAAGCGACGGCGCGAGCGCGTAACATAACGCCGTTCGTACTGACCCTGGCTGCCTGGAAAATGCTGTTGTGTCGTTACAACCAGCGTGAAGACATCTCGATCGGTGTTCCCACGACCGGGCGTTCCCATCCGGATCTGGAAGGACTGATCGGCTTCTTCGTCAACAGCCTGATTATTCGTTCGCAATGGGCACACAATGCGACGCTTGGCGAGGTGGTCGATGCGGTTCGTGATGCCACGCTGGGGGCATTCGGCAACAGCAACGTTCCCTTGGACATGATCATGCAGCGCTTGCCGATCAAGCGTTCCATGTCGCACACGCCGATCGTGCAGGTGGCTTTCCAGTTGTTCACCGAAGGTAGTAACGCGCCGGTTGATGCGCTGGGCAGTTTTGCCAACCTCGAGGTGGAGAGCTTCCAGGCGAAGCGTCACACTGCCAATTTTGACGTGACGCTCAACCTGCAGCACACGCCGGGAACCATCAAGGCGGCACTTGAATACAATGTGGACCTGTTCGACCGTGCCACCATGGAGACTGTCTGGGCGCAATACCAGGTTGTCCTCGACGCGTTGATCCAGCAACCTGATCTGCCTTTGCAAGCCCTGCAGCTGAACCCGCGCGATTCGTTGTTGACGAAACTGGGATTGAGTCCGGAAGAATTTGTCGATGTCCTTCCGTTGACGCACATGCAGCGTGACATGTTCATCGATAACATCGTCAATCCTCAATCGTTGCAAAGCAGTCATGGCTGGGTCATTCATGTGACGCAACCCGTGGACATGGAACGTTGGAAACACGCGGTTCAGCGTTACTTTTCCCATTATCCGCTGGCGCGCGCCCGCTATGTTTCCGCCACGGATCCCTCACTGGATGTCGGGTATCTTGCGATACCCCGTGACACAAACATCCCTGTCGAGTACGTCGACAAGTCGGCGGAATTGCATGGAAAAGCGGACGTGGAAGCCTGGCTTGCAGATTTCGTCTATCGACCCTATGAGCTCGCCACGGATGCGCTTGTCAAATTCCGTGTCGTCAGAATGGCGGGGAATCGCCATGCGATCAGCGTCTCTGCCCACCACGCCATCTTTGACGGTGTGGCATTGACGACTCTGTGGCAGCAACTGGCGGGTTGCTATAACGCGCTGGGTGCAGGCGAGGATTATTCGTTTGCCGGGGATGTCTATGGTGATCATGTCCGCGAAGATCGTGCCACCAAGGATACAGCAGAGGTGCTGTCGTTCTGGAAACACGCGCTTGCCACGGTGGAGCCGCTCGATTTTACCGTTCCGCCACCCGTGCCCGCGGCGGGCAAGGCTCGCCTGATCGAGCGGTTTGTCAGCGACGAACACTGGTCGGACATTCGTACTTATTGCCGTAAACAGAAGATCACCCCCGCGATTTATTTCAAGGGCCTGTATGCGTTGCTGATTGATCTCTACTGTCGTCCGGATAGCGACTTCAGCCTGCAGGAAACAATGTCGGGCCGTACCCAGTCTCACGCCATGCAACCTGGCTGTTACATTCAGGAAGTTCCGTTTGTGGTGCCCAAGTCGGTCGTGTCCCCGCACGAGTCGTTGGAAACCCTGTGGGAATCCGCACGTGATTATCAGAAGAAGATCCGTGATGTTCGTCTGATCTCCCTGGGTGCCCAGGCGAAACTTTCGCCGCGTGGCCGTATTGGCTTTATGTACAACTTCTACCAGTTTGTCCCTCAGACGCTGGAACTGGCAGGGGAAGTTATCGAAGACCCGCAAGGCACACCCAGCGATCCGGCCAATAACGTGCAATTTGTGGTCAGCTTTGTGGGCGGAAAATTGCGCTTGAGCCTGTATTACCACCCCCATTTGTTCGACGACCGCGACATGCTTTCGCGCATAGAAGCCGTATCACGACAGATCATCGAGCAGGGGACCGAGCGTATCGGCGACCTGCGTTGGGTGACTGACGCCACTGAATCCGCGTTGTTGCTGCAGGAATGGAACAACACCCAGACGCCCTATGATCTGGGCGCCCCCTTGCATGTGTGTTTCCAGCGTCAGGCCGAAAGCAGAGCTGATGCGTTGGCCATTGTCGACGATCAACGTCAGCTGACCTACGCTGAACTACACCGTTATTCCAACCAATTGGCCCACTATCTCATTGCACATGACGTAGTGAAGGGTGACCTCATCGGCTTGTGCGTTGAGCGTTCCTGTGAATTTTTGATTGGTATTCTCGGTATCCTCAAGGCTGGGGCGGCTTATGTGCCCATGGATGCGCATTATCCGCAGGATCGCATCACTTACATGCGCGAGAATTCGGCAGCGAAGATCATTGTGTCGCAACTGGCCTTGCGCGAGAAAATCGGTCAGTCGGACGCCTTCAAACCGGTGTTTATTGATGGTGATTGGGCACGCATCGCTGAACAGCCTGAAACAACGCCAGCCGTGAGTGTTGCCCCATCCGATGTGGCCTACATGCTTTACACGTCAGGCTCCACTGGGCTGCCAAAAGGTGCACTGATTCGTCATGATGGCGCACTCAATCACATTGAAGCCGAACGCACGGTGCTGGAATTCCCTGCTGCATTCAATTTCCTGCAAACAGCGCCGGCCTCGTCCGACATTTCCGTCTGGCAGTTCCTCGGGCCGGTCACTTGCGGCGGTACAGTGGTGGTGCTTGATGAAGTCACCCAAGCCGACAAAATGTTCCGACTTGTCAACCAATATGCGGTGAATGTTGTCGAACTGGTGCCGGTGGCGTGGCAGTTGCTGATCGAGCATGTCAAATCGTTGCCGGAAACCGCGCGCACCATGCCCAGCCTGAAATGGCTGATGGCGACCGGTGAAGCCGTGCCGGTGCCCATGGTGAACGAATGGTTGTCCCTGTTTCCGGCCATTCCGGTGGTCAATGCCTACGGCCCTACGGAAGCGGCCGATGACGTCATCCAGAACACCATCACGCGCCCTTTACCGGTCGATGTGCGTTCGGTTCCCATAGGCAAGCCGTTACCCAACATGAATGTGTTCATCGTTGACGAGAACATGCGGCTGGTGCCCCCCGGTATCCCTGGGGAAATCTGTCTGTCCGGTATTGGCGTCGGCAACGGCTACTGGCAAAACCCTGAAAAAACGGCATCCGCATTTGTCCCCAATCCCTTTGATGGCACCCTGGGGCCTACCATTTATAAAACGGGCGACCTCGGCCGCTGGCTGAACGACGGCACGGTGGAGTACCTGGATCGCGTCGACAATCAGGTCAAGATTCGCGGGTTCCGCATTGAGTTGGGCGAAGTCGAGTCGGTGCTGGCCGTGCAGCCGAACGTTGCCGAGTCTGCCGTGATCGTCCGCAAGGACATGGTCGGTGGTCCAGCTTTGGTTGGCTACGTGGTTGCCCACGAATCGACGTCGGTTAGCGTCGTGGCGGTGAAAGCGGGCATGCGCGAACGACTGCCCGAGTACATGGTTCCGGCCGACATTGTCGTATTGGACGCATTCCCCACGACCCCCGCCGGCAAGATCGACAAGAAAAATCTGCCCGCACCTACCGCCCAATTCGATGATGACTATGTTGCGCCTGCAACAGAGCTCGAATCACGTTTGGCCGCTGCCTATGCGGCGGTGCTCGGGCGCGAACAGATCAGTGTAGAACGGGAATTTTTTGACCTGGGGGGGAATTCGCTCATGGCGGTCCGCCTGGTGTCACGTCTTGCACAAATGCAGGATACCCGGCTGTCGGTGGCCCAGTTGCTGCGAACGTCCAGCGTGCGCGCCCTGGCCCAATGGCTGGAAACGCGTGATGCCGATAGTGTGATTGGTCCGCTGGTCGAGTTTCGCCAAGGCGAGGCAACGAAGCCAGCCCTATTGTTCGTGCATCCGGTCGGGGGCGACGTCTTGTGCTATCAGGACCTGCGCTCGCACTGGTCCGGTGAAGCTGCCATCTATGGCTTGCGCAGTCCGGGACTGGAGGAGGGCGCGGAGCCTTTGACGTCCCTGGATTCCCTGTTGTCGCTTTATCAGTCAGCGGCCGAGCAAACAGGCCATCGCCATTGGACCTTGCTCGGACAATCACTGGGTGGCCCGTTGGCCATGGCCTTGGCGGAACGCCTGCGCAGTGCCGGTCATGTCATCCATGGGCTGGTCATGCTGGACAGCTTCCATCCGGCCGTAATGAATACCCGGCCGGACCGTCTGCTTCCAGACGCATTGGGACTACAATTACCTGCATCGATCTCGGAGAGTGTGGATTTTTCGACAGACGCCTGGATTGATAATGTGTATAACTACGCGAAGGCCCTGAACCTGGTGCCGGCGGATTTGACGCTGGATCGAATCAAACGCATTTACCGGGTCGCGCGCGCCAACGAGGCATTGGTACAGCAGTTAGATGTGCCGACCCAGCTCGCTTATCCGGTCTTGCATGTTGCCGCCGAAGATAATACGGCGAAGTCGCCAGCAGGATGGCAGAGCACGACGCTCGCTATCGCGTATCGTGAACATGCGGGTAACCACGAGACACTAATGCGCGGAACTAACGCTGCTTCTTTGGCGGATCTGATACAGGGCTTCCTGCAGCAGGGATTGGATAATCCCGGGAAATAAAATAAAAACGAGGCAGAACAATTCGATGAATACCGAGATTTTTGAGCGTTACGAGTCTGAAGTACGGTCTTACTGCCGGTCCTTTCCGGTGGTGTTCAGCAAGGCCAAGGGCGCTTATCTCTATACGGAAGAGGGCAAGGAATACCTGGACTTCTTTGCGGGTGCCGGTGCGCTCAATTACGGTCATAACAATGACAAGATCAAGGCAGCCTTGATCGACTACATCGCCGGCGACAACGTCTCACATGCCCTCGACATGTACACCGTTGCCAAGCGCGAATTCATTCGCACCTTCCAGGAAAGGATCCTGCAACCGCGGGGATTGAATTACCGCATGCAATTCAGCGGTCCAACCGGCACCAACGCCGTCGAGGCCGCGTTGAAGCTGGCCCGCAAGGTCAAAGGACGCAGCGGCGTATTCAGCTTCCAGGGTGGTTTCCATGGCATGACGCTGGGCGCGTTGGCTGCCACGGGTAACAAATATAACCGTGGGGGTGCAGGGCAGGATCTGGGTGGCGTCAACTTCATGCCATACCCGTTCGGCTTCATGGAATCCTTCGACACCATCAAGTACATCGAAACGGTCATCACCGATCCCAATTCCGGTATTGCCAAACCCGCGGCCATCGTGCTTGAAACCGTCCAGGCAGAAGGTGGCATCGTGGTGGCACCCGTTGAATGGTTGCAACGGCTGCGCAAACTGTGCGATGACCACGATATTCTCATGATCGTCGATGACATCCAGGTTGGCTGTGGTCGTACCGGCAATTTCTTCTCGTTCGAAAGAGCCGGGATTGCACCTGATATCGTGACCCTGTCGAAGTCGATTTCCGGATACGGCGTGCCCTTGTCCGTGGTGTTGATCAAACCGGAACTCGACAAGTGGGGTCCGGGCGAACACAACGGTACTTTCCGTGGCAACCAGCTGGCATTTGTCGGTGGCCGTCGCGCGATCGAGATCTGGGAAGAGGAAGCGGTTGGCGAACAGGTCAAGAAAAAAGCCGCGATCATTGAATCCTTCATCCGGGAACATATTCTCCCGCTGGATGCACGTATTCAGCTGCGTGGTCTGGGAATGATCTGGGGCATCGACATGAGCGCGTTTAATGACAAGGGCCTGCCCGGGCGGATTCTCGAACTCTGTTTTGAAAATGGCCTCATTATCGAAGATGCCGGTCGTTACGGTCAGGTGATCAAAATGATTCCGCCGTTAGTGATCAGTGAGGATGATCTTCACAAAGGTTTGCAGATCCTGTTGGCTGCCATGAAGCGGCATCTTGCTTGAGACATTAGGCCAGCGCCCAATAAAAAGCCCGACCATGCGTCGGGCTTTTTTGTGCCTGTCATTTCACCAACAGATTTGCGCGTGATGCCAGTGGTTTTTGGGGTTGCCTCCAAAGACGCTTACAGATTTATCCTTTCGCCGCCGTAGCTGCGGTGGCCTTTGCTGCCGAACGTTTCAAGTCCCGCAATTGCATGAACGGCTTCTCGATCAGCAGGAACGTCAGTGTTCCCCAGATGACCGACACTAGCAACAAAATGCCGAACACCACCAGAAACCAATGATAGGGCGCGTTGTAAATGTCCTTGATCACACCGGCATGTTCCAGGTTTTTCAACAGGTTGACGGCGATAATGGTCACGAACGAATAGTGAAACAAATACATCGAATAGGATAGCTGTGCAAACGGAAACCAGAAGCGCGCACTCAGGAATTTCTTGACCCAGCTACCAACACCCGCTGGAAACATGCAGGCCAGCAGCAACCAAGCCAATGCCAGGCTGAAAATGTTGCGGCAGGTGATCATGTAGGCGCGACTGTAATTCAGCGTGTTCATATCCTGCACGAAGTAAATGTCGCTCAGGAAGCCACCCACCACAATCCATAGCGCGAACAATGTGATGCCCTGACACAGCAAGGTGCGGTCAAACAGCTTTTCCAGTTTGTCCCGGTGGTAAAAATACAGGTACGCCACGCCGATGCCGCTGAGGAAAGCACCGAACCGGTTATGCAGGTCGTTATAGAAATGATCGAAGTAGTGTTTGAATTTGTCGCTGTTCAAAAAGATATTGCTGTACAGATCATTCCACAGCAGGGCGTCAGTCCAGACCGTCAGAAAATTGATGGTGAAGGCAACGCCGAGCAGCCCCATCAACCAGGTCATGGGCCGTTTTGCCGGTAAAATGAGGAACATTAGTAACAGCGGGAACAACAGATAAAATTGTTCTTCGACCGCCAGACTCCAGGTCCATGGCATCGAGACTTCATCCAACGGCAGGAAGTTGTTGACGTATAGCAGGTTGGCCCACAGGTTCTTGGCCTTGTCGCCCATGATCATCCAATAGAGCAAAATGGCGAACACATACAAGGGAGTCAGACGCAGGTAACGTCGCCAGTAAAAACTCTTCAAGTTGATGGTGCCGCTTTTCCTGTGTTCCCGCATCAGCAGTCCCGAGATCAGGAAACCACTGATCACAAAGAATATCTCCAGACTTTTTTCAAGGTTCCAGATCCAGGTGAGATACCACGGCGTATTCAATACGAAGGCAGCGAATTTTTCATCGGGAACAGCGAGGCGAACGATATAGAAGCTGTGATACAGCATGATCATGAGGATGGCGATGGCGCGCAATCCGTCAATAAATGCGTAATTGTCGCCCGGGCGAAACACCATGGCCTTGAAGTTGGCCTTGAAGGCAAAGGCGTCGCGCCAGGTCACCTGCTGGTGCGCCAGGCCGCCTGTCAGCGTGCTGGCATGGGTGTTGGGAGACTCATCATTAATCGTATTGTGTGTCATAACGTGCCAGTCGCAGGCCGCCTCGTTTTTGTTTTATTTGTCGTTTTTCGACGTTTTGTCCATGGCCTGCAGGCGACGGGTAAATTCGTCGCACAACCGCGCGAGATCTTCCTGGGTTCCCACCGCGCGCGGAATTCCGATACTCATCCAGACCCCCGTTTCGCAATGAAAGAATGATATTGAAAACGGCGCCAAGGGCAGCGCGATATTGACCCCGAACGCACTGTGCGCCTGAAAACGCGGCGGTGCACTGAACGTGGCCATGGGGATCTCGCCCATGTTGGTTACTATCGCCGAATACGGAAACCGGTTGTCTGTGTAAATTTGTTTGCGCAATTTCTCTGGCGTTTTCAGCATGCGCAACGGGAAATACTGCAAAAAACCGGCGTTCGGATGCAGCAGGGCAATATCCTGCTTGGTACGCATGGCGCCAATGATCGCCTGTTGGATTTTCTTTGGAGAGCGCTCCTGGCCTATGTCCAGGTCCAGTGCCGACGAGCAGTTGGAGCCCGTGAATTCTCCCTTCGGCAAATAACGTCGCAGATCAGCGGGAATGCGTACAACGAAGCGTTCATCCCCTTGCGCATTGGCCATGTCGGCGAGCACGGACAATATCTTGCCATTCAACCCTGACGGGCTGCCGGTGTAATGAATGCGATGCCAGAGGCAGCCTACGTCGAGTGTCGCCGCCAGGTTGCGGAAGACCGGTTTGCTATTGCCCAGTTTGGTCTGCTTTTCTTGATGTCCCTGCTGCTTGACCACATCCCATTCGGTATAACGGCAATTGGGTGGTGTTGGCGTTTCGCCGCGCAGAACACTGAATACACTGTCCATCAAATAGCGTGTGCCCGCGCCATCCGTGCATGCATGGTGGGTGCGGAACAAAATACGTTTGGGGGTGCCTTCCAACAGGATGACTTCGCATACCGGGCCGGAGCGTACATTCATGGGAGAACCGACCACCGGTACATCGATATTGGTCATACCGTCCCAGCGTCCTGCATCCATGGCATAAACGCGTGGAGGCGTGCCAGCGTCGTCCCAATACCGCCATTTCAGGTAACCCTTTAGCACCATGCGGATTTCGACAAAGAATTCAGCCACCTTGGCGACGGCCTGCTGCAAGCTGGCTAGGTCGAGATCGCCTTCGCCCTCGGCAAAAAACTGGTTAACGTAGGGGCTGTAGGTCGGTGTATCCGCTGCAATATAAGTGAGTTCGATGGGGGAAGGGCGCCGATAGAATGCCATGTCGTTCTTGTAATTCTGCTGTGTGGTTTGTAATCGTCCGCTCTTGTGGCCGGTGGCCGTCGTGTTTCCATTCACGCAGATCCAAGAGGAGTCGTTCGAGACGCCAAACTGACGCCGATGCTAACATAGCGAACTAATCTAAACTGTTAACCACCGCCATTCAATGGCTTTTGCCGGGTGGTAAACTGCGCCTTTGAAACCATCTGGAGTGTTTGCAGGATGTCGTTGAAACTCTCGGGGTTTCCGCTGTTTGTCTTTATTCTGCTGGGGCAGAGCGCGGCATTGCTGGGGGCGACGGTCACCAATTTTGCTTTGGGCATCTGGGCATACGAAAAGGCCGGCAATGTTGCCGACTATACCTGGATCGCGGTTGCCTCCACCGTTCCCGGAATTTTTCTGGGGCCGGTGCTGGGGGTATTTGTCGATCGCTGGTCGCGCAAGGGCACGCTGATCGGTGCGCAACTGGGTAATGCCGCCGTGCTCGCTGCCGTCACCGGCCTGTATTTCATCGACAAACTATCGGTGTTCACGATCGTGCTCATCGTGCCCTTTGGCGCCGTCTTTGCGGCCGTATTGCAGATTGCGTTCACGTCGACCATATCCTCCATGGTGGGCAAGCAACAATTAAATCAGGCCAACGGATTGATCGGGCTGGTATTCGGAGTGATACAGCTGGCCGGGCCACTGCTGGGCGGCGTTGCACTCGATCATCTGTCGTTGATCCATATACTGTATTCCACCCTGGCCGCGTACGTGATCGCCATTGCCGTGCTTGCCGTGAGTGCTGTGCCATCTCGCACCGTCGAGCCGCAGGCAGAAAAGCCTTCGGTCATCAGGGATCTCAAGGATGGCTATCGCTACCTGTCAGGCAAACCCGGTCTCATGGGTGGTCTGTGGATGTTCACGCTGATCTGGTTCAGTGTGTCTGTCATTCAAGTATTGTTTGTGCCGGTCGTGCTGGGATTTGGCAGTAAAACGGATCTGGGCATGATACAGACCGCCGGGGGGCTGGGATTGCTGGTTGGCGGCATTCTGATGGTGGTCTGGAAAGGCCCCTCCCGCTTGCTTTACGGCATCGCGATTCCCTGTTTTGTGTTCGCGACGGCCTATACCTTTGTTCCGTTATCGACTTCCGTGCAATTGCTGTGTGCTCTGACTTTGCTGGTGATGGCAACCTTGCCCATGGCCAATGCCTCCAGTCAGACGCTCTGGCAGCGCAAAACCGATCCTGCTTTTCAAGGGCGAGTGTTTGCGCTTCGCAATACCATCATGAAGGCTGCCCAACCGCTGGCGTTCATGGCGGCAGGTTATCTTGCCGACCACATCTTCGAACCCCGCATGCAGCCAGGCGGCGAATGGGCTGACACGCTCGGTCAGTGGTGGGGAACGGGGCAGGGGAGAGGCGCGGCACTGATGATGAGTGTTTTTGGTGTGCTGAGCTTTGTGTTTGTCATCATTACATTGTTGAACACGAAAATCCGTCGTGCCGATCTCGATCTGCCTGATTACGAAACTGCAACAGAAACAGCTAAATCTACTAGTTAAAATTCCCCTCGCCTGAATTAACGATCTGTCAAAAATCGGCACTGGTTCTCAAAAGCTGGCCGCACTGGTTGGCTTTTGGTGGAAGTCACTTGTGGTACAATTGTCCAACTTTTCATGTTGTGTTTTTGTATCCTGACTGGCTAAAAAATGACCAGTAAGCAAAACTAGATAACAAGAAGTATCAAGACAGGTAAACCATGGGCGCCATCCATACGCCACCCGACATTACCAAAGACAAATGGTTTCAGGTGCCTCAACCTGTAGGCAACGCGCGTGCGCGTCTGTTCTGTTTTTCCTATGCCGGCGGAAACGCATCGGCCTATCGCGACTGGTACAAGTACTTGCCACGCGATGTGGAAGTTTGCAACGTCCAGCTTCCGGGGCGCGGTTCCCGTTTCAAGGAATCCGCTTATACCAATCTGAACACCCTGCTTGACGGTCTCGAAACTGCCATTTCGCCTTATCTGGACAAACGCTTTGCGTTTTTCGGTCACAGCATGGGCGCGCAGGTGGCGTTTGAACTGGCCCGTCGCCTTAAAGAGAAAGGTCTGACCCAGCCGGAATTTCTGTTCGTGTCTGCGCGTCGTGCACCCCAGATTCCGCAGCGCAAGCGACCCTTGCACGCGCTGCCCGAGAAAGAGTTCCGCGCCGAAATCGAGCGCCTCAACGGCACCCCGAAAGAAGCCCTCAACAACCCGGAGCTCATGGACATCATCAGCCCGATTTTGCGTGCGGATTGTCAGGCCATCGAAACCTGGGAATACCGTCCTTCCGCGCCGCTGGAGATTCCGGTGGTGGCATTGGGGGGCGTGCAGGATCAGCATGTGTCCATCGATGAACTGGAAAGATGGTCCGAAGTCACCAAAGGGCCCTTCGAAATCCAGTTGTTCTCTGGCGACCACTTCTATATTCACCAGGCAACCGATGCGCTGTTAGGTGTCATGGGTCGCAAGATCAGCAAAATTCTTGAAATCGGTTCCAACTGTCTGTTGGGCAAATACGTCAAGAAAATCGCCGGCAACAGCGAAAAATAAGCCTGGAGCCGGCACTCCCGCCCGGAACGAATAAACCTCTCGCCGTGCCTCAACAGTCGTGTATTTTTGCAATCAACTGGGATAATATCCGGTGCCCAGCCTAATCTATTATTGATGGTGCCGGGTCAACTTTTAAGGGAATCCAGGGGCGTCGTCAGTACGTACCTTGTCAGGCAGTTGAAGAAAATAACATGAAAAAGTATATGAAAATTCTGCTCCCGATCGCTTTGGTGGTCGGAGCACTGGCTGTTGTTACTGTTCTTTTCCTGTCCCGACCCAAGGCTGAACGCCATACTGTCGCCATCAAGGAACCGATGGTCTCGGTGACCACCGTCAATCCCCAAAGTTTGAAAATCCCCGTTTTTACCCGCGGCACGGTTACCCCGGGCACCGAGATTCCTTTGGTGTCTGAAGTCAGCGGGCCGGTCACTTTTGTCTCCGAGAATTTCGCCCGTGGCGGTTTCTTCAAGAAAGGCGAAGTGCTCATCAGGGTCGATCCCGTCGAATACGAAGTCACCCTCAAGAAAGCCAGCGCTGCCGTTGCCCAGGCACTCCAGTTACTCGAGCAGGCCAACGCCGAAAAGCGTGTTCGCAGTGCGGTGAAAGGCGTCACCAGCGAACTCGGTCGTTTCGAGTATCAATACCAGCAAGCCAAGGCCCAGCATGATGCTGCCCGTGCCGAGTTGGAAGCGGTCAATCTGCAGAAACGCAAAACCATCATTGTCGCACCCTTTGATGGCCGCGTTCGTATGGGGGGCGTCAACCCCGGTCAGTACCTGCGTCCCGGCGTGCAGCTAGGATTGATCTACGCGGTCAATGCGGCCGAGGTCAGACTGCCCTTGTCGGATAACCAACTTGCCCTGGTCGATGTCCCTTTCCGATTTGGCACGCAAGGGGTAGAGGGCCCATCGGTGACCTTGGTCGGTGACTACGGCGGCAAGAAATTCTATTGGCAGGGCCAGGTTGTGCGTGCCGAGAGCGGTGTCGACGAGTACAACCGGTTGCTGTACGTGATTGCGCAAATTCCAGACCCTTACGCCATTGATGTGGCGCAGCCCGATCGACCGCCGCTGACCGCCGGCAATTTTGTGGAAGCACAAATTGACGGGCGTGGCTTCGAGGGCCTTTTTGTCGTTCCGAGACAAGCGTTGCGTCAGGGCGCCCAGGTCTGGACGGTGAACGCCGAGAATCGTCTCGAACGCAAGCCGGTGGAGATCCTCTATAAAGGCAAGGACGTCGTTTACGTCAAGAGCGGTTTGTCCAGTGGTGACAATGTCGTACTGAGTCAGCTTGATATCGCCGTTGAAGGCATGAAGGTACGCAGCTCTGTCGTGCCCCCATCCAATAATCAGGAAAACATCAACCCGAACAACTTGCTGGACGATGGCATCCAGAACAGTGGCAGCATGTTCCAGCCCAAGGATGCCGATGCGTCCGCACTGGAGCCTGAGAGCGCCAAGCCTGAACCAGCCAAACCCGCTGTTGATGCCGCCGCCAAGCTGGACGCGTTGAACAAGAAAGTCGACCAGGCCAAGCAGGCCTGGGACAACGCGTCCGTTACCGAGAAGGCGGCCGCCGTGAATCAGGCGCGACAAACGCTCACCACACTTACCGAACAGGTCAAGCAATCGGCGCCTGCAGCGGTCGCTTCGGTCAAGCCGGCTCCCACCGCTGCGGAACAGGCCAAAGCGGCGATTTCACCGCTTGCCGATCTCATCAATGCCACTGAAACACAGATGAAGCAAACCGTGCAGGCAGCGAAAACCGCGCCCGTAATCAATGAACCTGCCGCGAGTGCACCTGCCGCGAATTCGCCTGCTGCAAGCGCGACTGCGACCGCACCGGCTGCTCCTGCTCCGGCGCCCAAAGGCTACATCACGATTCCTGTGTCCGCGCCCAAGACCATGTCGGAGGCTGCACAGTGAACGGCCTGATCGAATGGTTTGTCCGCAATCGCATTGGGGCCGACCTGTTGATGATGTTCATCATGGTCGCGGGCGCGTTTTCGGTCAGCAATATGCGCAGCGAGATCATTCCCAATATCTCGCTCGACCAGATCGCGATTACCGTGCCGTATCCGGGCGCGTCGCCCGAGACTGTCGAGAAAATCATCATCAACCCGGTCGAAGCTGCCATCTACGACATTGAAGGCATCAAATCTGTGTCTTCCCGGGCTGTGGAACATCTGGGCGTGGTCACCGCCGAAATTGGCTGGGGCTACGACCCCAAGGCGTTGCTCAACGAAATCAAGGCGCGGGTTGACGGCATCAGCACCTTCCCGCAAGAAGTCCAGAAACCCCTCATCCAGGAGTTGTCCGTCCGCAACCTGGTGTCGTACCTGGTCATCTCCGGCGAAGCCGACGAGCGTTCCCTGCGTGCCATCGCCGCCCAGGTGAAGGATGCCCTGCTGGGTAACCGCAACATTTCCCAGGTTGAACTCACCGGCACCCGCGAATACCAGATCGCCATCGAGGTCTCCGAGTCAACCTTGCAACGTTACAACATGAGCTTTGCCGAGGTCGCGCAGGCCATCAAGCAAAGCACGCTCGAATCACCGGGGGGAGTGGTCAAGACCGCCCAGGGCGATATCGCCATGCGTGTGCGCAGCCAGGTCTACGACAGTGAACAGCTGGAAGACATTGTCATTCGCGCCATGCCGGATGGTGGGCGCATCACCCTGGCAGACATCGCAAAAATCAGTGATGGCTTCAAGGAAGGCGCCCGTAGCGAGTTCAATGGCAAGCCTGCCGTGGTGCTAAGCATCTACCGTGTGGGCAACCAGAGCATCGTCGATATCTCCGAAGCACTGCACCAGTTCGTCGACAATCCCAGCATCTACGTGCCAGATGGCATATCGCTCGACATCTGGCAGGACACCACGGTCTACTACAACAGCCGCATGTCCTTCCTGATCTCGGATGGTCTGGCAGGTGGCGTCATGGTGTTCCTCATTCTGCTTGTATTCCTGCGGTCAGAAGTGGCTTTCTGGATTACCGTGAGTGTACCGGTCTCCTTCCTCGGGGCCTGTATTCTGTTGCCGGTGTTTGATGTCTCCTTCAACATGATTTCCTTGTTCGCGTTTATTCTGGTGCTCGGGATTGTGGTTGACGAGGCCATCGTCATTGGGGAGAACATCTTCGAGCACCGGCGGCGAGGCGTGCCCGGCATACAGGCTGCCATACAGGGAACGCAGGAATTGTTTTACCCGATGCTGATTTCGGTCATGACGACTTCTTGCGCGTTTATTCCCCTGATGTTTCTGCCTGGCCCCGAGGGCAAGTTGATGGCGGCCATCCCGATCGTGGTGGTCTGTACCCTGTTTGTTTCGGTAATTGAAGCCGCGTTCTGTCTGCCTGCCCACCTTGCCAGTGCCAATGAAGATGTTTTTGACAGTGTCCCCGTGTTGGGCACGGTACAGCGAAAAGTCGCGCTAGGGCTCGATCGTTTCCTCGAGAACAATTATCGGCCCTTCCTTGAAAAGTGCCTCGAATGGCGTTATAGCGTTATCGTCACGTTCGTTTGCATGTTATTGCTGTCCTTGTCGCTTTTGGCGTTTGGTTGGCTGAAAGTCGTGATGTTCTCGCAGATCGAAGGTGACAGTGCGCGCGCCACGATACGCTTCTCCGAGAACGTCAGTCGTCAGGCCGCAGATGCCGGTGTGCGTCGCTTGCAGGATGCTGCGCTGCAAATCCAACGGACCTTCAAGGACGAGAACGGTCAGCCCCAGATCTTGAGCATTTACACGTCTTTCAGCCCGGACAACTCCGGTACCGTGATCATGGAGTTCCTGGCCAGTGAAGATCGGCACTTTTCCGGCGAAGACGTCGTGACCGAGTGGCGCAAGCTGGTGGGGGATATCCCCGATGTGGCATCGCTGGACTTTCTCTCTACCCTGACGCCAGCCGGCACCATGGTCGACATCGAGCTGGTGTCCAACAGTTCAGACGATCTGCGCCTGGCCTCGCAGGCGCTCAAGTCCCGCTTGGCCGAGTTTACCGGACTCTATGACATCAAGGATTCGTTCCAGACCTCCAAGCAGGAGCTGATCATTCAGCTCAAGCCGGCGGCCCGAAATCTGGGGCTGACGCTTGATCAGATTGCCTATCAGGTGCGCCAGGCCTATCACGGCGCCGATGTGCAACGCTTTACCCGCACCGATGGTGACGTCAACGTGGTGCTACGTTATCCGGACCAGGATCGCGGATCGCTGTGGAACCTCGAGAACATGAGTATCCGCATGTCCAACGGGCGCACCGTGCCCCTGATTACCGTGGCCGATATCGAATACGGCGAGAGTGCTTCCGAAATCAAGCATCACCAGCGACATCGCGTGGTTCGCGTGTCGGCCAAGGTCGACGAGGCAGCGACTTCCCTGGGCAAGGTGATGATGCCATTGCGGGCTGATTTCCTCGACCGGCTTGCCGAGGATTATCCGGGTATGCGCTGGTCCGTCGCAGGTTCCCAGAAGGACCGCGAGGAATTCACGGATTTTCTGCTGCAGGCTTACGCCTTGGCATTGATCGGCATGTATGTGTTGATGGCCTTCCAGTTCCGTTCCTACGGGCAACCCCTGATGGTCATGATCGTGATTCCGTTTGGTCTTATCGGAGCATTGTTGGGTCATTTGGTGGTCGGCATTGACGTTACCATTTGGTCCTTGGTGGGGATGGTGGCAGTCAGCGGGGTGGTCGTGAATGACAACCTGGTCCTCATCGATCATATCAATGAGAGTCGACGAAATGGCGAACCTTTGTCGCAAGCGATTCGTAATGCCGGTGTTCGTCGCTTCCGCGCGGTGTTCCTGATTTCGTCAACCACCATGGTTGGCCTGCTGCCGATGATTGCAGAACGGTCATTACAGGCGCAATTCATGATTCCCATGGCGGTTGCGTTAGGTTTTGGAACAATGTTCTCAAGCACGATCAGTCTGATTTTGGTACCTTCGCTTTACTACGTCTCGGATGAGTTGGGTCAGGCGCTCAGACGCCTGTTCAGTTTCGGTGCTGCGCCTGAACCGGCTTGGGTGGAACCCGTATCGATTGCTGCATCGGTGGATAAAACCTTCACCAATAACGCCGAAGATGAGTCCGAAAAACTGCAATGGCATGTCGGTCTCGATGAGGCATATGAGATCGGTTATCAGGCTGCATTGGCGGGTAGCGCCAAAAAATCCCCCTTTGATCTTGAAGTCCTGGTCGCCAGCTGGGAAGCAGGGTGGGACGACGGACGGGAGGAATTGCGATTGAGACAATCAGGTGCAACCGATTAAAATAATCGTATAATCAAGCACTAATCAATAACGAAAACGATAAGGTTCTTGCGGTGAATACGAAAACGACTCACATTGTCGTCACGCTAACCGCTGTTATTCTCCTGGGGGCATGCGACAAGGCGCCCGCGCCGGCAGCCGTCAAAAAGGATGTGGCTGCCACTCAGACAGTTGCGGCAAAGGAACCACAAATCCCCTTTGTCACGCTGGAAGATGGCAGTAAATTTGCCGGTGAACTCATCAACGGCAAGAAAGAAGGACGTGGGATATACCAGTGGCCTAACGGCGACCGTTACGACGGTGAATGGAAAAACGACCTCATGGACGGCCGCGGAAAGTTCGTCACGGCCAGCAAACAGATTTACGAAGGGCAATGGTCAAAAGGGCTATTCAACGGCGAAGGCTCCTACACCTGGCCAAGTGGCGCCAAGTATCGTGGCCAATTTGTTGACGGCGAGAAAACCGGCAAGGGCCGTTACGACTGGCCTGACGGCCGTTACTACGACGGAGAATTCAAGACAGGCCTCAAGCACGGTCAGGGCACTTATGTCTGGCCTGATGGGCGCAAGTACATCGGTCAATTCGATCATGATCACCGCACCGGAAAAGGCAAGTACATCAATGCTGATGCCGAGATCTACGAAGGTGATTTCGTTGATGGCATACAACAAGGTCGCGGCACCATGACCTACGGTGATGGCAGCGTCTATGAGGGGCAATTCGAAGACGATGAACGTTCCGGCATGGGAACACTGAAAAAATTGAATGGCGAGACTTACGTGGGTGAGTTTCGTCATGACCGGCCCGACGGGGAAGGCACTTATACCTGGCCCAACAAGGACAAATATGTTGGTCAATTCACCGCCGGCATTCGTGAAGGTCGGGGCAAAATGATGTTTGCCGATACCCGTGTCTATGAAGGTGATTTCAAAGCCGAACAGATGCACGGTACCGGCACATTGAGCTGGCCCAGCGGTGAAAAATACGTGGGTAGTTTCGAGAAGGACCTGAGACAGGGCAGGGGCACCATGATGTGGCCCGATGGCAGCCAATATGTAGGGGGATTTGAGAACAATCAACTGCATGGCCGTGGCACATGCACCATGGCTGGCCGTTCTTTGCCTTGTACCTTTGAAAAAGGAAAGCGCGCCGAGTAAGCGTGCTTTTCATACGTTTTTTTAAAGCGTTTTGTTTTTCATCCGCGCCGTAAGCGTACACCCTGTTCAGTAAATCCTTTTTTAACTTGCTTGCAGTGTATCCAGCGCTGCAATGGCCTCCTTTGCGGTCTGATAGCGGCCGTTAGGGTCCGGGTCTAGCAATTTGGCCACCACCGCACTGGTTTTCGCATCGACCACCGTCGCGAGAAAATTGTCAGCCTGGCGCTCTGAAGAAGCCGCAAACAAAACTTTGTCCCGCTTGGAGCGCCCCTCGTTCCAGCGGCGATTCATCAGCAGCTCATAAAACAGGATGCCGGCCTGATACAAATCGCTGCGCTGATCCCAGACTTCGCCCTTGGCTTGTTCCGGCGATATGAACGAGGGTTTCGCAATCCACTGGTAGCTTTCCTTGTTGGCTTGCCGCAGAAAATGTGCGCAACCAAAATCCACCAGATAAATGCGTTGTTGCGGATCGATCAGTATATTTTCGGAACTGATATCGCCGTGGATGACCGGCTTGAGCCCGCCATGCAGGTGGTCAAGTTGTTCCAGTAGCTGACGAATGATATTGACCGAAATCTGCTTTACCAGTTGTGGTGGAAACCGCCCCTGCTCCTGCGACAGGTTGATCAGTGGAAACCCCTCGATGAATTCATAGGCGTAGTAAGCCTGTTGGCCGATGAGGCCGCGTGCCTTATATCTCGGTAAAAAAGCGTGATTCAGTTCACGAACAATCTGACTCTCATTGGAAAACTGGCGACGAACGGCAGCGTGATTGAGCCATTGTTCGCGCACCAGTTTGACTGCGAGCTTGGGTTTGCCGGGTTCCAGCGGTATTCCTTTCATGACGACGCAAATACCGCCTTCGGTGAAGGGCTCCAGGCGATATTTGCCAATGCTCAGGTCAACAACCTGTGTAGGGGGTGTTGCGGGGTCCGGCGTGCGCTCGGCCGGCTTTTTTGCGCTCGTGTCGGTGGCAGGCGCGCTGGCTTCGCTTGGCTTGACTCGTCGGCGGAACCAATCGCTGATCTTCATGGGTGTCCTTAACAAACTGATCTTATTTGAATTGTAGTCGATAACACCACGTCTGAAAGACGCGCGGCTGTGAAAGCACGAACACCGCAAAGATTGTAACGATTTGCATGTGCGCGACGCAAACAAACACCGGTGAATCCGTCGATACTGCCGCAAATCCAAGGACTTGGACAAACGTAAAACATTAACGCTTGTCGGAATAGTGTACGAGTTCTGTAAAGGGGGTATTGACTTGAAATGGGGGTATGTCAGTATTTGGGGCATGGGTCATACGCACTCTCACGTAAGGTCCAGCACGAGACTCCCCCGTCGATGTGCGAACACAAAAATCAAAGACAAAAACAACACTATAAACCTGAAAGGGGCTATTCAATGAAACTCTCCAACATCAAAAAAATTCGCGGCCAAGGCATGTCTGAGTACCTGATCATCGTGGCTTTGCTGGCTGTTGCTGGTATCACCACTTTCGGTTTCCTGAGCGGCGCGGCTCGTAACCAGGTTGCTTCAGTTGCTCAAGAAATTTCCGGCGAGACCGGTGTTGCTGAACGGGATGCTGCTCAGGCTGATGCCGGTGAGGCCGCTACCGATGCTGCCGACAACCGTGGCATGGGTGAGTTCCAAGATTCAAACGTGCGCCTCAACTAAGGTTCGCGTAGCAGTTGAGAGGGGCGTTCGTCTATTGGCGTGACGCCCCTTTTTGGTTTTGTAGACTTTACAAAAATAAGAGGCCTACTCAATGAAAGGCACCCGAGGTCAAGTACTTCCGATCACAATGGGTCTGGTTTTGCTGGCTGCGGTCGCCATATTCATGGTGGTGAATTCTCACCGAGCGGTCGATGAGAAAATGAATCTCGTCAATGCGGCCGATGCTGCGGCATTCTCTGGCGCCCAAATGGCGGCGCGAGAACTAAACTTTATGGCACTAACCAATCGGGCAATGGTAGCCAACGAAGTCGCTATTGGTCACATGATGGCCTATCAAACCGAATTAGATGTGATTGCCGATGCGCTTACCACTGGGGTGGGCGGTTTGATCGGCGGCATTATTTCTGGAATTCTGGATCTCCTCGGTGGCGATGCCATCATCAACAATTTTAACCAGATTAACCGCATTTGGTCCGGTGCCTATATCCTGGCGGCCAACGCTTCCAATGCCCTTTATCAGGATTACCAGGAAGATGACTACCGAGCGCTAGCCGGTATCGAGCGCGATTCGCTGCTTGACGCAGTGATGACAACGATTGCACAACAATATCAAATTGCACCAGACGTCAGTATTTCAGTGAATAGCGAAGAGGCCATTGCCCACTTGCGTAGCTTGGATCGGCCTGAACTGGATGATCTGGCAACCGCAGCTCAAACGAATCCTTTCTGTAATGTCATTGCCTTTGCAGCGCCTTCTGCCTCTGGCGGTGATACGCCATTCGATGATACCGATCGGTTCGATAGCTTAGGTGCCGAGTGTGCCTCATATTATCAGTCAGGCACAGTGCCATCGGCACTAGGAGCCCTGTCTCAGCCTGTTTCCGACGGGGGAATGATGCTTGATCTTCTCAATCGTTCGGCAGCTAGTGCGTCCTCGTCCGATTGGGTGTTGCAGCGCAACATCGATTATCGAATTGCAGGGGTGCGGGTTGAGCGGCGCGGAGAAAGCTCTGCTCAATGGGACTCTGCGGCAAATCAGATTAATTGGCAAACAAACGGAAACGACACGCTTCGTACGAGAGGCTTGCTGTCCCTGCTCATTTCTTTCAGCGGTGAGGCAGACGGAGACGCTCGTGAACTGGCCGCAGAGGCATCAAACAATATCGGTGGCGCTGTTACAGATCTTCTTCGCTTGGCCGGAATGTGTGACGAAATTGACTGTGACAGTTTGGCCAATTCAACGTATACGGGCGTGCAGCGGTATGCGTTGTTGAATCCGCAGATGGTGGGGGCCGCACCAGTGGTGACAGCAGTGCTCTATCAGGACGGCAACTGCAACGACGATCTCGGGTGGAAAAACGGTTCTGCAGAGCGCGATATGGTCACGGATATGCCAATGTTTGGAGACGTTCCAGCCTGTAGCGCGCAGAAGCCGGTCGTTGCTTATGCCCGTGCTCAGGTACTTTATCAGCGCCCGCCGTGTTCTGACGCTACGTGTTCCAACGGTTTTGATACGGCCGGTGTGTCCGACGAGCAACCGAATCTGTTCAATCCATTTTGGCAGGCGCGGCTTGTACCTTCCCAGTGATTGGCGGCGATAAAAACAAAATTGCGAGGCAGCCTGGTCATGAATTCAAAATTCTCCGTATGGAAATCCATAAGCAAAGGTCAGGCAATGATCGAAGCGCTGGTATCCATTTCTGCACTGGGTGTTATCTTTCTTGCGTCAGCGACCTTGTACCAAATCATGCAGGCAGATCTGGACGCCAATAAAGCTGCACGTGTTGCAGCTTGGCACGGCGTTTTGTATCAGGGTGACACAGAAGAGGATTTCAATGCCGCGGTTCGGGACAATCTAAGGGATACCGGCCTTGTTGATGAAGTTCGCGATCTAATTAATCACGGTACTGAGAGCTTGGTGGGGTCCGTCGATGATGTGGAGTTCCTGCACGAGAATGTAGATCCAACCTACACCTATCCATCAAATCGCTCGTCTTATATTGCCAATCGCGCCGGCTTGAACGAAAACCGCGTAGCCGACGTGTCTGTCAGCATACCTCTCAAAAATGCTGAAATTTTTGAAACTTTTACACCAACGGGGATAACGTCGTATTCAACGACCGCTAGCGCAGCGCCCTATGATCCTGTGGCGGGTAGCTATCGCTTTCACGTCAAGGCGCGTGCCGCGTTGTTGAGCAACGGCTTCGTCCCGATGAGTGAGACTGAATTTACCGAATCGATCTCGAATATAGCTGCAGATGGCAGTCCGATGGCCCTGTTTGAACCCTTAAGTGGTGGGTTGAATTTGCTAGGCTTCGATGAGATCGATGCTGCCAGAGGGGATGACGGTCTCTCGACAGTTGCTACCGAACAGAGTAGGGTACTGCCACCACAAATGGGCACGTTCACTCCTTAAGTTGTCGCTCCGTGATCAAAAAAATAATAACGATACGTTCGCTGCTTTTCTTGGGGCTGTTGTCCTTTTGCCGCATCTCGATGGCCGCGGACCCTCTGCGAATTTCTTTCCCGGATACACCTGCGCCGCCGGGCTCCCAGTGGAACTGGGTAGGGCGACAAATGGTGGTAGATGGGCTTCCAATGGCGATCAAGACCTTTTCCTACAAGGGATCAGAGGAAGACATGATCGCTCACTTCGAAAGCGTTTGGAGCACGCTGGGGCACGGCACAACGGCTCGTAGTCGGATTGGCCCCAAGTCCGTATTGATTGATGATCTGTCCGATTTTTACACTACCGTGCAGTACGAGGTACAGGGAGAGCACATAACTGGCACCATCACAGTGTCCGTTCCGCTATCGGAAAAGCGGAAGCCTTCCAAACCACTCGTAGCCTCTCCACCTGGGGCGAAGACTGTCAGTCACATTGAAAGCAATGACTTGGGCATATACAGCGAAACCATTACCCTCATGAGTCGCCGTTCAGTAGATTTCAATTCGGGTTATTATGAGAACCAGTTACGAACCAAGGGCTGGTTGAAGATAGATAATCGCTGTTCTTTGGCAAGCTGTAATGGACAGTATCAGTCCGCTCAGGGGCAGTTACAAATATCCATAAAAGATTTACCGGCAGGCAGTGGTAACGGTAGTCGAATTTTGATTCACTTGATCAAGCAATAAACCCTCAGGTGCGCGATGAGAAAAAATAATAAAGGAAGCGTATTTACTGAATATGTTGTGGTGATGGTGGCTCTCTCCTTGGGCGTTTATTTCGCTCTCGTTGGAAATAGTGGTGAGCCCGACCCCGACCCTACGGGCGTTCAGCCGCTGGTAGAAGCCGTGCACGAAAGACAGCAGACCTTTGTCGATTCAGTGCTGGAACCATAAATTATTCGTTAGGCAGGCATCCAATAATGAAGAAAAAAGATAAAAGTACCCTGTTTATACTTGCTGGCGCGGTGGTGGCAGGGTTTGCAGGTTGGTACCTGACCAAAAATTATATCAATACCGAAGTGACCCAACAGAAACGTGCTTTCGAGGCTCAGCAACAGGCGGTGCAGGTTGTTGTTGCTGCGGTTGATCTAAAGGTCGGAGACGTAATTAGTCTGAAAAATGCGCAGGCACGCAGCATTCCACGCACTTATGTTGGTGCAGATGCCGTTTCGCCCAAAGACTTTTCCGCCGTTCTTGATGGTCGTCAGCTCAAGCACAATCTGCGGGCGGGTGAAACCATTCTCAAGATTCACGCCAGTAACCTCAAGATGGAAGGGCTTTCAAGTCTTTTGGCTCCCGGGGAGCGCGCGATTACGATTCCTGTTGGCAGCGAGGACACCATTTCCGGGTTCCTCAAACCAGGCGACTCGATTGACCTGTTCGTGACGCTTAAAGATGGAGCGCTAGAACGTACGGCTCCATTACTTCAGAAAGTGCGCATTCTGGCAACAGGCATTGATGTCGACGATGGCATTGATGAAAAGAAGCAGAAAAATTTTAACGAGATTACCTTGGCGGTAACTCCTTTGCAGGCGACCAAGTTGATCCATTCTCAATCGGTAGGAGATCTGTCGGTACTGCTCCGCCGTCATGAAGACAAGTCCTCCGAGTTTGAAGAATACGTTACCATCGACAATCTGCTTGATACCAGACAGGCGGCACCTTTGCCACCCCCTCCGCCACCGTTACCCCCACCAGCGGCCAAACCAGCTGGTGGCTTCGAACTTATAAGGGGCGGTAATAAGTCTTAATAAGTATTAGAACAAACTGCAGACAATATAATAAGAATTTGATTCCTTAAGGATACTTTCCACATGGTGATGTTTGATAAAACTCGGTCGTTTTTGCTGTCTTTGTGCATGTTGATAATGTCGTTGATGTTGGCCAATGTGTCCTACGCTGAAGAAGACGCTGAAAACTACGATGACACCATTACCATCGTTCAAGGCCAAACAACCTTGCTGCCGTTTCCGGGTGTAGTGCGTGTTTCCATTGGTGAAGAGGACCTTGCCAATGCGCAGCCTGCCGGTGAGGGCGAGATTTTGGTGACGGGTTTGAAGGCGGGTGTTACCGATCTGCGTGTTTGGTCCGAAAGTGGCGTTCAAAGGCGCTTCCTTTTGAAAATTATCGATAATTCGTGGGTGCGCATCCTTGAGGTGGCGAATATCGTGCTTGCCGATGTCGAAGGGGTGAACGCGCGCGAAGAGAACGGCATCGTTCTGATTGAAGGCCGAATTCTTCGAGATCAGGATGCAGCCATCGTGGCTGATTTGCAAAACAAACTGAAGAAAGAAGTAAAAGCTGGCAAGGTGGCGTTCAAGGTAGTCATGCCAAATGTAAATCTACAAGCCATGGTCATGCTGGATGTCCATGTGGTTGAGGTCAGAAAGCAAAAGCTCAAAAACCTTGGAGTAAAGTGGGATGCGGCGACCGGTGGTCCTTCTTACGGGGTGGCTGGAGTATTTCATGGTGCAGGAAATTTTCATACTACAGACAATGTTGCTGGTTTGCTTCTCAATCGCAAGCAAGGTGCGATTCAAACAGCAAGTGGTCTTTACATGGGCACTTCTATCGGATCAACACTCAATTTTCTGCAAAGTGAAGGGGTTGCTCGCATTCTGGCGCAGCCTAAGTTGGTAACCCGATCCGGTTCCGAAGCGGAATTTCTGGCCGGGGGGGAAATACCCATTCCAACGGTCAACAAGGATAATGAGGTTAGAACTTTCTTCAAACGTGTGGGGGTAATACTGACGATATCTCCCAAATCAGATCCCGATGGATTTATTGAGACCTTGGTTAACGTTGAAGTAAGGCAAGTGGATGATAGCGTCCAGGTTTTGGGAATTCCGGGATTTATTACGCGAAAAACCAAAATGGAAATGAACGTGCAGTCCGGTCAGACCATGGTTATTTCCGGAATGCTGTATGCTGAGGATGCCAAAGCGATAGACAAACTTCCAGGGCTTAGCAAGATTCCGGTGATTGGCGAATTGTTCAAATCAAGGGACTTCCAGGAGAAGACCACGGAACTGATGATCTTCGTTACTCCCTATCTGATGGATCCCGAGGGCGAGCGCAACAAAGATATGCTCAACTATGCCAAGGATCTGAACAAGACGGGCAAAGAAGAAGCGACTCGTTTTTCAATCTTTGATTGATACAAGCGAGGTGTATTGTGCTAGAGCTCGAGATTGCAGATAAATTTGATAATCGTGCCACCCATGCGTTCTTGAGTGGCAGCATCCAGTTGGGCAAAGGGGATAACTGTGATGTTATCCTCAGCTCCGCCCACGCTTCCCGTACGCATGCGATAATCAACATCGGTGAGTTCGAGGCAGTGTACGTTGATAATAAAAGTACAAACGGTTCTTGGTATAAAGGGGAGCGACTGACGCAGCCCTTGGCGCTCAAGCCGGGCGACAAAATTGAAATCGGTGACTTGCGACTGCATGTTACCAAGGTTCCTGACGATATTTCGATACTGTTTGGCGGCGGTGATCGTAACGTCAAAAAGCAGCAGCAGAAAGCGGAATCAGACGAAGTACTGGCGTTGAAACGTAAGATACATTCGATGATTCTGGAATACCTGGATTTGCGTAAGCGCAGTAATCTTCAGGAAATGTCTTCCTCCGACCTCAGAAAGGAAGCGGAAAAAGCCACCCACGACATCATCAATCAACTTGAAGATGAATTGCCGCTGGCAATGACAAAGATCGAATTGCAACGCCAGATTGTGGCGGAAGCTGTCGGTTTGGGGGCATTGGAACCTCTGCTAGAAGACGATACCGTTACAGAGGTAATGGTCAATGGTCCCGACCAGATTTTTGTCGAAAAGAGCGGCAAACTGACCCTTTCCGAGCATCGCTTCACCAGTAATCAGTCGTTATTGGCTATTATTGATCGTATTGTTGCGCCACTCGGGCGACGTATCGACGAGAGTTCTCCGATGGTGGATGCGCGCTTGCCGGATGGTTCCCGTGTCAATGCGGTAATTCCACCGCTCGCGTTAAATGGTCCTACGGTAACGATACGTAAATTCGCCAAGAAAAACCTTTATATGGGTGATTTGATCAAGTTTGACAGTTTGTCTGTCGAAATGGCCAAATTCCTCAAGGTATGTGTTGAGCAACACCGCAATATCATTATCTCGGGCGGTACCGGCTCCGGGAAAACCACTACGCTCAATATCCTCTCCAATTTCATCGGTTCCAGTGAGCGTATCGTCACCATCGAAGACGCTGCAGAATTGAAGCTTAATCAGACCCATGTCGTTTCGCTTGAAAGTCGTCCTTCCAACGCGGAAGGTAAGGGGCGCATAACTATCCGTGATCTGGTAGTTAACGCTCTTCGTATGAGACCGGATCGGATCGTGGTAGGAGAATGTCGTGGTGGCGAAGCGCTTGATATGTTGCAGGCAATGAACACAGGTCATGATGGTTCATTGACAACAGGTCACGCCAACTCGCCCAGTGATTTCTTGTCGCGTCTTGAAGTGATGGTGTTAATGGCGGGGGTGGATCTTCCTTCCAAGGCGATTCGTGAACAGATCGCTTCTGCCGTGGATATCATCGTTCAGCAAAGTCGATTGGCCGATGGAAAACGTAAAATCACACACATAATGGAAGTCGTCGGGTTGGAAGGCGATTCTGTCAAATTACAGCCCATTTTCGAATTCGTTAAGAAAGGCGTCAGTCCGGAAGGAAGAATAATCGGCGAGTTTCGTGCGACCGGTTACATTCCAACATTTATCCGTGAAGCAATCTCTCAGGGCATTAAACTGGACGTCTCGATATTTGAGACGAAATTTGACGATGTTGAAAACAGTAAGGTGGCTGCATGGACCTGAGTTTCCTGTCAATACAGCAATTTGTTGCTGCCAACATCCAAATTTTCGTTATTGTAACCTCGGGCATTTTTTTTGTTTGCGCTGCGATTGTTTTGATAAGGGTATCAAGGGAGTTTTTCGGCCTTTACCAACGGCAATTTTATGCTCAGGTAGACCAAGGGTTGAGAGACGTACTCGTCTTACTTGAGCCTTCGCAGGTTTTTCTCGTGACTATTGGCTTTGCGCTGGTGGTGTGCCCGTTAATGTACTTTTTGCTGAATCCGGTGGCGGCGATCGTTATTGGGGTGTTGGTCTTGTTTGCGCCACCGCAGATTCTTCGAATCATGAAAAAAAGGCGCGCTGACAAATTTGTAAAGCAAATGCCAGACGCTCTTGCCGCGATGGGATCAGCGTTGAAGTCAGGTTTAAATCTTGTAAAAACCTTACAGCAAGTCGTAAAAAATCAGCCGGAACCACTGGCTCAGGAGTTTGCACAAGTGTTGGTGGAATATCGAATCGGAACTGACTTGAACGATTCTTTCGCAGAACTTGCCAAACGCATTGACCGGCCCGAGGTTATTCTCATGAACTCGGCCATCAAGATTAATCGCGCGGTTGGTGGAAATCTCGCGTCTACCTTCGAAAGCTTGGCAAATACGCTTCGTGAAACATCTAAAGTTGAAGGCAAGATTAAGGCGTTGACTGCGATGGGTGAGTCACAGGGGCGACTAGCAACCTTCTTCCCAATCGGAATGGGGTTCGTTTTCTTTCAACAAGAACCCATGGCGATGCGAATGCTTTTTGTTACAAATCTAGGCTGGATATGGTTGGCTGCGATGGGTGCCATGGCATTGATCGGTACCATAGTGATTAAGAAGATTGTTAATGTGGATGTGTGATCAGACATGAACATGGAATCCATATCGGCACAGCTTCCGGCACTTCTTGCAGCATTCGCTGCTTTTGCGTCAGCTTTTTCCTTAATGCTGATGATTCGAAGAAGGCGCTCCGTTCCGTCTCAGGACGAGGAGTGGCGTGATACTCCTCCGCTGATTTTTCAGCTGTTCAAGCCGATTGTGCGTTTGTTCACGCTCGAGGCAAGCCGATTAATTAGCGAAAAGACCAGGACGTCACTTGCTAACAAACTTAGCGCCGCAGGCTATAGCTATGCGATTCTGCCAGAGGAGTTTGTAGTACTTAAATTTGTTTGTTGTATTTTTGGTGGGATTACTTCGGTCTTTGTGTTGAGAGCCAACCCGGAAGCAGGTCCTGAGATTTTTGTCTTTGTTTTTACCTTCGCTCCAGTCGGTTTTTTCTACCCGGATTTGTGGCTATCAGATCAAATTGCCAAGCGCAGACGGTCTGTTATCAGGGAGTTCCCGTTTTTGTTGGATCTGCTTGTATTGGGTATGCGGGCTGGTCTGAACTATTCGGGGGCATTATCTCATGCGATTGGTGCTCTCCCCCAAGGAGCTGTGCGCGAGGAATTCAGCAAGGTGTTGCGCGAAATTCGAGCGGGTAAACCAAGACGTGAAGCCTTGTTGGCGCTTGGCGATCGCATGAATTTGGAGGCCATCAACAACTTCGTTGCTGCCATTAACCAGGCAGAGGAAACCGGGGGAGAGATCGTAGATGTGTTGGTAGCACAAGCGGAGCAGAGGAGGAGCGAGCGCTTCAATTCGGCTGAGACATTGGCCAACAAGGCGCCTGTACGTATGCTGCTGCCTATGATGTTCTTTCTTTTTCCCATTATTTTCATGTTGTTGGCGTTCATTGTCATTGTGAAGATGAGCACCATAGGCATCCTGCCGGATAGTCTGACCGCTCTGTTGCGGAGGCAGTAAAATGCGCTTTAACCGGACGGTAAGTGTGACAGGTAGAGTGCTTGCGCAGCCGTTGCAAGTAGCCTTGGCTGACAACTTTATTACTCGTGCGGTCGGCTTGCTTGCCACCAAGCACCTGCCGCAGGATCGAGGATTGTGGATAGTTCCCTGCAAGGATGTACATACATGGTTCATGCGGTTTAGTATCGATGTTGTGTTTTTAAGCAAGGACAATCGTGTGCTTGCTGTCAGGGAAAACGTGAAGCCTTTTCGGTTCGTTTTGGGGCCGAAAGGTACTGTTTCAGTGTTGGAGCTCGCCAGCGGAGTGGCTGCCCAGACTGGGATCGAGCAGGGCGATATCCTGTCATTCTAATAATCAGGTAGTAGTGGTTACCAAAGGTGTTGAAATGAAACAAGAATCCGAGCAGTTTAAAATCGAGGCAACGCCGGTAATCGACCTGAAGAAGTCGCCTGTCACTGACTTGTGGGACAATGAAAAGACCGAGGTTTACCTGGAGGATGAGGCCGGCGGCACAGCCTATCTTCTAACCGCTGAAGGCGACTACATACCTATTTCTGCTTTTCCTTTTGTCGTTGGTCGCGGCAACGAATGTGACCTTGTGCTTAATAAAAAGGGTATGTCGCGTAAGCACGCAGAAATTGTTTTCCAGTCTGGTCGTTTTGTAATTAATGACCTTGATAGCCTCAATGGGCTTAAGGTAAATGGCTATAAAGTTGCGCGGGTCATTTTAGAGGAGGGGGATTCAATCAAGTTGGGTGAGGTCACTCTCATCTTTACCTCATCCAAAAATAGCGTTGATACCAAGGTGGGCGACGGCGAGCTTTCCCGGACGGCTAGTCCGTTAGGTTCAAATGCCAGAAGTTCCAGTACGAAAGGAAAATCGGTCTTGTACGCCATTGCGGGATTAGCCGTCCTGGTAATTGCTGGCGCAGGCCTATTTTTGGTAAAGGGCAACTCGCTGCTTAACAGTGCAAATCAGCAAGTAGTCTCGGTTCCAAATCCGGGCGGGGCAAACTCAGCTCGTGAGAAAACTGACGAAGTGGATCCAGCCTCAGGCGTTGCCCAGTCAGGTACCTCACAGGTTGCGGGTGGTGCCGACGTAAGCACTGCGCAGGAGTCGCGGGTACAGGACGCGCCAGTGGTCGATCCTACTGCGCCTCCCCCGTCTATAGCGTTTTCGTCTGGTGCACAGGGCCCGATTGCTCCACCACCACCGCAAGTGGAGGACAAGAAACCCTCCTCTACAAATACCATGGCCAAGGCAGAACCAGCAAAGAAACCCGCCACAGCCTCTGCGGCACCAGCTGCAAGACCCGTCGTCAAATCGTCTGTCACGCCTAGAATCGACTCCCCATCAGTATCGGCTTCTGTAGCGTCTGCGGTTGGAAACGTTGATGCACGCTATTTGTCAGGCGATATTGACGGCTTGCTCAAAGAGATGGGGCAGGCGTTGAAGTCAAGTCGTGTGGGTGATACGTCATATCGCAATAAGTACAATGCCTATGTGTCCATGTACGGAAAATACACTGCCGGCAAGCAGGCGTATATCGAAGGGCGCACAGCAGAGGCGTTTTCTCAATGGTCGTCTTTTCTTGCCGAAGAGAAAGCAATGTTTGGCGGCAAGCGAAGCACCATGGCAAATGCAACAGTGTCGAAAATGGCAGATGGCTATGCCGCGCTTGGGAACGAATCTGCGAAAGCTGGCAGAAATCACGAAGCATATAAATACTGGCAGAAGTCAGTCAGTTATGGTGATTCGGTTGCAGCACGCATAGCATTGGATGCAGCAAATCAAAAATCGAAGCAACTTTACCGTCAGGCCCTGCGGTTGGAGTATGTGAATAGCGAAAGGGCCAAGCAGCTTTGGAAACAGGTAATGGATATCGTTCCACCTGGTACCGAGTATTACACAAAAGCATCATCCAAGCTTGCTTGGTATGAGAAATGGGGGGCGTGATGACTCCTGTGAAATTGCTCTGTTATGCGTTCCTTTTTGCATCTCTGTTTGGTTGTGCTGTTTTGGGCGACGATTCCAAGCTGAAACAAGTTGTGGAATTCGAAAACAAAGTCAAGGCGGCCGAGCAAGCTTATGCAGACGGCAACCTTCCTCTGGCGGAATCGCTGTTTCTTGAAACGAGTAAGTTGAATCCGCAAGATTCTACTAGCTTGTATCGCCTTGGTACTATTGCGTATAGAACTGGCGACACAAAAAAAGCAGCTGGATACTTTGAAAAGGTTGTTGAGCTGGACCCGAGAAATTCCAAAGCACAGTTCAATCTTGCGACTATTCGTCTTTTGCAGGCAGAAACACACTTTAAGTACTACATTGCAACGGCAGACCCAAAGGCAAATATCGACAATCTGTCAAAGTTGATCGGTTCCATTGAAGAATATGCTTCGGAAAACAAAAACAAAAACAAAAACAAATAAAGAATCCTTAGGTCCTTATGGTCAAATCGGTCGGGTACAGCGCCAAGGGAAGTCGCTCAGATGAGAATGAAGACTCCTATCTAGTGGTTTCTCATCGTGGTTTTTTTGTGGTAGCGGATGGTGTAGGCGGCGGTCCCAATGGCCGTGAGGCCTCAAAAAATGTCGTTCGTGAATTGCATGATTCGCTGCAAAATGAGGTTGAAAGAAATTCCATTCTTGATGCTATACATCAAGCAAATGCAAAAGTGAAGAAGCTCGCGGACTCGAAATCCGTCAGGGGTATGGCGTCGACATTAACGGCGCTCTGGCTGGAAGGTACTAACGCCGTGGTTTTCAATGTCGGCGACAGCAGAATTTACCGAGTGCCTGCTTCAGGCGGAATAAGTCAGCTCACCAATGATCACTCACATTTTCTTGAAAACGACCAAAAGAGCAAAAACGTAATTACGAAAGCAATAGGCGCGAAAGATAAGGTTGAAGTGGAAGTGGACGTTTTTCCATGGTCGCAGGGTGACAGGTTCATTTTGGTTAGTGACGGCATATCGGATGTTGTAGATGATGTGAAGCTTGAGGAAGTCGTATCTACTGCGGGTCTCTCTATGTTGGAAAAGTGTACCGCTATCGTTGCTGAAGCTGAAAACAAGGGAGGCAGAGATGACAAAACTATTATCCTCGTCGCAACTTAATAGCGTGAATAGTAGGTCGATGCGCAACAAACTTGGCGCATCCATGATTGAGACCATCGTGGTTTTACCTGTGCTGTTTTTGGTCGGCGCAGGCATCTTGCATGTTGCTCTCATTGCGCAAGCCAAGTCCAACCTGGAATACGCGGCCCTCATGGCTGCCCGAATTGCATCCTCTACGCCAAATTTCGCAATTCAGGAGGACGGTTTGGGCGTGCTTGAAGAAGAAATCCTCAAGAGAATGGACGCGTCTGATCCGAGGAACGGAGAATATCCTGGCTTGGTTCAGGTTTGCGTAATGCGCCCAAGCTATGGCGCCTTCAACGATTTCGGTCGCAACGATATAGTTCCCGGGTCAATTGCAATCCCAAATGACAACCTCCCATTTTTGAGTAGAAATGAAGGCGCTGAATCGGGTATCACGGTGCAGGATGCCAACCTCTTGCAACTAAGGGTTTCCTACCGATTTGATAGTAACGTGCCATTCATGAATACGATGCAAGTAGGTGGAGGTGCGGGTGCAGTTATGCCTGGGCACGTGCAAGGTCGCGATCCTGCTCAAGGTGGAGCTGAGAGGGGAAGCAATGGTATATGGATACATTCAGATGCGGTCGTTGTAATGCAAACGCCAGCGCTGTTGAATAATGTGACATCTCCTCATGTCTATGGCTCCCCTGATTTCGAGGAATGCCCCTGATCATGCCTTTGCTTTAAGCAAGGTCAACAAACTCGAAGTATCAAACCGCCCCCCACCTCTCTGCTGCACCTCCGCATAAAATTGATCCACCAACGCCGCAACGGGTAACGACGACCCATTGCGGCGGGCTTCCTCAAAGCAAATCGACAGATCTTTGCGCATCCAGTCAACG
>JBPOHS010000100.1:0-5215 GCA_052035295.1 Pseudomonadota bacterium
CAGAGGCCACAGAGGCCACAGAGGCCACAGAGGCCAATGGTACACGAGACGGATTGTCCAGTGAACGGGGGGAATCCCAACCAGCTGCCCGCAGACTCGCCTGCTCCCGCGTCGCAGCGTCTACCACTGCCTCAACGTCAAGCAGGTGCTGCTCTGCGCGTGCACGCTCGGCGTTATTTTGCTCTGGTGTAATGTCGCCACTATCCGCCCCGCCACCTTGACGCGACACCAGCCAACGGCCATTGATCCCACTTTGAACTGCTGACTCCGTGCCTCTATTGGCCAATTTGTTCGACGAAATTGCAGATGCATTGGCAGGTGTGGATGAAGCAGAAGGCGAAGGATGCGTTCCTTGCGAGGACATGAAGGTTCCATCCCGATCCGAATGGCCAGCGCCAGATACGCCATGGGTTGGCAATTTCGCCAACGTAGATGCCGACGTCTGTAATGCCGTCGTGAGCGGCGCCGCTAACGCTGTTTCTGATCGGCGCGATCCTGCATCGTGGCTCGCCCCTGGATTTGCTCGGGATGACACACCCCTCATCATCCCCCCGGCAGCCCCCACCAGCAAACCGCCCGCTCCCGTCACCAAAAACCAGGCCAACGCGGGCAGCAAGGTACCTATCATCATGGCCGTCGCCACACTGTCTGAAACATAAGAGGCGATGCTACTCATGTTGGCCGCATTGAGTCCGCCAGCCGCCAGCGAGCTCAATGAAGCACGATCCCACGCATTTACTGCAAAATTCAGAATGGCAAACAACGGTGGCCATAGGTTAACCCACAACAGGGCTTTGGCGTAATTCAATGACGCTTTTGCTGGACTGATGATGGCAAGCAACACCATCAGCGGAAACACCGCATACAGAAATGACTCAAAAACGCCATGCATCAGCGGCAGTTTGTCTTTGGCAAGACTGGCCATGATCCCCTGTTGCGAAAGCTGGTGTGTTTGCAGATTGCCCACCATGGTTGCATTGAATTCCGTTGCGCCGGTTTCCTGTGCCATACGCGACAAACCACCAGAAAGCCCGTTGACTAGCGCTGCCTGTACAACCATATCATCTACACTGTCACTGAAACCCATCAGATAGTTGAACGCAGCGTTCACGTCTGCACGAAATTGGCGGATAGCGGCCGCTTCATCCCCCAACCTCGACACCATGGGCGTTATGCCGGTATGCAAAATCGCATTGATATTTTCGTTCGTACTGATGTCGGCAAGCAACCGTTCCGAAAACCCGCTCCGACAGGGCAGAATCTGATCCAGGCCAGAAGCTTCGGTATACCGAAATCGTGCTACGTTGGCGGCTACCCGCGTTGTGAAGAAATCGGCGAGATCGTTGCTCGCCAATACCTGCTCCCAGGTGAAGCGGCGCTGCCCGACACCATCAAAGATTACACAGGTGGCAAGAAATTCCGAATAATTTGCGCTCAATCGAGCATCGTCAATACTCATGTTACTGAGGGCATCATACATGCGATGAGCCGACAGCAGGCCACTATCCTGATAGCGCAATGTATTGGGCAAATTGAAGATGGTCTCGGACATCTCCGTCAAATGATTTCCCAAGGCAGAGAAGATACCGGCCGTCATGGCCAATCCGAACGGCACGTTATTCACCACACCGGAGTCGGCTACGTTGACACGGTCGGTAATGATGACCGTGGATTTAGGCACCATGACCACCCAACAGAACGCAATCATTGCAATAAACCAGCGAAAGCTTGCCATGATGTTGTGATCAAAGGCCGCACGGGCGAGCACCCCCATGAATCCCAGCAACGCCGAAAGCTTGACTGCGATCAGGTAATTATCGGAGCCAAATAGCATTGCAATGGCATTGAAGACCTGCCACAGAAAATCCCCATTGCCGTAGGTAAATATTTCCCAATCCATAATCCACCTCAGCGCCGCCAGGTAGCACTGGCAATGACACCACGCCCAAGCCGCGGGATGAGCATGCGTTCGTAT
Source organism: Pseudomonadota bacterium (assembly GCA_052035295.1). Lineage (GTDB taxonomy): Bacteria > Pseudomonadota > Gammaproteobacteria > Pseudomonadales > Ketobacteraceae > HdN1. The sequence continues at coordinate 1,976 of JBPOHS010000100.1, forward strand.
TTCACAATCTGATCCATCATGTGTTCCAGCGACTCTGCCCGACTGCGATTTTCAAGTGAAAGTTTGGCTACGCCTTTGCGGACACTGCTGAGCTGCTCTTTGTAGACGCGCACGCGACTGGCATCACTTATGCCTCGATCCAGGTTTTCTGCACTCATGGTGGCGGCATCAACCATACGCAATATCGCTTCATTGATGATCTCTGAGGCGATTAACCGGGAATATTCATCGCCGGCTTGCTCGATATCAATGGCATTGGGAAAGGCCGCGCTGATCGCCGTCAAGAATCGGTATACGGGAATTCTGGTGGATGAAATAAGCCCTTGTTCTTCTTGCGACAAGACAGAATCGGATTGTACTTTCTGCATGATGCTGCGAAAGCTGTCTTGCACGCGCGTGCGCATGCCCTGCGTTGTCACCTGCATGGCCTGCGGTCGTGCGCTGACACTGGCGCAACCGTTGTCACGATCAGAAGAAACACTACCCTCGCAACGATAGAGCTGCATGGCACCCTGCTGCCCCTCCATCAGCCCGTTGTAGATGTTGCGAAATCGATCCGTCAGCTCGCCGTTATCCACTGCAGACGGAATGGTGACGGGAATCAACGGCGAATCCGCGACAGACGGATTTTCCTTCTCGATAATCACTGTACCCGTGATATTCATCGCCATCTGCGCCAAATCCGTATCTGAACTGAAAAACGGGTCTTTCATCAGAACGTACCAGGCCAAATTCCCGCGCACAAAATCAATCTGGTTGGGGCCGCCCGGGCCATTCACTACCGATTCGCCGCCAGCCTCATTGGTACAAAGATCTTCAGCGTCACGATAATTCAAGCCCTGGTTATTCATCGCTTTGACAATGCAATTCCCCTTGTCCACGCCAAACATCTCCAGCGAGCCACCCACGAGCTGTTCGGCAGCCTGACAGGAATCCATCCCCCATTTATTGAATTCATTCGCCCAAGATTGAATCTGCTTCATGATATCGCTGAGCATGGGACTGACCGTCTGGATGGCCAGCATGAACGCCAGCGAAGCAGACGCCTGACCGATGGCGCGAATATTGTTCATCAAGGCATCACTATCAATAGCGCTAAATCCTCCCGCGTAGACATCGATGCCACCACATCCAGCGGAGATGCGCGGTGTCTGCACTGAAAACAACTCAAATTCACCGTTAAGATCATTGCGCCGGGAATAACCTCCCATACTGAAATAGCGGGCACTCTGCCCTTCATAGACGCCGGGCGCGGTCTGATTGGTATAGTTCTGTCCGTTAAACCAATCGTCCAACTTGGAGCCTATACTCGCATTCACTGCTGCGGGCACGACTATCCAGAGAAAACCTGCGACAACCAATGCTCTTGTTCTCATGGCGAGCCCTCCTTGCGAGCCGTTCCCGTTAATTGCTGGGCTGCAAACAGGATTTTTTCCTTCAACTTCACCCAGTTGTTGAAGCCGTAGCCAACTGTCGCGACGGCATTGCTGTCGGGATTGACCATGAAGATGGCCGGGACGGTGGAAATATTCAGTCGTGACGCCAATTCGTGATCAGGTTTTGGATAGGGGTATTCGGGAATGCCTTTGCCATCCATGGAAATCGCGATCACACTGAATCCATAGGTTTCTGCAAACAACTTAAGAACGGGCGCAAAGCGATGGCAGTGGGGACAATCGCTGCGAAAGAAGAAAAGAATCCCGTTGTCATGCGCCAGATCTTGTAAAATTCTGTCATTTTGCTGATTGCGCTGGTCGTTCATGCCAACAATGGCCTGAGTATCGCGGGGCTTCTCGACGGTATAATCCAGCTCAGGCGTGATCCACAGGGTTTTCTTGAAGCCTCCGGCAAACGATTGCGCCTGCTGCTGTATCGCTGCCGTTTTTTCCAGGTAGGCCAGATAGTGTGTCGAGGACGGCTCCAGTATCGCCAGCGCCAGTGAGTCTTCCCACTCCTCCCCCTGCTTTTTCAGGCGTTCGCGGGGACTCAGAACGGGTTGGACAGATGGTGCTGGCGCCGTAGATTCGGATTTGGGTAGCGGTTCTTCCACCGGTTCATCCACTTTCTCATACCAGAACCAGCCGCGACTTCGATCGTCGTAGTAAGTGTTTGATACGGTTTCACCGTAGACAGTGGCTACCAGTGATCCATCAAACAAGCAGCACACCATTAACACCGCGAGCGTTCGCATACGATTCATGGCGCTTCCACCTGTGGATATCGGCTTTGCATATCGACAGAGATTTCTGCCCCGACCGTGTCGGCGTCAGGCGTTGTGCCTTGCTCGGCCTTTTCCAGCATGTCTTCATACAGCTCGGAAAAATCCATTGCATCGAAGTTCAGTGACTCTATCTGTTGCAAGGTAAAGCCGCTGCAATCCGGATTTTCCGTTGTACCGAACGACAAGTTAAGTTGGGGTTTGCCTTGCTCCATGAAAATGCGGGCGATTTTCGATGAGTAGGTGCAATACACCTGATAGTTACGACGATCAAGCAGGCTTCCGCTGCTGTAGCGGCCCACATACACCGCTTGACCCGCTTCTCGCTCAAGACCCAGGACTCGCTCGTCGGTCGTGCAACTCGCGAGGTTGGCGTCTGTCGCCCACCCTCCGTCGGCACAGCAGTTGGAAGCGCCCACCATCTTTCGCTCGCATTCCTTTTGGGTGCCGTTGAACACCGTCAAGGTGTCCATGTCCATGTTGCGCGCAATTTCTTCGGCCACCGCAAGGCTCGAAGCAGCCTTGGTGAAGCCCTCGGTCGCGGGGGTATATTCCCTGCCAACATCGTCACTGCAATTTCCGTCAGCACAGACAAGATCATTTCCGCACAGGCTGATCGAACGGGCAGCCGTCGTGACCGGGCAGCTGAAGGCCAACGTTTGGGAAGCACAGAATCCTGCCGCCTGCTGTGTACACTGTGCACCGACCTGACCACACCCCGCCTGCAGTAATTCATCACACTGAGCTTCCCGTGTGTAAATTGGATCAGAAGTACGGGTGTAACGTTGATTCCAACGCCAACAGTTACGGAAAATCCCTTCGCGTGTTGCTGGTCCCGACGTGCAAGTCTGGCTTTGCAGGGTTCCCCGCGTGTGCGTCTCACCGACGGAACAACGGTAGGTATAGGTGTCCTGCTCCTGACATGCATGCCTGCGCCTAATCAAGATTTGCGCATACAGGCCGCCGCCGTCACCCACCTGATTATCGATACGGATCTCATTGCTGCCTTGCCGCAGCCTGGG